>JBEBSD010000012.1:0-103768 GCA_040394475.1 Telluribacter humicola | reverse complement strand
GGGATGGTCTGTGGGGACACAGACCATGGTGGGCGAAAAGACATTGACCATGATGGAGTCTGTGCTTTACAACTCACTTCCGGGCCGGTGATAGGATGGTCTGTGGGGACACAGACCATGGTGGGCGAAGACACAGACCATGGTGAAGCTGACATCCAAAAGCTGTTTGCCGAAAGCTGACATCCGAAAGCTGAAAGCCGACATCCGACATCCGAAAGCTTAACACCTATTACCTAACACCTAACACCTAACACCTATTACCTCAAACCTCAAATGAAAACCACCATTTTTAAACACCTGCTAACAGCCTGCTTATTTCTGACCTTTTTCACCTCCCACGGACAAACCTTCCGTGCGGCAGCGGCACTTCGGGTAATTACCCCGAATCCCTTGCTGCCGGTGTCAGGCGGGATCGGTACCCCCAAGGCGGTCACGGAAAAAAGAGGGGACTTGTTCGCCCGTGCCCTTGTACTGGAACAGGGAGCTACCCGGATTGCGATCGTCAATGTGGATAATCTTGGCTGGCCTTCCGTTTTGGGAGACAAATCCAGGGCATTGATCAAGGGGATTCCCGCTGAAAATATTCTTATCGGAGCAACACATACCCATAGCGGTCCGGATGCTTACGGCTTTCCGGATCAGGACGGACAATCGGGAGCAGATCTGAAGTACCTGGAGTGGTGTGTGCGGCAAATTGCGGATGCCGTCAATGAGGCTGTGGAAAAGCTGCAGCCTGCCGTATTGAAAGTTGGAGTAGGGGAGGCCAAGGGTAAAATAGCCTATAATTACTATGCCGAAACCCTGTACGATCCGCATTGCAGCGTGTTACAGGTGTTGAAAGCAGGTGCTGCACAACAGGTGCTGGCGACGTTGGTAAATTATGCCGTGCATCCTGAAATAATCGGCTCCGGCAGAGGAATTCTGAGTCCCGACCTTTGCGGGCCGTTGTACGAGCGGATTGAAGAAAAGACCGGGGGAACAGCCCTTTTTATGAATGGCGCGCTCGGAGGGATGGTCACAGCCGACAATCGCCGTCCGGCTGATTCCGAAGCGGGCAACTGGGAAGAATGTCAACGAATCGGACACCTGCTGGCGGATGAGGCGCTCCGGATCATTGCTCCTGCTCCGGTGATCAGTAATCCCTCGCTGTCGAATACATCCGACCGGCTGACCCTTCCCGTAGATTCGGAAATTATGCAATATATCCTCAAAAAATCCCCGGTGAACCTGATGACCTCAGCCGCGAATAGTGTGACCACGCAAGTTAACCTGGTGACGATCGGTCCCGCCCGGATACTGACCATCCCCGGTGAAGCGTTACCTAATATCGGGTATTACCTGAAACGAAAAATGAATACGGCCCTCCCGTTCCTGTTCGGGCTGACCAACGATGCCTTCGGCTACATCCTCACAAAAGAAGATTTCAACAGCTTCAGGCGCTATGATTACATCACCAGGACGAGCCTGGGGGAGCAAACCTATGATCTTTACCTGCGCCTGGCGCTGGAGCTGATCGAAAAAGCACCCCGGCCCGAAACCCGGTAAAGGATACCGCGTCTGCCGGAACAGCCTGGTAACGATTGCCGGCGGACTGCTTTATTCAACCTGATTGAACTGTAAACAACCAATAATACTCATTTAAATAAATCATACAAAACAATGCATATCGTTATCAAGCGTCTTACGTCCGTTTTTTTTCTCAGCCTTTTGATTGGAAAGGCGTTCGCACAAATAACCCCCGAAACAGCCTTGCAGAGCTATCTGACCAATAGTGACAATGCGTATAAATGGGAACTAAAAGAATCATTTTCCGAGAATGGCGTTACGGTTGACAACCTTTTGCTGACATCGCAGGTGTGGAGAGGGATTACCTGGACGCACCAGCTAACGGTCATTACGCCTGATGAACGAAAATACGACGGCGGGCTTCTTTTTATTACCGGCGGATCCAATAAAAATGAGCTGCCGAATTGGAGCAATAAAAAGAATGATGCCTTTTTACTGGGACTGATGGGAATGGCTCTTACAAACAAGGCGACGGTTGCGCTTGTGAAACAGGTCCCTAATCAACCATTATATGACAACCTGACGGAGGATGCCCTCATATCCTACACCCTGCATAATTTCAAATCCGATAAGGATTACAGCTGGCCCGCTTTGTTTCCTATGGTGAAGAGCGCCGTAAAGGCGATGGACGCGGTACAGGAGTTTTCCAGACAACAGCACCAGCATACGATCAACCGGTTCACCGTATCCGGAGCTTCAAAACGGGGATGGACTACCTGGCTGACCGGTGCGATTAACGATAAACGGGTGGAATCCATAGCCCCTATGGTAATTGATATCCTCAATATGCCCGTCAGCCTGGAATACCAGATCCAGACCTGGGGCGATTACAGTGAAGAAATTCAGGACTATGTCAAACTGGGGATCCCCCAGTCCACGGCTACGCCCGACGGCCAGGCCATCAGCCAAATGATTGACCCTTATTCTTACCGGGCGAATCTTACCGTTCCGAAAATGATTTTCATGGGAACCAACGATCCGTATTGGGTAGTGGATAATATCAAAAACTATTACAAAGACATTCCGGGTAAAAACCTGATCCATTATGTGCCCAATGCCGGCCACAACCTCGGCGGCGGCCAGCAGGCCATGGCGGCACTGGGATCGTTCTGGTCCATGGCCCTGCAGCAGCAGCCGTATCCTGAATGTGCCTGGGAAATCCGGACGCATAAGAAACAGGCCCGGTTATCGGTAAAAGCGTCTCCCGATATCCTGCTGGGAGCAGTGGTCTGGTCGGCCGATTCGAAGGATAAGGACTTCCGGGATGACAAATGGTCGAGCCAGCCGATAAAATTGAAAGACAAGTCGACCGTAGAGCTTCAGCAACCTTTTCCTTCCGCTGGTTACCGGGCATTTTATGTGGATCTCCGCTATCAGGATTCGAATGGCGACGAGTATACGACCAGTACCCGTATGTTTGTTACCGATACAAAAAAAGTATTTGTACAATAAGCATTCGAAAGTTTGGTTGTATCGAAAAAAAAAGAAAGCCCGATAGCCTTTAGCGATTCAAATAAGGTACTAAAAGAGTATTCGAACTAACCGATAAGAGGCTATGAAGAAGTCTCGGGCTAAACATCTGATTGAAGCGCTGATTCACAATAAGCTCTCCCGGAATGAGTTGGATGAGTTATTGCAAGGCCTGAGCAATAAAGAGATACTCTCGGAGTACTCGGAGGTCCTTATGGTTTATTTTGATGAGTTGCTGACTGCTTCTCGCAATAACGATAAACCCCCGGAATAATAAAGTTACTTAACACTTGCTTATGAAAGACTTCAAAAGGAGCTGCCCGGATTTACCGGTTCCGGATAAATGATAGTTTTACGGGCAGCTCCTCATTTTTCAGTTACCAATAGCATGATAAAAATTAACAGATGGATTCCCGCTTTGACGGGGCTATTGCTTACAGCGGCTGTCTTTCAGGGGTGCGGGCGCCCGGAGAAGACAAAGCCACTGACAGTGTCTGCCGTGATGGACGACCTGGTTACGCGATTGTACAGCAGCTTCAGCGCCGGTGAGATGGACACGCTGAGCCAGGAATACCTGCTCACCCTTTTTACGCCGGAAGAACGGCAAGTGCTCTCTACGCAGTATTGGACGTTTGAGGTGAATGTACCGGTAACGGTGTCGCTGATGCGGCATGAGAAACAGGAAACTGTCCCTTTTTGGTTGGAGGCAAGCGGTTTCCGTAAAACGGAAATGATTGTAAAGAACGAGTCCTATACCTATGAAGTCTGGCAAAAGGATTTTCCGAAAGGGCGCGTAGAACTGGGCGTGAACGGCCTGGATAAGCACCGACCGGTCTATTTCATCTCGGTAGCACCGCAGGCGACGGGAGATTCACTGGAAATTGCTCCCGTTTTTCCGGAAAATCAGCATTTTGAAACAATGGGACCCGGAGCATTTACCTACCATGATTGGGACGAACTGAGACTGACCGAAGTGCCGGAAGCATTGACAGGGCAGGTGTTGTTTACAACCATTCGCGGAAGAGCCCGGGAAGCACACCTGATCGGGGCTTTCAGGGATACTCCCTATCCTTCGGGAAATCTTCCGGATCAGGTGCTCCTTACCTGGAGTGATGATCCGAAGACGACGATGGATGTGCAATGGCGGAGCAATGACCGGGTAGCTGCGGGAGAAGTGCAGTATTGGCAGGCGGATTCGGACGATACACTCAGCGTAAGCGCTTTCTTGTATAAAATGGAAGACCGTTTGCTCCGCAATGATCGTTATATCCATCGTTTCACAGGCCATATGACGCAACTGGAACCGGGCATGCTATACGGGTACCGCGTCGGATCTGTTAGTGACGGGTGGTCCGCGCCGGCAACCTTCCGGACGGAGGCGGCAGCGCCTGCTGGTTTCTCCTTTATCTGGTTTGGCGATACACATCGTTCCCCGGTGTACGGGGAGATGGTCCGTAAGACGTTTGAACGGCATCCGGAAGTATCTTTTTATCAGATTGCCGGGGATCTGGTGAGCACAGGCTTATACCGCGACGAATGGGACCGGCTATTCGAGTATTCGGGACAGGTTTATGCCCATAAACCCCTCATGCCCATTCCGGGGAATCATGATAACCAGGATGGCCTGGGAGCCTGGATGTACCGCGAAATGTTTAGCCTGCCGGCCAATGGCCCGGACGGAATCCCGGAAGAGCTGACCTATGCCTATACCTATCAGAATGCTTTGTTTTTAATGATCGATGGCACACAGCCGGTTGCGGAGCAAAGCGCCTGGATCGAAAAGCAGCTGGCAGGATCGGCTGCCCGCTGGAAGTTTGCCATGTTTCATTTCCCGCCCTACAATTTTGAAGAAGACTATTCGGAAATCCGTAAGGAATGGTGTAGTTTGTTTGATAAATACCATGTGGATATGGTCATGAGCGGCCATATGCATTATTACCTGCGTACCCGGCCCATGCATACCGAAAAGCCGGTGTCGTCACCGGCTGATGGTACGATTTATACCATGTCGATCAGTATCGAAGGAAAACAGGAGCACTGGCCGGATGAAGCGTATGCGGTAATCCGGTATAAAGGCGGTCCGTTGTACCAGCATATCAGTATTCAGGATCATACGATGACCTATTATTGCTACAATGCGGACGGGCAGGTGATGGATCATATAACGATCAGTAAATAGTCATGAGTTGCCGGAAATCAGCTGTCAGAAATCAGCGGGGGCGCACAGAAACCGAACAATGAATAAGCGACTGACCGCAGATCACTGACCACTTTTTTCCTCAAACCTCAAACCTCATACCTTTTTATACAAATGAAAGCACAGTTAGCATTCCATGGTGGAAAAAAGGCAGTAGAAAAGTCCTTCCCCTGGCCTGTTTTTGATCAGAAGGAAATCCATGCAGTAGAGCAGGTGGTTCGGAGCGGGCAGTGGGGGAACCCGGATTGCCTGGGGGCGGTGGAAGCATTTGAGCAAGCCTTCGCCGCCTACTGCGGAAGCAAGTATGCCGTGACCTGTGTAAACGGTTCGGTATCCCTGCGGCTGGCCCTGATGGCCTGCGGGGTACGACCGGGAGACGAGGTTATCGTGCCGCCGTATTCGTTTATTGCCACGGCTTCTGTGGTCATTGAATGCAATTGTGTCCCTGTTTTTGCGGATATTTCCCCGGAGACGTATAACATTGATCCTGCCGCCATTGAACGGGCCATAACCCCCCGCACCAAAGCAATTATCCCGGTCCATTTCGGGGGACAAGCCTGCGACATGGATGCGATCATGGAGCTGGCTGAAAAACACGGTTTGAAGGTCATTGAAGATGCAGCTCATGCACACGGCGCGGCGTACAAAGGGAAAAAGCTGGGAAGCATCGGTCATGCCGGCAGTTTTAGCTTTCAGTCTTCCAAGAACCTTACGTGCGGGGAAGGAGGCGCTGTGGTTACGGATGACCCGGAATTATACCGTATGATGCGTTCGTTACGGAATGTGGGCAGAAGCGAAGAAGGGCAGTGGTACGATCATTTCAACGCGGGATGTAATTACCGCATTACGCAGCTGCAGGCTGTTTTACTTGCTTCCCAGCTGAACCGCCTGGAAGAGCAGACGAAACGCCGGCATGAAAACGGACGTTACCTGGTGGAATTGCTGCGCGGTATTAAAGGAATTACGCCGCTGGAAGGCGGATTCGGAGAGACGTTGAACAGTTATCACCTCTTTATTTTCAAATATGATCCGGATGAGTTTCGCGGGCTTAGCCGGAATGATTTTGTCGAAAGATTACTCGCGGAAGGCGTCCCCTGTTTCCGGGGCTATCCGCACCCGCTCTACCGGCAGCCTTTATTCCAGGAGAAAAACTTTATGTGCTATGCCATTCCCGGAGAAGTTGATTATACCGGGGTATATTGCCCGGTGAGTGAGCAGGCTTGTCAGGAGTCGGTTTGGATCCTGCAGCACGCCTTACTGGGCAGCCGGGAAGATATGGAGCAATTTGCCCATGCGGTCTGGAAAATAAAGACGTTTTCCTAACGGAAGCAATAAAAATTTTAGAATACCGTGTTACCTTCTTCTATGAATTGCATCCGGTCCCGCGCGTTAACGTACGGGACCGGACGCTTAATGCCGGTACGGCGGATTTATTCCCCCAGTAGCCGGTAGGCCGTAACATCTGCTTCCAGGCCCCATTTTTCCAGCATCGGGGCTTCCAGCGCCTTTTGACGATATTCGTCCGGGGTCATGACCGGGATTCCATAGATAATCGGATAGTAACGCAGGCATTCAGGGCAGGACAAGAGTCCCTCGATGATGTCGTCTTCAGGCGTTTTCAGGAACACCTGGTGCTGTAGCGGGCGCTTATCGACCGGGCAGCAAAGTTTGGTTAACAGGGATACTTTCATAAAAATGGGTGTTTCACCACAGATTAATCAGATTTGCACAGATAAAATTTTAATTGTCTTCAACATTCTCAAAACCCGAATTCGCTACCCCCACACCCCCAAACCCCACATCCGAAAGCCCACATCCGAAAGCCGACATCCGACATCCGAAAGCCGATAGCCGATAGCTGACAGCCTATTACCTAACACCTATTACCTAACACCTATTACCTCAAACCTATCCCCTCATCGCCCGATAATAGCTACGCGCGCTCACTTCCGGTTCCGGTTGCTTCATAATCCCCGAAATGACCGCTATGCCGTCATACGCAGCATTCGGAAGCAGGTGCAGGTTATCCGGCGAGATGCCTCCTGAAACAAAAATCGGCAGATCCGTCAATTCCCTCGCCCGGATAAGGGTTTCCGGAGTTACCAGCTCACAGCCGGAGGCGGATGGCGATGGAAATACCGAACAAAAGGAGATATAATCGAATGAATGGCCTGCTGCCCATACTACCCGATCCAGGTCGTTGGATACCGTCAGACCCGTCAGAAAAGGCCTGCCGACGGAGGCTCTGATGGCGTTCAGATCGTCCGGAGGGGTGTCGAAATGGACCCCGTCGAGGGAAGTGCTTTTCAGCCATTCCCAGGATTCGTTAATCAGTACCGGGATTTGACTGGCATGCGCCATTCCGCAAATGGTCTCGATAAGCCCCGGCCGGTCCTGTACGTTTTCCCAATGATTCCAGATCTGGACCACTGTTATCTTCCGGCTTTTCAACGCTTTTTCGAGCTGGCTGATCAGGAAATCAATTTCCATAGCGGGGTCGATTACCAGGTAAATGCCTCCTTTTATCATAGGTGTTAGGTTTTAGGTGTTAGGTTTCAGGTGTTAGGGGTTAGGTTTCAAGTATTAGGTATTGGTTGATTAGTTGATAGTTATGCATGTTTGTGTGCTAAAACCTCCTACCTAAAACCTATTAACTATTACCTAAAACCTCTATTATCTAAAACCTCTATCAAATGCCTCGAAAAATGCTGCCCAGTAAGGATCTGCTGCGGGGACGGTAAGGGGTGTTTTCTTTCCGTTTTCGAGGAAAAACTGTCCTTGCGAGCTGTCCGTAAAGCTGCCTGCGACGGCCGCTGCAATCCCGGCCTGATGCAGCCGTTTCAGGACGTCGTCGGCTGCATTTTTTTCTACAGCCATCAGGGTGGCTCCCGCTCCTATGGTGTAGAGTGGGTCCAGGTGAAAGCTTTCCATTATCTTTTGCTGCGGCAAACCGACAGGAATCGCCGTTCTGTCGACAAGTACTCCTTTTCCGGACGCCACCGCCATTTCATGAATGGCGCCGATAATCCCCCCCTCCGTTACGTCGTGCATGGCGGTTACCTGCCGATCGGTACCAACCGCCGTTAAGGCCGATTGCAGCGACGACGTCTTATAGAACAAATCACAGCCCGATTGCCATATTTCATTTCCAACGCGGTTTTGTACCGTTGCAGGAAAGCTTCTGGACAGAATAGCCGTAGAGACAATGGCGGCCTCTCCGGCGACTAGCAGCAGGTTGTCCTGCTGTGCCTGATTACTGGTCAGAAAAGAATCAAGCGGGGCAACGGTGACCATGGTCCCGCCGCCGGCGATGGTGGAATGCTGCCCTGCTATTTTGCCGGAATGGCCCCCGGTAATTGCTACACCAATTTCGGCACAATAATGGTCAATATAATGCCAGTATGTGCGGTAATCCTGGTCGGAAAGTTCTACAGGCAGGTTCAGCACAAACTGCGCATAGTGCGGAGCATGCCCGGTGGTGGCCATATCATTGGCCATCAGGTGCACCGATAACCAGGCGGACTCCTGCAGCCCGAGTGTGGGGATCAGACTCAGCGGATCGCTTGTCAGCGCCATCCCCAGGCCACCCGGAAGCTGGACAATGGCAACATCCACTCCATACGAAGGGCCCACCTTTACCTCCGGACGCCGGGCGCCGGTTTGGGTCAGGAACGACTGCGCACACAGACCGGCCGAAAGTTTTCCCACGGCATTCTCACTCATTTCCGCTTTCATGCCACATCCGTCATTTTCACATGCAATCCGAAAAAATCCCCGAAAGGAAGTCCCCATTGCTGAACCGGAAACCAGGCCGGAAGTCCTGTAGCAGTCCATTCCAGTGTATATTCCCGACCTTTCAGGGCCTGATCGATCACTTTGATGAGGGAGGCGGGGGTATAAAAATTGGCGGTTACGTAAAAAGGGTTTTTGCCAAAGCGTTGTTGTACCCTTCTCCGGATGAATTTGGGCGAATTGCGATTCATCATTCCAAAGACAATACCATACCGCGCCACCCGTACCGCCTCCTGAATCACCTTTACGGGATCCTTGTAGTATTCAAACGTGGTAATAAACGCCAGCAAGTCAAAGGTATGGTCCCGGAAGGGCATCTGATGGGAATCGGCCAGTACCAGGTCCCCTTTAAAAAGATGGGCGCCCTGGCCAAGCATAAAGGGGGAGATGTCGCCGCCCGTGGCTTCAATGCCTATCTCATGCCACCATCGGGTAAACCGGGTCGTTCCACAGCCGAATTCAAGGAGCGTCTCCACCCTGGGATCCTTTTTGACAAGGTTTCCGATAATTTTCTTCTGATAGATTTCGGCTCGTTTGTACCGGCCTTCATACCACAGCTCATAGGTGTCGGTATGCTCCCGGTTGAAGAACCACTCCTTGCGGCCCTGCCAATTCGTAAGGTCCCGCGTAACCAGGTCAAATTTATTCTGTTCAGGAAGCATTTTGCATCGTTTAAAATGAAAAAAATCGCCCGGAACAGCCAAACGATTAAAATGCAACAATGCGCCTGTCATGCATTTCCTCCGCTGGCATTATCCAGATCAGGTTTGCGGGTATTATCTCAGCCAGGTCCGTAAGGACGGGCACCCCGTGCAACAGTACAAAGATAGGAAAGTATTCCGGATTGCCGGCAATGCCCCGCCAAAACAAGGATTTCAGGCAGCGGCAGGTTATCGTTAATATCCGGTTCAGCCGATTGCCTCGTTGAGGGCAGGAAGTTTTCCAAACCGGCGCAGGGCCCTTAAATGTGACTTGAGGGCGCAGACGAAAGTCGGGTTTTCAAGATAGGCAATCCCGAACTCCCTCGCGGTTTGCCGTACGATTGGGGCAATGTCCGGGTAGTGTACATGACAGATCTTCGGGAAAAGATGGTGTTCTATCTGGAAATTGAGGCCGCCTATGTACCAGCTCAGCCACTTGTTGCGCGGGGAAAAGTTAACGGTGGTTTCGAGTTGATGGACCGCCCAGTTTTTCCGGATAATCCCCTTTTCATCAGCCAGCGGATGGTCTGTTCCTTCTACGGTATGCGCCAGCTGAAAAATAACCGTTAAAAGCAGTCCGGATGTAAAATGCATGATCAGGAAACCTGCCAGGACCTGGCCGAACGGAATATGGAAAACAACTGCCGGAACAAGCAGCAGACAAATCAGGTAGACGGTTTTGAGGACGACCAGGGTGGTAAACATCTCAGCATTTTTACGATTGGACTGCCGGTTCACACCCGATTTGATAAACCCGTAATATTGGATGAAGTCTTTTACCAGCACCCAGTAAAGGGTAAGGAGCCCGTAAAAGAAGAATGCATACAGCCATTGGAACTTATGAATGGCTGCAGCTTTTGAATGCGGGGAAAGTTTGATGACACCGCGGTCCCGGATGTCTTCGTCGAGCGGGACCACATTCGTAAAAGTATGATGCAGCAGGTTGTGCTGAAGCTTCCAGTTCGTGACCCCGGCTCCGGCGAGGTGCAGGGTGCGGCCGAGCCATTTGTTGAGGCTGGAAGAAGCGGAATAGGCGCCGTGGTTGGCGTCGTGCATGATACTCATGCCAATTCCCGCAATTCCCACACCCATCACGATCCACAGGAGCATACTGACAGGGAAAGAAGGCTGAAAGACCAGCAAAGCGATGAAAGGGACCAGGTATACCGCCAGTAACACCACGGTTTTGATAACCATCTTACGGTTGGCATAACGGGATTTGTTGTGCTGGGTAAAGTACTGATCGACCCTCTTTTTGAGCGTAGGGAAAAACAGGCTGTTTTCCGTAGCGGCGAATTTAATTTTTTGATGCGTTTCCATAAACGACCGGATTTGAAATGAAGGAGAAAGGTGGAGAAAGACCCAGCGAGCGGGAAAAGTTATCAATCCAGGATCGGATCAGGGAAGTCATACCGCTTATATAACGACAAAAGGAGCCGGTTTAGTGGAACGCCGGTGAAATAAAAAAGATATACCGCTCCTTCCGGCGATTTTCAAACTACCTGCATTGCAGCGGATCATCCGGTCAAAGCAGCTATTTAAAAGAAATTCGCCCAATTAAAAAGATTTTCTTCTGTGAATTCAACATCAAATTCCCGCAGCAGTCCGATATATTCTTCCTTGAAGCTTTGTTTTTTATGGTGGTTTTTCTGGTTGCCGATAAATGCAATCAGGTTGTCAAGGTCTGAAATAGCATAGGAAAATGCCCCGTAACCTTCCTGCCACCGGAACCCGGAGCCTGAAAATTGCTGCTCATTGATAAACGCGCCGGAGGATGTTTTGACCTCCCGGACCAAATCGGACAAACAGCACGATGGACGTATGGCCACCAGCATATGAATATGATCGGGCATCCCGTTAATCGCCAGTAACGTTTGTCCGTGGTTAGTGACTGTTCGTGTAATGCAGCTGAATAATTTTTCCTCCCAGGATGAGCCGATCTGATTACCCTCGCCCCCCACGGCAAAAACCAGCTGAATGTAGATTTGTGAACGTGTGCCTGCCATCGCTTTTTTAATTTTAAGTGTGTATAAACGTTATGAGTACGAAAGTATAGCATTTGTGACGGAAATGCAAGTGGCAGAGAATCAGCAAAATGAATCGTTATACCTGTCCCATCCGAAGTCTGGTAACTATAACCGCCAAAAATCCGGCGCCTAATCCTTCAACAATACTTTAAGACGATTGTAAAAACCGGTGCTTTTAAACGTGAAAGTCTTATGAAGGACAAAATTGACCATGAAACTGAAGCCCTGGCCGATGATATAACAAACCATTTCATTGACGTTGACGGCTTTCCGGACAAAGACCATATGAAGCCTGTAGGCAGGTATTCCCAGGACATCCCTTGAAAAGGCCAGTGAGCCTACTGCCACGGTCCACGTGACTCCCCATGAAACCAGCGCCACGATCATGAATTTGACCACCTCTCTGGGCGTCTGGTTCGTGTTCCGGACATTAAAGGCAAATAGCTTTGTCAGGATGAATCCAACCAAAAGAGACACCGGATAGGCTACATTGATAGACGCTTTGAAAGACAAGCCGAACCAGCCTTGCACCAGGCTGCTTACGAACAGCTGTACCAATGCGCCGGTTCCGGCAACCAGGAAATAGGTTGTCAGATCTTTGGTGTTGAGAATGTTGGTTTTTTTTAAAGCACTCACTAAAACGGGCCCGGATAGACAGAATTGGCGCAATATTACTTAGAAAAGGAATAGGATAGTCGCTGTCACCTGAACTTTTCGTCTGCGGCAGCGCTGCCCGGTACGCCGCTGCAGGCAACCGGACCGGACACACGTGCGGTTACCGGAATTTACCAATGACAGAAAAATTTTCGTTCCTGCACCGGAATTGTTTGCAGATCCGATAAATCGGCATATTCTTGTTTGGAATTTGTCAGTCACAACTAAAACCTGCTATGGAAAATAAGCTATCCAAACGTATCGCCATCGTCGGTGCAGGTCCTGCCGGCTTGTTTATGTATAAAAAGATAGTCGAATCCGGTAGGACTGATTTCGAAGTTCACTTGTTCGAAAGGAAAAATACAATCGGATCGGGCATGCCGTACAGCCCGGAGGGGGCCGGTATCGAACACGTCACGAATATTTCCGACAACGAAGTGCCCGACATCGCTACGTCCATAACGGAGTGGATACAGACTATCCCCGGGAAAACGCTGGACACATTTGGGATAGCTGCCGAAAATTTCAAAGCAAACAAGGTCCTGCCCCGGTTGTTGTTCGGACACTACCTGGCCGAACAATTTAAATCGTTTCTGCAAACCGGTGCAGCGGCAGGGATAAAGACCAAACTCCATCTTAATGCCAACGTTGTGGACATCATCGATTTTCCGGATCAAAACGAAGTCGGGATTGAAATCGAAGGAAAGGCGGTGGAGTCTTTTGACGCGGTCATCATTTGTTCGGGGCACAACTGGCCTTCCGGACATGAGCATCGGATAGCCGGTTACTACGATTCCCCTTACCCCCCTTCTAAGATCAACGGTTGTTTCAACCATCCGGTTGCGCTCAGGGGCTCCTCCCTGACAGCCATCGACGCCATTAAAAGTCTGGCCCGGGGAAACGGCAGCTTCAGTAAGGACAAGGAAGGAAAGCTGCTGTTTACTCCCGGCGCAGAAAGCCCGCACTTCCGGATAGTGGTACATTCCAGAAACGGTCTCCTTCCCGCTATACGGATTCATCTGGACGATCCGCTGATTTCCAGGACAACCCTGTTGAGCAGGCAACAGATTCTGGAGCATATCGAAGACAACGGCGGGTTTTTGTCGCTGGACTTTATGTTCGAAAAGAATTTCAAGGATAAAATCCGGGAGAAAGACCCGGAATTTTATGAGCGTGTGAAGCACATGGATATGGAGACCTTTGTGGATGCGATGATGGCGCTCCGTGAACGGCTGGAGCCCTTTCAGCTCTTCCGGGCAGAATATGCCGAAGCCCTGAAATCTTTGCGGCGGAAGGAATCTGTGTACTGGAAGGAAATGCTTGTGGTGTTAAGTTTTGCGATGAACTATCCGGCCAAATATCTTTCGGCTGAGGATATGCTCCGGTACCAGAAGGTCCTGGCGCCGTTGATCGCGATCGTTATCGCGTCTGTTCCCCAGGGCTCTTCTGAGGAACTGCTGGCGTTGAATGATGCAGGGTTGCTGGATATCGTGTCGGTAGGCGACGACAGCACGGTCGAGGCCAGTGAGGAGGGAGGGGCTCTCTACAGCTACCGGGATGAATCCGGAAGACTGCAGCAGACGCACTATAAAACATTTGTAGATTGTGTAGGGCAGCCGCAGTTGTTTTATAAGGACCTTCCCTTTCCCAGCCTGGTTGAAAACGAAGTGGTCAGCCAGGCATATATACGATTCAAATCCCGGGATCAGGGGAAATTGCAACTTGAAAATGCCAACAGGGAAGTGGTGGTTTTTCCTTCGGGAGAATATTATCTGAAGGTACGCGGCTTGGGGATAAACGACAACTTTCAGGTTTTGGATCCTTATGGCGTGCCGAACGACCGGATTTTCATCATGGCCGTTCCCTATATCGGAGGGTACAACCCCGACTACTCCGGTCTTGATTTCTGTGATGAAGCCTCCGGTAAAATCCTTTCCGTACTCGCGGATGCTGCCAATAATTTTAACGCAACAACACGAGGAGCAACGCAATGAAGGCCGGCAGCGCCTGAACCAGGATGATCTTTTTAGCGGCGGTAATCCCGCCATATATCCCCGCCACGAAAATACAGCCCAGGAAAAACAGGGCTATATTTTTTTGCCAGGTTTCATCCGGTATAAAAAACGTCCAGATGAGGCCCGCGGCAAGGAACCCGTTGTACAGTCCCTGGTTGGCCGCCAGGCGTTTGGTGGGTTTGAACAGCTCGTCCGGCAGCGATCCCCTGAATACTTTCTTACCTGTCTTTTCCCAGGAAAACATTTCCAGCCACAGGATGTACAAATGTTCCAGTGCGATCAGCCCGATCAGGATTTCAGAGGCAATAACGAATGTATTGTTCATGTTTTTCAGTAAAGTTAACCTCGTTTTCAAGCCGTCACGGGTTCCGGCAGCGCTACCCCAAAACTAAGAATAGTCCGGCAATAATGCTTTGTGTCAGCACTTTTTTGTTCGTTAAAAGTCATTTGCACCGGCGCCCTCTCACGCGCTTTACGGACGAGAATTGCATGTTGTCACAAATACCCCTGTACAATGGCCCGGTTTACCCGGTTGAGTTGCTGGTTATAGTCGTACTTTTACAAGAAAAAAGACACTACCATGGCAACTAAAATTTTCATTAACCTTCCGGTGGCTGATTTGAAAAAATCGATGGATTTCTATACCGCTATCGGTTTTAACAACAATCCCGACTTTACGGATGAATCGGCCGCCTGTATGGTTCTTACAGACGAGATTTTTGTAATGCTGCTGACGCATGACCGCTTTAAAGAGTTCATCGATAAAGCGATAGGAACAGCGAAAACAGCCTGTTCAGTGATTAATTCCCTTGCGCTGGAAAGCTTGGAAGAGATGAACCTGATAGCGGACAAAGCGCTGGCCGCAGGCGGCAGGGAAGCGGCCGAACCCAAAGATTATGGCTTTATGCAGCAGCGCAGTTTTGAAGATCCCGACGGCCATAACTGGGAAGTAGCGTATATGGATCTTAGTAAACTGCCGCAGGAATAACAGATGCGCCGGTCAATCTATCCATGCCTTTGGCTTGCAGGGATGGCCAAAGAGGCTGCTGCCTTTTATTGTTCCCTGTTTCCCGGTTCGGCAATTACCGAAGACACCCCTATGGTGGTTGCCTTTGATTTAGGCGGGCAGCACTTTATGGCCCTGAACAGCCGGTACGATGTGCAGCCGAACCCCTCCGTTTCCTTTTTTGTCGTATGCGAAACGCCGGAGGAGACTGACCGGTTATGGGAACAACTGGGTGCAGACGGAACAGTGCTGATGCCGCTCGACCGGTACGAATGGAGTGAACGGTACGGGTGGGTACAGGATCGGTTCGGGGTCAGCTGGCAGGTGTATCTGGGCGATATGAGCGGGGTGGGACAGAAAATCTGCCCCTTGCTGATGTTCTGTGGGGAGCATCAGGGGCAAGCAGCAGCTGCCGTCGGTTTTTATGCCGGTGTCTTTAAAGACACCCATATAGAGGGGATCCTGGAATACGGCGAAGATAACCCAGACTACCGGGGCCAGGTGATGCACAGCCAGTTCAGGCTGGGCGAAGCGGTTGTTATGGCGATGGACAGCGGCGTACCGCAGCCGTTCACATTTTCCGAGGGAGTTTCGCTGGTAGTTGAATGCGATACGCAGGATGAGATCGACTATTATTGGGAGTGCTTCACCAAAGAAGGGGAAGAAAGCATGTGCGGCTGGTGCCGGGACCGGTTTGGGGTGTGGTGGCAAATAGTTCCCTCCATCCTCAGCACTTTAATGAAAGATCCGGAAAAAGCGCCGGGAGTACTGGCAGCCTTCCTGAAAATGAAGAAATTCGACATTGAAACCTTACTTAACAGTTGATCGTCCGTTGGCAGTTTGGTGACAGCTGCCAACGGATATTCGCTATGGCAGCGGGTACATCCTGTTCGTCATCCTCCAAAGACAAACACCCGGAAAAGTAACTAAAAAAGCCAACGGAATCCTGTTTTTAGTGTGCGGTTAAAAGGCTTGGTCAAAATTGCCTATATTTACCGCATAAACTTCTGTAGGGCATGGTAGTGGGGCAGACACTAAAAGCTACCGTATGAAGGCTATTGTACCGCTTATTTTTCTCCTCCTTCCGGGCAGCATACAGCTATGGGCTCAAACGCCTGTTGACAGCTTGCGGAGCACCGCCGCTTCCCTTCCCCCGGGGAAAGAAAAAATAGCTGTACTGGATAAATTGTGCGAAACGATTACCCTTTCACGGATCGGGCTGGATACCGCCTTGCTTTACGCCGATAGTTTAAAATGGGTAGCCGGGGTGACGGGAATAGCGGAAGGAAGGGCCTTGGGGGATCTGTATTATGGCATTGTCAACCGCCACCGGGGGAATTTCAGGGAAGCAATATCCTTTTTGCAAAGGTATATGGATTATTACCTTCCCGCCGCCGATTCTTTGCGTATAGCGGAGGGGTATTATCAGTTGGGGGTGGTTTACCAGTACAACGGCGACTATTTCAAAAGCCTGGACGCCTATCAGAGAAGCTGGACGCTGTTCGACAGACTGGGGAAGGCCTATTTTGCGGCCTGCGGCCTGGTCGGTATCGGAACGATTTACAAAAAACAGCGACAGTGGAAAGAAGGGGTCGGTACCTTCAAAAAGGCATTGGTAATTTTTGAAGAGCTGCAGGATACCAACGGAGCAGGGGCGGTCTACAGCAACCTGGGAGATATCTATGTGTTCCAAAAGGACTATCCGGAAGCGGAAGCGCATTACCGGAAATCGCTGGCTTCCGCGGTGGCATTGAACCAGGAATATGGCATGGCGGATGATTACGATGATATCGGGGATATGCTCCTGTTTCAGGGAAAATATCAGGAAGCGCTGGGAAATTATGAAGAAGCGCTGGTGCTCCGGCGGAAGGTTGCCCATCAGATGTCTACGTCCGAAACCCTGCGGAATATCGGGCACGTATCCCTGAAAATGGGGCAATACCGAAAAGGAGAAGCCTACCTGCGGGAAGCCGAACAACTGGCGTTAAAGGCAGATGCGAAGCCTGTATTGCAGGATGTGTACAAGTACTTATCCGAAATCCGGGAGAAGCAGCAGGATTTCGCTGGCGCTTATCAGTATACCCAAAAGTATGTCGCGATAAAGGACAGCATTATGGATACCGATGTGGCCCGGCAGCTGAATGAGTTGCAGGTAAGGTACGAGACCAGTGAAAAGGATAAGCAGATAGACCTCCTGGCGAAGGAAAAGGAGCTTCATGAGAAAGAAGCCCTCCGGCAGGCGGCTATGAAAAAGCTGTATACTGTCGTTTTCCTGACGGTAGCGCTGATAGGAGGTTTCCTGCTGTATATTTTTCTGCAGCGGTTAAGGAATGCACGTAAACTGGCATCCAAAAATGAAGAAATCAGGCAGGAACGTTTTCAGAACGAATTGCGTATGCTGGAACTCAAGACCTTGCGGTCTCAGATCAATCCGCATTTTATTTTCAACTGCATGAATTCCATTAACCGGATGGTGCTGACCGGGGAGGATGAAAATGCTTCCAGGTACCTGGGGAAGCTTTCCCGGCTGATCCGGCTGATCCTGGAAAATTCCGAATCTGAAGAAGTATTGCTTTCCAGCGAACTGGACCTCATGAAGTCGTACGTCGAGATGGAACAACTACGCTTCAAACAAAAAATTGTCTATGAACTGTCGCTGGCCCCGGAGGTGGATGCGGAGAGTACCTACATCCCCTCGATGGTGCTGCAGCCTTTTATTGAGAATGCCATCTGGCATGGACTGATGCCCCGCCAGGAAGAGGGCCCGGGCCTTATCAGGGTCTGCATAACACGCTCGCAGGACGAACTGCTGGTGACGATTGCCGATAACGGGGTCGGCCGGGCCCGTTCGAAGGAGCTGAAACAAAACAGGGTATTGAAGCAAAAATCCCTCGGTCTTAAAATCACCACTGAACGGCTGAAGTTGCTTTTGCAATCCGAAAAGGAAAATATCATTCAATTTGAGGACCTGACCGACGGAAAAGGTGCGCCGGCCGGTACGAAGGTGACCATCTGGCTTCCCAATACACAGGAGGCTGCTTAATGCCGGTAGTTTAGACACTATGGAAAAGATACGTGCGATTATTGTAGACGACGAAGCAGACGGCCGGGATGCCCTTGCGCTGGCTATTGCCAGGTTTACCCCCGAAATTAAGGTAGTTGCGAGCTGCGCATCGCCGGAAGAAGCCATGGAAATGATCGGATACCACCGGCCGGCCCTGGTTTTTATGGATATCCACATGCCGGGAATGTCCGGGTTCGACTTGCTGGAACGTTTGCAGCCCATTGATTTTGAGATTGTTTTTGTATCGGCGTACGATCGGTTTGCCCTGCGGGCGATCAAGTTCAGCGCACTCGATTACTTACTCAAACCAGTGGATCCGGATGAGCTGAAGGTCTCGGTTGAAAGGATGAAGCAGCGCCTGCAGAAAATGCCGGAACGGATGACCGCCTATTCGTCGGTGCTCCACAATATCCGTTTCCGCGACCAGGGAACCAGGCGTATCGCGGTCCCGGGGATGACGGGCATTTCCTTTTTCGATGCCGATGATATTGTGTTTATGAAGGCCGACGGCAGTTACACCCGCCTGATTATGCGATCGGGTACGCAGGAAGTGGTGAGCCGCAACCTGAAAGACTTTGAAAACCTTTTGTGTGATTCGGAATTCTGCCGGGTGCACCATTCTTTCCTGATTAACCTCAAGCATGTACAGCACTACCTGAAAGGAGAAGGGGGAACGGTGGTGCTGACGGGTAATCACCGGATCGATATTTCCCGCCGGAAAAAGAATGAATTCCTGAAATTGATGAATATACGCTAAGTATGCACGCCCCTGCTCACGCAGTTTAAACCTGACGAATATCATGCTCCCGGCCTATCCTGGTCAACTTTTATTTTTGGTGAAGGCAGTAGCTTTGAATCGCGGTTCATTTTCCCGCAAACGTTACTAAAATCACGAAAAATGACAATGCATACTTTTCATATCCCGGTGCTGGGTCTGGGATATTCGGTGGACACCCCTGTAAAAGTCGCGCCTTTCGGAATTTCTTCTGTTGCGTCTATCGTCGACGACGAGATGATCGAGCGGATGCGAAAACATCATGCACTGCTTAATGGAGAGGTATATACGCCAATCACTGCCGGAGCGGACGACTTCCGCAGCCGGCGGATCACCGCTTACCTTAACCTCATGGACCGGATCGTCGATCGGCGCTTCCGTTCACTTCGTTTACAGCCTTTTGAGGAAGGGACCGATATTACCCGGTATTTCCGGCTCCTGCCGGAAACGGCCGCTTTAAAACAGCGCTACCGGCAAATGCTGGCCTTGCCGGCAGGGAAGGAGCGCGGGAAACTGGAATCGGAATTAAGAAGCCGTCTGGTAAAAGGAGCGATCGACGTGAACATCATGTCGAAGGTCGATAAAATGAATAGAAATGCCTTCGGAGAGGCGCTGGGTGACGAATATTCGGATGCCTCCGCAGCGTTGCGCGGGTTTGCAAACAGCACCCTGACGTCTTCCCTGATACTGTCTGCCGGGATGAACCCCAGGCTTTACAGTTACCTGGAGCATTTCCGGGATTTTTACCCGGACGAAAACGGCTTCTTCCGGAAGAAAGTTATTTTAAAAGTCAGCGATTTCCGGTCGGCATTTATCCAGGCCCGGTTTTTAGCGAAAAAGGGAATCTGGATAGCAGAGTTCCGCATTGAATCCGGGCTTAACTGCGGCGGGCATGCTTTCGCAACCGATGGCTACCTGTTGGGGCCTATCCTGGATGAGTTCAAGGCGAGACGAGTAGAAATGAAGGCAGAATTGCTGGGGCTTTACCAGGCAGGGCTCGCGCACAAAGGGCTGCACGTCAGCGAGGCGCCTGCTATGCGGATCAGTGTACAGGGAGGGATCGGAACAGCGGGCGAAAACCAGTTCCTGCTGGATTATTACCAGGTGGATGCAACGGGCTGGGGGAGTCCGTTTCTGCTGGTACCCGAAGTCACGAATGTCGATGAGGAAACCCTGAAAGACCTGGCAGAAGCGGACACTGCGGATTATTATGTGAGTGATTCATCGCCTTTGGGGGTGTTGTTTAATAATTTCAGGAAAAGCAGCGCCGAAAAGCAGCGCCTGGAGCGGATTGCAAAGGGGCGTCCGGGGAGCCCTTGTAAGAAAAAGTACCTGGTTTCGAATACCGAATTTACCAGTGAACCCATCTGTACGGCTTCCCGGGAATATCAGCATCTTAAAATCAAACAACTGGAAGCACTCGGACTGAGCGAAGAGGCGCTCAAAAGAAAAATAGATGCCGTCACCGGGAAGCTCTGTCTGTGCGAAGGATTGAGTGCGGCTGCCCTGGTTAAAAACAAGCTGCTCGCTCCCCGGGAAAACCGGGCAGTATCAATTTGCCCGGGCCCCAACCTGGCATGGTTTTCCAGGGTATACACCCTCGAAGAGATGGTCGGCCATATTTACGGACGTATCAACCTGCTCGCGCAGGTGAAGCGCCCTAACATGTTTATCAACGAGCTGAATTTGTATGTTGCTCATTACCGGAAAGACCTGGAGTCGCAGGTACAGGAGTTCAGTGATAAAAAACAAAAGTACCTGACTAAATTCCGGGAGCAGCTGTTGCAGGGGATTGCTTATTACAAAGGGTTGGTTCCGCATGCCGCAGGGACGCTTCAGCAAGAGTTGATGGAACAGTTAAAGACGATTGAAAGCAATCTGATGCAGCATTCCCTGGCAGTTACGACCTCATAAAAGCCCGTTATTCTTCCAGGTATCCGTATTTGCCCCAATTATAGTCCCGGACAGATTGATAAATTTCTTCAGGAGTGTTCATTACAAACGGCCCCTGCTGCTCGACAGGCTCGGCGATAGGGGCGCCGCTGAGCAGCAGCACGACGGCAGCTTCCTGTGCGGTAATCGTGAAATCGGGATTGTCGTTGGCCAGCAGCGCCAGCTGACCGGCATTTATGGTAATCCGGTCATTGAAGGTTACCGTTCCGTTCAGTACAAAAAAGGCCGTGTTGAACGGGGCCGGATAGCTGAAGCCGACCCTGGCGCCTGCCTGTAGCCGTGCATTCAGCACATGAAGTGCAGAAAAGGTGGAGATGCTGCCGGTGACATCGTTGTAGGCGCCGGCAATGACATCGATGCTGCCCTTGTCCTCAGGTAAGTGCCAGCAGGGGATCTTGTCGTGGGGGAGATACTGCTGGCGCGGGCGTGTCGTCTTACTGTGAGCAGGAAGATTGATTTGGAGTTGAATAAACCTGAAAATACCGTCCGTCTGACAAACACCGGCATCGCAGTGATGGTGGTGCAGCAGACCGTTTCCGGCAGTGACCCAATGGACATCTCCCGGAGAAACCTTCCGGCTGTTGTCCCGGCAGTCGTTGTAAGTCAATGTCCCGTCGTATACCAGTGTCACCGATTCTGCTCCCCGGTACAACGGGACGTCCGTACGTTCCAGCGGCGCGATAGCGGGGTCCTGTTTGCCGCTGGTGTACTCCAAACGTAAAAACGGGCTCAGGTGATTACGGTCCGGCAACATGGAAACACGCTGGAGGTGCCTTCCGGTAACCCTATGCGGGGGGATAATCGCTTCTAAAGTTCTCATATCGGATATTCGCTAAGAATGCTGCAAAGGTACCATGCCGGTACACGGATACTATTGACCTATGATAAGTACCGTCATTCATGCCGGCGGGCCAGTTCTTTACGGACCCGGCTGAGGCTTTCGGGGGTGATGCCGAGGTAGGAGGCAATCATCCATTGCGGGACCCGTAACGTGAGGTCGAAGTAGGTGTCGGTAAAATACCGGTATCGTTTTTCGGCGGTGGCGCTTAACAGCATATTGATTCGGATCTGTTGATGGCGAACATGATTCTGAAGCATTTTCTCGTGATAGGCCCGGAAGGAACGGCTTACCTCCAGGGCTTTTTCTATAAAGCCTTTCTCCAGCATGGCCACCTCGGTGTCTTCAATGGCCTGAATATTGATGGCAGAGGGCTCGTTAAAATAATAGCTGCTGCGATCGGCGATGAACCAGTTTTCGGGAGCAAATTGCAGGATATGTTCTTTGCCGGATTCATCAATGGTATACGACCGGAGCAACCCTTTTTGCACAAAAAAGTGGTGATGGCATATATCGCCCGCCCAGAATAAAAAGGCTCCCCTGGGAACCTGTTTAAACGCAAGAAACGGAAGCAGTTCACTGAATTCGTTTGCACTTACCAGCGCTTTCTGGGAGAGATAGGATTGAAGGGTGTCGAACATAACAACGAATGACCGGCTTAATGGTATCAGAATGACCGGCCTTGGCAAAGGGATAACGACCTCCGCATGTAATGAACCGGGTGTTGGTAGTCAAATATAAGCGATTAATCGCAGGATTGTTCATCCTTTGCCACTGGTTAGCGATCGCTGTCCCTGTATCCGGTATAATAGATAAATGAGTAATTTATGAGGGTTTTAGTAGATATAAAATCTTTATATAGGTAAACAGATAAATTTATTGTTCTTCAGAAACTGATATGCTGAATTTTATATCTATTCGAATGAGTGCTATATTTGCAAAACAAGCTTCCTGAAAAGGAGAGGTTATGTAATTTTGGAGTAATTGAATTCCCCGGTAATGCTGAAAACGAAAATAGAAAACAGGGCGTCAGGTTTATTATTTTACGGAGTTACCCCTCCCAAAGTCAACACCGATGCGGCAAAGGTCCCGCTGATTGCTTCCCGTTTGGTTCACCGGCTGCAGGGAACGGATATTGACGGACTGATTTTATACGACATCCAGGACGAATCCTCCCGCAACAGCAACCCCCGGCCCTTTCCGTACCTGGAAACACTGGATCCGCATCGTTATAGTGAGACTTTTTTGCAGGAATTGCAGGTACCTAAGGTGATTTTCAACAGTATCGGGAAATATACCCCCGAAAGTTTTGAAAACTGGCTGCGGGCTTCCGAACAAAAAGTGGCGTATTCGGTTTGGGTAGGATCGCCTTCCCGCGATGCGGAAGCGGGCTTGCGGCTGGAGGATGCTTATGGAATCCACGGCGCCTGCAACAGTTCTATGGTGCTGGGCGGCGTGACGATTCCGGAACGGCATGTAAAAAAAGGGGATGAGCACGACCGGATTTTTGCAAAGGTCGACCGTGGATGCCAGTTTTTTATCTCGCAATGTGTATACAATGTGGACAGCACACTCAGTTTTCTGTCGGATTATTATTACAATTCACAGCGGTTGGAACGGGAAATGGTCCCGATTATTTTTACGATCAGTCCCTGCGGCTCTTTAAGGACCCTGCAGTTTATGAAATGGCTGGGAATTGAAATCCCCCGGTGGCTGGAAAACGAATTGCACCATTCTCAGGATATCCTGTCGCAGTCCGTGACTATCTGCGAAGAGATAGCCGCCGAACTGCTGGACTTTGCGGAGCGGAAGCGCATACCTGTCGGCTTCAATATTGAGAGCGTCGCGATCCGGAAAGAGGAAATAGAAGCTTCCATCGATTTGCTGCAATTTGTAGGCAGGAAGCTGAAGGATCTTAGAACCTGACCTGCAATCCTCCTACAAATCCGAGGTGAAATGCGTAGGTATCGTCACCGCGGGTAGACTTCCAGAGGTGTTTTTTGACAAAGGTATATTCCGTATCCGACTCGTAGTAGGTGTGGTTGATGCTGGGGCCGGCGAATAGCTCCAGCCGGTTACCAAAAGTGAGTGACGGATAAAGCCTCAGCATGGCCTTGTGGTGGTGGTTCCCCCCAAAATCAGTCAGCCATTGATTGGCTAATTCTGCCTTTAACCGCAGGAGCGGACTTACCTTCAGCATGCCCCCGATTCCTCCTTCCAGGCTGAAGTAATGGGGCGACCGGTCCCGCAGGTTGTATCCTGCACCAACCAACCCGTAAAGCACGCGGCCGCCGGAGCGCAGCGTCAGGGTAGTTGTGGCCATTTCATCCAGGGTGACGCCAATTCCTTTTTCCCCGTTTTTGATCCAGTTGACAGGTCCGATGGGATAATCGCTTGTCTCGGCAATGTTAATAAACCCGGCAAGCTGTACGCCTTTTACCTGGCGCGCGATATTGATAAATCCTGCAACCTGGTTGCCAACTACGTCGCTTTTGTTGATAAACCCGGCTATCTGGGCGGTTTCTACGGTTTTTGCCTGATTCATAAACCCGGAAACCTGCATCGATGCCTGCTGGCTATGGTTGAGGAATCCGGCAAGCTGAAGCCCTTGTACCTGGGTGGCGGCGAGGTTGATAAACCCGGAAACCTGCGCTCCCCGAACCGATCCGGCCTTGTTGTAAGCGCCCGAGATTTGTGCTCCCGCTACGGTATCGCCGGCATGGCTGAAGGAGCCGCTCAGCTGTAGGCCCCTCACATTTTCTTTCACAACCGAACCTGCGCCCCCTATCACCAGGGAGTTTTCATTTTTTGAAATCCCGTAAATGATATGCAGGGAAAACAGGTTGGTGTAGTGACCTGCCTGTACGCCATTGCTGCTTACGGGATAGACGAGTCCTACATGGACCGGACGAATGGTGTCGGTTTGAGCGATAGTCAGCAAAGGGAAAAGCAGGACAAGTACTGCAAATGAAAGGACATGAATCTGTTTCATGGTAACTGGATTTTGAATGAGTTGAGATAGAAAAATAAAGCAATCCGTTGTGCTTCGGATTAATGACAACTCAACCGGGCAATACCCTTTTTTTCTTGTTACTTTTTTTTGGAGCAGTAATTCAAAGCCGGGCCGACTTGCCATAATACCAGCTGATCCCTCCCTGCCAGCCGGCCCGTAGCCGGGAGGAACCTTGCCAGCTAACGGATTCGCCGTTCTTAGGTTCGGGGGCGGGCCCGTACTGATACGAAAGGGCGGGACCCGCAAAAAATGTAACCTGGTCATTGAGCAGCAGGTTCAGGGGAAAGAACAAGCGTCCGTAGGAAACGGGGCGTTGCCAGCCGGTGTCATAATAACCGTTGGAGGAGGCTTCAATTTGTCCGCGCAGTCGCCCGCCCAATGGATACTCATAGCCGATACCGGCGCCCCAGGCAACCCGGTCGAGCGCAAACGATGCGCCGGTATGAAGGAGGGTATAAAAATGTCTTTTTCCTGTTTTCCAGGTTAGCTGCACCGGTACGATATCAGAAGTGGCCAGGGACAGATGCGAGCGGCCTCCGGGGATCAGGTTGATCAGCCCCAGGCTTTGTCCGTCGGTGGCGCCAACCCTGTTGATCAAGCCGATCTGGACCCCTTTGAGGTGCCCGGCATGATTGAATATCCCCATTTGAAGCCCGCTGAAGCTGCCTTTGGTACTGTTGATCAGCCCGCTGATCTGCACCCCTGAAAAGTCGGAATAGCTGCGGTTGTAACAGGCGGCAAGCTGCACCCCCCGGGCGGACTCCCGGATAAGGTTAACTGCTCCCGAAACCTGGATGCCGTTAAGGCCGGAGCCGGCGTTGTTCAGAATAGCGGCTGCTTGCATCCCTGTCGCTTCCCCGGAAGTAAAGTTGCTGATACCTGCGAGCTGCAATCCGGTTAAAGTGCTGCCGAGGGTATTGTACAGTCCTGCCAGTTGGGCTCCTGCTCCGCTTCCGGATACGGCATTAAAAAGACCGGCTACCTGCAGGCCCTGAATGTTGTTTTTGGTAATATTGAACCCGCCCGCCATTTCCAGGCCGTTGGTGCCGCCGGTATAGCCGCCGATCAGGTTCAGAGAGAAACGATTGACAATCTGCGCGGTCATGCGCCCGTGGCTTCCCAGTCCGGGGGTTAACGAAACCTGGTAGGGCAGGTCAACAAAAAAGCGCCCGAGGTTGAGACTGTTCCGGCGCAGGCGTGCGGGAATCATGAAGTTGGCAAGCAGCTTACGCAGGCCCGACGGGTTGGTTACCGTGATTTCGTCCAGTTCAATAAACTGTTGCGAAAGGGATAGCGAGAGCTCGGCGGGTGCGTGCTGCAGCAGGAAGGTCGTGTCTTTGTAGCCGACCTTTCCCACGATCAGTTCCAGCGGCAACTGCCGTTCACGGAGGCGCAGCCGGAAGTTACCCTGGTCATCGCTCAGCGCGGATACCCGCAGGGTTGCGGAGTAGACCGATGCATAGTCGATGCCTTCGCCGGAACCGGCATCCCGGATCTGCCCCGTAACCGCTACATATTTTTCGGGGGCCGTTCCGGGTAACAAAATGAGATAGCCGTCGGTTTCCCGGTAATGAACAGGCCGTAGAAACAGTTGATCCAGCACGTTCCGTACCGTAGCAGATTGCGTAGAAAACGTCACCAGGCTGTCGCCGGGGATTATCCCGGTATTGTACGAAAAGAAAAAGCCGCCTTGCTGCCCGATCTGCACGAGCACGTCTGACAAGGGCTGCCGTTGTACCGTGAGTGCAATGTTCTTTTGGAGATAGCCCGGTCCCTGTGCCTGAACGGTTCCTCCGAGGAGGCAGACCAGCAAACCGATACAAAGGCAGACGGGATTCATGTCCGAAGATACTACTATTTCAGAAAAATGGTGTCACCTTTTGCGATTGCAGTGGTTCCCATTGTCTGGTTGATCATCTCCAGGTTTTCGGCGAGGGGTTTGGTTTTATCGATCACGGTGGTGATCGCTTTGTTCCGGAGAAAAGGGTTCTCCAGCACGATCGGGGTTGTATAGAGTACGGACAGCACTTCCACCAGTTGCTGCAGGGGGGTATTGCTGCAATAAACAGGGTTGGTAAAATAATGCGAATAGAATGCATCGTCCTGCTTTTGCTTCAGCAATTGCACCTGACCCGTATAAGCCGTGACCATTTCACTGGGGTACACTTTTATTTTCTTTTGAGAAGTTTCCACCCGCACCTGGCCCGTAGCGACAATGACCTCTGTTTTCGACACGGAGCCTTTTACATTGAAGGAAGTGCCCAGAACCGTTATGATGACATCGTTTACCCGTATCACAAACGGTTTTTCAGCGTCGGGGCTTATTTCAAAAAAGGCTTCTCCTTTCAGGAACGCTTCCCGGACCGTCTTCTTTTCTTCCGAATACGAGAGCTCGGAACGACGGTTGAGGTGAACAACTGAGCCGTCGGGGAGCGTATCCGTCACCGTGGTTGCATCACTGGTCAGTAAAATTCCGCCGGGCGCTGCCGGTCGCCAGTTCAGGTAGGCAATCGTTCCTATCCCGACCAGGAGGACCACTGCGGCTGCAATGCGCTGCCAGGTGAAAAAGACGGAGGAAACAGGTACCACCGGGTGGTCGACCCGTTGTTTGAACCGCTCCCAGGCATCTTCAGGCGCTATATCCGGACGGGGGGCCAACTGATGGCTTTGCTCCCAGATGAGCTGGAAATGGCGAAAGTATGCCTGGTTTTCCGCACTTTTCTCCAGCCATCGCGTTACATTTTCGACTTCTGCTTCTGAGGCTTCCTTTAAGAGGACCTTTACTAAAAGAACGTCGATCGGATCGGTATTGTCAGTCAGCATGGCATCAAAGGGTTAAGAAAAATACAATCCAGGAGGCGGGTAAAAAGTCGACCAGTTTGAGACGCAGCAGCCTGAGGGCTTTTCCCATTTGGTTTTCTACACTTTTGAGGGGAATTCCCAGCCGGTCGGCAATCTCCTGATACTTCAGATCTTCGAAGCGGCTCATCTGGAAAATGGTCCTGCATTTCTCAGGAAGCTCTTTTAGCGCCTGGGCCAGTTTTTCTTCCAGTTCCCGCAGCTCCAGGTGCTGCAGGCCATTTTCGGTTTTGGGGGCTTGTTGCATAACGTGATCGCGGTAGGCATGCCTGACCTTCAGGTGTTTTAAATAATTGAGTCCTTCATGGTAAACCGACTGGTACAGGTAGCCTGTTAACGAGCCGGCAATTGCTACCTGCTCCTGCTTTTCCCATAACCGGCAAAACACGTTCTGAACAATCTCCTCGGCCATCAGGGAATCCCTGACCACGGTATGCGCATAGGCATGAAGCCCCCTGAAGTGGTTTTTAAAGACCTGTTCAAATTCTTCCTTGTGGTCCCGGTCAAGGTAGCAGGGGCCCGTTATTTCCATTAA
This sequence comes from Telluribacter humicola, assembly GCA_040394475.1. Taxonomy (GTDB): domain Bacteria; phylum Bacteroidota; class Bacteroidia; order Cytophagales; family Spirosomataceae; genus JBEBSD01. The sequence continues at coordinate 75,303 of JBEBSD010000012.1, read as the reverse complement.
AGCCGGTGTTTTGTGCATCACAAAGATAACTGCTCGGTGTCATTCTGCTTGTATGACAACTGAAAAGATGGTTACCCTTTTTTTGGATTCATTTTTTTATAGCTTAACCGTGGACTGTGTCTTCACAGTCCGCTTCTATGCTGGTACCAGTATGGTCTGTGGGGACACAGACCATGGAGACACAGACCATGGAGACGTTAATTCAAGAACATCTCGTCGATCAGCAAGAGGCGCGGATGTTCGGTTTTGTAGGGCTGAGCGACAATTTTCAGGCAACGGACCGGGTGTTTCGGAAAGGTAATGTCCAGCTTCCGGAGACTGGGGGTTTCTCCTTTTTCGGGTGCCTGGAGCGTGCGCTTAGCCAGCAGTTTCAACTGCTGGTCGTTGTCGCCTCCCCAGATCTCCACCGCTGCAGGCGGGTAGATGCCGGTGGCTTCTTCGATCATGTACCGGATGCCCACCGAAGAGACCTCGGCTGGATCGTCGAACCGGCACACCAGCTGCATCGCTTCGTGCCTGACACCCGCAAAATAATTGGCCCAGGCCGGATTATTAGCCCCGATGGCTCCCAATTGAGTGTCGAAAAAGGTGTGGGCGCCCTCTGCTAGATGTACGTGGTTCAGCTTGTTGAGCAGCTGCACACTATCCGGTTTGTAGGTATTGCGGTAGAATTGAAAATCCGTCACATCGCTGGGGAGCCAGCCCTCTTTATAGCCCTTAACCCGGACGACACTGGTGGTATGAAGGGTCAAGGGCGTTGAAAATACGGGTGATAAGCTGTCGGGCTCCGTTTCGTCGAGCGTATAGTGTAACCGCACACCGCTTACAGGATGCCCGAGTGTCACTTCGGTTTGTTCGGGGAATACCCATTGATCGGTCCGTGCAACCGGTGGATTGAGTTTAAGCAATACCGTGTCTCCATCACTGAAAGCACCTGTTACGTGTAAGGACGGATTGATCTGTGAGAGCTCCTCCATGTGTTGACGGGTGAGACCCGTTTCCCACAGGGTCATGGCTTTGAGTGACGGGATTGCGGTCAGTAACGCTTTGACTGCCTCCGGTTTCAGTGATACGCCTGCCAGGTGCAATTGATCCAGGTGTTGCAACTTGCTTAACGGAGTCAGGCCCTCCGCGGTTATATTAGTAAAATTCAGGTTCAGCCGCCTAAGGTTTTCAAACGGGGTGATCAGTTTAAGGTCGGCATCGGTAACCGGTAATTTACTGAGATCCAGGCTGACAATCTGCGTTTTGACCGGCTGCAGCTCTTCCAGCTGCCGGGCTTCGTAGGCTTGTGCGCTAAACAGTTGTACGGAAAGGGCAGGCGAGCCGTAAGCCACCGGCAGAATGGTCCGGTAATCCGTGTTCAGACGCTCTATATCGGCTTCTTTAGCCGCCGGGAAGGTGTAGACTTCCTGGCTGACTTCCGTTGGGGCGGCCTGAAATTGCTTCGCGGCCAATTGCTGCAGCGGATCGGAGGATTCCAGCGACAGCACTTTCCTGCTGAACGGAGCGCCGGCTTTGATCCAGGCTACCAGGATAGCTTCTTCATCGGGTGTAAGCTGGGGCTTTCCTTTAGGGGGCATATGCTCTTTCGCTTCCAGCGGCAGGTGGATACGTTCCAGCAACCGGCTGTCTTCCGGTTGCTGGAAATTGATCGCAAGACCCGATTTCCCGCCGGCGAGGATAGCTGCGGAATCCATTAAATTCAGTTTCCCTTTGATTTTGTTCGGGTTATGGCAACCGGTACATTTTGTTTCTAAAATGGGGAGTACGAGGTCATCAAAGACATAGGCTTCCTCCAGCGGCACTACGGGGCGTTTTTTTTCCAGTTGCAGGGGAGCCGTGATGAAATTATCGCCGTGGGTCAGGACAGCGCCCAGATGCCCGCATACGGGGATGAGTATCGCCAGACCGATTACTAAAACGGCACCCGTAAACGACTCCAGAAAAGCATGTCCCTGCAAACGGTATAAAAGGCTCGCCAGTAGAAAAACCGCCACGCCGGTCCATTTATGCCAGTCGGTTGCATCGCTGTTGTACCCTTCTTCCTGTGACAGAAAAATCCCCATTACCACGGTAATACCGGCAAATAAGGCGCCCGCCAGCCAAAGGAACCGGAGGACCTGCCGCATGTCTCCGGAGACCGACTGCCTGGAAAACCTGGCGAAATATTGCAAGCCGGCTGCCATCAGCAGCAGTACAATAGGGAAGTGCAGTACCAGCGGATGCATGCGTCCCAGGGCCTGAAGCCACCGGGGGAGGGTAAGAAATTGTTCGAATACTACGATGAATAGTATAAAAATAACCAGGGCCAAAAGTCCCTTCCGGAAGATCGGTTCCAATTTATTCGCCACGGTGTATCAGCTGATAATATCTTTAACCACTTTTCCGGCAACATCCGTGAGACGGTAACGGCGTCCCTGATGCTTGAATATGAGTTTTTCATGGTTCAACCCCAATTGATGCAGCACGGTGGCATGAAAATCATGGACATGGACGGGGTCTTTAATGATGTTATAGCCCAGTTCGTCGGTCTCCCCGTACACCATGCCGGGTTTGATGCCGCCTCCCGCCATCCAGATGGTAAAACAGCGCGGATGATGGTCGCGGCCGTAGTTATCGGGGGTAAGCGTTCCCTGGGTATAGCTGGTACGTCCGAATTCCCCGCCCCATATCACCAGGGTATCTTCCAGCAAACCACGTTGTTTTAAATCAATGACCAGGCCTGCAGAAGCCTGATCAACGTCCCGGGCCTGCTGGGTAATTTCGTACGGCAGGTTGCCATGCTGATCCCACCCCTGGTGGTAGAGCTGTACAAATCGGACGCCGTTTTCCACGAGCTTGCGGGCCAGCAGGCAATTGGCGGCGTAGGTACCGGGCACTAGGCAGTCCGGACCGTAGAGTTTTACCATCGCATCCGATTCTTTGGAGACATCCATGACCTCCGGAATGGCCGTCTGCATCCGGTAAGCCATTTCGTACTGCTGAATTTTGGCGACAATTTCCGGATCCCCGAATTCTTTGTAGGACATATCATTCAAGACCGAAAGGTTATCCAGCATGTCGCGGCGCTCGGTGCGGTTCATCCCTTCCGGGTCACGCAGGTAGAGTACCGGATCTTCTCCCTTGCTGAATTGAACACCCTGATGCACCGAATCCAGAAACCCATTCGTCCAGAGCCGGGAATATACCCCCTGGCCGTTTCCGATCCCCCTGGAAAGCAATACCGTAAAACTGGGAAGATTTTTATTAAGGTTTCCCAATCCATAGCTCAGCCAGGCGCCCATGCTGGGCCGGTTTCCCTGCTGGGCGCCGGTTTGAAGGAACGTGAGGGCCGGATCGTGGTTAATCGCCTCCGTGTACATGGATTTTACAAAACACAGTTCATCCACGATTTTGGCCGTATAGGGCATCAGGTTACTCACCCAGGCCCTGGATTGCCCGTATTGCTGGAAATCGACAAAAGAGCCTACCAACGGGAACGAGGACTGGTTGGCGGTCATGCCGGTCAGTCGCTGGGAGCCCCTTACAGACGGCGGGATTTCTTCTCCCCGCAGCTGGTTGAGTTTCGGTTTGTAATCAAATAGCTCCTGTTGGGAAGGCGCGCCGTTCTGAAAAAGGTAAATGATCCGTTTGGCCTTCGGGGCGAAATGCGGGAGCCCGACAGGAAGCCCGTCTTCTTCTATATTTTTACTATTCCACAAATCCGGCATCAGCAGGGAACCGAGCGCCACGCTGCCGATACCCAGGCTGAGGTTCGACAAAAAACGGCGCCGGTTCGAATTAAATCCATATTCAAGAAATTCCTTGCTCATAGCTAATCGGTATAAAGGGTTAAATCACTTAACGTGGTCAGGTTTTAGTGATGGTTTCTTCCAGGTTGTACAAAGTGGTCACCACACGCATGAGCGCCGCCTGCTGCCGTTTGTCGATGTGTGCTTCCTGCGGATATTCCCCCACAGATAAGATGCGTTCCGCTGTCTGGTCATCGAGTGTCTCCAGTTGCTTCTGATAATAGGCCAGCAACACCTGCACTTCTTCCTGCCTGGGCTGCCGGCACACAATCTTCCGGAAGGCCCGGGTAATGGTTGCTTCGGCTTCCTGGTTTTCCTGTAACAATTTTCCCGCCAATACCCGCGATGCTTCCAGCACGGTGGGATCGTTCATCATAATGAGCGCTTGCAGGGGCGTATTGGTCTTCAGCCGTTTGACTTCACAGATGTCCCGGTTACTGGCATCAAAAATGGCCATCGAAGGCGGTGGGACAGTCCGTTTGATCAGTGTATAGATCCCCCGGCGGTAGAGCCGGCTGCCTTTGTCCTGGACATAGATGGAGAGTAGTCCGCGGCCCGAAGTGGCACCTTCCCATAGTCCGGGCGGCTGGTAGGGTTTTACACTGGGGCCTCCTATTACCGGATTGAGCAGTCCGCTGCTCGACAAGACAATATCCCTGACAAATTCAGCATTTACGCGATACCGGGGACCGCGCGCCAATAAGCTGTTTTCCGGGTCCTTGGCCAGTTTATCGGCTGTTACCACCGAGGATTGCCGATAGGTGGCCGATAGTACCATTTGCTTCACCAATCGTTTGATATCCCATTCGTTCTCCATAAAATCCACTGCGAGCCAGTCCAGCAGGGCCGGGTGGGAGGGGAGTTCCCCCTGCATGCCCAGATCGCCGGTAGTTCTGACCAGCCCCTGTCCGAAAAACTCCTGCCACAGGATGTTGACATACACACGGGCGGTAAGGGGATTTTTCCTGTCAAACAGCCACTGGGTCAACCCGAGGCGGTTTTTCGGGTACCGGGCATCAAAAGGCAGCATCGCCGCCGGGGTGGCCGGCGTCACCTCATCTGTCGGGGCGTCGTATTCCCCCCGGTTCAATACAAATGTCTTTCGTAATTCGGCCTTTTCGCCCATGACGGAAACAATCAGCCGGTTGCTGGTGTCGGGCTGGTTAAGAAAAGTGAGCAGGGTGTCGATGTCTTTCCGGGAAATTTCCATCAGAGGCCGTTTCGCATAGGTTTCCGGGCCGCCGATCACAGATTCGATCCCCACTTCATCAACGTTGTTGAAGAAAGCAAATAAGCTGTAGTAATCTTTCTGGGAGACAGGATCGTATTTGTGGTCATGGCAGCGGGCGCATTCCATCGTAATTCCCATAAAAGCTTTTCCAAACAAATCACTCCGGTCGGCGACATAGGATACCCGGTATTCTTCGGGAATCACGCCGCCTTCTTCCGTTATTTTATGATTCCGGTTGAAACCGGTTGCCAGTAACTGTTCCTTGCCGGCATGGGGAAGCAGGTCGCCCGCCAGCTGCCAGGTGACAAAATCCTTGTAGGAAAAGTTTTCGTTAAACGCGTGGATAACCCAGTCTCTCCAGGGCCACTGTGTCCGGTAGCCATCGTCCTGGTAGCCGTAAGAGTCGGCATAGCGGGCGATATCCAGCCAGTGCACCGCCATTTTCTCTCCATAAGCGGGCAGCGCAAGGAGCCGGTCGACCATTTTTTCGTAGTCCGCTTCCGGGTCCTGAAACGCTTCCATCATTTCGAAGGTGGGGGGAAGTCCGGTGAGGTCAAAGGCCAGGCGCTTCAGCAGGCGTTCCTTATCAGCCGCGTCGTTGGGACTTAGCCCGTTTTTTTCCATTTTGCCGAGCACAAAATAGTCAATCTCGTTGCGGGGCCATTGCTTGTCGGAAACTTTCGGCAGGTCTGTTTTTTCGGGCGCTACAAACGACCAGTGCTTTTCATAGCGGGCTCCTTCCCGGATCCAGGCTTTGATCAGGTCGATTTCAGAGGCTGTGAGTTTGAGGTTCGAGGAAACCGGCGGCATCCGCAGAGAGGTATCAGCGCTTGAAATCCGCAGGTACACGTGCGATAACTCCGGTTTCCCCGGCACCAGCGCGTGGGCATCCGGCGTTTCCGCCAATGCGGCGTAGGCCGATTCGGGGTCGTCGAGCCTTAAGCCTGCTTCCCGTTTGTTGGCATCCGGGCCGTGACAGGCAAAACATTTGTCCGACAATATGGGCCGGACGTCAAAATTATAGCTGATTTTTCCTTGAAAATCAGTACTTTCGGTAGCCTCATTGCGTTGGCAGGACATCCCGATTCCCGCCGCTACGCCCGCAAGCAGTACTATTATCCGGCACAAAAATTGCATATATGACTCCTGAATTAATACTTGTAATAGGATCGCACAGTGATATAAGGCTACTGCCGTTGATTTTTACCGTTGTCTATAAGAAACGTTTTGCCAAAGGCAGGAGTACTTTTGGTTGTAAAAAACTTGTGGAGTGGAAAAAAGGATCCGGGAAATTGCCGGCGGGAAACACCGATGCGCACTGTGAATCGGGTATTTTTAGTTAGATTTGGGTTTAATCAATGGTCTGACAACCGTTTGACCGCCTAAATAAAGCTGTCCATGAACTTATTGAAAGGAACCGCAGGAATAGCGCTGCTCCTGCTGATTGGCGGGCTACTGACCGTCACAACCTCATCTGCTCCAATAGCAACCGAACCGGTAAGCTTGTTTCCGGAAGCCGTCGACTTTGCCGGAGAGCCTGCTCCGCTGCACGTTCCCGATGTCAGTGAACGGCTGGACCGGGAATTGATTATCAATAGCAACCTGCATGCCTCGACGACGCTGATCATCAAGCGCGCCAACCGGTACTTTCCCGTTATTGAGCCGATCCTGAAGCAGTACGGTGTGCCGGACGACTTTAAGTACCTGGCGGTAATCGAGAGCAGGCTCGAAAATGCTGTTTCTCCCGCGGGAGCCAGGGGGATCTGGCAGTTTATGCCGGTAACCGCCCGGGAGTACGGAATGGAGGTCAGCGACAGTGTGGATGAGCGTTACCATTTGGAAAAATCGACAGAGGCCGCGTGCCGCTACCTGTTAAGTGCCCGGAAGAAATTCGGTTCCTGGACCCTGGCGGCTGCTTCCTATAACGGCGGTATGGCCGGTATTACCCGTCAGATCGAAAGCCAGAAGGTTGCTGATTACTACGACTTGTTGCTGACAGAGGAAACTTTCCGCTATGTTTTCCGGATACTGGCGTTAAAGGAAATTATGAAAAGCCCTGAAAGATATGGGTATGCACTGCCTCCTGAACAACTGTACCCGGTTATTCCCACCCAGAAAATTGCAGTCAGTGCACCCGTTGAGAATTTAGTCGACTTCGCCATCGCACAGGGGACCAGTTACAAAGTGCTGAAAATGCACAACCCCTGGCTCCGGGATAAGAAATTATCCGGTAAACCGGGCAAAACGTATTGGGTAGAACTTCCCGCGGCGCCGGAATCGCAGTAGTTTTGATTTACGATTTTTGATGGGTGATTTCATGAGAGAAGAAATTAAGAGCAGAACGAAACGGATAGGGTTGGAGGTAATTCATTTAATTGATGAGTTGCCGAATAAGCCGTCGGGATGGGCTATCAGTTATCGGCTATCGGCTATCAGCTATCAGTAAATCGTCCCTCGTAAATCAGCTATCGGCTATCAGCAAATCGTACCTCGTAAATCGTAAATTACTTCTTAGTTTTTGCAAAATTATCCCGTAGTGTGGCGGTTCGGTTGAAAACCGGTTTTTCCACTGAGCTGTCCGGATCCATACAAAAATAACCCAGGCGCAGGAATTGAAAGCGATCGGAGAGGACGGCTTCTTTCAGAGACTGTTCGGCATATCCGGTCACGACTTTTAAGGAATCGGGATTCAGGTAACTTTTGAAATCTCCTTCCTGGGAGGCCGGGTCTTCCACCGAAAAAAGCCGGTCGTACAGCCTGACTTCTACCGGCAGGCAGGTGGCGGATGACACCCAGTGAAGTGTTCCCTTGGCCGTTACGCCGGAAGTATCTTCCCCGCTTTTGCTATTTTCCAGGTAGGTGCAGCGCACTTCAAGGACGACGCCGGAGGCATCCTTTACGACTTCGTCGCAACGAATGATATAGGCGCTTTTGAGGCGGACGACCTGCCCGGGAGCCAGCCGGAAGAATTTTTTAGAAGGTACTTCCAGGAAGTCTTCCTGCTCGATAAAGATCTCCCGGGAAAAAATCACATCCCGGCTGCCGGTTTCGGGAGCTTCAGGATTGTTTTCGCTGGCGCAGATTTCCGTTTTGCCTTCCGGGAAATTAGTGATGACCACCTTAAGCGGGTTCAGCACCACCATCCGGCGTAACGCCTCTTTATTAAGTTGTTCCCGGACACAGAATTCCAGCAAGCCGATATCGACCAGGTTGTCCCGCTTGGCTACTCCGATCCGCTCGCAAAAATCGCGGATAGCCTCCGGCGGGTATCCCCTGCGGCGCATTCCGGCGATGGTAGGCATCCGCGGGTCATCCCAGCCCGATACGTGTTTTTCGGTCACCAGTTGCAAGAGCTTTCGTTTGCTGGTGATGGTATAATTCAGGTTGCGCCGGGCAAATTCGTATTGATGAGAGGGGTAAATTCCCAGTTTTTCAATCAGCCAGTCGTACAATTCCCGGTGCGGGACAAACTCCAGCGTACACAGTGAATGCGTGATTTTCTCAATGGAATCGCTTTGCCCGTGTGCAAAGTCGTACATCGGGTAGATGTGCCATTTGTCGCCGGTCCGGTGATGATGGGCGTGTTTGATCCGGTAGAGGATCGGGTCCCGCATCAGCATATTTACATGACCCATTTCAATTTTGGCACGCAAGGTTTTACTGCCATCCGGAAACTCCCCGTTCTTCATCCGTTCGAACAGCGACAGGTTTTCCGCTACACTACGGGAACGGTAGGGGCTGTCAACTCCCGGCGTGGTGGGGGTTCCTTTTTCCAGGGCAATCGTTTCGGAACTGCTGTCGTCTACATACGCCAGTCCTTTCCGGATCAGCTCGATCGCAAAGGCATACAGCTGATCAAAATAATCGGAGGCATACAATTCGTTTTCCCATTCAAACCCCAGCCACCGGACATCATTTTTAATACTTTCTACGTACTCGGTGTCTTCGGTAACCGGATTCGTATCATCAAACCGGAGATTGGTATACCCTTTATATTTTTGAGTCAATCCAAAATTAAGACAAATACTGGTTGCATGGCCAATGTGGAGGTAGCCGTTGGGTTCCGGAGGGAACCGTGTAATAATTTCGGTGTATTTTCCACTTTCCAGATCCGATTCTATAATTTCTTCGATGAAGTTAAGTGACCTGTCTTCTTTCTTTTCTGCGGTAATCATAAAGGTGTTTTTAAAAACCGTCGCAAGATAACCTACTTTGCCCTTTTCCGCGCCCGGATTTCTTAATTTGTAATCAAGCAACGTAGCGGCCAGGTGTCTTTTGACAGGCAAATTTAATACTCTTCAAACGAACCCAACAAGATTTTTTTGTTTCTATCTTTGTCCATGCGTTATTTGATTGAGCATAGCTACGACGGGAGCCATTATTGCGGCTGGCAAATACAGCAAAATGCCCTGACAGTCCAGCAGGTATTGGAAGAAAAAATAAGCCGGTTAGTACGGTATCCGGTGCGGTTGACGGGCAGCAGCCGTACAGACACCGGCGTGCATGCCGAACAACAGTTCGCTCACCTGGACCTGGAGCAGTCCCTGGTCAATCCGGCTCAGACTGTTTATCAGCTGAATGCCATGCTTCCGCCTGATATTGCGGTGCGGCGGCTTATCCCGGTAGCAGCTGATTTTCATTCCCGTTTTGCCGCCACCCACCGTCGTTATCAGTACCGGATATCCCGCTGCAAAAACCCGTTCCGGTTCAAGCGTACTTACCTTTTCCGGACGGAATTGGCAATAGACCGCATGAATGAAGCGGCACAGCTTTTATTGCAGTACAGTGATTTTGAAAGTTTCAGTAAAATCCACACGGATGTCAAAACATTTCTTTGCACCATTACCGAAGCTCGCTGGGAGCAGGAGGGAGATTTACTGGTGTTTACGATTCAATCGAACCGGTTTTTAAGGGGTATGGTACGGGCATTGGTGGGGACGCTTCTGGAAGTGGGCAGCGGCAAACGAAGCGTTGCCGATTTCGAGCAGTTGATCCTGGCCAAAGACCGGAAGCTGGCCGGTCCTCAGGCGCCGGCACAAGGGCTTTTTTTGACGGAAGTAGGGTATGATGCGGATTTCTCCACATCATACGGATCGGTTTACAAGTCCGAATAATCGGTAGGGTACAGTAAGAGCGTCACGTTTTTGGAAACATTATTCTGGTACCCGGGGTCTGCCTTCAACTGGTTCCAGCCGGCATCGGTCCGGAAAGTTTCCCAGTACTGATCCCGCTCGGCCTTGTTTTCAAAAACGGTCATGTACATCAGGTTAGGCTGTGTGGCGCCTGCCAGTACTTCTCCATAAAACATTGCCTGAAAGCCCAGACGGTTAAAAAGCGCTATTTCTCCGCCTTCATTAAACATGGCTACTTTATTCAGGTAACGTTTTTCTGTGGCGCCTTCATAGCTGCGCAGTTCATAAATGCGTCCGGAAGGTTTAGCAGACAGTCGTGGTTGCTGATACTGAGGCTGTAAGGGAAATGCCCTGAGCAGGGTGGTTTCGTACCGGACATACGGCGGCTGCGTATGATCAGCGTCGATATATGCTTTCCCGTCTTTCTGGTAAGCTTTGTCGGCAGCGAGTACTTCCGGAAAGCCCGCAATGGCTTCCAGCGATTTAAAAGGAGTGAAAACGTAGATGTATTTTCCGGCGTGTGCGGTATCTGCGGCTATGGGTTTAAAAACCCCTACGGCAGGTATCCCGGCACGATGGGCAGCCGGCAGGTAGGCATTCCGGAGATACGTATCCAATTGTCTTTCCTGCGCCTGGCTCTCAATCCGGTATTTTTTTAGTTCATAGAAGTCGCGCTGCGCCATGGCGCCAAAGGCCGTAAGGCAGAAAAGGAATGTCAGGAATTTCATAGAGATGTAAATTATAACAGACAGGATTTAAAGATAATAGACGCAAAGGTAATCTGAAAGCAGATGTGACGGAATAAATTTGCGGTATTTTACTACTTTTGCGGCTTTGCATAGGGTTAAACAACGGATTTTGAACACGAATAAGAAAACATTCAGGGAGGATTGGGCGGTGATACCCGGATTAATCCTGTGTCTGGTATTGAGTCTTTCGGTATTACCGGCCCGGTTGCGGGAGGGTCAGGGAACGGATATCGTCAATCTGGCGGGATCGCAGACAATGATCCTGATTTTGTGCTTTACCTGCTGGCTGACGATCATGTACATGCTGAAGAAGCCGGGATTGCCGGCTACCTGGATGAAAGTAGTCGCGGGAATGATCCTGTGCGGGTTGCTTTCGGATATCTTTTATTTCACAATGAAACCGGTATTTGAGGACTATCCAATGCCTTACAATGCCCGGGAAAGGGATTTTCGTGGGGTGGCCGCGCTGTTTTCCAGGGGGATCCTGATCGGTATCATGCTGATGCCGGCCGCTTATTATCTTGAAAACCACAAGATGATAAAGAAGATCAACCTGGAGCTGGAACAAATGAGGGCGGAGTTCTACCGGGCACAGATTACGGTGCTGAACGCCCGCCTTGACCCGCATTTCCTTTTCAATTCAATGAGTTTATTAAAGGCCGGAACCAATGAAAGCTGGGTGAAACAATTTGTCATGGAGCTTACCCATGTATACCGCTATTTTCTGAAGCACACCAAAGAGTCTCCGCTGACGAGCGTCCATGAGGAGCTGGAGTTTTTAGACTCTTATGTGTACATTCTCCGGCAACGGTTCGGTGAAGCATTCCGTTGTGAAATCAACGTCAGCAAGGAGGTAAGGAAACAGTTTATCCCACCGCTGTCGCTGCAGCTGCTCGTGGAAAATGTGGTCAAACACAATGAATTGTTGCCGGAAAGTCCGCTGACGGTCCGTATTTATGATGAAGCAAATCTGCTGATCGTAAAGAATGAAAAGAAGCCGAGGTTATTCGGCCCGGCGGATGACGCCTCCGGATCGGGATTGAAAAGCCTGAAAGACAGGTATTGGCTCCTATCCGGAAAAACGATTGCCGTTGAAGACGGGGACGACTTTTTTATTGTAAAAATACCGGCCTTAAAAGAGGAGCCCCCCGTTCGCTAGCGCTTGTACAACAGGGGGCTCGCCTCTGCCGGCGGCCGGCAGCGTTTTACCCGGTCACCGGACCGCTTTCCGGATTTCGGGCGCTACCCTGGTGCCGAATAGCTCGATGGCCCGCATAATATCCTTATGAGCAGGTCCGCCTACGTCCAGGTGAGCCATAAAGCGGGTAAGTCCGAACAACTCCTGCTGCCGGAGAATCTTATCCGTGACTTCGGAAGGTTCCCCTACAAACAAGGCTCCGTGGATACTGCGGCCGCCGTCAAACTGCGCTCTGCTGTATTTCGGCCAGCCTCTTTCACGGCCGATCCGATCCATTTGTGCGGCATACAGCGGGAAATAACTGTCGGCAGTGGCCTGTCCGTTGTCGCCGATCAGTGCATGAGAATGGATCCCGATCCGCAGGTTCGCGATATCGTGGCCGTTTTTGATATATTCCTCCCGATACAGGCGGAACAAAGGTTCGAACTGGGTGGGCGAACCGCCGATGATGGCGATCATCAACGGCAATCCCAGTCGCCCTGCGCGCACGATGGAGCCCGGGGTGCCTCCGGCTGCAATCCAGATGTCCAGGTGATTTCCCTGTGCCCGTGGCAGGACCGCCTGCTGATGCAGGGACGCCCGGAATTTGCCGGACCAGCTGATCACCTCATTATCGTTGATTTTCAGCAGTAAATCCAGTTTCTCCTCAAACAGTTCTTTGTAATCGTTCAGGTCATACCCAAACAATGGAAACGATTCTATGAAGCTTCCCCTGCCTGCCATCAGCTCAGCCCTGCCCCCCGAAAGGAGGTCTATTGTGGCGAAATTCTGGTATACTTTTACCGGATCGGAAGAGCTGAGCACAGTGACGGCACTTCCCAGTTTGATGTTGCGGGTAACCGAAGCTGCTGCGGCAAGTACGATTTCAGGACTCGAAACCGCATAATCACCGCGATGATGTTCCCCGATACCGAAGACATCCAGGCCCACTTCGTCGGCCAGTTTTATTTCGTCTATCAATTCCCTGAGACGCTTCCCTGCAGGTGGGTGTACGCCTGTGGCAGGATCTGCCGGTAAGTCGGCAAACATACTGATTCCTAGTTCCATTACGTGTTTATTTATATGTTTGTGTTTTCTGTCATTTCGTTGCAAAAATAATGAACGGATTACGGTATGCCATTAACATAGGGTAAGAAGGGAAGGCTGCACTTCCGGAAGGGTTGCAGACGATCCCCCTGACCCCTCAAACCCCGACCATATGATTACCAACGACGCTGCGGTGCTTGGCTTATTGTTTACCATTCTGGCCCTCATTTTCTATACTTCTTCCCTGTCCGCTTTCCAACGAATCTACAAAGTGATCCCGCCGTTGCTGTGGTGTTATTTTATTCCCGGTTTGCTGAATTCATTTGGGGTGGTCAACGGCCACGATTCACAGTTGTACCCCGTTATCTCCCAATTCTTTTTACCGGCCTGCCTGGTACTGTTTACACTCGGGATGGATTATAAGGCACTTTGGAAACTGGGTCCGCAGGCGCTGATTATGATGTTTACCGGTACGGCCGGGATCATGCTCGGGGGGCCGCTGGCGCTTTGGCTGGTGGGAAGCGTCAGCCCGGATACGGTGGCAGGGGAGGGGGCCGATGCTATCTGGCGGGGGCTGGCCACCGTGGCAGGCAGCTGGATCGGCGGCGGGGCCAACCAGACAGCATTGAAAGAAGTATTCGAGCCCAGTGCCCGGTTGTTTTCCCAAATGGTAGCCCTTGACGTGCTGGTGGCCGAATTATGGATGGCGTTCCTGATTTTCGGGGCGGCCAGCGTGGTGCGTTTCGATCAATTTCTAAGAGCCGACAGCTCCCGGATAGAGCAGGTGAAACTGCATCTGGAAGATAACCGGAAGGATCGCACCCCGTCCGTGAAAGACTACATGGTCATTGCGGCGATTGGTTTCGGTACAACCGGCCTGGCCCATTGGATGGCCGATGGTATTGTACCCTATTTTCTGGAAAATTATCCTGACCTGGCGAAATACAGCCTGACTTCCCGGTTTTTCTGGGTGATTTCACTCGCTACTTTTATCAGTATCCTGCTGTCCATGACCCCGTTGAGGAAGATGGAACACGCCGGGGCCTCCAAAATCGGAACAGTGTTCCTGTATATCCTCATTGCTGCAATCGGAATGCAGATGGACTTACGAGCGGTTGCCGATAATCCCGGCTTGTTTATGATCGGTATTATCTGGATACTTTTTCACGGGGTGCTGCTGTTTGCCGTGGCGCTCCTTCTGAAAATTCCTTTCTTCTTCCTGGCGGTGGGCAGTCAGGCCAATGTAGGGGGAGCGGCCTCTGCTTCTGTTGTAGCGGCTTCTTTTCACCCGTCCCTGGCTACGGTGGGCGTTTTGCTGGCCATTGTCGGCTATGCAATCGGAACCTATGGCGGCTATCTGACCGCTTTGATGATGCAATGGGTGAGCGCGGGGTTCTAGAAATTTGCCGGCGGGGCAGATTAAACCTTTTGGTCTTTCGTTTATCAAAAAGACATAACCAGTAAACTGAATAAAGCCATGAAAACTATTCGATATGCCGGAATCTTTATGCTGGCCGTCTTTCTGGCCGGCAACCCGGTTGCCCCTTCCAAGGTGCAGGCTCAACCAGGGATATCCGTTTCTTTTCAAGTGTTTTTCAACTCCCTTTCACCTTACGGGCGTTGGTCAAACCACCCGCAATACGGGTCCGTTTGGTTCCCGTCTGTAGACCGGGGGTTCCACCCGTATTCAACCAATGGCCGCTGGGTTATGACGGAATACGGCAACACCTGGGTTTCAGACTACGACTGGGGCTGGGCGCCTTTCCATTATGGCCGGTGGTTCTACGATGATTTTTACGGTTGGGCCTGGGTGCCTGACTATACCTGGGGACCGGGCTGGGTGAACTGGCGTACCGGGGGCGGGTATTATGGCTGGGCGCCTTTGCTGCCGGGCCTGCAGGTTCGGCTGGCCGTCAATATTCCTATTGATTTCTGGATTTTTGTCCCCCATCGTCATTTTATGAGCGTGAACTGGTACCGCTACTGCGCCCCTCCAAGACGGGTCCAGAATGTGTACCGGCAGACCACCATTATCAATAACTATTATACCTACAATAACCGGGAGTATTCATACGGGCCCCGCCGGGCTGATGTTGAACGTTATTCCCGTACCACTGTACCGGTATACGAGTATTCAAGAGGAAATGCCAACGGAAATTACCGCGAAGTGGTTACCCGCAGCAACCGCTCGAATCACGACGTGATGGTAGCGCGGGAGCGCAGCTTTGAGGGCAATGCAAGAGTAACAGCGCCCAGGGTCAATACCTCGCGCAGTCCGGAGGGAACCGCATCGGGGAACCGCACCAGCCGGTCTGCCGCCAATCCGTCGGCGCCACGGACAAGCGGGAGTAATTCCCGGACCGGTGTCTTGGAAAACAGGACAACTCCCCGTGGAGAGACTACCGCTCCTGCACGTTCTCCGCAGCAGCCCGCACCGCCTGCCCGGAGTGCGCCATCGTCCCGGTCGCCGCAGGTAACAGCGCCGAGCCGCTCGGTACCCGAGCGTTCTCCGGCCAGGGCTCCGGCAGCCACTCCTCCGGCTTCGCAGGGAAGCTCATCGGGCCGGGTTTCTCCCGGTACCACCTCCAGAAGCAGCAGCACCGCTCCGGCCGTACGGCCCGCGGAAAGCCGCCCTACGGAGAGCCGCCCTGCACCCAGTGCCGGAAGAACCAGCGGCAGTACGGAGAGAGGAAATACCTCCCGGAGCCGCGGGAACTAAGCCGCTAGATAGTTAGAAAAAAGGGGATTCCACGGAGTCCCCTTTTTTGCAGCTAAACCTCAGCTCACCCCGATTTGGAATCGGGGTGTTCATGGTATTGCGTTTGTAACGCAACGATCAATCAATCCGTAACCCTCATGAAACTGATCCATCAATACAAATTATCCTAAATCACACTTATAAGGCTTCCTAACAGTATTTAATTCGCGACAAACCTCAGCTCACTCCGATTTGGAATCGGGGTGTTCATGGTATTGCGTTTGTAACGCAACGATCAATCAATCCGTAACCCTCATGAAACTGATCCATCAATACAAATTATCTACACGAGCTTTGTCCGTAAATCCGAAACATCTGCATTAGGTATCGTAGCAAGTGCGCACGTTGATACGGACAAACTGATTAAAGCGAGTGGAATTCCTTATACGATTTTGCTTAACGGACTGTATATGGATATTTTACCGATGTTTTTTGGAGAAAGGGTTTTGGAAAACGGAATAATAATCGTAGTTAGTCTACTTTTTTTATTTCCCGTTTTGACCTGCCTATTATTGCTCATGGTTGCATGCAGAAAATAAACTATGCTGACTGCAACCTTTCGGGTAGTGTCAGGTCTAATGCGTTATGACAAGCAACCGTGGTATACTGAACAATCATCTTAAAAGTCATGAGTTTTTTGATGTGGAAAAATATCCGGATGCGGCATTTGATATCACCGGTGTAAGATATCTGACCACAGACCGGATCAATATTACAGGTCGGCTTACCATAAAAAATGTGACTAAAAGTATCGAATTCGCCTCAGTGAAAAAGGACGGTACTTTCTCAACCCATGTCATTTTTGACCGTTTTCAATGGAATATCACCTACGAAGGAAATCTGGCTGAGAGAACGCTGGTTGATAAAAATATAGCGCTGACGATTGTTTTGAAAATTAGGTAAGCGTTTTACTGTATTTGCTCTCATGATGCGTATTAATAAGCCTGGCACTGCGGTGAGGAAAACATTTATTTTGATAGTACGGCTGTCCGGTGTTTTGGCCAATGGTTCCAGAGCGCAATCTTTAGATAATCCGGGTTCTGCGCAGGGAATGATAATCGGCTCACCCCGATTCCAAATCGGGGTGAGTGTGGTATTGCGTTTGCAACGCGAAGTCAAATCAATCCGCTACCCTTATGAGACTAATCCAGCAATACAATTATCATAAATAAAGGTCGGGTTATCTATGCCTGGTGCCTAATGTCAAATCACCTCTATTTGATGGCTTTCGGGCCATTATTGGTGAAGTGGCTGAACATTATTTATTCAGTTCTGCAAGCAACGATGCCGGAATAATGGGTGCGTTGGAAATTGAATTTATATAAGTGCATTAAATAGCGTTGAAAACGCTAACCAAAAACACCCCGATTGCAAATCGGGGTGAGGTGAGCTGAGCTGATTATTACAACAAATAAGCTTTAAAAAATTACATTATTGATTTATCTTCAAAGCGCGAATTACTCGTTATGACTATTTACGCGCGATACGAGAATGATGTCACAGTAGAGGACATGCATGCCTTAAATGATAAATCTTAACTAGTTAAATCGAAATAAATATGAAAAGATTTACTATCTCACTAAGTATACAGGCGATAGTGTTGATTGCTTTGGCGGGATGTTTTAATAACTCCGAACCCGAGTGTTACGACGGGTTGTGTTGTGACAGCGGTAGCGCCAAATTGAAGTATGTTACCTATGTAGCAGACGCAAAGGCGATGCTGATTGCAGATAATGACAATAGTGAAGTTATTGCCTCTATCCGCCTGGAAGAAAATACGCCTAATCTGCCGGAGTATATCTATTCGTATCATATCTGTAGGAATAATCTGGAGAAAATCAGGCAGGCTGCTACCTATATTTACCCACTGGATACGACTATTTCCAGTCAACCTTATCCGTATCGGATATCGGGGAAAATATTCATAAACCCTAACGCTCAACCGGTATGTGCAATATGTTACCCTTATTATCTGCACATTGATAAAGTTGAGCTTATTACAGACTAACAACCCAATTATTGCTTAATTAAATAAAATTTATTTCAACCCTCTTTTATTTTGGACGGTATGAAACGACGAAAATTCCTTCTCTCTCTGGGGCTGTTGCCCATGCTTTTACAGGCCGCATCCTGTAAAAAGAGGTTTCCCGATGCCGCCACGATTATCAAAGGCCGGATCACCGATGAGCAGGGCAATCCCGTAGAGGGGATCAGGATGGTATTGGCGGGAACCAAGCCATCTAGTTTCTCGAAGACAGTTACTTTCGAGGTTCGGGATGATTCTGATCATAACGGAGAATACCTATTGTCGCATGTAATTACCAAGGGAAGTAAAACCAGGGTTGTTGATCTTTTTTATGAGCATAACTTTGACCTTCCCTTTTCGCCTACTTCTTATGGTTTGTATACCGTAGAAGACAATAAATTGGTTGAACAGGCGATCGGATTTTATATTATAGGTTCAGATAAATATGGAAAGACTACTACTATTAACCTCCATTTTAAGGGTGCCTCTAAAAACTCGCGGATTGTGGATTTAGCAAACAGCGACTATTTTTAGTCATGAAAAAATTCAAAAGACATAGGGATTATGGCTTTTTCGACCAGGATATACGTCTAAGTGAGTTATCAAAACTAGGCGACCCACTTGTAAAGCTTGATTAATATATTGATTTATAGGTATTTAGGTCTATATTGGAAGAAGGATTGACCCGGGTATCATTTGGCTTCATGGAAAACTCGATGAACGGCATGTCCCTCCACCACATCGGTAAAAAGCGAATCGAGGGGATTATCGGACTCATGAATTCGACTTATAACATGTTCAGAAAAATTCAATTATTGAGCGTTTCCAGAGGATAATAGTGCCCATACCCGAAAGAGATAACTGGCTAATATATTGATTACTAGTCAAATAAATAAAAGGCCTTCTAGGTGGCTTACATCTAGGTCAGAAATAATTCATACATCTTATTCTCGCAAAAGTAAGGTGCGGAAGAAAAAGGAGTTTTT
Source organism: Telluribacter humicola (assembly GCA_040394475.1). GTDB lineage: Bacteria > Bacteroidota > Bacteroidia > Cytophagales > Spirosomataceae > JBEBSD01. The sequence goes on along the minus strand of JBEBSD010000012.1, from coordinate 56,403 downwards.
AGAGGTTACCTGAAAATTTAGTCATGCTGTTTATAGTCAAAAGAGGCTGTCTAAAAAGTCTGATGCAAAAAAAAGTCCCGTTTTAAGGCGGGACTTTTTTCTTTTTGTCCCTATAAATTAGTAATTTATAGGTGCATATGACAAAGAGACCAAACTTACGCTTTAAAGCGCTTCCGGCCAATAGCCCGAGCTTATTTCCAGAAGATATTTTCGGAAAAATCCCCGACAACCACCCTGTTCGACTCGTAAACCAGGTGGTAGACAATTTAAATATTGATCACATCGTAGCCGAATATAAAGGTGGCGGAACCTCCAGTTACCACCCCAGAATGTTAATTAAAGTACTGTTTTACAGTTATTTAAGCAATATTTATTCTTGCCGAAAAATAGATAGAAAAGGCCCTTGGCGAGAACATCCACTTTATGTGGTTGAGCGGTCATAGTACTCCTGATTTCCGGACAATCAACTACTTTCGGGGAAAAAGATTGAAAAACCACATTCAACAACTTTTTGCCGATGTAGTAAGGCTTCTCCAAGAGCTGGGTTATGTAAGCTTAGAGGTCCAATACATCGATGGCACCAAAATAGAATCAGCTGCTAACCGGTATACCTTCGTATGGAAAGGATCGGTGGAAAAGCACAAAGCCAAATTAGAGGCTAAAATCCAGTCCATACTCGATGAAATAGAAGGCCAGATCAAGACCGAGCAAAGCCAACAGACCCACCCTTCACCGCGTGCCATAGACAGCCTTGAATTGAAGGAAAAATTGGCTGTATTGAATAATAAACTTAAAGAAGCCGACAAGTCAACCCACAAGCAGTTGAGCAAGTTACAGCAAGAACACTTGCCCAGGTTAGAAAAATACGAGCAACAGCTACAGACGCTCGGTGACCGCAATAGTTATAGCAAAACCGATCCGGACGCTTCGTTTATGCGCCTGAAAGATGACCATATGAAGAATGGGCAGTTGAAACCGGCTTACAACGCTCAAATCAGTACAGAAAACCAATTCATTACTCATTTTAGCCTGCACCAAACCGCTGGTGATACGACGACCTTAAAAGCACACCTGGAAAGCTTTGAAGCACATTACCATACCCAAAGCAAAGAAGTGGTGGCCGATGCGGGCTATGGGAGTGAAGAGAACTATGAACTGCTTGAAGGAAAGCAGATACAGCCTTATGTGAAGTATAATTACTTTCACAAAGAACAAAAACGCAGTCATAAGCAAGATCCTTTTCTTGCAGGTAATCTTTATTATAACCCTCAACAAGACTTTTTCGTCTGTCCGATGGGCCAGAGAATGCAGTGTGTGGGCAAAAAGAAAAGCGTCAGCAATAATGGATTCGAATCTCAAGTAGCTCATTATCAGGCTATAAGATGTGAAGGTTGCCCACTTCGGGGGATGTGCCACAAGGCAAAAGGCGAGCGGGTAATACAGGTCAACCATCGGCTTAATCAACTCAAGACCAAGGCACGAGAGCTCTTGATGAGCCCCAAAGGATTGCAACACAGAAGTCAACGAGCTATAGAACCAGAGGCTGTGTTTGGGCAAGTAAAAAGCAACAATAAGTTCAACAGGTTTACCATGAGAGGCCTAGAAAAAACAGGGCTTGAGTTTGGCCTGATGGCGCTTGCTCACAACCTTCGAAAACTTGTCGCCAGGAAAAATGCTGACAAGAATATTGCCTCCAAAAGTAAACTAACTGCGCAAAAAGAACTCTTTACAATCGTTTTTGCCCTCATTCAAACAACCTATCGCAGGGCCACTGCCTAAGATTTTAAGATTGAGCCGATTTTTTTCCAAAACTCAACCTGAACTCTAAAAAGAGGCTGCCCTTTTTGGACAGCCTCTTTTGAGTTGTCAGGTTACTGACGGGCCAGCAGCTTCAGTAGAATGTCCCGAAAGCCGGCTTCATCTTCTTCGAAATCAATTTGCACCGGTATGTAGAAACAGCGCTGCGCAATGCCGGCTTCCCGGGCCAGGGGCAGCAGTTTGACCATATCCTTTTCGGTGGTGAGCAAGGCCGTCGTCTCCGCTCGTTCCGCAATGGCCGCCGTCAGTTCGTTTAAGGAGTAGGCATGATGATCGGGAAAATGACATACATGGGAAACCCGATAATGCTGCCGGACATACGCTTCAAACACACTGTTTCCGGCTATGCCAGACAAACAAACGAATTGTGAGAACCCTTCCGTACTGATTCCCTCAATGAAACCTGCCGGGTTGCCATAACGCATACGGGTAAAAAATACAGGAACTTGCGGCCGGCTGTAGACTTGTATCCGTTGCCGGATGCGCGTTTGCTCGTGAGCCGGCAAGAGGCGGGGGCATTTGGTGACCACGATCACGTCGGCTCTGCGGGCGCCTTGCCGCCGTTCACGAAGATCGCCGCCGGGAAAGGGGTAATCGGTATAAAAGGGCCGGGAATAATCCGAAAGCAACAGGTTGACGTGCCGGCCGATGGCACGATGCTGGTAGGCATCGTCAAGGAGTAACAAATCAATTCCGGGAGTGGTGCGAAGCAGGGTCTCCATGCCTTCGACACGTTTTTCCGCAACGACTACTGCTGTTGTCCCCCCGAATTTGCGGTAGTACTGCAAGGGTTCATCGCCGAGGGTCCGGGCGGTGGCGGCGGTGTCCGCCAGTATTACCCCCCGGGTTTTACGGCCATAGCCCCGGCTCAGTACCGCAAGCCGGTTCGTGTCCCGGAATAACCGGATTAGAAATTCCACCATAGGGGTTTTCCCGGTGCCGCCGACGGTCAGATTTCCGACCGCAATTGTTTTTACCGGCGGTAAGGTCACCGTTCTCCATCCCCGGTCAAATAACAGGTTCCGGAATTGCATGATGACGCCGTAAAGCCAGGTAACCGGGTAAAACAAGGTTCTGAAAAAAGCGGTATGACGGAAAGAAGCAGGCAATTCGGCTTTATTTTATAATTTAGGATTTCAAATAACGCTAATTTCTTTGAAACCTTATGGCCCTGACGCTGACATGCCGTCCGTATACCCTGCAATTTAAGTTTGATGCCGGTACTTCCAGAGGGGTGCTGACTTCCAAAACTACCTGGATAATGGAGGTCAGGGACTCCGTTCGGCCAGGTACTTGCGGATTGGGCGAGGCAGGCCCGCTGAAAGGGCTCAGCCCCGACGATCTGCCGGACCTTCCCGGGAGACTCGGACAGCTGGAGGCGGATTTCAATAACCTCGGGCTGGAGGCGGATGATCTGGACCTGGAGGCTGTTCTGGATGCATTGATCAGCGGAAATCTTCCGGCCGTCAGGTTTGGACTGGAGTCGGCGTTGCTTGACCTTCTCAACGGCGGGAAACGTGTTTACTTCGATAATGGTTTTGTGCGGGGAGAACAGGCGATTCCCATGAACGGACTGATCTGGATGGGCACACCAGCGTTCATGGCGGCACAGCTGGAAGAAAAACTGAAGGAAGGTTTCACGACTATCAAGCTGAAGATCGGCGCCATCGGTTTTGATGAAGAATGCGCGCTGCTGGCCGCTGTCCGAGAGCGTTTTACGGCAAAGCAGATCACCTTGCGTGTAGACGCGAACGGCGCCTATACTCCGGAAGAAGCGCCGGCCCGGCTCGCCCGGCTGGCTGAATACGACCTGCATTCGATTGAACAGCCGATCCGCGCCGGGCAACCGGAAGCGATGGCCCGTTTGGTACGGGAGTCGCCGGTTCCGGTCGCCCTTGATGAGGAATTGATCGGGATAAAGGAATACCGGGAAAAACGCCGGCTGCTGGAAGCCATCCGGCCGCATTACATCATCCTCAAACCCAGTCTGACAGGCGGGTTTCAGCATACCCGGGAATGGATCGCACTCGCTGCCGAAATGCGGATCGGATGGTGGATAACCTCCGCATTGGAGTCGAATATCGGTCTGAACGCCATTGCCCAGTTTACCGCCGGATTTGAGAATCCGCTGCCGCAGGGATTGGGGACCGGTCAGTTGTACCGTACCAATTTCCCCTCCGGTATGGTAACCGAAAAAGGGTTTCTTGTTACGAAATTGCCGTGAGTTGTCAGCGTTCAGCAATCGGCAATGACACCGTGGTCTGTGTCTTCACAGACCACTTTAGCACCAGCCCGTACACGGCCTTCAGGACAGCTCAATGGTATCAGGAAGTACAATCGACGGTATAGCCTTAAAGTGGTTGTCAGCGATCAGCTATCAGCACTGTCAGAAATCAGCCGATAGCCGACCTCCGATAGCCGACCTCCGATAGCTGACCTCCGATAGCTGACCTCCGACCTCCGATAGCCTTTTTATCCCATCAGACCCAGTCGATTCCTTTCCGCAGCCAGTCCAGGGTTGCAGCTTCCGTACTGCCTGCTTCCGGTACCAGGTTATAGGCCCAGTTGGCTTGCGGCGGCAAGCTCATGAGGATGGATTCGGTACGTCCCCCGGTTTCCAGCCCGAATTTAGTCCCCCGGTCCCATACGAGGTTAAACTCTACATAGCGTCCGCGCCGCAGGTATTGCCACTGTTTTTCGGCCTCTGTGAACGGTTCGGCTTTATGGAGGTGCATCAGGTGCGTATAAACAGGGGCAAACGATTCTCCTGTTGCACAGACAAATTCAAACAGGGCTTGTTTGGATAGCCGGTACTCCGGACTATCCGGTTTGAGGTAATCGAAAAAGACACCGCCGATCCCGCGCGTTTCCGCCCGGTGAGGCAGGAAAAAATAGTCGTCAGCCCATTGCTTGAATCGCGGGTAAAAGGCCGGATGGTGGGCATCGCAGGTGTTTTTCATCACCGAATGAAAGTAGCGCGCGTCTTCCGGAACCACGTAATGAGGCGTTAAATCAATACCGCCGCCAAACCAGCAGCTTCCGTCGCTGAGTTCGAAATACCGGACATTCATGTGAATAATGGGTACTTTGGGACTGAAGGGGTGCATGACGATGGACACACCTGTGGCAAAAAAGCGGAGCGATTCGGTTTCCGGCAGGTTCATCTGCTGCCGTAACCGGGGATGGATGTCTCCCTCGACCGCTGAAAAGTTGACGCCTCCTTTTTCGATTACATGGCCGTTGCGGATGAGCCGGGTGCGTCCGCCGCCTCCGGAATGGTGCTGCCATTGATCTTCCAGGAAGGTTGCCTGGCCGTCTTCTTTTTCCAGCGCTCCGCAGATGGTATCCTGCAGCTTCCTGAAATAGGCTGCTATCTCTTCCCGACTGGTATTTTTCTGATCCATTCTTATACAGTTGTGTTAAAAGTACCCGTTTTTTCTGCCCAAAGGTACTAAATAATCTACCTGCGGCTACCAGGCAGCCCGCCTGCCGGAAAAGGGCCGGTGATTATTCCCGGTCAAATCGGACAGTTGAAAGAAAAAAGCCCTATTTTTGCGGGAATTTAAACCTGAGCACTATCAAAAGAGGATACGATGAGTGAATATAACCACCTTGAAATAGAGCGGAAGTGGCAGTCTTTTTGGAAAGAAAATGAAACATTTCGTGTCAGCAGCCAGTCTGACAAGCCCAAATACTATGTCCTGGATATGTTTCCGTATCCTTCGGGGGCCGGACTGCACGTAGGGCATCCGCTTGGTTATATCGCATCGGATATCTATGCCCGTTACAAACGGTTGAAAGGGTTTAATGTGTTGCACCCCATGGGTTTCGACAGTTTCGGATTGCCTGCCGAACAATACGCCATCCAGACCGGACAGCACCCGGCAGTGACGACCGAAGAAAATATCAGCCGCTATATCGGGCAGCTGCAGCACCTGGGGTTCAGTTTTGACTGGTCGCGGGAGGTACGCACTTCCGACCCGGGTTATTATCGCTGGACACAGTGGATTTTTTCCCGGTTATTCAACAGTTGGTACAACCTCGCCGCCGATAAGGCCGAAGCCATTGAGACCCTGATTGCCGAATTCGAAAAGGCCGGCAATCAGACGGTACAGGCGGCTTGCGATGAGGATACTCCTGCGTTTACGGCAGAGGATTGGCATGCGTTTTCCGCAGAAGAGCAATACGAGCTTACCTTAAAATACCGGTTGACCTACGTCGCCGAAGCAACCGTCAACTGGTGTGCGGCGTTGGGTTCGGTTTTGTCCAACGACGAAGTAAAGGATGGGGTCTCGGAAAGAGGCGGTTATCCGGTAGAACAAAAACGGATGCGGCAGTGGATGATGCGCATCACGGCCTATTCCCAACGGCTGATTGACGGCCTAGATACCATTGATTGGAGTGAATCGCTCAAAGAGCAGCAGCGAAACTGGATCGGCCGTTCGGTAGGAGCGCTGGTCGATTTCGAAGTACAGGGGCATGCGCAGACTATTACCGTTTTTACCACACGGGTAGATACGATTTACGGGGTAACGTTTATGGTCATTGCACCGGAACATGAGCTGGTCCCTACGATTACAACCCCGGAGCAACAGCAGGAAATCAGCCAGTATATTGAACAAACCAAAAAACGGTCCGAACGGGATCGGATGTCGGATGTCAAAACCGTTTCGGGGGCCTTTACCGGGGCCTATGCGCTGAACCCGTTCAACGGCGAAAAGATACCCGTGTATATCGCCGATTATGTATTGGCAGGTTATGGAACCGGCGCCGTGATGGCGGTGCCCTCGGGAGATCAGCGCGACTGGAATTTCGCGACGCATTTTGGTTTGCCCATCATCCCCATTCTGGACGCGCAGAAGGAGGTCGCCCTCCAGGCTGATCCGACCAAGGAAGGACGGTATATCAACTCCGGTATGATCGACGGGTTATCGTATGCGGAAGCGACAGACCGGCTGATTCAATGGCTGGAAGCAAACGGCAAAGGGAAAGGGAAGATTAATTACCGTCTCCGCGATGCAGTGTTCAGCCGGCAGCGCTACTGGGGAGAACCGGTGCCTGTTTATTTCCGCGAAAACGGGAAGGGGGGTACATTGCCCTACCTTGTCCCCGATGCGGAACTTCCATTGGAATTACCTGCTGTAAACAAATACCTGCCTACCGAAACAGGAGAGCCGCCGCTGGGACGAGCCGAAGGCTGGAACTACCAGGGCCAGTGGGAGTATGAGCTGAGTACCATGCCCGGCTGGGCGGGAAGCAGCTGGTACTGGTACCGTTATATGGATCCTGCCAACCAGGAAGCATTTGCCGCAAGCGACGCCATCGGCTACTGGAAAGCGGTGGATTTATATATCGGAGGAACGGAACATGCAACCGGGCACCTGTTGTACAGTCGTTTCTGGAATAAGTTCCTGAAAGACAGGGGATATGTACCGGAAGAGGAGCCTTTCAAAAAGCTGATCAACCAGGGAATGATCCAGGGACGCAGTAATTTTGTCTACCGCGTAAAGGGCCATGATGCGGCCCGGCCTGTTTTTGTGAGCGCCGGATTGAAGGACCGGTACGAGACCACACCGCTGCATGTGGATGTCAATATTGTATCTTCCGATATCCTGGATGTGGAAAAGTTTGTGCAGACCCGCAAGGATATTGTCGGGGAACAGCCGGAATTCATCCTGGAAGACGGCGTCTATAAGTGCGGGGCAGAGGTCGAGAAAATGTCCAAGTCCAAATTCAACGTGGTCAATCCGGACGATATTATAAAGCGTTACGGGGCCGATACCCTTCGTTTATATGAAATGTTCCTGGGCCCGCTGGAGCAGGCAAAACCCTGGAATACGAATGGTATTGACGGGACCTACCGATTTATCCGCAAGTTGTGGCGGTTGTTTTATGCCGATAACGGCCAGTGGCTGGTGCAGGATGAAGCGCCAAAGCCGGCAGAGCTTAAAGTGCTGCACCGGACGATTAAGAAGGTCGAGGAAGACATTGAACACTTTTCTTTCAATACGGCGGTAAGTGCTTTTATGGTCCTGGTCAATGAGCTGGGAAGTCTGAAATGCCGGAGTAAGGCGGTTCTGGAACAGGTACTCGTCCTGCTTGCACCGTTTGCACCGCATATCAGCGAAGAATTATGGGAGGCCCTTGAAAATCAGCCGGGGACGATCTCTACGGCACGTTTTCCGCAATGGGAAGCCGGTCACCTGGTCGACGACCTGTTTGAGTATCCCATTCAGATCAACGGGAAAGTACGGGCGACATTGGCTTTTCCGCCGGATAAATCTCCGGACGAAATTCAGCAGGAAGTACTGGCCAGTGAAGCAGTGGCCAAGTGGATGGACGGCAAGCCTGTGAAGAAATTTATTATCGTTCCGAAACGGATTATTAATGTTGTGGTCTAACGCAAAATGGGCTCCACGGAGCCCATTTTGCGTTGCTTGCTTGCGACAAGGAGTTTTACCGGAGCGCGTGTAAACCTAATTTGTTGCCCTCCGTATCGGTAAACAGGGCATAAAAACCCATTTCAGGGCCAATCTCAGTCTTTGGCACGATTACTTCCCCACCGTTTGCTGCTATTTTGTTGATGACTGTTTGCAAGTCGTCTCCGGCATTCAGGTAGACAATCGTACCATGAGCGGAAGGTTTGTATTCGCTCCCGCAGACCAGCTGTACAAAAACAGTTTCGCCCTTTGCAGGGAATAACCCTATCCGCACACCCTCCATCTCAATCTCTTCGATACTGATAGTTAAAAGTGCCTGATAAAATGCGACTGCTCTTGAAAAGTCCGTAACAGGAATTTCAACAATCGAGACTAAATTTTCCATATTGCTCCGTTAGTTGTTTTACAGAACAAATCTATCGAACCGGTATAGGTTGAAATTGTAGAAATGCGACATTTCACGTTTTTTTATAGAAAAGTGAGGAAAGGGCCAGTTCCCCATCTTGTGCAAACTCTTTGGGTGTCGTTCCCGTAAACTCTTTAAAATCCCTGATAAAGTGTGCCTGGTCGTAGTATTCGCTCTCATAGGCGATTGTCGTAAAACGCTCCGGTTGTTGTTTAAGCAGCATTTTTAAGGCAGCCTGCAACCTGATCACTTTGCCCAGTTGCTTCGGGCTGATGCCGATCTGCTTCAGGAATTTTCTTTCAAGCTGTCTTCTTTTTGATACATCATCTTTGAGAATGGTGGTGATCGGTGTACTTCCTTTTGTCGACAAGAGGGCATCAACAGTTGCTTTCACAATGCTGTCAACGGTCACTTCGTTTTTGAATTTCGCCAAAAGAAAGTCTTCTATAATTCCGATCCGTTCTTCGGTGCCCGGTGCCTGAATAATTCTCTGTTCCAAATCTTTGGCGGGTTCTTCTCCAAAAAGCAGCGCTATCGGTGTTTCTTTGTTCGCCAGATTTTTGATCGGCGTCGTGACGAAGTTTGCAAAACCATAGGGATAGAAGCGAACGGCGAAGGAATCGACGTATCCGGTGGGTTCGATATAAAAAGGTTCGAGGGTTTGACCAAGCACCATTGCACGGGGTTGGAGGATGAACACATCTCCGGAGGTATACCGCTTGATATCGTCACCGAGAATAAAGGCCATTTCAAGGCAGCCGTCAGGTACGATCCGTTGTCTCTGAGGACCTTTTCCGGCCGGAACCTCCAAGGTCCAGTAACATTTTACAAGAGATGCTAAGTCCGGATGTGGTTGAAATGTCTGATAGTTCATTGACGGGTTTGTCGCGTGACGGTTTGTTTATGCGATTTTTTGACTGCAAGATACGCAGCCATCCGTGTGTGCAAAATAACGTAACGTTTTTTACCTTATCAAGGAGCTTCTTGACAGGTGACAACCCCCGATGGGCGCTGTGTGTTACATGGCGACCAACCTTACTGTATTTTTACAAATTCCACCCTGCGGTTATTGGCTTTTCCTTCGGGGGTGTTATTATCCGCTATGGGATCACTTTCCCCTTTTCCTTCGGTTTCCATTCGGGATGTATCAATTCCATAGGCTTGACTAAGTGCATTTATTTACTTAACATTGATCGAAAATTCTAACCTTCCTGTCCGGGCAATGCGCAAATCGTGTGGCGGCAAATCATTTTTTTCTGTATTGCTGCTACTTGCTTATCCAGGTTGCGCAAACCTCATTTTCGGGCAGGAACTGCAGTTCCGCAATCTGAATATAGACAAAGGGTTGTCACAAAACATGATCACCGCGATTTGCCAGGATTATAGAGGCTACATGTGGTTTGGGACAAAAGATGGGCTGAACCGGTACGATGGGTATACTTTTAAGATCTATAAGGCAGATACTTATGACAGCAGCGCTATACGCGACAATCATATTACCGCGATCTATGAAGATGAGTTCCGGAACCTCTGGATAGGCAGCCTGTATGGAGGCCTTCAGCTATACAGCAGGGATCAGGACAATTTCATCAAAATAGAGGAGAAGAATTTCCCGCAAGAAGCAAAATATATCAGTTCAATTACCGGGAACGCAAAATCCGGCCTCGTTATTTCATTTCTAAGCGGCCACATCGTCGTTATCAATGCTGTCACCGACGAAAAGATTACCAATACGACTATTTTTTTTCGCGGCATCCCGATCATTCAGGAAAAAGAGGAACTACAAATCCCTGTCAAGGCGATTCTGGCACCGGATGGATTATTGTGGGTTAGTGGCAAAAAAGGTTACAAAACCTATGATCTCAGCAAGAAAGCAGAAGTAGCTCCTTACCGTGCCTATCCCACCTATGTTCAGGAATATCGTAACAACACTCCTGCGGGCCGACACCGGGACGATAGCCTTTCGCCATTCCTAACCAGCGTGCAGGATTTACAATGGGACGACGATGGTGTTTTTTGGATGAATTCGTATGAGGGTCTTTATGAATTTGATCCCAAACGAAAAGAATTTGTTCTATACCGGTTTTCCGGTAAACTCTACTCGTTTTTGCCCATTCAGAAAAGCGGCGCCGAAAAACTGATACTGGTGGATTCATACGATGATAAACTGCTTGGATTTAACCCTTCCACGGGTATGGTAAAAAAAATCGGTTTGAACGGGGCCTACGAGAAGGAAATGACGGACGTGCGTTTCAGTGCGATGAAGAGCAGTCGGGACGGAAATATCTGGCTGGGAAGTAACGGCAGGGGGCTCTTTTTTTCACATCCTTACCTGTCGCTATTTGAAAAGGGGGGGGCGCACGCAGACGACGGGAAAATGGCATCCAGCAGCCTGTATGCCGTTTTACAACGCAAATCTGCCGATAGTGGGGGCGAGCAAATTTTGTTCAGCACACTTAATTCCTTCGGTCAGCTGGACATTTCGCCCGGGGGCAAAATAGCCGCCTACAATTCGTTCGACCTTCGGACCCGGGTACTAACGGAAGACAGACATGGTGCGATCTGGCTGGGTTCCCCCATGGGCCTTGTAAAGTATAATCCGGAAAGCCATTCAGAAGAATTAAAAGTACCCCTGAACGACAGTATGATAATGAGTATCCTTACCGATTCTTCCGGCATCGTTTGGTTTTCGACTTTTTCCACACTTTTTTCATTTGATCCTGCCGGCAGCATTCTTAAAAAATTCCCGTTTCTTCCGGAAAGCGTTGACAGGATGTTAACAGTGAACTATTCGACCATACATCCCGATACGGATGGCAGCTTATGGATTGGAACAGCAGGAGGGCTGTTCCGCTTTTTGCCGGGCGAAGAAAAATATACCAATGTTTATAAAAACGACGCGAAAAATCTGCAAAGCCTCAGTTCCAACGAAGTCAAAAGCATTCGTGCAGATCCCCGCCAACCCGAAAAGTATTTGTGGGTGGGCACTCCTACAGGATTAAACAAGCTCAATAAGACCAAAGGGACTTTTGAACATTTTACCACAAAAGACGGCCTGCCCAATAATACCATTTACGGCATCCTCGACGATGAGGAAGGTAACCTGTGGCTCAGCACCAACCGGGGACTTTCCCTTTTTAATACCCGAACCTTTGTCAACTTTGATGTAGATAATGGCTTACAAAGCAATGAATTCAATACCGGCTCTTATTTTAAAAGCCGCGACGGTGAACTCTTCTTTGGCGGAATAAACGGATACAACCGTTTTCATCCTGCAAAAATAACTACTCCGCAACAGGCAATTCCTGTAGTGATATCGAAAGCAGAATTAGTAGGCACGGTTCGCGGACCGTTGTTTTCCGAAATTACCGATAATGTGCTCAGATATGACCAGAATACGGTCAGTATCACGCTGGCTTCGCTGGACTACATTGCCTCCGACAAAATAACGTATGCCTATAGAATAGTTAATCGGGATACCTCCTGGATAACCATTGGCCGGAACAGGAATATACTGCTTACTAATTTAAGCCCCGGTAATTATGTTTTTCAGGGGAAAGGTACCGACGGGCTCGGCAGATGGAATGATCAGATGGTAGAAATGACGCTTATCATTTCCCCGCCTTGGTGGAGAACCAACCTGGCTTATCTCGTTTATGCAACCACGTTCCTGGCGTTTCTTTACTTGTTCTGGAGAAGATATAAAAATCGGCTGATCCTTCGGCAAAACCTGGAGACTGAACGAAAGCAGGCGCAGGCCATTCTGGAGCTGGATCGGGTTAAATCACGCTTTTTGGCCAATATTACCCATGAATTTCGTACACCGCTCACCTTGATCAACGGGCACCTGGAACAATTAAAGGACGATGCTTCTGAAATAGCTGCCGAGACGCGGTATAAAGAAATGGAGCAAAACAGCCATCAACTGCTTGAGCTGATCAATCAGCTGATGGACCTGTCGAAAATAGAAAGCGGAGGTTACAAACTCCGTTACAAAACCAAAGACCTCGTACAGGAAATGAAGGCCATTGTTTCCAATTTCTCTCACTATGCCAGGCAAAAAGAGCTACAACTTAAATTTGAAATTGACCCTTCTTCAGACATCCGTATCGCTATCAGAAAGATCGCCTACGACGAAAGCGTGGTACGGACCATTACCAGCAACCTGCTGTCCAATGCCTGTAAGTTCACCCCGCGGCGTGGTGTTATCCAGGTGACCCTTGCTTTTCAGCCACTTTCAGGGGTAATACAAATAGTGGTGTCCGATTCAGGCGTTGGAATTCCCAAAGAAGAATTGAACTGGATATTTGACAGGTTTTATCAGCCAGACAATTCGGCCGGCCGCCATTACGGCGGTTCCGGCATAGGTCTTTCACTGGTAAAGGAATTAACGGCATTGCATGGTGGTTCTGTACGGGTGGAAAGCGAAGTAGGAAAAGGAAGCCGCTTTACAGTCATTTTGAAGGAGGGAACGGCCGGTAGCGGGAGCGCCGCCGTTGAGACCGCGCTCACCGGTACCGAACAAATCGCAACTCCGGCAAGAGAAAACGACGACGAACTTCCTACCATACTCATAGCAGAAGACCACAAAGAACTTCGTCATTTTATCCGGGATAGCTTAGGAAAAGACTACCGGTATATGGAAGCAGCCGGAGGAGTTGAGGCGTTCAAAACCGCTACCAGCCAGATCCCGGATCTTATTATAAGCGATGTTATGATGCCCGAAATGGACGGGTTGGAGCTCTGCGAAAAAATAAAATCGGGCGATGCGACCTCACATATCCCATTCATTTTACTCACGGCCCGGGCAGACCAGGAAGACAAAATGGCCGGTTTGCAAAATGGCGCCGATGATTATCTTACCAAGCCTTTTTCGGTGAGCGAGTTGCGCATTCGTATTGAGAACATTCTCCGGAGCAGAAAAATAATACAGGAGCGGTACCAGAGTTCTCTTTCGCATGCATGGGACGAAAATTCTAAAGAGAATGCATACCTTCAAAAAGCAGAGGAGGCCATCCGGAATAATATTTCTGATTATATGTTTAGCGTAGAGCGACTTGCAGAACTCATGTCCCTGAGCACTGCGCAACTCAACCGCAAAATAAAAGCGATTACAGGACAACCCACGGTTACTTTAATACAGAACGTAAGAATGCAGATGGCGCTTGAACTTTTGGGCAGGGGAGAAAAAAATATTGCAGAAATCGGCTATGCAGTGGGTTTTGAAAGTCCCGGTTATTTTGGTAAAGTATTTAAAAAACACTACGGTTTTACACCTTCAGAAAGGGAAAAACTAAAGGATTATCTGCAAACAGAACATAAGGCTCCCCGGAATTCTGCTAAAAAATAACGGAAGTAAGTCATCACTTCCTTTCATCCCTTAAGCCGGTGAAGTACCCGTTACAGGAGTTCTGATTATCTTGCTTTTTTCCTGAGTAGTAACGCACTCACAAGCGCCACAAGTACTCCGATCGGCAGTACTTCCGAATAGGTAATTAAAACTACAAAGAGCGGATTTTTATACATCTCCCCGAAGTTTTTCATTTCTGTGGTTTTAGCGGCCAGGTCGGACGGAGTACAATTATTTAATACGTGTGAAGTGTATACGTCAATGAAGTCGGGAACAAAAAGGTAATAATAAAAAAGCCAGACAACCACGTACATGGTGGAGCCCACGAGTGCGATTAAAAATCCTGTTTTAAATGCTTTACCAAAGGAGACAAACCCGCCGAGGTGTTTATTGCGGTAGTTTCTGACCCCAAAGAAAATAAGCGAAAAAAGCACGACCATCGCCGCGTAGCCGACAACATCGTTCCCTTTAAAATCGGGGCTCGTGTACATCATATTGACCATTATAATCATATTTGCACACAGGATCGTCCCGATGACCAATCCGAAAACCACTACTGTTTTTTTCATTTTCTGTTCTTTTGGATAGACCGCAAACCTAACGTCTGAACGTGAAATTCCAGTCATACTTTAGTACCAAAATACGATTTATGAAGCGTTGATAGTAACGTATGAGACTACCTACTCAATGATTTTCAGTCTCCTGGCCTTTTCGATTGTTTGCATCCTGCTTTTTACGTCCATTTTCAGGAAGAGATTGGAAACGTGCGTTTTTACCGTACTGACCGAGAGGAACAGGTGATCTGCAATGTCAGCATTGCTGTAACCTCTTCCCAAAAGTTGCAGCACTTCGAATTCCCTGCTGCTTAGCTGCAGCTTTTTCAATTCGGTTTCATTGACTGTAAATTCGTCTGGCGGGGTTACAAACACTTCCTTTTCCACAACGATGGTCTGGACGTCGGGTTTCACAAGCTGTGTAGCTACCCAGACACCCAAAGCGGTAAAGAAGACAGCGATAAGCCCGATATAAATGTCTATGGCATTGTCAACGATTAAGAATTTCCATTGCAGCCATTTCAGGGCAAAGACTAAAATCGCTAAAATCAGTCCGTATAGAATAATATGTCGAAAATCCTTTAACAATGCATTGTTCAGCTTATCCATGTCGTTGGTTTTGCCTGCGCGGTGATTGGTTTCGTCAAAGGGACGACGCGGCTCACTTCATCCGTTTGAAAATGAAAAGGTCAATAAACTCCCATTTCCCATCCTTAAGGGCGCCTTTTTGAATAACAAACTGGTTGGTTTTCCGTAATTCATAAATGATCCGGACCTGTCCGTCGTATTTTTCAAACAGGGCCTGATTTTTTTGCGCTTCAATAAACCGGTAGGTGTCGGCATCTTCTTTTTCTTCTACCGAGATCAGTCCGGGTTTAAAATGTTTAACCCTTGCTACAGGACCAGATGCCGATTCCTCAAAAGCGAAAATCTCGTAAAGTGCAGGTTTGTTATCTTTAATCATCCGGATGTAACCGACAATATTATTTCCCAGAGGAGCCGTCCAGGAGGCTTCAATCGGCCCGCCGTTATAAGTTCCCATCCAGTGTCCCTCAATGAATTTCAGGTCATTAAGGGATCCCTTTTGTGCGCGGGAACAGAGAGCGGTCAGCAACAGGCAGCAGGCAAGCACCGTAATTCGGGTAGTGTTCATGGAGTTAGGAGTTAGGTGTTAGGTTTTAGGTTTTAGGTGTTAGGTGTTAGGTGTTAGGTTTGAGGTGTTAGGTCATCAGCTATCGGAATTCATAACTCATAATTAGGTAATAGGTCATCGGCTATCGGCTTTCAGCTATCGGAACTCATAACTCATAACTCATAATTCATAACTCATAATTAGGTATCAGCTATCGGAACTCATAACTCATAACTCATAATTAGGTATCAGCTATCAGTTTTCAGCTATCGGAACTCATAATTCATAACTCATAATTAGGTATCAGCTATCGGCTTTCAGCTATCGGAACTCATAATTCATAACTCATAATTAGGTATTAGGTCATCGGCTGTCGGCTATCGGCTATCGGAACTCATAACTCATAACTCATAACTCATAACTCAAAAAGCGTCATTATATAAATATATTCTCATAAAGATACCGGCGTTTGTATTCCTGGGGTGTGCAGCCGGTTATTCGTTTAAAATGGCTGAAAAAGCTGGACCGGTTATTGAATCCGCATTCGGAGAAGATGACTTCAACCGTGGCGCTCTCGTCCTCAATCAGCAGTCGCTGTGCATGACTAATGCGGATCTCGGTCAGAAAGTCATAAAAGGTTTTTTGAGACATTTTTTTGAAATAACGGCAAAAAGAGGTGACGCTCAGATGCGCCACTTCCGCCATTTCTTCCAGGGTAAGGTCGCGGGCGAAGTGTTCCAGCGTATAGCTGTATATTTTATTCAGCCGGTCATTCTCTTCTTTGCTGGATTTCTGAATGCCTTTCCGGGAGGAAATGGGGGCCATGTCTGCCGCGCCGGATAATAACTCCAGCATGGAGAGGATGCAGATAACCCGTTGTAAATCAGAAGTATGGACGGAATGTTTCATTAAACGGATAATTTCCGGTTTGACAGCACCACCGATGACGAGGCCCGACCTTGCTTTCTCATAGAGATTCAGAAGAGGCATTGCCTCGGGCATTTTCAGAAAATCCTTCCCCATGAAATCAGGCAGGAACTGTACAACCACTGCTTCTGCCGTAATCGTTGGATCTTTTCGGAAATAAGCTTCGTTACAGCGCCACATGTGCGGCAGATCGGCGCCAATCAACAGCAATTCTTCCGCGTAGAAATTACTGATATTATCTCCGATAAACCGCACCCCTTCTCCCCGGATAATGTAATGCAATTCAAGTTCCGGATGATAATGCCAGACCGTTCCCAGATTGGGCAGCGTGTGGTGCCGTACGACATGCGTACGCTGGACATCACGCGGGACCAGGAAAAATTGCGGCTTCATAATGGAATTGGTTAGACCATGTATTAAAGCGGCGTACCGGCGTATTTTACTGTTGCAGAGCGGGGGGTAACGCAAAACACGGGCAGCGTTTCGGGTGAGCCCCCTCTCCGAAGATTGCCGGTTAAGCAGGCTGCCTGACCGGGTGACTGGCCAGCAGATCACTGCAAATGCCTTCGATTGTTTTGTCGGAATAGCAGTTGTCGATGGACTGGACGATGGCCTCTATGTCGAATGCTTCCCGTCGCCGCTGGTTGTAATACGGCTTGTCTGCAACATCGTCGTAAACCGAATAGTAATCGTCTATCCGATGCTCCAGCTTTTCAAGTCGCTCTTTATGATAAAGACCGTTGGGAATCGCATAGTCTTCGTGCATGAATACATTCGGGATGCCAAAGGAATCGGCAACAATGATTCCATGAACAGAGGAAGACAAGATCCGTTTACATTCGGTTATCTCGTTGATTTTCTGTGCTACCGTCTCGCCGATGCCTAACCTGGGATCAATGATTTTGACAAATGGGGGATAAGAGAGCCGAAAGCATTCGAAAACGAAATCATCAATACTGTCTCTGTTATAATTGGAGATATGAGGAATGATACCCAATTCATATTTGGTTTGCGGAGCAGGTTGCAAAAATCGGGAAATCAGGATACCCGGGTCGCCGACAGCACACTCGCCTGTTATAAAACCGGCCCGTTCCAGGACACCATACGACAGTTTTCCCCTTATGGCAAAAACACTCGGATTGGTCGACCGGAATTTTTTCGGATCAAACAGCTCCCGATCCATGCCCGTACCCCATACGAACAAATTGCCGTTCTTGAATTCGTGAAGGATAGTTCCTACAGACACTAACCTGGAGCTATCCTGATCAAAATTGGAGTGAATGATTTCATAGGCAGGGCGGACCATCTCGGAATTAATAAAAGGAGACAGCTCATCTCCAAAATTCTTATTGACCGCCACCGTCGCCCATGCCAGCGGCAACTTTCCTTTTCGTGCAATGTTGTCCAAAATGTGCATTCCGTTATGTATTATGTGAATCGATTGTAAGACAAAATATGACCCTTAAACCGGTCGAAAGCTTATAAAACGAATTTGAACCGCTTAATCGTGCCTTTGCCGTAACGACGGAGGCAACGGATCGGATAACGGATGCTCTTTTCTCCTGTTTTTTGTAAAAACAATGCAATTCATTACCTTAGCGGCTCTACTAACGTTTTTAATTCAGGTGGCTGATCAGGATACCAACATTTGGGAGGCCTTTCGTAAGGGTGACAAGGCTGCTTTTGAGCAGTTGTTGTTAGGGTATTACCGTCCTATGTTCGATTATGGCATCCGCTTTCAAAGCGATCCCGAACGACTGCGTGACGACTTGCATGATCTGCTGGTCAGCCTGTGGGAAAGACGGGAATATCTTCATAATACCGAAAATCTGAAGCTTTATCTGTTCAAGGCGCTGCGGCACCAGATTTTCCGGGGAAAGCACAAACAACCGTACCTCACCGATTGGGAAGGTCTGGAAGAAGAGGCGGCAGAAGAACCCCGACTGGGCTTTGTGGAAGAGGAAGCTTTCAAACGACAATCGCATCAGATACAGCATACCCTGTTACGGCTTTCCCGCCGCCAGCAGGAAGTGCTCCACCTGAAATTTTTCGAAGAACTTTCCAATGAGCAGATCGCCCACCTTCTGGGGATTTCGCGGGCTGCCACCGCTAACCTGTTGTATACGGCGCTCCGGGCCTTTAAAGCATTGTGGAAAGCAGAATACTACCTGCTTCTTGCTTTTTTATTTTGCTGATAATCAGTCATTTGTAGAATTTTATAAAAAATAACCGGATTTTTATCATTATTCCGGAACGGAAATCCCACTATTACAGAAAGTGGCAACTATATCCGTGATGGAAAGGTATAAAAATTATAAGCTGGAAGATTTTTTACTGGATGAGGCCTTCAGAGCGTGGGTACATTCCGGGGTGTCGCTTTCCGGGACCCTCTGGGAAGATTTGGTAAGGTACTATCCTGAAAAAAAGGAAATGGTTGAAAAGGCGGTACTCCTCCTCCGGGAATGGAAAAGTCAGCCCTCTTCCTTGTCGGATGAACAGTTATTCCGGGATATCGATGCCATTCTTGCCGATATCGACAAACCGGAAACGCGCTCCCTCTGGCACAGCTGGATACGGTATGCGGCAATGCTGCTGCTGACGGTTGGAGGACTCGGCTATTATTGGTACAGCCGGCCGTCCCCCGACCCGGTTGCCGTAACGGCAGAAGAAGGTTCGGTGGAACTATTCAATGGGGAAAAAGCCGACAAGACCATCCGCCTGCCCGACGGGAGCCTGGTGAAGCTCTCTCCGGGTAGCCAGATCACCTATTCCAAGGGATTTGAACAGGCGGCCATGCGAAATGTAAACCTGGTCGGAGAAGCCTTTTTTGATGTGAAGCGGGATACGCTGCGGCCCTTTTCCGTGTATGCAGGCGGGATTACAACCCGTGTACTGGGGACCAGCTTTACCGTACGTTCGGGCGCCCGTGACGTGTCGGTAACGGTTAATACGGGTAAGGTAGCCGTTTCACGGGCAGGCAACGAGTCAGCTCCCCTGGTGCTGACACCTAACCAAAAAGCCGTTTACCTGGCTTCCGAGCAAACATTTACCAAGATGCTGGCGGAAGTGCCGGTAATGGTAGACGAGGAGGAATTGAAAGAGCGGTTTGTCTTTGACGGTGAGCCCGCCGGTACCATTTTCCGTGTGTTGGAAAAAGCGTATGGGATTTCCATACAATTCGACGAAACAATGCTCCGGGATTGTTATGTAACCCTGCCGTTCCGTGAGGAGCCGTTTTATCAAAAGCTGGACATTCTTTGCCGGACCATCAAAGCCACCTACCGGGTAACCGACGATGGCGTTATCATTGAAAGTGCCGGATGTGAATAATGTTACTAACAAGTGCAACCGCCCGCCTATGACAAAAGACTAGCCCATTAGAAAAAAAATCCGGTGACGGGTCGAGCGCCACCGGACCAAACTCCCCAGGCTAATTGCTTAACACGTTCCCGTGAGGGAAACCGGGAGATTTATGTTCCTTTTTCCAGAAACAGAGTCAAATTATGAAAAAAAGAAATACCAATTACTATTACATTCATATTCTTATGAAAGTAAGTTTTCCCATACTGCTCCTCTTCCTGGTGACCGGCATTTCGTATGCGCACCCGGGATCGGCGCAGGAGCTGTTGCGTAAAAAGGTATCGTTTACAGCAAAGGACGAAAGTCTCAAGAGTGTTTTAAACCGTTTGGAAAAATCGACAGCGGTGCGGTTTACCTATACCGCGTCCATGGTACGAGACCAGAAAGTGACGATCCGGTCGTTCAACCAACCGCTCGAAGAATTACTGAAGGAGATGCTGGAGCCTTTACGTATAAAGTATAGCGTTTCGGGAGATTTCGTCATCCTGGAGCGCGTCTATGAAAGGGAAAGCGAGTCATCCGCTCCCGTCGGCACGGACGAGGAGGAGCCGGCGCCCGACCGGAAAGTGAGCGGCAGGGTGACCGATGAAAGCGGCGGCACGCTGCCGGGGGTCAATATTTTAGTAAAAGGCACCACCCAGGGCACCGCGACGAACGCTGACGGGGAGTTTACGCTGAGTATTGCAGACGAACAAGCAGTGCTGGTGTTTTCGTTTGTGGGCTACGCGAGCCGGGAAGTAACTGTGGGGAACAGAACTTCAATCGAAGTAATGCTGGAGGTAGATGAAAAAGCGCTGGAAGAAGTGGTGGTAGTAGGGTATGGCGTACAGAAGAAATCAACCCTGACCGGAGCGATAGCATCGATTAAGACAGAAGACATTTTGAAGTCGCCAACGAGTAATGTAACCAATAGCATGACCGGGCGGATGCCGGGGGTTTTTGTGACGCAGAGAAGTGGGAAGCCTGGCTCTAACCAGGGAGATATCTTTATCCGGGGACGTGCCACTACCGGTTCTTCTGCTCCGTTAGTGATTGTAGATGGTGCGGAGCGACAGTCTTTCGGGGACATTGATCCGAATGAAATTGAAACAATCTCGGTTTTAAAGGATGCATCGGCTACAGCACTTTTTGGTATTAAAGGAGGAAATGGGGTGATACTGATTACGACGAAAGTGGGCAAAGAAGGTAAGCCGCGCATTGCCTATAGCGGCAATGCGGCGATCCAAACGTATACAGATCTTCCGAAGACGTTAGACGCCTATCAAAGCGCCATTCTGTTGAACGAGGCCTATGCCAATATAGGCGGGGAGCCGAAATATACACAAGATGAATTGTTGAAATTTAAAAATCATTCCGACCCGCTTCGCTATCCTGATTTTAATTGGTTTGACTTTATGACGCGTAAATACTTTCCACAGACGCAGCATAATATCAACGTTTCGGGCGGAACCAAAAAGGCAAAATATTTTGTATCTGCCGGTTATCTTTTTGAAGACGGGCTGTTCAAAAAATTTGATAATCCCTATGGCTATACCACTACACCCAGCTATAACCGCTACAATTTCAGGTCCAATGTCGATCTCAACCTGACTTCTGATTTGTCCTTTTCAATTAAACTTGGCGGACGGTTAGAGCATCGTTATTCCCCTGCCGGGCATTCCGGTCAGAAGGACTATGAAATGGAGTATTTGATTTCCAGGCTTCACGCTGTTCCGGCATACGGCTTTTTGCCTACTTTACCGGACGGTCGTTTTATGGAAAACCCCAGCGCGGGAACAAACCTTATAAATCCCCTGGGACTATTAACGCGCTATGGCTATTTCATTACGCAAAATAATGGTATTGAGAGTACGATTGCCCTGGACTATAAATTGGATAAAGTCCTGAATGGCCTTTCTTTCCGCACACAATATGCATATGATACCTATTTCATCTCCAATTTAAGACAACAAGGGTCTTTTACGTCTTATTACATTAACAAAGAAACCGATCAGATCGTTAAGGGCACAACTTCCGGAAGCGACAATGATATTCCCCTCGGCGCAATTGCAACCTCTTACGACGGGTCGATTAACTACAACTGGCAAAGTAGTCTGAATTATGTCGGGCAATTCGGGGAGCATGGTATTTCCGGATTGGTGCTTTTTCAGAGACAGGCCCAGAAAACCATTGGCGCCCAACCCCAGTTCGCCTCACAAGGACTGGTTCTAAGGGCGACATACAATTATCAGGATCGATATTTTGCCGAATTTAACGGAGCTTATAACGGATCGGAGAATTTTGCCGCCGGAAAGAGGTACGGCTTTTTCCCGGCCGTTTCTGCCGGATGGAATATTGGTAACGAAGCTTTCTTAAAACCTCTTACCTGGATAGATCACCTGAAAATAAGAGGATCCTATGGTAAGATAGGATTTGATAAGATCGGGGGTAATCGATTTTTATATCTGGAAGAATACAATACGACAACAACTATCTCGGGCAATCCCAACACAGCAACCCAGTTCGGTCTTCCGACCTCGATCGTTACTTACCCGGCCGTTATTCACTCGCGCATCGGCAACCCGTTTATTACCTGGGAAAAATCGACCAAACGCAATATCGGACTCGAGAGCAGTTTCTTAAACGCGGCATTGGTCCTGAATTTTGACCTTTTCGACGAACGGAGGACCGATATTTTATTGAACAGACTATCGGGATTGGCGGCATATGGAGAGGCTTACCCAAGTGTAAATCTTGGCGAGGTATACAACAAGGGATACGAAATTGAACTGCGGCACCACAACAGGATCGGCGATGTTGAATATGGCATCAGTGCACAATTCAGCCATGCCACGAACAGGATCATCAATCTGGACGAGCCGCAGGATCGCCCGGATTATCAAAAAATAGCCGGTTACCGGATTGGCCAGTTTAGAGGGTACCAGACTGATGGTTTTTATCAATCACAGACTGATATTGACAATTATTATCCCAATAGCCTTGGCAAGCCGATTCCCGGGGATCTGAAATACAGGGATTTTAACGGGGACGGGGTGATTAGTGCAGATGATATAGCTCCGATCGGCTATTCGAGCGTACCTGAATATACGTACAGTCTGGAACCCAGTTTGAACTGGAAGGGAATGGCGTTCTCCGTGATGTTTCAAGGAGTCACCAATGTCAGTACAGATCTCCAGTTTGACCAAAGGGTTAACGCAGCCAATCAAATGTACGAGCACCTTTTGGGCAGATGGACTCCCGAGAATGCCGAAAATGCGACATGGCCTGCATTACAACCGGCCATAGGAGGCAATTTTATGAGCTATGCAAAAAATGATTTTTTGCAAACTGATGCCAGCTACCTGAAGATCAGGAATGTGATGCTTTCCTATCAGCTACCGGCTAAGTTCAACCAGTTAGTCGGTACAAAAAACTTTCGGGTCAGCCTTTCATGTCAAAATCTTTACACGTGGTCTAAAGTGTTGTATACCGACCCGGAAAACATTCAGGGACGATCGTATGGTGGCGCGATAAACGCTGTTTACCCTACTTCCCGTATTTACAATCTGGGTATTAATGTAGAGTTGTAGCCTTCTCCTAAACTTTGTAAAAAATGAAAAAAGTTACCGTTTTATA
The DNA here is from genome assembly GCA_040394475.1 of Telluribacter humicola. GTDB lineage: Bacteria > Bacteroidota > Bacteroidia > Cytophagales > Spirosomataceae > JBEBSD01. The sequence continues at coordinate 32,801 of JBEBSD010000012.1, read as the reverse complement.
CATACTATGGTTAATAGTATTTTCAACAGGGTGTGACCAGAAATTCCTGGAAGTGGCCCCGGATGTAGCACTGGACGAGGCGAAGGTTTTTTCCAGTCCTGTCCTGGCCGCTCAGTTTGCCGACAACGCGTATAGTTTTTTGCCGAGCGACTACCTTCGCTTTGGGGGAACCGGCCCGGCCCAGGCCTCAGACGAGGCCGTAGGAACCAACGCATTAAACATCAATGCTCCTATTTATACGCTCAATAAGGGCTTGTTCCATCAACATACCCACGACACTTCAGAGATGTGGACCAAATGTTATGGAGGAATAAGGGTGGTCAACAAGATGCTTTCCAAAATAGATGAAGTAGAATGGGGCGCTGATCATAATCCTCAGAGAATCAAAGGCGAGATGTATTACCTGCGGGCTTTTTTTTACTTTGAGCTCCTTAAGAGGTTTGGAAGCGTCGTCATAGTCGACAAAGCCCACAATCCCACCGACGATATTGATTTTCCAAGAAACACTTACGAGGAGTGCGTTGCCTTTATTATTGATAACCTTTCGCAAGCGGTTACTTTACTGCCGGTTGAACATGATCCGGCTAACTATGGAAGACCGACGCTGGGCGCTGCGCTGGCGCTGAAAAGCCGTACGCTGCTTTACGCAGCCAGCCCCTTGCACAATCCGGAGAGCAATGTGTCCAAATGGCAGGCGGCTGCGAGTGCGGCGAAAGAGGTGATGGATCTAAACCTGTACACCCTGCACCCCAGCTATGATGAAATCCTTAGCCCTCCCGGTAACGGAACTTCAAGTGAGTATATCCTCATCAAAGTCAGGGGGCCAAGGGCATGGTCCTGGATGAGTGCCAATATTGTTTCTCCTGGTTCCGGAGGAGGAAGCAGTACGGTTAACCCGACGCAGAATCATGTGGATCTGTATGAAATGCAAAACGGGATGCCTATTGGGGCTGCCGGCTCGGGATATGATCCTGCACATCCTTATCAAAATCGGGATCCGAGGTTCTACAGCAATATTTTGTATAACGATGCTCCCTGGCAGGGTCGCAAAATGGAAATGTGGAATGGCGGCAAGGATTATTCCGAAGGAACAATCACCTATAGTGCTACACGGTATTATTGCCGCAAACTATGGCCTGAAATTTATCAGGCCCCCGGGCAGCAGACTGCTTTTTTAAACTATATTTTTTATCGGTACGGTGAGATTCTGCTGAACTATGCAGAGGCTCAGAATGAGGCTGCCGGTCCGGATGCCGGCGTGTACAATGCGATCAACCAGCTAAGGCGGCGGGCCGGAATGCCGGATCTTCCCGAAGGGATGGGAAAGGATGCTATGAGGGATCGGATACAAAATGAACGGGCGGTGGAGCTTGCATTTGAAGATCACAGATGGTACGACATTATGCGTTGGAAAAGAGGTGTTGAATTAATCAATGCCACGGGATATGGTATGAACGTAGAACGGCTGGCAAATGGTGATTTCACCTATACGAAGGTTCCCGTAGCGGAAACCTACCAGAAAGTGTTTGAAGAGCATATGCATCTGTATCCGATACCCCGCGATGAAGTTCAGAAAAGCAAGCACCTGGTCCAGAATCCAGGCTGGTAAAACCTAAACCTTAAAAATGATTTTTATGAAATTATATTATAACTGTCTTATTCTGACCGTCTTGCTTTTTTTGATGCATTTTAATGTTCCGGCACAAAGTTTTGAGGGCAGTCTGGTTTCAGGTATGGTAACTGATGCGACCGATGCCCCTGTTCCGGGGGTCAGGGTTGATGTACAGGAAAAGGATGATTATACTTTTACTGACGAGACCGGGCGCTTCAGCCTGAGGGCAAGCCAGGGAGATGTGTTGGTCTTTACAAAGAAGGAAATCCTGACTTCGTTCTATGATGTATTGCGTCACGACCAGAATATTAGGATAGTGGTACGCGCCAGTATTGCCGAAGGTGGAGAGGAGGACGACGTCTTTATCCCCTTTGATACGCGGAAACGGCGGGCGGTCAACAGCTCCATTGCCGCATTAAAAGGTTCCGATTTACCTCAGATCCCATCCAGTTCTCTAACCAATTTACTATCGGGCAGGCTTCCGGGTCTGAATGTCTGGCAAACCGGCAGCGCTCCGGGCCGTGATGAAACAACCATTGTCATCCGTAACCGGGCCTCCTTTGCAGGGAGCAATGTTCCGCTTTTTCTGGTCGATGGCGTTGCCAGGGATTTTTCTGATATGGATGTTAACGAAATAGAAGCGATTACGGTCTTAAAAGATGCCGCTTCTCTTGCCTGGTACGGAAACCGGGCGGCTAATGGGGTTTTACTGATCACAACCAAAAGAGGAAGTGCGGAGCAAACAAGGTTTACCTATGATGCTCAAATCGGTTCACAAATTCCGACGGCATTGGCCAAGCCTTTAAATTCATATGCATTTGCGACGCTCTATAACCAGGCGCTGCAGAATGATGGGTTTGAGCCGTTGTATACTTCCGAGGCTTTGAATGCTTATCGTACAAACAGTGACCCCTATGGCTATCCGGATAATAACTTCGTGGAATCTTTTATCAAAAACAATGCCCTGGTACAGCGCCATGTGCTTACGGCGTCCGGAGGTTCAAAAGCGATCCGATATTTTACATCGTTGAGTTATTTTGACCAAAACGGATTATACAAAAACGCGTATACCCCGCTTTTCAATACGAACATCGGCTATCAACGGTTTAACCTGCGTACTAACCTGGATGTGCAGGTAACGCCTCAGTTGAGTGTTCAACTGGATATGGGAGGACGGGTTGAAGACCGCCGGGAGCCGGGAAGTACCAATAATTCCTTTTTAGGAACGGTTTTTGGTTTGCCTCCCAATGCCTTTCCAATGCTCAACAAGGACGGCTCTTATGGCGGAAGCAACCTGTTCCGCGATAATCCCCTGGCACAGCTTAAAAGCCAGGGATATATCAGTGACGTTACCCGTGTACTGTTGGGGACAGTCAATGCAACCCATAAGCTTGATTTCCTGACCAAAGGCCTTTCCGCTAATCTTTTTTACACCTTCGATATCAACGGGCGTTACACAAGCGGGAGGAGTCAGACATATGAGGTTTATGAACAGGGGCTTGACGGGGAATTGTTCAGATATGGCAATCAAACGCCGCTGGGTTACAGAACGTCGGCATTTAGTAGTCCGACCCGCATCAATGAGTTATGGACAGGAATTGATTATGACAGGATTGTTAAAGGGCATCATTTCAGAGGTACCCTGCGTTATCAGCAGGCAACCAGCTTCGATCCTGTCAGACTTGCCGATAAAAGACAGGGCTTTTCCGGAAGGATGTCGTACTCCTTTATTGACAGGTATTATGTAGATCTGGTTACATCCTATACAGGTGTTGATAACTATATGCCTGGAAAACAGTTTGGCTTTTTCCCGGCCGTGGCAGTAGGATGGGTGGTTTCAGATGAAAAGTCCCTACGAAATGCCGGCTTTCTTAATTATTTGAAAATCAGCGGATCCTATGGGAAATCCGGTAACAATTCTACCGGTGAAGCGGGGAAATTTGCCTATGCTCACCTTTATAATGTAACCAACGGCAGTTACCCGTTCGGTACGAGTTTTGGGGCACAGCAAGGAGCTTCGGAGAGAGCTTTGCCTAACCCCGATCTTACTTGGGAGAAGGCTTACAAGACAGACGTAGGACTGGATGCCAAATTGTTCGGTAACGCACTGCAGCTATCTGCCAATTATTTCAACGAACGCCGTAACGATATCCTGACCAACCCGATTTATCCCTCCATTATCGGACTGGCTTCCTACAGGGTCAATGACGGTGAAACCCGGCTCAGGGGGTTTGAGGGTTTTGTTAACCTGACGCATGCTTTCGGGGAAGTTGTCCTTTCACTAGGTGGTAACTATACGTATGCCAAAAGTAAAATTATACGGATCAACGAATCGTCCGGGCTTGCTCCGTACCAGCTTCAAAAGGGACACAACATTGCCGGAGTAACGGGAATGGGTAAGCTGATGCTGCAATCCGACGGAATTTTTCAATCGCAAGCCGAAATAGACAACAGTCCCGTTCAGCGGTTTGCGGGTAAGGTTCAACCGGGCGATATACGATATCTTGATAACAATGATGACGGGGTAATCGATAATTATGACCGGGTAATGACGGACTATAACGATACCCCCACTACGTATTACGGGTTCAATCTTTCGGGTCAGTACAGAGCGTTCGATTTCTCTTTGTTGATGCAGGGTGTCAGCGGTCGGACGATACAGATAAGAACCCTTGTATTTGCCGGCTCCAATAACACCGGTTATATCAACCAGTTTAGTCCGGAAGCATGGTCTACTGATAACCCTGATGGGGTGTATCCCCGCCTGGGCATTTCCGACCGGGCAAATAATACAGCCGATTCCGACTTTTGGCTGCGTTCGGGCAATTATTTACGGCTCAAATCGGTTGAACTGGGCTACACCCTTCCCCATCAATTGACCGACAAAATTAATAGCAGAGGGCTGCGGGTCTATATCAATGGATTTAACCTGTTGAATTTCAACAAAACGGGTATTGACATCGATCCCGAAATGCCGTTTGCCGGTTATAACTCCTATCCCTATGTAAAAACCATAACTGCCGGGATTAATCTTAGATTCTGACCCTGGTATTATCCTGATAGCAATATGAAAAAGCATACTACTGTTTTAGCTGTACTCACCCTTATAGGAGTCACATCTTGTGAAGAATCAACGTTTCTCAGATTTGATCACTATGATGGCCCGGTAACGGAAGAGCAATATTGGAATATCAATACGGCTGCCCGCGGACAATTGAACCGTGGTTATACTTTCCTCCAGGAAGGATATAACCGGTACGATGGCGCCATGTTGGCAGCGGGATGCGACGAAGCCGTCAATTCCAACCTTAATTCAGAAATCAATATAGTGAACAAGGGCACCTGGAGCTCATTAAGGACAATAGATGGGAATTATGAACTTAACTACAATGGTATCAGGCAAGTGAATGTTTTTCTGGCCAATGCTGATCGTGCTAACATCACTCCTGCAACAGATATCCCCCGCTTAAAGGGGGAGGCTTTTTTCTTAAGAGGCTACTTCCATTTTGAATTGCTGAAACGTTATGGCGGTGTCATAATCGCCGACAGGGTTTTTACTTTTAGTGAAAACCTGGACCTACCCAGAAGTACCTTTAAAGAAACTGTTGACCAGATCTTAAGGGATTGTGATTCCGCTGCAATACGCCTGCCTTTGTCACCTTCCCAATACGGAGCCGGTGATAGGGGAAGGGCTACAAAAGCCGCTGCGCTGGCGCTTAAATCGAGGACGCTATTGTATGCTGCAAGCCCCTTGAACAACCCGGACAATGATCCTGAATTATGGCAAAAGGCCGCTGATGCCGCAAAAGAATTGATCGATACAGGAGCCCATAGCCTCCTGGCCAGTTATTCGAATATTTTCAACTTCAGTACGGCAGCTTATAATACCGAAGTAATCTTCGCAACCGCTGCCAGTGCCCGTAACGACATTGAGGTTAACAATGCTCCGATCAGCTACAATGGAGCGTTGGGACGAACGAACCCTACGCAGGAGCTGGTTGACGCTTACGAAATGAAGAACGGATTGCCGATCGGGGACGCTTCTTCCGGCTATAACCCGGAGGATCCGTACAGAGACAGGGATCCCAGATTGAGCTGGTCGGTGTTCTTTAATGGGTCTGTATTCAAAAATGATACGGTGCAGACCTTCACGAGCGGAAAAGATGGGGTGGGTCAGACAATCAATGCCACGAAGACCGGGTATTATATGAAGAAATTCTTAAGTGAATCTTCTACCTGGAATCAGGTAAGTAACGCTACAGTGCGTCGCCCCTGGGTTATTTTCCGTTATGCCGAAATTCTCCTTAATTATTCGGAGGCGCAAAATGAAGTTTCCGGGCCCGATGCCAGTGTCTACGAAGCCATCAATCGGGTCAGAAGAAGGGCAGGAATGCCGGAACTTCCGGCCGGACTTTCCAAGGATCAGATCCGCGAACGGATCCGCAACGAAAGGAGGGTGGAACTTGCCTTTGAGGAACACCGCTTTTTTGATATAAGGCGGTGGAAAATCGGAGAAGAAACATTGGGTAAGCCTGTATCCGGCTTACGGATTGTCAGGAATGCCACAGGGTATCGATACGAGCCTTTCGAAGTAGAGAATAGGATCTTCAACGAACGTATGTATCTGTATCCGATCCCGCAATCAGAGATCAACAATACCACGAATTTAAGACAAAATCCCGGCTACTGAAAGCCAAATAAAAATGAATAGAATGAAACGACGGTCAGCATTAGCAGCACTTGGATCACTATCAATAGGTGTTCCTTCAATTCTGAAGGGCGAACGACTCGCAGCCCCTTACCAGATCAGCAGAAAAACCATCACTACCGATATACTGGTTATCGGTGGCGGCACAGCAGGTGTTGTGGCGGCCGTTCAGGCCGGGAGGGCTGGTAAAAAAACGATCTTAGTAGAAAATGGCAGCCAGTTGGGAGGCGTAACCACCACAGGTGGTGTCAATTTCCCGGGGATATTTTTTGCCTGGGGAAAGCAGGTGATCGGAGGAATAGGTTGGGAGATTGTACAGGAAGCGGTTGCCCTCAACGGTGATCAGCTCCCCAATGTTTCCATCCCTCATGGGAGACAGCATTGGAGGCATCAGATACGTGTCAATGGGCAACTTTATGCCATGCTGGCAGAAGAGAAGGTCTTGAGCGCAGGCGTGGACATACGGTTTTATGAAACTCCTGTAGCGATCCGTTTTCGAAAAGGCGGCTGGGAAGTCATTACGGTCGGAAAGGGTACCGAAACCACCATACAGGCGAATCAGGTTATCGACTGTACCGGCAACGCGTTTGCTGCTTCTATTGCAGGATTCGACGTATTGCGGGAAGCCGAAACTCAACCGGGGACACTGATGTTTAAATTAGAAGGGTATGATCTGACGAAATTGGATTTTAAGACGATTGAAGCCCGGTATGCCGAGGAAGTAAAAAAAGGAAACCTTGAGAAAAAAGAGTTCCTTAACATAGCAGGCGTACTGAGAAGCAAAGGGGATAATGTGCAGCATATCGCTGGAGCGGACTCTACTACCTCGGAAACACATACCATAGCCAATATCAAAGGGAGAACTTCTCTGATGAAAATGCTCCGCTTTCTGCGCACACTACCCGGTTGCGAAAATACACGACTGGCAGATGTACAAAACGAAACTGCCGTACGTGAAACCTTTCGTATTGACGGTCACTACCTGATAACGCATGAAGACTACGTAACCGGGAAAGTATTTGAGGATGCCGTTTCGTATTCCTACTATCCGATCGACCTGCATGATGACAAAGGAGTGATTCCTAAACACTTAGTCGAAGGCGTAGTCCCGACGATCCCCCTTCGGGCACTGGTACCGAAAGGGAGCAAAAATTTTCTGGTGGCGGGCCGTTGTGTGAGCAGCGACCGGTTGGCCAACTCGGCGCTTCGGGTACAGGCCTCCTGCATGGGAATGGGCCAGGCCGCCGGTGCGGCTGCTGCGCTGGCAAGCAGTACCCGTAAATCGCCATTGGAAGTTCCATTCGAAGATTTGAGAAATTTAATCGAAGAACACGGGGGTATTGTTCCCCGTATTGTATGAAGAAAAGGTTCTATGGTGTTTGAAAGAACAGGCTTAGCGTTATTGTTCCTGATGCTGCTTTCCGGATTTCAGAAGAAGGATACTATCCGGTACTTAGGGGCGCGTACACTTTCTTTGCCACCGGATACGGTCGTTGCCTATCCGGTGGATTTTAAAGACACTACGGCACAGGAGATATTGTACCAAACATTATCCAAAGAAGGCTGGCCGTTGTCCTATCACCGAAGCATCCAGGCTAGTGTTTGTTTCGACGGTAAATGCCGTTTACTGGATATTGTGCTCTACTGGAACACCACGGGCCGGTATCTGGGCTTTGAACTTCCGGAAGGTGAGTTCCTGAGTAAATCCGACCATGAACCTTTTCTTACATTCGAATATGCCCATTTGCACAGGCTGCTGGCCGATTCGTTATCTCCGCTGGCCGATTATAGATTCGATGAAATAGTGCCGGGAACAGCAAATGAAGAGGTGGATGCGGTGTCGTCAGCTACGATAAAAGAGGTGTTGGATTATATCGTTCCCGGGGCTGCCTATACTACCTACCGCCTGTGGCATCTGGTTTATGGCGCAACAAAGCATAAAATTACGGAGATGACGGCAGCCGTACTCTCACCCGAATTGGCCGTTGCACTATTGCAAAGCCCGGATATAAGCGACCAGATATGGGTGCTGGATAACTTTAACAGCAGGGGCTTTTGGTCGGAGGAGCTTATTAATGCGGTTTTCCGCTGCATGGAAAGTGATAATTATAATCTTGCAGCCCGGGCGGTATCGGTTGCCGATGCCGGGTTTTTACGTAGCCAGGAGGTTCAGCTGCGTTGGGTGAAGACTTTTGCCAACGTGGAATATGGATTGAAAAAACTGATGATCAACACACTTGCCAGGTCCCCCGGGCTGAGTGGACCGGCAGCTATAGCGTTGTCCAAAACGCTGACATCACTGAATGGTGATTTGATTGGAAGTATACTGGATCTCTATGCAGGATACAACATATCCGATACGACTGTTTTGACCTCGGTTTCCGCACTGCTCGATAATCCCAACACGTTTATTGCCGGAAAAGCTTTTGGCTTCCTGAAGGCGATTGACTCCCCGGATCTTGTGATAAGGGGAAAGATGGACGCCTATAGGTTGAATAATCGCTGAATTTCGCTACCCTGCCTGGTTGGCCCCGTTCTTCCCGGCTATGCCCCGGTGAAAACCTGGTACAGGGGTATTTGTATTGAAAAACTTTCCTTAGCCCCGCTCCGGAGGCAGACAGACAACAAAATCCATCCTTAGTTAGGAAGTATCGATTGCCCCGTACCTCTATGAAGCAGGGCAGGCAGCGGCTTAACAGTAATCTGGTTCCGGGAAGAGCGTGTCAAACCCCAAATGATAAGCTGACAAGCAGGAGAATCATCCTAACGGACACTTTTACCACGGGCTGGTAGCTGCTAATTGGGTATCCAAAGAAGTAATTATCGAACATAATGCCTTCGGAGAGCCCGTGAATGCGGGCGGGAGGAGGGTGTATACCCGTTTAAAAGAGGGGTACCTGCCCGTGCTCCGCGATAATCGGGAGCTATCGGCAAAGAAACAGAAAGCAACTATCAAAGTAAACAAAGACTTAAACGAACAAAAATGAAATTCCGGTTTTATAAATGGCTGTTAGCACCTGTTTTGCTACTCAATACGTCTCTTTCTTTTGGCAGCAACAGGAATAGCCTGGAATATGGCGCTGTCCCGGATGGCAAGACCATTGCTACAAAAGCTATTCAGCAGGCAATTGACGAGTGCTCCGGGTCGGGCGGGGGGGAAGTCCGTATTCCTGCCGGAATCTTTCTCTCCGGCACGCTGTATCTTAAAAACGATGTGTTTCTGAACCTGGAGACCGGGGCGGTCCTGTTGGGCAGTACCGATATCGGGGATTACACTCCCAGCGGGATGATCAGGGCGACAAAGCAAAAGAACATCGGGATTATCGGCCACGGCGTGATCGACGGGCAGGGATGGGCGTTCTGGGAGAAAAAGAAGGAACCCCGCAAGGTTACTTTCGGGATGAACCCGGCATGGAATTTTGAACATAAACCGCAGCGTACGGGTATGCTTATTCAATTTGAAGACTGCCGTTCGGTCAGGGTCCGGAATGTTACCTTAAAAAACGCAGAGTCATGGACGCTGCACCTGCTGGCCTGTGAAGATGTGGTGGTAGACGGGGTGACGATCCGCAACCCGCAGCACGGACCCAACACGGATGGGATCGATATCAACGGTTCGCGGCGTGTCCGCATCTCGAATTGCGATATTTATACCAACGATGACGCAATATGTTTCAAAAATAAGGATCCGAAATACTCGGACCGGGCTTGCGAGGACATCCTTGTCACGAATTGCATCCTGACGACCTCCTGTAACGCATTCAAGATCGGAACCGAAACCATCGGTGATTTCAGGAATATCGTTTTCAGTAATTCGGTTATAAAAGCAGGGGATCCCGCCAATGAACTTTCAGTTATTGCGTCTCAACAGGCTTTACCCGGGAATTATGGTAATATATTGTCCCCGCGGTCGGGTATTTCCCTGGAAACAGTCGACGGGGCCAATGTATCCAATATAACGATCAGCAATATTGTAATGGAAGCCCGGGTGCCACTATTCATACGGTTGGGGAACCGCGGACGGAAAGCGAATGTAACGGACCCTGCAGCGGTTCCGGGAACATTACGAAATGTGATTATTTCGAATATAGTGGCGTATAATGCCTCTACTACTTCCTCTGTCACCGGACTGCCGGGCTATGACGTCGAAAATGTCAAAATAAGCAACATGATCGTACATACCGCGGGAGGCGGTGATGCAGCGCTTGCCCGCAAAAAACTGGATGAAGCCGAAAAATCCTATCCCAATGCTACCATGTGGGGGCATTTGCCTGCGTCGGGCTTGTTTGTGCGTCATGTAAAAAACATTGAACTCAGCGATGTCAGTATACAGCTGGATACCACGGATCTTAGACCTCTGGTGATTTTCGATGATGTGGACGGTCTGCAGGTGAACAATCTCCGGACCAATGATCGTCATCAGGGAGAAAGCCTGCTGGAATTCACCAATGTGAAAGCGGCGCGCCTGCTAAATTCAGACTTTTCAGCGAACCGTATTCCCAGATGGATGTCGTTTTCCGGAAGCGATACCAAGGACATACAGCTGTTTTTCCCCGGCGTGCCGAATGTGAAATCCCTGATCCGGACAGATGCTTCTGTAACCCCGGGAGCCGTGGTTGTACAGTAGTGCTCCGTTCCGGGCCGACAGGCATTTCGGTGCAACCCCCGAAATGCCGTTCTAATCGCACATGCTTCTGAGATACGCCTGGTGCGCCGTATCTTTGAATGCGGCCCGAATAACTCCAAAAGCAATCATTCCTCCAAAAGCAACCATTTCCAGATCGGTTTGATCTCGATTCGGACATTATCCTGTGTAATGATCTCTTCCTCTTCTGTGGTAAGGATCCAACCTGTGGTAACCTTGCAATAATGGCAGGCTCTGATTAATCCTTTGATTTCCCTGTTACGGGTTTCAGGATCAGTCATGCTCCAGCAAACCTGTACGGGCAAGGGCTTGTTGTCATTCTGAAATAGTATAAAATCGCATTCGGCTGTCGGATCTGAATAGTAATATATACGCGTTTCGTAAACGTTTCCATAACGCCGGTACAGCTCGCGGAATACGAGGTTCTCCAATAAAATACTCCGGTTACCGGAAAAATGTGCTGTATTGGCAGTCAACAATCCATTATCCAGCCAGTATATTTTCTTGTCAGATTTATCCCGTTTGCTGTCCGAAAAATCAAAACGGCTGATTCGCTTGAACAGATAAGCATTCTCAGCCATATCCATGGCATCATAGACACTGTTCATGCCTACGGTATAATCATTTGCCTTTAACTGGTTATGCAGCCGCCGTATATTGATGGTCTTGCCTATACTGGCAGCAGCCATGCGGTACAGGCTGCGGAGATAATTAAAATTGGAGAGCTGATTGTATTCAACAGAATGATGCTGCAATGAGAAAATCCCGTTACCGGTAGGTACGATTCCCGTATTTCCCAGTATATAATAAGGTAGTTCCTGTTAATTATGAGTTATGAGTTATGAATTATGAGTTCCGATAGCTGAAAGCCGACAGCCGATGACCCAAAACCTAGTTATGAGTTATGAATTATGAGTTATGAGTTCCGATAGCTGACAGCCGACAGCCGATGACCCAAAACCTAGTTATGAGTTATGAGTTATGAGTTATGAGTTCCGATAGCTGAAAGCCGATAGCCGACAGCCGATGACCTATTACCTAATACCTAACACCTCAAACCTAATACCTCAAACCTAAAACCTAATACCTATCACCTAATCCTATCACCTTTTCACCATACAAAATGAAACGCAGAGATTTCGTAAAAACTTCCATAGGAGTACCGTTATTAGGCCCGCTGGAGCTCCTTTCTGTACAGCCGGTAACGCATCTTGAAAGTGAGGATATTGCGATCGGACCCGTTAAGGAGGATCCGTATGCCCTCCATTTCATCGCTGTTGGTGATTGGGGACGAAACGGAGAATACCTGCAGCAGGAAGTGGGTAAACAGATGGGAGAATGGGCAACCACCCACCGGAACCAGTTTGTTATTTCTACAGGGGACAATATTTATCCCAAAGGAGTCGTCAGTGAGCACGATCCCTTGTGGCATTTTTCATTTGAGAATGTTTATACCATGCATTCACTGCAATGCGATTGGTATCCGATCCTCGGAAACCACGACTACGGCGAGGATCCGGATGCCCAGATCCGGTATTCAGCAATCAGCCGCCGCTGGAAAATGCCCGCCCGTTACTATTCCATGGAACAATCGCTGGGGAAAGACAAGGGGAAAGTACTGTTTCTGATGCTTGATACCAACCACCTGAGCCGGGATGAACATACGGAACAACGGGAAGTACAGATGAAATGGCTGAATGAAACCCTGGAAAATGCGTCTTCCGATGTAAAATGGAAAATCGCGGTAGGGCATCATCCCGCCTATACGGTTGGTCCGCGGATTAACAATTACGATACGCTTGCTATCAGGAAGGTATTGGGCGGCGTATTTGAAAAACACAAAGTGGATGTGTACCTCTCCGGGCATGAGCATTCATTGCAGCACCTGAAGCCGGAAGGCATGTTTACACATCAGTTTGTATCGGGAGCCGGCTCCAAACTTTCGGATGTCACCGACGGTGTTTCGTACAGCCGTTTTCAGGCTTCTGAAAATGGATTTATGTATGTTTCAATGGACGCCAGCCGGCTAAACCTGAAAGTGATCAATACCGAAGGAACTGTTTTATACGATACCGTGCTGACCAAATAGGACACGCCTGACCTTTATAAATGATCCGCAACCGTCGGGCGGCCCGCGATCGGGCGGCCCGCGACCGGGCGGCCCCGTGGACTCTTTGCTCCTCGCAGGCCTGGCAAAAAAGTATACAGAGGCGCAGAGAAAATGACCTGGGAGGGCGTGGCAATACCCTTTTGAAATCAACCCAAACTCATAGAAATTAGAAGCAGAGGAGATTCAGGTCTTCCAGGCTCGCCGCGCGATAGCATTCTAGTCAATGAATCGTACTAATGAAAATGTCCGCCCCAACTTTTATTACTGGTCTGCTAATTCGTCTGCAGACTTAATCTAAGATGCTCCCAAAAAAGTGCCTGATTCTTCGTGCAACGTAAATATTTTTATATAAAAGAATAAATATTTAATATAAAACATTAAATTTGTGCGGATAATAAACTAACCGAATAACACTATGAAAGTCCTGAATATAGTATTTGGCACAATAGTCTTTTTTGTTGCGGGTAATTTTTTACTTACCCTGATAAGGGGTAGTGTATACGTTATTGACTATGAGGGGGTTTTGAGATGGATGTATGTTTTTAAGTTTTTCACGTACATTGTCATTATTACGCTGCTTTATTCATTGTGGAAGACTAAGAGGGCGTTGAACAGGGAGCGTTATTTTAGTGTAAATGTCGCCAGGTATATGCAGTGGGTATGTGTGTCGGCTTTTGTAGCAACCGTATTCAACGCGTTAGCGAATGCAGCTATGCAAACCTGGCATGACTCAAAGGCGGACATCATGCTGATAGAATCATCTCGTTTTCGATTGTATGTGATGGAGCAATTTTTTGATGTAAGTCTGTTGATTTATGTTCTTATTGTGTGCCTGTTTCTGGTCAGCCGGTATATTCAAAAGGCGATTGATATGAAAGCAGAGAATGAAATGTTTATATAAATGGCGATTGTTGTTAATTTAGATGTGATGATGGCGCGTCGGAAGATGTCGCTCAATGAGTTGTCTGATAAGGTAGGTATTTCTAATGTAAATCTTTCTATTCTAAAGACTGGTAAAGCAAAAGGCGTCCGTTTTGAAACATTGGGCGCTATTTGTGAAGCACTCGATTGCCAGCCGGGAGATTTGCTGGAATTTATAGCAGCAGAAACAGAAGTTATAACGGCCTAAATCAACAGAGCCTGGTTGGTCTCAGAGGAGTCAGAGAATAACGTAAACGGTCCGTCAAAATCCCCTGGCGGCTATCAAAAATGTCGGCCCCACGGGCCTTTTTACCAGGAATTGGAGGCTATTTCTACCAAAATTTCGCCCCGGAATGGGGCTTTTCAGGCCGTTGAAAGACTTGTGGAGCCGCGGGCGCCCTGCCTTCTGGTAGGAATGATGGTGCCCCACCTCACACCAAAGCCCCGGAGGGGCGGCATTTTCCAATCGTACTATTAGTGCAATATCGGGCGGAAGGGCCTTTTTAACGGAACCGTATGGTGTTAGGTGAACAGGCGGTGCAGAAGGAAACGGAGGAATCACTTCTCTACCGGTAGAGCTGGTTATGCATAAGCAGTAGGAACAGCTGTCTAAGCGCTCGCTATCAGAATTTGATTTGGAAAATTATAGTTTTATCTTTGGTACAGCGCAACCTAATGACACCTTGTAGGATATGAGCACGATATCGCAGGAGGAGGATCAATTACTTCTGAAGCAAATCCGGGCAAAAGACCGGGCGGCTTTCGATGAAGTGTATCAAAAGTATTGGAAATTTGCCTATAATTCCGCGTACAAACGCCTGGAAGATACCGATGCTGCGAAAGACATCTGCCAGGATGTATTTACCCAGCTTTGGATTCAGCTCACTTCCGAAACAGCCTCCGGTATTGAAAACCTGCCTGCCTATCTGTATGTGGCCGTCCGTAATAACGTGTTCAAATGGATGGAAAAGGAGGGCAGATACGTACCCGTTTCCGATCTTCTCTTACAACTGGACCGGAAGAATGACCGGGCAGATGCACAATTTCTTTTCAATGAGCTGTGGGATGCATATCAGCAGGTCCTGGAAACGCTTCCCAAACAACAGCGCCTCTTCTTCCGGATGCGCTACCAGGAAGAATTGTCCAGTACGGAAATAGCAGCACAATTGTCGCTCTCGGATAAGACTGTCCGTAACCAGCTGGGACGCGCACTCAGTAAAATAAAAGCGGCATTGCTGCTGTCATTAACCTCTTTTATAAATTTAATCGGATCACTTTAAGCTCTTTCCCGTCTTCGACCGGGTCACGCCGACGGTGAAAGCGCGATGGCGGGTCTGAGACCCGCGGATATGTCACTCAATTCCGCAGGTCAGGAGACCTGCTGTCACCCTCCCGTCGTCAGCGTGACCCGGTGAGAGACGAGGGAGAACTGATTCATAAATCGCCCGTTCCCCATTCCCCGTTGCCCATTCCCCCCAAAAAAAAGTTCAACCCCGAGTGGGCGGATCCCTGTTTTTCGGAACCTATCAATAGGATGTCCGGCAAACCGCCGAATCGAAGTTCCCGGAAACGGCAGCCAAATGGTGCCGGAAGGAGATACCGTATAACGATGATGGAGAAAGAACAGTTTTTGCAACTACTGAAAAAATACCGCAGCGGCGCAGCCTCACCGGCAGAAATGCGGCTGTTAAAGGCCTATTACCGGGCATTTGAGCTGAAGCCGGATAACACCAATGAGCTAACCGCACAGGAACAGGCGGAATTATATGCTTCGATGCAGGAAGCAATTGAAAAGCAGCTGTCCCCTCCTGAGAAGGTCGCTCCTGTTCGTTCCCCTTTCTGGAACCGGGCAGCGGCAGCCGCCGTCATTATCCTGGCAGCGGGAATTGCTTTCTTTTGGACGCCATCCCCCTCGCCTTCGGTGGTCAGCTATGTGCCGTCGTTGCAGACTCCCGCTTCCGCCAACAATCTGATCGAATTGCCGGACGGGAGCACCGTGATCCTCAGCGCCGGCAGTAAGCTGGATTATGCGGCTTCTTTTGAGCAGATGGAGAAAAGAGAGGTATACCTGACCGGAGAGGCCTACTTTGATGTCGTCCGGCGGCCCGAACAGCCGTTTCTGGTCCATACGGGTAAGTTGGTGACAACGGTTTTAGGAACCTCTTTTAACATTAAAGCGCTGCCCGATGACAAGAGTATAACCGTTACCGTTACACAGGGGAAAGTACGTGTGGGCGATCAGGGAAAGGCGTATGAGGAACTGTTGCCCAACCAGCAGGTTGTCTATGATATCGAAGAAGAAAAGATCCGTAAGGAATCGGTAGATGCGGATAACCGGGTAGCATGGAAGCTTAACGACCTCTATTGTGACGATGTCACCCTGCCGCATGCGGGTCTGCTGATCAAGGAGCGGTATGGTTTTGACATTGAAATTACCGACGATGCGCTGAAAAGCAAACGTTTTACGACGACTTTCGGCAAGGAAGAGCCGCTGGAAAGCGTCCTGAACAGTATCGCTTTCTTCAACGAAGCAACCTACACGATTGATTCCGCAAGCAAGACTGTTATTTTTTCATCCAAACAACCGTGACCATGCCCAACGATGATCCCTGACAAAAAAGCACTGCAACCATTTCTGTATTGGCCGTACAAAAAGGTTGTCAGTGCCCTGTTCCTTCATGAAAGGAAAGTTTCAAAGCAAAATCCCGTAGAAGCGTATTTTACTTAAAACCAGATCAAAAGTATGAAAAAATCTGTATATGACCGTGTTATATCCCTTTTTAAGCGGGGGTATATCCGTAAGAAAGCCCTGCAACGTATGATGCGATTTTCCCTGGCCATATTTCTTACCTTCCTGGTGACGGCCCAGTGGCTGGCGGCTTCGTCGCTGAACGGCCAGCACCTGGAGGCGGTAAAAGTGACGCTGCGGCTGCACAATGAAAGCCTGATCCAGGCATTTGAAAAGATAGAGAAGCAGACCTCCTTTCGTTTCATGTACCGGAAAGGAGATGTCCGGCACATCCGCAACCTGTCGTGCAACGACAAGGCGCTGTCACTGGATCAGCTGTTAAACAAACTATTGCTGCCGCACCAGTTAAGCTATACCCAGGTAGGGGACCGGATCATGGTCCTGCCGGCCATAAAACACACCGTCGGCCTGGTAATTCCGGAT
The DNA here is from genome assembly GCA_040394475.1 of Telluribacter humicola. Lineage (GTDB taxonomy): Bacteria > Bacteroidota > Bacteroidia > Cytophagales > Spirosomataceae > JBEBSD01. The sequence continues at coordinate 15,633 of JBEBSD010000012.1, read as the reverse complement.
ACCGAACCTGCCGATGCGGCGCTTCCTCCTTTGATCAAAGGAAAAGTGACCGATGAAAAAGGGGATGGATTGCCGGGAGTGAGCATTTTGGTAAAAGGGACCACGCAGGGTACGGTGACGGACGGCGAGGGTAATTTTGCACTGGATGTTGCCAGTGATAACGCCGTGCTGGTATTTTCATTTGTGGGATACGTCGGGCAGGAGATCGCAGTAGGAAACAGAACAAGCCTGGAAGTAAGGCTGTTAGTGGATGAAAAGGCATTGGAAGAGGTGGTCGTGGTAGGCTATGGGGTGCAGAAGAAAACCTCTGTGACGGCCGCGGTGTCGACCATGAAGGGGGAGGAAATCGCATCAGTACCTGTTGCAAACCTGAGCAATAGCCTGGGCGGGAGGTTGCCGGGATTAATTGTGAGGTAAAATACAGGAGAGCCCGGAAGGGACGCAAGTAATATTTTTATAAGAGGAGTTGCTACCACAGGTTCCACACAGCCTTTACTGGTTGTCGATGGTATTCCCAGGGGATTTCAAAACCTGGATCCTAATACAATAGAAAGCATCACCGTATTAAAAGATGCGGCAGCTGTAGCGCCGTATGGGGTTGCAGGAGCGAACGGCGTAATTCTCATCACCACTAAACGAGGCAAATCCGGCACTCCCACGATTACTTACAACGGTTACCTGGGATTTCAGAATCCTACTGTTCTTCCCGATCTTCCTTCGGCGTATGAGTATGCGAAACTGAAGAATGAAGCCAGTATAAGTGTCGGCGGAGAACCCTTATACAGTGAAGCGAACTTACAGAAATTTAAAGACGGCTCTGATCCGGACGGCCATCCCAATCAGAATGTTTACGAGATGCTGTTTGACAAGAATACACCGCTTAGCGGCCATAATGTGGAACTAAGCGGCGGTGCCGAACGCATACGCTATTACGCAAGTGTTGGCTATCAGTATCAGGCCGGAATATGGAAACCTACCAATCAGAGCCGGTATAATTATGCTATAAGTCTGGATGCAGACGTCACATCCAGCACCAGGATCTCTTTCAGTTTAAACGGCAGGGAGCAAACCAATCAGGCCCCGCCTGTTACGACCGACCGGTTGTTTGAGCTGGTACATTATGCTTCCCCCATAAGACCGATACTGTTCTCCAACGGAGAGAGCGGTGAATACATTTGGAACAATGTTCATGGAAGCGGAAGATCTAAAACAAATACCACGCAGGTTTATTCCCAGTTATCGCTGGAGCAGGATCTGAATTTCATAAAGGGATTAAAGTTTAAAGGGACAATTGCATTTGATCCAACGCTGACAAGATCCAAATCTTTCCGTACCCCTTCCCATTTATGGTCGGTAGATACTACCCAAAACCCCTATGTTTTTATTGACGGAATCTTTGAACAAACCAAACCGTCCCTGAGTCAGAGCATGACATACGCCAAACAACTGACCTACCAGTCGAGTCTCAGCTATTCGGGGGCATTCGGGAAGAGCAATATTGGAGGATTGGTTGTATTTGAGGCAAAATCCAACGATTCGGAAGATTTCAGCGCGGCCCGCAGGAATTACAACCTGTCGGTAGACGAATTAAGTATGGGAAGTTCAACCCTGGCAGATATCAGCAACGCGGGGCTGTCGGGTAGTGCCAGACAAATGGGGGTTGTATACAGGGTCACTTATGAATATGCAGACAAATAGCTGTTTGAAGCCAGCGGAAGATATGACGGAAGCTACTATTTCTCCAAAGAACGCCGGTTTGGTTTTTTTCCGGCATTTTCTGCAGGATGGCGACTGTCGGAGGAGAACTTCCTTAAAGGAGTTCATTGGCTTGATAACCTGAAGCTGCGTGCTTCTTATGGGGAGGTCGGAGCATTGGCAGGATCGGCCTTTCAATTCATGAGCTTGTATAATATTTACGGCCCGGCAGCTGTTTTGGACGGCAGTGCCGTTCAGGCTGCATCGGAAGGCTCGGAGTCGAATCCCGGCATCACCTGGGAACGGGCAAGGAAAACGAACATCGGGATCGAAGCGGTTTTATGGAAGGGGTTACTAAGGATAGAAGGGGATTATTTCTACGAACACAGAGGCAACATGCTGACAAGCCCTACCGTGGTGGTCCCCGCAGAATATGGTGTGGGGTTAAGCCAGGTGAACGCCGGTGAGATGGAAAACAGCGGTATTGATTTTAATATCAGCTCTTCTTATACGTTCAATAAGGACCTGGGTGTAACGCTTGGTACCAATTTTACGTTTGCTAAAAATAAGCTCGTACAGGTTTTTGAGTCTTCCGTTACGTATGATAATCCCAACCGCCGGGTAACAGGCAGGCCTTTGGGAACACGTTTTGGATACGAGGCCCTGGGTTATTTTCAACTGGAAGATTTTGACGAGAGCCAGAATTTACGTCCGGGAATCGCCACGCAACCCTGGGGAGAGGTGTTCCCGGGAGACGTCCGGTACCGGGATGTGAACGGAGACGGGCAAATCGATAACAATGATATCGTACCCATCGGAGTTGCCGACATTCCGCAAATTATATACGGGATCTTTGCGAACGTCAGTTATAAGCGATTTTCATTGGATTTGTTGTTCCAGGGAGCAGGTAAAACCAATATTTACGGATCAAACGGCTATTGGCACCCCTTTAATAATGGTCGCGGAGCTTATAAAAGTAACATGGACTACTGGACGCCCGAAAACCGGAATGCATCTCATGCCCGGATAACGCCTTCTCCCACGTCCAACAACAATCAAATGTCTTCCTACCTGATGTTCAATTCCAGCTATCTGAGGCTGAAAAGCTTGAATTTAGCGTATTCAATTCCCGAATTTATCAGTAAAAAGGTTGCGCTGCAAAACGCCAGGGTATTTGTCTCGGGACAGAACTTGCTTACGTTTACTCCGATAATTAATTACGATCCGGAAATTATCAATTCTCAGGGATTGGACTACCCGCAGCAAAGAGTGATTTCGTTTGGCGTTAATCTCACATTTTAATCAGGTTGCAATCATGAAGAATACTATAATGATAAAAATGAAGATAGCTGCTGTTTTAGTGTTTGTATTGGCGCTGGCGGTTAGTTCTTGTCAGAACTATCTTGACGTTATCCCTAAGGAACGGGTTTCCGACGCCACCCTTTGGGCCGAAACAGGAAACGCAGATTTGTTCCTGAACGGAATATACGGCAGCATACGCGGACCCATCGATTTTTTTGATCACGGAGACAATTATACCGACAATTCTATCAGTCAATACCTATGGTCCGGCAGCAGGAGTCTGTACGTACTTGGAATTGAAACGCCGGGAACCACTTCCAGCCTTCAGCAGTGGAGTCAATTTACCAATATCCGGAAATGCAATGTTTTTATTTCGAAAGTGGAGGCTTCGGACCTGAACCCTGACTGGAAAAAGGTACGAATTGCAGAAGCCCGCTTTTTAAGAGCTTATTTCTACTCTGTACTTTGGACAACCTACGGAGGCGTCCCGATTATCACGGATGTGCTCGACAGGAATACACAGGGAGACGAAATTTTCAGAGCCAGAAACACGGATGCCGAAACCTATCAGTTTATCGTGGATGAGTGTGCCGCTATTGCAGCCGATTTACCTGCAGTCCCGGGTGCTTCCAGGGCGGGTAAAGGAGCCGCTCTTACCCTGAAAGCATGGTGCGAGCTGTTTAACGCAAGTCCGTTAAAGAATGTTTCAAATGACAAAAGCAGGTGGGCGTTAGCGGCAGCTACCTACAAGCAGGTGATGGACCTGGGGGTATATAGTTTATTCCCGGATCGCGAAACATTATTTTTTGAAAGCAATAACAATAATTCTGAAGTAATATTCGATAAAACCTACCTCGGAGGGACGAATATCGGGAACAGCCGGTCCGGTCTTCAGCCTATTGGAGTCGTGGGAGGCGCGCAGCAATCGTGGTCCGGAGTAAATCCTACTCAGGAACTGGTGGATGAATACGCGATGGCAAACGGGTTGCCAATTACGGACCCCAATTCAGGGTATGATCCCCAAAATCCCTATAAAGACCGGGAAAAGAGATTTTACCAGGATATTAATTACGACGGCGCTTTCTGGATGGGGTTCGAATCGGTGTATTGGACCGGTTCCGGCAGTTTGAATGAGTTGGATCTTAACTTCGGAAGTACCAACAGACCCTGCACGGTTTATCATCCAAGAAAAGGGATCGAACCCCAATATTATGTGAATGGGCATAATCTGCTCAGCAGCGCCAACTGGGTGATCTTCAGGTTTGCAGAAGTACTCCTGGGCTATGCAGAAGCTCAGAATGAGGTCGGGCCGGACGAATCCGTTTATGATGCCATCAATCAGGTAAGGGCAAGAGTGGACCTGCCGCCGCTGAAGGCCGGCTTAACCCAGGAGGAATTGCGGGAGGCAATTTACCGTGAAAGAAGGGTTGAGCTCTGTTTCGAAGATAAACGCTGGCCGGACCTCATACGGTTGAAACTTGCGGAAAAACTGATACCCGGTACTGTGCATACGATGAAGATTGAAAGAGTCAACGGGGAGAAAGTATACGAGGTGGTGCCTACCGGCGGAACGAACAGGGCATTTGATCCTGCAAAAAATTACCTGTTGCCGATACCGGCATCGGCCATGAATCAGAATAATAAGCTCGTTCAGAATCCTGGTTATGGGGACAACTGAGTAAGTAGCACTGCCGGACCTACCCGGTCAGATGCGTGGAGTGAGTAGGACAAAAAATACTTTTACCAGTACAGTATACGAGGGTTCGATCCCAGTAGTAAACGGGCGTTTGCCCGGTAAAATTTAACGTTTCATGTACCGAAGATCTTTTATTCGAAAAACCGTATTAGGAGCTGTTGCAGCTCCCTTTATAACAGCGCCCTTGATTTCCGGTATTGCCGGAACCGCGACCACCTACATCGCCAACTATGATACAGAAAGTCCCGCCTGCCTGGAACACCTGGAAACCATTGTCAATATGCATCTCAAGCACAAGATGCCGGCTACTTTTTTTATTGTTTCCGATATTCTCAATGAAACCAATAAAAGCAGGGTGGTAAAATTACTCGATCATCCGTTGTTTGAAATAGGAAGTCATTCCAAAAGTCACCAGCTGATCCTTCCGCATCCGTTACAGCAGCGAACCGGAGACGCCCGTGTGCAGCTGATTGACAGCAAGAAGCGCCTGGAAGATGTCTTCGGAAAGGAAGTGACCGGGTATGCAACGCCTTATGCCTATGTGGACGGTTTCAGGGGGCATAAAGAGGTGCTGGACATTGTAAAGGAGGCCGGCTACCGGTATATCAGCACTATTTGCTGGGGGCCAGGATTTTCATTGCCGGCCCCTGTTATTGATCCGTTTACGTACGCTGCGGACGGGTTTGGGGATCTCTGGGAAATCCCCAAGCATGGCTGGCATGAAAATGTACTGAAGGGACATACCAATGTAGATGCCGTCGCACTCCTGAACTGGCCAAGTCCCTGGCCGGAAGGAGCTGTTCCATCCGCTCCGGTCAAAACACCTGAAGAAGAATTTAAGGTCAATAAGGTTTTTCTGGATCTGGCCGCAAAAGAAAAGAAGCGACACCTCACATTAGCCTGGCATCCCTGGTCGTTGGGCCGGTTCGATCCGCAAATGAAAATGCTGGACCTGACCTTTGCGTACGTGAATAAACAGGGTTTTAAAACCGATACGTTTAAAGGGCTTTACCAGACGCTTCTTTGAAATGACCGGACGCGTCGTATCGCTGTTGTTATCCGCAATCGTACTGGTTTCCTGCGGTTCGGAAAAAACAAAAGGGGAAAAAGAATGGGTTTCGCTGTCAGGCGAAGACTTTGCGGGCTGGACGATTAAAATGGGGGGACAGGAGCTGAAGGAGGATCGCGAGGGAGCATACCGCGTAGAAGATGGTATCCTGAAAATTTATGACAGCAAACAGGATACCCGGGTGAAAGTAGGCCATCTGTTTTACAAAACGCCGTACTCCAGTTTCCGGCTGCGCTTTGACTACCGTTTTACAGGCAGGCAGTTTAAGGATGGAGAACCCTGGCCTGAACAATACGGCGGAGTGGTGTTTCATTCGCAGTCTCCGCAGAGCATGGGCCGCGAGCAGGAATATCCGGTTTGCCTGGAGTTTCAGCTGCTGGGAGGCAAGCAAACAGGACAGCGATCGACAGGAAACGTGTGTACCATCGGTACCTTGGTGGAAACCGGTGGCGGCGTCAATCCTGCACATTGCATCAACTCCGGTTCTCCTGCTTACGAAGGCGACCGGTGGGTACGGGCGGAACTGGAAGTATGGAGTGATTCGCTGGTGCGCCATTACATCGAAGGTGAAATGGTACTGGAGTACCGGAATCCGCAGATAGGAGGTGGTTTTGTCAGTGAAAATTTTAACTGGGAGAAAGGGAATGTGAAAGATGCTGAGGAATGGATCCGCAAAGAAGGAACACGCCTGGGTGCAGGCTATATCGGGATTCAGGCACACGACCCTATGGAAATCAGGAAAATAGAACTAATGGAGTTAAAGTAAAACCGTTAACCAATGATCAAAGACAGGACATATGATGCCATCGTGGTAGGCACGGGCATCAGCGGAGGATGGGCAGCTAAGGAACTGTGTGAGAAAGGACTGAAAACCCTGGTGCTCGAACGAGGCCGGGATGTCAGGCACATTGTGGACTACGAAGATATGAAAGCCCCCTGGGAGCTGGAGCACCGGGGGTGGAAAACCCGGGAAGACCGGCGGCTGAGCCCGGTCCAGAGCGGGGTGTATAATTTTAACGAAGTCTCGAAGAAATTCTTTGTCAACGACCTCGACCAGCCCTACGAACAGGTGAAACCCTTCGAGTGGGCAAGGGGCTACCAGGTAGGCGGCAGAAGCTTACTCTGGGGCCGGCAATGCTACCGGCGCAGCGATGTTGACTTTGAGGCAAATGCGAAAGATGGCTACGGAGTCGACTGGCCTATCCGTTACAAAGACATTGCGCCGTGGTATGATTACGTAGAGCCCTTCGTCGGCATCGCCGGTTCGCTGGAAGGGCTTCCGCATCTCCCGGACGGAAAATTCCAGCCGCCCATGCCGATGAATTGCCTGGAAAAGTATGTAGCAGAACGGGTAAAGAAGGGGTTTGGCGGGGAACGGCTGATCATTCACGGACGTACCGCCAACCACACGCAGCGTATCGGAACACGTGGGCCGTGCCAGTACCGCGGGAAATGTGAAAGCGGCTGTACCTACGGGGGATACTTCAGCAGCAACGCAGCGACGCTCCCGGCGGCGGCGGCTACCGGGAACATGACCTTACGGCCGTTTTCAGTAGTAAAGGAAGTGCTCTATGATAAGGAAAAAAGAAAGGCCGCGGGTGTGCGGATAATTGATGCGGAGACACTGGAAGAATATGATTACTATGCCGATGTGATTTTTTTGAATGCCTCCACTCTGAATACAACCCTGATCCTGCTGAACTCTGTTTCGGATGCGTTTCCGGATGGATTGGGGAACGGCAGCGGACAGATCGGTCATAACCTGATGGACATGCCTTACGGAATGGGCGCCCGCGGCAGTTACGACGGCTTTAAGGACAAGTATACATTCGGGAACCGGCCAACTGGTATTTTTGTGCCGAGGTTCCGTAATATTAATGAGAAAACGAAAACGGATCGGTTTTTAAGAGGATATACCTATCAGGGAGGGGCCCACAGGGGCCGTATCGGTTGGGGAGACGGGATAGGGATCCGGTTAAAAGACCGGCTTTCGGAAGCAGGTGATTGGGGGATGGCCATCACGGCGTGGGGAGAGCATTTGCCGTATTACGACAACAAAGTGACCTTGCATAAAGAACAGAAAGACAAATTCGGCATGCCTGTCCTGAGCATTGACTGTGAGTTCAGGGAAAATGAGCGGAAACTCGGCGAAGATGCAATGAACAGTGCCGCCGAAATCCTGGAAATGGGAGGACTGAAAAACATTGTAACGTACGACAACAAGAAAATACCGGGCTCCTGTATCCACGAAACCGGTACGGCAAGAATGGGAAAAGACCCCAAAACATCGGTATTGAATAAATGGAACCAGATGCACGAAGTAAAAAACGTATTCATCACAGACGGTTCAGCCATGTGTTCGTCCAGTTGCATTCCCGGTCCGTCGGTAACGTACATGGCGCTGACGGCGCGTGCGGTGGATTATGCTGTAAAGGAAATGCGGAAAGGCACGATCAGGTAGGAGGGTTTAGTTGTGAGTTATGAGTTATGAGTTATGAATTATGAAAAATCAATTCCTATGAACCGGAGGGAAGCTCTTGAAAAGGTGAGTTATCTGTTGGGCGGTGTGATGATAGGGGCGCAGGCTTTTTTGAACAGTTCCTATACGTTCGGAAATAGCGATGGCTTGCTGAACGAAAATCAGATACGGCTGCTCAATGAAATCGGGGAAACGATTCTGCCTGAAACGGACACACCGGGCGCCCGGGAGGCCGACGTGGGGCGGTTTATGTCCGTGATAGTAACGGATTGTTATGAACCGGAGCAGCAGAAAATCTTTCTCGACGGAATAACCGAACTGGAAGCGGCCTGCCGGAAAGCCTACGGTAAAAGCTTTATCCGGATCTCCCGGGCTGAAAAGGAGTCGTTTTTGACAGCGCTCGACAAAGCGCACACTGCCTATATGTCCGGCAGGAAGCCGGAAGAACCGGTACACTATTTCAGGATGTTCAAGGAGCTTACCCTGGCAGGGTATTTCAGTTCGGAGGCTGGGGCGACCCGCTTTTTAACCTATAATCCCGCACCTGGCCGGTACGACGGATGCACCACGGAACGACCATGGTAATACGGTATCTTTTGTGTTTCTTACTAGTGCAGCAGGCAAGCGGGAAGCGGGTACATGCGCAGGTCGTCCGGGAGGTATTTTTCACCGTGCCCATTAACCTCAAATTTCCGGATGAGCGTCTTGTCGGTTTGACACCCGCGGATGGTGACAGCCTCTATCACGACCACGCCGTATTGAAATTACCCGCCGGTTATACTCCGGACGGACCGCCGGTACGCCTGGTCTACATGGCCCATGGAGCCGGCGGCGGTGTGACGGCTGACGACTGGTTTCTGAACCGGTTCGATCTTCAAAGAACACTGCTGGACGAGGGCTATGCGGTTTTTGATGTAAACGGGGGCCCTCTGGTTGAAAATATGGGCGGAAGCTGGGCCGTACAATCGGCCTACAAAGCCTATGCATACATCCGTAACCATTACAATGTCCACCCGCAGATCATGGTAGGAGGTTTTTCAATGGGGGGATTGTCTTCGGTCAACTTTGTTTACAAACACAGCAGCATCGTCCTGGCCCATGTGCTGTTCAGCCCGGTGCTGGATGTATACGAACAAGCCTGGAAAAACCCCTGGATGTCCTCGACCCGCCAGGCCATTGCACAGGTATACAACTTTACGGATCAGTCGGGAAATACGTGGGAAGAAACGAAAGTGACCGGTTGGAATCCGCTGCGCATCCATACCTTTTACAATGGAACAGACACGGTCAAAATTTACCCGGTGCCTGTAAAAATATGGCACGGCACCCGCGACCGGGTAGTACCGATTGCAAGCTCCCGGCTTTTTCAACAATACATCCGCAATGCCGGAGGATACATAGCACTCCGGGAGATCGACAGCGATGATCATGGATTAAGTTGCGGAAATCCGGTTATAAACCGGGAATTAGTGCTTTTCCTGAAAAGGTTCTGATAAAAACGGCGAGCGGTGTGACCACATTCCTCAATTTAGCATACGAATTACATTTAAAATGGTTAACAGGATTTCATTTAGTTTCATCGTAATAGCCCTGCTGGGCTGCCAGCAAACCAAACCCCTCAGCGGCCTTTCGGCGTCCGAATCGCTCGCTACCTTTGAAATTGCCGATGGCTTCCAGGTCGAGCTGGTGGCTTCTGAGCCATTGGTAGCCGATCCGGTGGACATGGAAATAGACGAATATGGCCGTCTGTATGTGGTGGAAATGCATGGATACCCGCTCGATAAAGGAGGATCCGGAACCGTAAAGCTTCTTTCCGATACAGATGGCGATGGCGTAATGGACAAAAGCACAGTGTTTGCCGATAAGCTCATACTGCCTACCGGGGTGATGCGCTGGAAAAAGGGCATCCTGGTGACCGACCCGCCCAATGTACTGTACCTGGAAGATATAGACGGGGACGGGATCGCTGATATCCGTGAGGTGGTGCTCACGGGTTTTGCCGTGGCCAATCCCCAGCATAACGTCAATAATCCCATGCTGGGGATTGACAACTGGATTTACCTGGGGCATGAGCCTGCGGTGACTGCCAAGGTATACACGGAAGAATTCAGTGACCGGGGCAGTGAAGTGTATTTTCCCGGAAAACCCGAAGGTCCCCGCCTGCCTGAGAATGCTTTAGGACGCAGTGTCCGTTTTCAGCCCGATCGTTTTACCCTGGAGAACCTCGCCGCGGCGACGCAGTTCGGGCATACGTTCGACCAATGGGGCCGCCGTTTCCTGGTCAGCAACGCCCACCACATTTACCAGGAAGTGATCGGCGCCGGCTACCTGAACCGTAACCCTGACCTGCTGGTTTCCAATGCAACGGAATCGATATCCGATCATGGAAATGCGGCGGATGTGTACCCGATCACCAAAAATCCCGAGCATCAGTTGCTGACGGATCTGGGCGTTTTTACCGCGGCCTGCGGCATTACTGCCTATGCAGGGGGGCTGTTCCCGCCGCCGTTCGACCGTGTTGTATTCGTGGCGGAGCCAGTAGGGAACCTGGTACATGCCGACATCCTCCAGGAGAGAGGAGCCACGTTTACGGCGGGCAGAATGTATGAAAAAAAGGAATTTCTGGCTGCTGCCGATGCCTGGTTCCGGCCAGTGAATATGTACACCGGGCCGGACGGGGCATTATACGTTGTAGATTACTACCGGCAGATCATTGAACATCCTGAATGGATGGCCGATGAAGTGGCGCAATCCGGCGCGGTTTACAATGGAATCGACCAGGGACGTATTTACCGGATTACTCCCAAAGGGACACCCCCGGCCGACTGGAAACTGAAATTGGGCGATGCCACAACGGAGGAACTGGTCGGACACCTGGAAAACCCGAATCTGTGGTGGCGGCAAAACGCCCAGCGGCTATTGCTGGACCGCAACGATAAAAGCATCGTACAGCAGCTTGAAAAAATGGCGGCCGGTTCCGCCGGGCCGCTCGGCCGGTTACACGCCTTGTGGACCTTACAGGGGCTGGATATCCTGACCGCGGAAATCCTGGTCGGGGCACTGAAAGACAGCGAAGCAGGGGTCCGGGAAAATGCGATACGGATCGCTGAAATAAAAATACGGGAGGAGGCGTACAAAGGCAGAGAAAACGTGATTTCGGCACTGATTGCTCTTCAAAGCGATCCGGATGCGAAGGTCCGGTTTCAGGCGCTGTGTACACTCGGATTTGTAGATTCCCCGCAGGCGGTCCAGGCCAGGAAACAGCTGTTGTTCGGAAGCCTGAACGATCCCTGGATGCAGGTTGCCGCGCTGTCGGCTGTTCCGTCGAAGGAAGATAACCTGTTGGAAGAAGTGATGCGGCGATTTAACAAGGACAACCCGTCGTATGCATCGTGGGTGGAACGTCTCAGCGCTATGAGAGGGGCCGGCAGGGAACAAATCGGCCCGCTGATCGTGAAAGCCTTTCAATCACCGCATGCAGGATGGGCGGTCCCTGTTCTGAGCGGGCTGGAGCAGGGATTGCGTAACAAGGAAATTGACAGGGACGCGTTGCAGGGGGAAATGAAATTGTTGTTGCGCGAAGCATTTTCCAATCGCAATGCGTCCCTTCGGAAAGCGGCAATGAATTTGTTGCGGGTAACCGGTCTGCCGGCCGGAGAGGCCACAGCAACGGCGACGGAGCAATCCAAACGAATTGCGGCGGATCCGAAATCGGATGAGGAAAAGCGAAAGGAAGCCATCCAGTTTCTTTCGTTGGAGAATCCGGCCGGGCATGCCGCTCTGCTGAAAGGATTGATGGGTGCTGCAGAACCTGTTTCTGTACAAAAAGCTGCTTTGAATGCGCTCAACGCGATACCGGACGCTACCATAAGCGAGCTGCTGATAGCGAAATGGCCATCGCTGACGCCCGGTTTGAGGGAAGCAGCAATCGGTACTTTTCTCCGGAATGAGGAACGGATCGGGTTGCTGCTGAATGCCGTCGAGGAGGGAATCATCGATCCGTCCGTGATCAGCTGGCCCCGGCAGGTTGGATTGATGGCGCAGGGAAATGAGATCCTCCGCAATCAGGCACGCAGGTTGCTGGCCGGCGGGGGCGGATCAGAACAGGCCGTCATTAAAGAATATGCGGAGGCGCTGACCCTTACCGGAGACGTAACGAACGGGCAGGTGGTATTCAACCAGCATTGCGCAATCTGTCATCAGATTGCCGGTAAAAACGGCGTTTTCTACGGTCCGGACCTGGCCACGATCCGCAATCGCCGGCCCGAATCAGTCATGGCAGACATCCTGGATCCCAATCTTTCCATAGCCGACGGGTATGATATCTGGAACATTGAATTACGGTCGGGAGAAACCATTCAGGGCTTGATTGCGTCTGAAACACCTTCTGCCATTACGATCCGTAATTATGGCGGGGTGGAAACACTCGTCGCCCGCCAGGAAATAGCCGCATTGACGGCGATGAGCACCTCTGTGATGACAGCCGGATTCGATCAGCTAATCGACAAACAGCAAATGGCCGATCTGCTGGCATTCCTGAATACCCAATAGGCGTACAGACGCACGGCCGTGCGTCTCTGTCGGTGGACACGCACGGCCTATCGGTGGATACGCGATGGCCTATCGGTACAGACGCACGGCCTATCAGTGGAGACGCACGGCCGTGCGTCTCTACGCATACCAATTAAACGATTTTTATGAAACGAACCATCCATTACCTTTTTGCCGCCGTACTGTTGCTGTTGATGCATGCCTCCGGCGCACAGAATTTCAAGGCCGCCGTCAGTAAAATCGATATTACACCGGCAGATTCGCAGCAATTGCTGGGATACGGCGCCCGGAAATCTACCGGGATCCACGACCGGATCTTTCACCGTGTCGTCGTGCTGGACGATGGAAAAACCCGCTTTGTGCTGGTTTCTTCCGATATCTGTGTCCTATCCCCTTCGGAATACGACAAGGTGGCGGCCCGCTTGCAACAGGAACAGGGAATTGCTCTTGAAAATTTCTGGTGGACGTTAACCCATACACACTCCGCTCCGGAGCTGGGACCGCCCGGATTACCGGAAGCTTTTATGGGGGAACGCTATACCCATCAGTATGATCGTCAGTACACGGAAGAAACCGAGCAGAAATTACTGAATGCAGTCGCGGATGCCCTGAAAAAGCTGGAGCCGGCCCGGCTGGCGGTCGGTTGGGGGCATTCTAATGCCAATATCAACCGCCGCGCCCGGGAGGTAGACGGAAGCACCTCGCTGGGCAACAACCCGGACCTGCCGGTGGATCGCCGTATCGGAATGCTGCGCATCGAGCGTGCCGATCAGTCGCCTTTGGCCATCATTGCCAATTACGCTATGCACGGCACAGTATTGGGCGGACAGTGTACGGTCATCAGTGGCGATGCCCCCGGTATTGTTTCGGATTATGTAGAGAAGGAAACGGGGGCGGTGATGCTTTTTGTCAACGGTGCTGCAGGAAATATTGCTCCTATTTACAGCACGCAGCCCGGCACGGGCCGGTTGAAGCAATTTGAGGCGCTGCTCGGCAACAGGATCGTGGAAGCGAATGAGAAAATGACAGTCTCTACCCCGGCTGTCACGCTCCGGGCCGGTGGTATTACAGTGGAGCCGCGGCGTAAGGAAGGATTGAAATGGCCCGCCTACCTGTCCGACTACACCCGCGTAACCAGCGCCGGCCTGGAAGTAGTGCGGCTGCCGGTGCGATTCCTGAAAATCAACGACGATATTGCCATATGGAGCGCGCCATTGGAGTTGTTTTGCGAAATTTCCAATGAAATCCGAGACCGTTCACCATTTCCTTACACATTTTATTACGGGTACGGGAATGGCTGGTTAGGGTATATGCTCACCGATGAAGAGCTGACATTCGGCGGTTACGAGCCAACGGTTTCGCCCTATGCTCCCGGAGGCGCCGAAACCTTGATAGAAGGCGTCATGGGCTATATAGAAGGACAAATGCACCGACCATAGTGAAAGCAATTGTGAATACGTATAACGAAACAGCCGCCGGAGAGAGGGGGGCAACCAATAAAAAAAATAATTACCTGCAGCCTGATATGAAAACTACTTTGAAAATCATTTGTTGCCTCCCGGCGGTCTTTGCCGGGTTGAGCTCGACTGTACTGGCACAAAAGGAGACATTCCCGTGGCCGGAAGGCAAACGGATGGCCCTGAGCCTGAGCTTCGACGATGCGAGGATTACCAATGTCAATGGCGGAACCGCATTGCTGGATAAATACGACGTTAAAGCCACCTTCTACGTAGTGCCTTCTAATGTCGAACGTGAATTAGCGGGTTGGAAAAAGGCAGCAGCCAATGGTCATGAAATGGGGAATCATTCCATCCAGCATCCGTGCAGCGGAAATTTCCCCTGGTCGCGCGGACGGGCACTGGAAACTTATACCATCGCGCAGATGAGGGAGGAGCTGGAAGCGGCTAACCGGCAGATCAAGGAATTGCTGGGGGTGACGCCCACCACGTATGCCTATCCGTGCGGATTGACTACGATTGGCCGGGGAGCTTATGCACAGAGTTTTGTGCCGCTGATCGCCGATATGTTCGTGGCCGGACGGGGCTGGCGGGACGAAGCGCCGGTAGATCCTTCCTATTGTGACATGGCGTTGCTGACGGGCATGGAAATGGACGGAAAAGATTTTGAAGAAATCCTCCCCCTTGTACAACAGGTTGAAAAAGCCGGACAATGGCTGGTCCTGGCAGGGCACGAAACTGCTGCATCCGGTAATCAGACGACACGGCTGGCGATGCTTGAAAAACTGGTGCAGTATGCTCAGGACCCCGATAACGGGATATGGATTGCGCCTGTCGGCACCATTGCCGCCTATGTCAGGGAGAAACGGGAACAGGGATTGGTCAACACCCCGCAGCCCGTCTACATGCAGCCGGGAAAAGAAGTCGTCCTGCCGGCGCAATATGGAAGTGGAAAGGGGCCGAAAATTGAGTATATGCCGGAATGGAAGGCTTTTGGATGGTTTACCGGGAAAGACCTGGTGGAATGGGATCTTGATGTCGCGCAGACCGGCCGCTACCAGGTGTTCCTGGATTGGTCGGTTTCGGACGAAGAGGCAGGGAAAGGGTTTGTACTGGAAGCGGCCGGGAAGACGATAACCGGAAAGGTGGACAAAAGCGGCTCCTGGGAAACTTTTAAAGAAAAAAAGATCGGGGAGCTGGACGTTACTCAAGGACGCCATAAACTGGTTTTCCGGCCGGCCACCGAATTCGGCGAAGGCGCTTTGCTGGATTTAAGGACCATTCGGCTGGTTCCTGTAAAATAGATCGCAGGTTTGGGGTGGTGGATGGGGGGAATGGGGAATCAATGTCATTTACTTAAGGCTTATAACCTTTTATAGGCCAT
>JBEBSD010000011.1:0-118379 GCA_040394475.1 Telluribacter humicola | reverse complement strand
ACGAAGGTACTACATGGCCTATAAAAGGTTATAAGCCTTAAGTAAATGACATTGAATTGGGATTGGCCGTGACTTTTGATGATCATAAACTATTTGCGTCCATGCTTTCAATGCTCCTGGAAAGAACCGGCTTTTTTTCCAGTGTCCATTCTTTTGATACGGAAAAGGAGGTAATCGATTTTTTCTGTTCGGATGTCAGAGAACCGTTGTTCTTTTTTACGGACTATCTTGTTCCGGGTACCAATGTCATTCATTTGATTGCTGATATCAGGAGATTTAAGCCGTCAGTAAAGATTGTGGTAGTGGGCGGCATCACGAATGTGCCCCATATCCGGCAGTTACTGGCGCATAATGTAGATGGTGTTTTGAGTAAAATGGACGGGACGGAAGAGGTAATCAACTGTATTCATGCGATCCGCCGGAATCAGCCCTATCTGGCCCCGTCAATTGCCAGAATGCTGGAAGAGGTGGCGCCGGCGCCCGTTAATTTTACGCCGAGAGAGATGGAAATACTGACCTGCATTGCCCAGGGAGCCAGCACTTCAGGAATTGCGGATAGGCTGAATATTACTACCAGTACTATTTTTACGCATCGGAAAAACATGCTTGCCAAATCCGCCGTAGGGTCTATGACCGAATTGCTGGCGTTTGCTGCGAGGGAAGGACTTCTCTGTACCTGTGAGTACTAGGGATGAAATGGCCATGAGCAATCAGCTATCAGAAAATGGATTGCACAAAAAGCGGTGCGCCGCCCGCCGTCGATGAATAAATGCCTGGGCGGCCCCACCTAGGCGGCCCCACCTGGGCGGCCCCACCTAGGCGGCCCCGCTGATAGCTGACTGCCGAAAGCTGATAACCTTTTATTCACATAAAACAGCCGGGCGCCCGGTTGACGGAGACCGGCTGCTGCGTAGCACCACCGTATAAATGTTGAAACGGGAATAACTCAAAGAGCTATTCCCGTTTTCAACATCAGAGGGTGACGTTTCTTATTTAATAATAAATGTTCTGGTTATGATTTCGCCATCCCCGGACGTGATTTGCAGAATGTACTGTCCTGAAGACAGCGTCCGTACATTCAATACATTGTTTTTCAGGGGACCTCTCAGTACTTCAACACCGGCAAGGGTATACACCTTCACGCTGTGTGTGACCGAATCCGGCAAATTCAACGCTAATTCGCCGGCCGTCACCGGGTTGGGGTAGACGTACAGGTGGCCATTCTCCTGCTTGAAGTTCAATACGACCACATGGCTGTGCTCATATTTACCGTCTACATCCAGTTGTTTCAGACGGTAGTAGTTTTGCCCGCTTAGCGGTGCAGGATCCGTAAACGTGTAGTCGAGCGTACGGCTGCTGTTGCCTTCCGCTGCTTTGGCACCGACAAAGCCGAGGGTCGTCCAGTTTCGGGCATCTGCGCTGCGTTCGACATCGAAGCCTTTGTTGCCCAGTTCACTGGTGGTAGACCAGCTCAGCAGCGAGCTTTCACCTTCTCTGGTTGCCCTGAAAGAGGTCAGCGTGACAGGCAGCGGCGACGATTCGGTACTCGAGATATAAATAAAACTGCTGAAGGACTCAATACCATGGAACTCTACATACGCCACTCCGTCTTCTATGCCTGGCGATACCGCGGTAATAGCTTCGGCTTTGGTCGGATCAAGCAGCCCGTCGGAGAAGATGTCGACAATGGCGTCGTCGGCATTTCCGTCATATTTAAACCATCCGTTGATCAATTCACCGGGCACAGTCGTCGCAGCCAGTTCATCTGCGTCATAGTACACCCTGATTTTTTTGGTGCCGGAATAAGCGGCGCCTTCATCGGTTACCGTCGTGACACGGGCCATCAGGTTGGTTATCCTCGTGCCGTCATCGTAGCCTACACCCTGCGGCGTGATGGTAACGGTAAACTCGTCCATTTCCCCCCCACTGAAACCAGAGAATGCAATCAGCTTTTGATCCGTCGCTCCATCCTTATGGAAATAAGTCCATTCACCCACATTACAGACTGCATCGTACAGATCCGTCTCTTCGGTTACGTCGGGAAGGATCACAATTCCGGCGCCCAACGGCGTCAGTTTAGCATAGGTAAAATAGCTCGTTCCGTTAGGGAAGCTGTGCAGCACGTCATAGTCTGCCTCGTTGACCGTCAGCTGTACTACCTGAAGGTTGGTAGTGAAAGCGGCATCGTCGGCAAACAAGATGGCGTAGTTTGCGCAGTTATCACCCACAGGCAATGTGGTCGTACCAACCGATGCCACCGGGAAGCGGATCAGCGTCTCATTCGACACGCCGGTGTTCTGTACCTTCCAGACGCGATTCATACGACGGGCATTGTTGGTACCGCCGGCATAGTCAAAGGCAGTAAAGGTTGTAGCTACGTTGGTCATGGCCTGCGTATTGCCATTATCGCCCCATAGCAGGAACTGGCCGTCTGATAAGCCATTAGCATTAGCGATATTCGTTTCGGCAATTTCACCCAAACCGATCGTCACCTGACTATTTGCATTCACGCTGCGACTTTGTTTTTGGTGCAATGCAGACATGAAATCATGAGCAAGCCCTGCGATATTGCTGTTGTAACCACTATTGGCTGTCGCATCCCATACCTTAACAGAGCTACTGCTCAGATAGTCCGCTCCATCTGTACCAGCATCATTGCTTAGTGTAATACCATACTTTATTGCCAGATAAGAGTTGATTCTTGCTTTCTCATCTCCGGCGGAATTCTGATGGTCTACGCTGTAAGCGAATACTTCAGAAATACCCCCTTGATACTGTTCACTACCATTGTTTGAAAGACCCAACCCTTCTGAGCCTATTGCAAAATTCTCATTAACCGCAGGAGACTGTATCTCACCAATATTGAAAGAAGGAGTAGAAGCTATTTTTCCATTAACATTGATATACAAACCATTTGTCGCTCCTATCCACGCCATGCCGCCAATATGTGCCGGTGTAGCGTTAAGACTAGCGCCCATACTTAATGGATGTCCATCGTTTCTCCATAACTGATAATCATTACCAGCTCTTACAAGATTCGGATCATCATTCCCCCAGCCGTAAGCTGTGTTATAACCACCCGCATTGGAATTGTGCATCACTCCATAAGTAGAACCGGCACTTGTTGTTGACGGGAAATAGGTTTCACCTTCATTGTAAAAGAAATCATTTGAGCCGTCAAAGTAATAGAACGGATTATAGTTGAAGAAGTAATCTTTGCTATTTGCTGAATAGGTAGCATCCGTTACCAATAGTGGTTCATTATTGGTGTTATTAGGCTGGAATACATCTCTTCCATTACCCGATACATCGACCCATGTGTCTTTTGTACCGCCTGCTCCGGCTACTGCTCCGTCATTGGCTTTGTGCCACATCAGGATACCTGCCGTAACCCCACCGGGAGCCTGGAGGAATGCGGCAAAAGTAAAGTACTGGCCATCGGCGATGTTGACATCTGCATAGGCATATTCTACCCCGTTTACTACCTGCGTGCCGCTCATATCGGTAACTGTATTACCGCCGGCAAACGTTGCATCCGAATTATTCTGGATCAGCTTAAGATTAGCATATCCTTTTCTCCAGGCTACACGAACGGTACCGACATTGTCGGTATTCTGCGCTTTCCAAACCGCGGCAAAACGCTGGTAAGGCAAGCCGCCTATAGTAGCAAATGGCACAGAGGGTGATTTTGACAAACCATTATCGCCCCACACCAGGAACTGACCATTGGTTAATGTAGCCGTATTGGTTGCATTGGTACCGGCAAGACCGGGCGTTGAAATAAGCACCTGGTTGCCAGGGTTTACACTATTGGACTGCTTTTGATACAAGCCACCGTGATCGTCACGGCCAATACCGGCGATATTAGCATTATAATCTTCATTTACAGTGGCATCCCATACAACATCGCTGCTTGAATTGATATAGTCTTGCGGTGTTGACTGATCCAGTGTAATACCATATTTTATTGCCAGGTAGCTGTGAATTCTCTGCAAATTAGCATTAGTCATATCACCGCCTGTAGGCTCCTGATACAGGATCACCTCTGCAATATCTCCATTAGGGTTGTCACCTGTAGTTCCATCGGCTCCAATAAAAGCTCCATTATTTGCAGCAGGAGGTGCATCTAAGGTATAATTACTTCCTGTTCTAGGATAAGCACTCGTATATACTTTCTCTAAGCCATTAGTGAAACCGCGTTGATTGGGAGTGGTTCCGGATCTTGGTAAAATTGCTGAATAGATACCAAATCTATTGGTTGAAACAGGACCTGTAGCAGCAATGTTCACATAGTTATTAATGGTAGGCATTGGAGATGCGTTACCACCGGAATTTGCCAGGAAAAAGCCATCATCGTTGCCACTTATTGCAAAAAGGCTATTGTACGTACCTACAGCATTTAATCTTGCTACTGCAATATAATGTACAGAAGCAGACGCATTAATGTAAGGAGTGGTAACATTACGCAAGTAATTATTAGTTCCATCAAACGACAAAGTCGGATTAAAGTTCCAGGTTTTGGTAAAAGTCGTCTGGTCATTATAAGGGATGTATGCGTTGGCACTACTCATCGTCAACTTTACCTCATTTGCAGTAGAGTTATTCCAGCCTGTTACTTTTTTACCTCCGTCGGTTTCAACACCGTTATCGGCCCTGTACCACAGGGACAGGTCTTGTCCCACACCACCTGGTCCGGCAATATAGCCACCGAATGTAAAAAATGAGCCGTTGTCGAGCGTTACATCAGCATAATTATATGCAACGCCGTTTATTACTGCTACTCCCGTCATGGGTGTGTGCACATCGGCTGTTGTAATAACATCATCAGCACTCTGAATCAGATGCAAATTCACAATTCCGCTTGGCCATGCTACTCGCACGCCACCCACAGATCCTGTATTCTGCACTTTCCAGACGGAAGCAAATCTCAAATTAAGATCAACACTGCTTACGGTTGTGCTATGTGCTACGCCCAATGATTTGGCCAATCCGTTATCACCCCAAATTAAGAATCTTCCTTCATCAAGCGTAGAGGCATTCGCGGCATTGGTATTGGCCAGGCCTGGGGTTCCGATCAATACCTGCTGGCCGTCTTTATTGCTGCGGGATTGCTTTTGATACAAAGCACTGTTGTCATCGCGTGCAATACCGGCGATATTGTTGTTATAGTCGCTGTTGGCGGTTGCATCCCAGACTACAGTCGAATTGCTGCTCAGATAATCGGGCACCCCTGTACCGGCATCGTCTTTAAGGGTAATGCCATATTTGATTGCCAGGTAGGAGTTGATTCTTTGCTTTTCATCACCACCTGAATTCTGGTGATCTATACTATAGGCGAATACCTCGGAAATACCACCCTGATGATGTTCGTTACCAGCTCCGGTTACATTGTGTCCTTCTGAGCCGATTGCGAAATTAGGCGGGTTTCTGTTATTATTTAAGGTACCCATATGATAACTGGCGGTACTATAGGTTTTCCCGTCAATATTCATATAGATCCCATTTATCCCGTTTCCTCTCCAGGACATCCCGCCTATGTTTGCCGGTAACGCACGGGCATCCATATCGGTGGTCATCAGGGGGCGTGAGTTCTCTCTCCATACCTCATAACGGCCATCCCATCTGAAAAAATTAGGGTCATCATCCGCCCAGCCATAAGGTGTATGCCAGCCTCCTCTGTTGGAGTTGAACATCACGCCATAGGTAGAACCCGCGCTATTGATATCCGGGAAATACAGATCACCTTCTCTGTAAAAGAAGTCGTTCGTTCCGTCGAAATAATAGAACGGATTAAAATTGAAGCTGTATTGTTTATTGTCGGCAGCGTGCGTGGCATTGGTAACCAAAAGAGGCTGATACGCGGGGTTATTGTTTTGGGTTACATCTCTGCCCAAGCCCGATACATCGCGCCATATGCTCTTGGCCCCGGCTCCTACCGTGCCATCGTCTGCTTTGTGCCACATCATGAGGCCGGCAGTAACGCCTCCGGGGCCGGAGAGTTTTGCTCCGAAGGTGAAATAAGAGCCGTTGTCGAGGGTTACATCAGCATAGTTGTAGGTCACGCCGTTGATCTCGATTTCGCCCGACATTGAAGTCGCCGCATCGCCGGCGCCAATTTCATCATCATCGCTTTGTATGAGCGTAAGGTTGCTAAAGCTCTTGGGCCATGCAACTCTTACTGTGCCTACAGCGCCTGTATTTTCCACCTTCCAGATAGCTGCAAAGTGGTGAGAAAGTCCTCCAAATACGGATGTAGCAACTGTTGGAACTTTTGCTTCACCATTATCACCCCAAATTAAATATTGACCATTTGTAAGCGTACCTGCATTGGCGGCATTGGTGTTGGCCAATTCGTCAAGCCCGATCAGCACCTGGCTGCCTGGGTTGGTGCTCCAGGATTGCTTTTGGTACAAGGCGCCATCTCGTCCGATTCCGGCTATGTTATGATGGAAACCGTTGTTGCTTGCTGCAGTCCACACGGGGTCTCCGCTGGAATTCACATAATTTCTGGTACCGTCTGCAAAGGTGGTACCGTATTTGACAGCCAGGTAGGTTTCTACCTGATCCATCTGGCCTTCGGTAAGTTTATCTTCAAAAACCATCACCTCGTTGAGCTGGCCGCTGAATGCCCCGTAGTTGCTGTCGCCCCCCACGCGGAAGTCACGATAGGGATTTCCCAGGTTAACGTTGTAGATATGATTGTCTTCGTACACCTTGTGAGCCCCGTTGAGGGTAGTCCTGGCGCTCAGACGACCACTGACAGTTGCCGCGTCGTTCTGCCAGCCGCTGCCCGCGGTAAAGTAACGCTGCGGCTGCATCACGGCATCGCTCTGGCCCTGGTAGCCAGGGCCGCCTGAGGTGAAAAACAGAAACTTATAGTTGCTGAACACATGCAGGCCGGGAAAGTCCATTGAGGCGTGGAAGCCCGCAAAGCCGCTGCCCTTCTGTCTGTCCATATATCCCGCAGCCATGATAGTACCATTTGCCCGGTCAATTACGTTCACGATAGAAGGTGTCGACGGAGCTGTAAACTGCAGATAGTCGTTGCTGCCGTCGAAGGTAACAGTCGGGTTGAAGTTGGCCAGCACAGTGTTCGAGTAAACAGGTTTGTAACTGTTTGTCGACTGAACCAGCGAAAAACTGCCCACCTGGCTATTCCATTGATGTACCGTACTATTGTTGGCGGCGGGCGTAACTCCCGCATCCGAAAAGAGGCTCGCGGCGTCTGCGCGATACCAGGCGGCGGGCGCCACACCTCCGGGTGATTGCCCTTTGGCGTCATAAAATCCGAGCGATATACATGCAAGGATTACCAAAAAAATGTGTACTTTTTGTTTCATCGTTATCGTTGTTTACTTAAGGTTAAATTATTGTACTTACGTTGGTTGACTTGTTAGCAGGGTGAAACCTGCATCCAGGGTTTTCGGAATCTTAAAATGGCAGCAGCAGACAGGTCTTTCATGGCACTCAATCCACTGGCAATAAATAGCAACTACATCAGGGGTTAAGAAGTAATCAAAACTGTGCTTACTATTCCGGGACAGCTTTACCGGGTTCCGCATACATTCTGCGGATAACTTTTATTCATCACAAAAAAATCGCCGTAGTACTCAAAATTATTCTACATTCAAAGGCCAAATATTGACAATTTTCAGAAATGGAATGGGTGAATATCTTTCCGATAAAGTAAGAAGATCTTATCAATGCCTGTATTTTAACACGATCCCGCTCGCATACGGAATTTCGTTGGCCGGCAAACGGTCGAATACCTGGTGGGGGCACTTTCCGGGCAGTAAGGTTCCATTTCCGACTGCTGCCCAAAAGCCAATGCGGGTTTCATCGGGAAGCACTCCGGACTTCAAGCTGGTCACAGGCTCCCGTCGGGGCGGCGTGTCAAACGGTGACGGCTGGTGAATGGGGGGTGAGCAGGCTGCGGAAATGTCCCCGGGTACAAAAGATGGCGATGTGCGATGCGCTTTTGTACCTTCCTTCGTGAGCCACTTCATGTTTCGTTATTTTGCGTCAGCTCAGAATACGCCTGAGGTGTGGTGGCCCGCCGGAGTGACCGCTCCCGCGAAAGGCTTCGGTCACTGTGCGGCGGACCATTCGTTTAGCCATCCACAAAATTCTTAACGAAACGACATCGATCGTAAAATGTCGATACAATTTCCTGTACTTTAGGAGACTGCAATGTAGCACACTGCCGGGAATCCGATAGGCGAAAAAGGTGTCAAATAGGGGAGGGGATCCTGTCAGACGTCAAAAATCAGGGGGGACTGGATGGTTTTTTGTAAAAGCTCAGCAAAACCGGTAGCATCGGTGCGGACGGTCATGGCAAGTGTTACTATACTTTGCTACAGCGTTTGTAAGAAAGCAATCGGGTATTGCTCAGCCTGTATATGTGAGTTTCTACAAAAAAGACGAACAGTAATGAATCATGTAGCTGATAAAAACAGTAGCTACTCGGGTGGATGTTCTTCTATATGACGTGTATCGCTGTTGTTAGCATATTAAAACCGCAAGTTTGGTATTGTCGTGAAATACTACGTAATTCTACTCTTTTCTATTTCCTTACTAATAGGTGTTTTTTCTACCACCGCTTCCGCGCAGATTTTCCGGTATTTTTCGGACAAGGAAGGCGCGCCCGTGACGACGGTGATGGGCATTGCACAAGATCATCAGCAGTTCATGTGGTTTGCAACGAGCCGAGGGCTCTTCCGGTACGATTCACAAACCTTCAAACAGTACTCGCATGATCCCGGTAATCCGAATTCGATTGCATCCGATTATGTAAGAGCCGTTTTTTGTGATACAGAAGGGAATCTCTGGGTAGGAACCGCAAGCGGAATAAGCGTGTATAACAGGGACAAGGATACCTTCACAAACTTCAGGCATGACGATTTAGATACCAATTCCCTGAGTGACAATACGATCTATTTTATCCAGGAGGACAGCCGGAAGAGGCTCTGGGTGGGCACATCCCGGGGACTCAACAGGCTTACAATGGAGGATAGCCAGGTGAAATTTTCCCGCTTCCTTCAGGATGAATGGGAGGGGCCCTCCCGGCAGATACGTTGCATGGCTGAAGGAAAGAACGGAGCGCTATGGTTGGGTACGTATGACGGCCTGATCCGTATGGAAAAAGACGGAACTGGCGCCAGGATATTCAAGATGGATACAGGCAGCAACTATTCGTTGGTCAATGAGTTTGTTGCGGTTTATGTGGATGAAGGCGGCGAGGTGTGGTTAGGCTCTAATAATGAGTGTCTTATACGGTTTGATACGGCTTCGGAGCGCTTCAGTACTGTGCCGGCTTTCAGAAAGGAAAATGGGGTCAAGCCCAATGTTTCGGGATTCGTGCGGGACAAGCAGGGCAAATTCTGGATAATAACGGGTTCGGGGCTGGCTCATTTTGATCCTGTCACGCACCAGGTCCGGTGGTACGTCAATCGGCCGGAGAACCCCTATAGTCTGCCGGACGACGTGCTTTACGCGATATACCCGGACAAACAGGGAGGACTCTGGCTGGGCAGCTACTATTTGGGGATCAGTTACCTGCATCCTGATGCGCCGGGCTTCGCCCCTTGGCCTTCCCCGGAAGGCGACAATGCCCTCGGGAAAGAATTTCTGAACGGTTGGATGGGAAGGAGCAAGCGTGAAAACCTGTGGGTGATTTCCGATGATAACAGCAAAATGGCCCTTTTTGACAAAGAGGTCAAAGGGATGTCCCTTTTCGAGCTGCAGCTGCCTCCCTCGACGGAGTACTATTTTTTCTATGTTGACGGGAACGACGGCTTATGGGGCGGTGGCAGCTCCGTATTAACCCGGTACGATCTGAAAACCCGACGACATCAGGACTATCCGCTGTTGACGTCCGATAAGCGGGATACGCCGGTTAGGGGAAAGATTTACAAGATAATCGAAGACCGTCAGGACAGGTTCTGGATTGGGGGATCTTTCGGATTATTACTGTTCGATAAGAAAAACGGTCATTTTCGGAAGGTTGGTCCCGTAAATTATGTCACTAGCATTTTTGAGGATTCACAAAGCAATCTTTGGGTCGGCGGAAAGGATGAGGTGTTCCTGTTAACGAAGGGCGCCGAACAATTGGAACGGCTTCCTGTCAGCAAAATGGAAGCAACCGGCAATACCGCCTACGTCAGGAGGATTGTGGAAGATCCTTCGGGGAGAATATGGATTGCTGCTCTGGGATTACAGCGATACGATTCTGAACGGCATCAATTTGTGCGATATCCCGAAAATGCTTCATTGAATTACGTGCTGGATGTTCAATCGGACCGCCAGGGGTATCTTTGGATCAACAGTGAGTCAAAACTGATCCGATATCACCCCGACCGGGGGAGTGTCCAAACGTACGGGTATCCGGATGGTCTTCCGCCCAACAGTATTTTACGGATTAGCGGATCGGTAGAGGACAAAGATGGCATCCTTTATTTTACTACGAATAAAGGGACCTTCCGGTTCGATCCTGAAAAAATCGTGCTGAATGCTCATCCTTCTCCGATTGTAATCACATCGTTGAAGTTATTTAATAAGGAAGTCGGCATCGGGGACCAAACAGGCCTGCTCCCCCGGGAAATCGGTACGATGAAGGAACTTACCTTCCGGCATGACCAGAATATTTTTACCCTGAGCTTTGCGCTTCTGAGCTATAAAGGATCTGATAAGAATCAATATCGCTACAAACTTGACGGCTTTGAGAAGGATTGGAACACGGTAGCGGTTCCATCGGCAACCTATACCAACCTCCCGCCCGGCGACTATACTTTTATGGCCGGCGCGGCTAATGGCGACGGCTATTGGAATGAGGAGCCGCTGCAAATCCGGATTGTGGTATTACCGCCGTGGTGGAAAACCTGGTATGCCTATCTGCTCTACCTGGTCGTATCGGGAATAGTGGTGTATGGAATTACCCGGTTTTTCTGGCTGCGCAGTTCTTTCCGGAAAGAAAACGAGCTCTACCAGGCGAAGCTTGATTTTTTCACCAACATTTCACACGAGATCCGGACACACCTGTCGCTGATCAGCGGACCATTGGAAAAGGCTTTTAAGTCTCCGGCGGCCGATACGGTTACCAGAAACCACCTGAGCTACGCAAAGAACAGCTCGGAACGATTGATGCGCCTGGTCAACGAATTGCTGGATTTTCGGAAAATGCAGAACGGAAGTATCAGGCTCCATGTGAGTGAGCACAATGTGGTAAGGGTGCTTGAAAATGTGCTGGCGGCGTTTGAGCATCTTGCCCTGGAGAAAGGAATAACCACCCGGATGGAATGCCCCGACAAACCTGTCATGCTCTGGTTCGACAGCGCCCAGATGCAAAAAGTGTTTTACAACCTGCTGAGTAACGCTTATAAATTCACACCGGAGGGAGGGACCGTTTCCGTTGTGGTAACGGAAATTTCAAATGAGGTAATCCTGAAAGTGATCGATAACGGAGGAGGGATTGCCCCGGAACATTTGGGGCACTTGTTCACCAATTTCTTCCAGACCTATGAAGGATATACCGACAACACAGGGTACGGTATAGGGCTGGCCCTTTCCAAGGGGATTGTCGGGCAGCATCATGGCGACCTGTCGGTAACGAGCCAGTTGCGCAATGACTCCCGCGCGGGCGGTACTTGCTTTACCCTCAGGCTGCTGAAGGGTAACCGGCAGTATGAGGCCCAACAGCTCACAGCGGCTTCCGGACCGGTTTACCTCGATTCCGGCTCCGCGGGAGATGTGCTGATTCCGCCCGGAAACAATACGGACAGCACATTAAAGAATACCCTGCTGCTGATTGAGGACAATGACGAGCTCAGGGCCTTTACCAGGGAAGTTTTCCGGGAAAGTTTTCAGGTGCTGGACGCCGCGAACGGGCAGGATGGATTAGACCTGGCCAGAAAGAGTATCCCGGATCTGATCTTATGCGATGTGATGATGCCGGGGCTGAACGGGCTGGAGGTATGCAGCCGGCTTAAATCCGATGTGCTTACCAGCCATATACCGATCATCTTGCTGACGGCCAGAAGTACGGTTCCGCAGGTGATCGAGGGATTGAAAACGGGTGCAGACGATTACGTGGTGAAGCCGTTTGATCTGTCGGTGCTGGAGTTGAAAATCAATAATCTTATTCAGGTAAGGGAGTCGTTGAAGCAGCAATACAGCCGGTCTGTGCTGCTGGAACCGGATGCTATTGTGCTGGATGATCTGGAAGGCGAATTTATAGCCAAACTCAAAGAACTGGTTATCCAGAATCTGTCAGATCCCGCTTTTGGTGTGAATGAAATGGCATTTCAGGTGGGGATAAGCGTTTCTGTCCTATACCGGAAGCTTCGCGCCCTTACCGGAATGACGATCAATGATTTTATGAAGACCCTCCGGATGAAGCGGGCGCTGCAGCTACTGGAATCCGGGGTGTATCATGTCAATGAGGTAGCGACAATAGTGGGATTTGAGGACAGTAAATACTTTAGCAGGGAATTCAGGAGGGTGTATGGCAAAACACCCAATGAAATCCGGCGGCAATCTACCGATTCCAAAGGAGAGGGTTAGGCGGCTGCAGAAGCGGCCTGGGGCGGTGGAAAGGGGTACGTTCCTTTCAGGTAAGGCTAAGCGTTTCCGTCTTATACCGGAGGTATCGCGCCCTTACAGGGATGACGATCAATGAGTTTACAAAAAAGCTCCGGATGAAAAGGGTGTTGCCACTTGTTGCATCCGGAGCGTATTGTGTAAATGAGGTAGCCTCATTAGTGGGATTTATCCCTGTTTAATTAACTTCATAAACAACGAGATCAGAATACAACGGCTGTTCCAACGTCCTGGGACGGTCCTGGTTGACTCCTAAGGTTTGCCAGCGCAACACGTAGTTGCCCGTTTGATCTTCCAGTTGCCGGTTGCTTAAGCCGTCGTGTAAGATTGGCGCCGGGAGAGGTTTGGGATAACTTTTACTGATCGTTTTACGCTTGCTTTTTACTTGCAGGGTCTTTTCATCTAAAATCCAGGTCTCATTTCCGTACTTTATATGATGGATATTCGCCGATAATGTCCCTTTGGCACCTTTGGTAACCCCGGAAATGGATACATCATTACCCAGCGATCCGCCTTTATCCAGGTCCCACTTATGCTCCTTCCAGTTACTGATCTGATACGTTTTCCAGATATCCTTTTCCCAGCGTGATAAAAATACCTGACTGAGTCCTCGGCCATCGTACTTATGATAGGTAATACAAGCACGGTTTTCGGAATCCCAATTGATCTTGAATCCCATATTAATCAAGCCATTCCAGGGGCCTACGGGATCCACTACCGACTTTGTATCCCGCCATCTGGCAGGCAAACTGACCTGGGTGCCGTCAATCGTTTCCCAGTTCTGAAAGTCCTTACTGCGAATGCAGGATAAATTATGGTTCGTATTGGCAATATAGGTGGCGCGCCACATCCATATGATATAAAAGTAGCCGTCGGGCCCGAGAACCGGATTAATCATGTAGGCATTCGCCTCTTTCTCACCGTCGAAGATCGGCGTGTCGAATACCCGGCTCCATTTTTTTGAAGCGACATCGTATTGGTTCCAATAGGTAGTCCCCTCTCCGCTTATCCCGTCGCGGTACTGAAAAAACAGCTCATTTTGCTGGTTTTTGAAGAAAACCGGATACGTTACTTTATCTTCTGTTTTGCCTGTCATCGGGAGTTTTTCGAAACGTTCAATACTCTTCGGTTTTTCCGAACGGAAATAAATCAACGGAACATTGTGCATGTTTCCCGAAATATGGAGATAGCCTTCCTTATCCATTGCCATGGTGATGTAATTATGGCTGTCCCACCCCGTTACCGACGGTAGGATCGTTTTTTTCCATTCGGTAGCATTCAACGAACGCTGCGCGACCGTCATGTTTCTCAGGGTATCGTAATAAGCGACATATTGATGCGTGTCGGTTGTCAGAATGTCGAACCCTACCGGGTGACCCGCCCACACTTTTGCCAGCGGAATGGCCCGGGCAGTTTGTGCCAATGTATCCGTATGACATGCTATGCTTACAATTACCAAAAATAGAATACGTTTCATTTGTATAAAAAAAGGTTTGAGGTTTGAGGAAAAAAGGTGATCGGTTGTCAGCAATCAGCCGCACGGCGGGTCATTTGTCCGAACCCATGGTCTGTGTCCCCACAGACCATTTTGGATTCCAGCCCGTAAGTGGCCTATGAAGACACAGTCCACGGATCGCCGCGCTGCGGGCCGATAGTTATGCTTGACACGGCAGACAATTAATAGCCTTCATTCTGTTGCAATTTCAATGTATTATAAATCTCATTCTGCGGAATCGGATAACGGTACATTGCGGGAGTGAACATCCTTGTTTCAATAAGAAACCGGTCATACACCAATTCCCCGTTTTCTACTTTGATATTCATCCCTGTAACGGGTTTGTTGAGTACCTGTTCCGCGATTTTCCATCTTCTGATATCCCAAAACCGGTGTTCTTCAAATGCAAGTTCAACCTGCCGTTCCTGCTGAATAGTAAGCCGCATTTCTGATTGTGTCAAACCGGGGGACAACGCAGGCATTCCGGCCCGCTTCCTGATCTGATTTACGGCATCATAGACACTGTCATCCGGGCCTGCGGCCTCATTTTGAGCTTCTGCATAGTTCAGCAATACTTCTGCATAGCGGAATAATACCCAGGGCCTTCTTACCGAAGCGTTGGATGTTTGGTTCCATGTTGCCGATGCACTTAAGAACTTTTTCATGTAATAGCCTGATTTCGTAGCGTTAATAGTCTGGCCGATGCCGTCCTTCCCTCCTGTTAAGGTTTTAACCGTATCGTTTTTAAAAACAGATCCGTTATAGAAGATAGTTGCATAAAACCTGGGGTCCCGGTCGGTATAAGGATCACTGGGGTCGTACCCGGAATCGGGATCGTCGATATCCAGCCCATTGCTCATCTGATAGGCATCTACCAGCTCCTGAGTAGGGTTTGTCCTGCCTAATGCCCCGTCAAAACTAATCGGGGCGTTGTTGATCTCTATATCATTCCGGTTGGATGCGGCCGTTGCAAATATCACCTCCGTGTTGTAGGCAGCCACACTGAAATTGAATATATTAGCGAAATTGGCTAAAAGTCCGTGCGCTTTCGTCTCAATCAATTCTTTTGAAGCGTTAGCTGCATTTTCCCAGAGCGAAAGGGAATTGGAGGGATTGTTGAGTGGGCTTGCTGCATACAGCAACGTTCTTGATTTTAACGCCATGGACGCCGCTTTGGTGGCCCGGCCACGATCGCCGCTTCCATAATTCCCCGGCCCCAACGGCAGTAAAGCGGCAGCAGAATCACAATCTGCTATGATGAATGCAACGGTTTCCTCAAAGGTGTTTCGCGGCAGATCCAGATCATCGTTCGTGCCTAAGACATGGTCCAGGTAGATGACGCCTCCATAACGTTTCAGCAATTCAAAATGGAAAAAAGCTCTTAAAAAAAAGGCCTCGCCCCGTAAACGTGGAATATCGGTGACCGGAACAATATTGGCCCTGTGCGCATTTTCCAGGAATACATTGACTTGTCGTATTCCATTGTAATTATGTGCATAGGCGTCGTCAATGACACGCAGCGGACTCCATGTGCCGTTATTGAAGGTGTTGACGCTCGAATTTAAGTCTGAGTTAATCGCCTCGTCACAACCGGCAGCCAGCATGGCACCTCCGTAACGGTTATATCCCTCCAGCAGGAAAGTATAGCCACGGTTTAGCTGCCCGCGGGCAGAATTATTCAATTCCCAGTATTGTTCCTCCGTAACAGGGCCGTCGTAATGATCGTACTCCAAAAAGTTACAAGAATGCAGGCACACCGCCAAGGCTGCTACCTGAAGTAAGAATATAGGTTTCATTTGTATAGATTAGGTCTTAAGTAAAAGGTGAAAAGCAATCAGCTGTCGGTGATCGGTTGTCAGCAATCGGTTGTCAGCGATCTGTTGTCAGTCGTCAGCTGATTCTTCATTTTCCGACATCTGATTTCCGAGATCTGATTTCCGACATCCGATTTCTGATCTTTTTAAAATTTCAAATTAATTCCGGCAGTAAGGTTCCTTTGGTAAGGATAATTGCCGATATAGCCGGCAAACGGTATTTCCGGATCCAGTCCCATTCCCAATTTGCTGAAACTAAGCAGATTGAAACCATTCAGATACAATCGCAGCGAGCGGATATTCAGCTTGGAGGTCAGGGCCTGTGGGAAGTTATAGCCCACTTCGAGTGATTTCAAACGGAGGTAGTCTCCCGATCGCAGCCAGAAATCAGAATCCGGTGTATTATTGCCCCTGTCCGTGATACCCAATCGCGGGTAAATTCCGTCCGGATTTTCAGGGGACCAGGCATGCTGACTGAATTCGTTGATATAACCAGTGTTATTGGAACCGGAAAGCACCAGACTTCTGATTTGGACCGTTCTTCCCGCAATACCCTGTAACAGGACCGAAAAATCAAACGCCTTATAACTGGCGACCAGATTGAACCCGTAATAGCGATCGGGGATGTCATTATAATCAGTCATGATACCGTCAAAGCTGTCAATCACACCGTCGTTATTGATGTCTTTATACCGGATGTCGCCGGGCTGTACCTTTCCGGCAAATCGTTGCACCGGGCTCTGGTCAATTTCCTCCTGTGACTGAAACAGACCTTGTGAGACTAACATTGTTTTGCTGAAACCATTGACGTTCCCCATCCGGTGTCCGGTTTGCACCTGGTAATCCAGCAAACCGGCGGATTCGTTGATCCACAGGCTTTTATTTTTGGCCAGTGTGAAATTTCCACCCAGATTCAGGGACCAGTCCCCCCAATTTTGTTGGACATTCAGTACTGTTTCCAGACCGCGGAGCTGCGATTGTCCCTGATTTACCCGAAAAGATCCGAGTCCGAGTACCGAAGGGTTGATCGGGTTCGTCAGGATGTCTCTGCGGTGCTCGTTGAAATAAGTCCCCGAGAAGTAAACCCTGTTCTTCCACAACTTGAGATCGAAGCCAATATCTGTTTTATAGGCCTTTTCCCAGGTGATATCCGGATTGGGCAGGGTCCTTTCCGAGGCTCCGGGCTGTGCCGAAAATCCTGTTCCAAAAACATAGTTTCCGTTGCTCTGACTAAATAAATAGGCATAAGGGAACTTATTGGCCTCGCCGGTGGCGTTATTGCCGACGCGTCCATAGGATCCCCTTAGTTTTAAATAATCAATAGTTCCCCTGGTCCCCTCCATAAACGGTTCGTCCGAGATCACCCAGCCAACCGCCATCGCGGGGAAATAGCCAAACTGTTTTCCCGGCATGTAGTTATCTGCGCCCGTGTAGCTGTTCACCACATCGAGGTAGTAACGGTTATTGTAGGCATAGCTTACCCAGGCAGAAATTCCTTGCCGTTTATCGTCAAACCGGTTGGCGGCAATGCTGCTAGCCTGCTGATAGCGGACTATTCCTTTTACGGAGTGTTTGTCAAATACTCTCTGGTAATTGAATCCTCCCCAGAATTCATTCGTCCGGATATTGTCACTGAATGTGGAATTTCGGTAGTTTAAGGGTGTTTCGGTGCCATAGCGGACCAAATCTCCTGTAGGGAGTTGTTCGTAAACTTCGTATTCCTGCGAGCGTCCGCTGGTATATCTTCCCTGTAAGTCGAATGTGTAAAAAACTTCGCCTGATAATCCTTTCAATATGAAATTCAGTTGTTGGCTGGCCTTGAGATTGCCGAGCATTACACGCGTCACTTCACTGATAAAACCCTGGCTTTGAAGCTGTGCCTGGGGGTTATTTCTGAACAAGTTACTCCCTCCGTAAGATCCGTCTGCATTCAGCAGCGGATAGGCGTTCGCCGGCGTGCTGTAAATGGTATTCAAAAAGGAGGCATTGCCGCTTCCCGGCTCCCGCCGGTCTTCTATTCGCCCACCGATGTCCAGCTGGACACTAAGGGTTTTTGTTACATCAATATCCAGATTGGTGCGGATATTGTAGCGGTTATAGCCTACATTGGAATCGAATGAGGGTGTTTTCGAGTTCCGGTACAAACCATTTTGATCAAAATAACTTAAGGTTGTAAAATAGCGCACAGCTCTGCTTCCACCGGATGCGGTAAACACGTGGCGCTGAACAAAGGCATTTTTCTTGAAATAGTCTTTGACGAAATTATTATTAGGATACCGGTATAAGTCCTGACCATTTTTATACCCGTTTAAGTCTTCCTCGGAATAGAAACCGGGAAAACCGTCATTGTGCAGGGCGCTGTTATATAAACGGCCAAATGTATACGAATCTAAAGGTTTGGTAAGTGCCGTTGGTTGCTGGGTCCCCAATTGCAGATCGTACGTGAAACGTGTTTTCGTTGGACTTCCGCGGTGAGTTGTCACCATAATGACCCCATTGGCACTACGATTGCCATACCAGGCCAGCGAGACCGCATCTTTTAATACGGTTACGGAAGCGATTTCGTTAAGATCCATGTCCGCAAAATCACGAACGACACCATCTACCAGAATCAAAGGACTATTATTCCCGGTATAGGTAGTACGATTCCTGACGAAAAAATTGGCGTCGTCTCTTCCCGGCTGCGTCCCGGTTTGCGCCAGATATAATCCGGGGATACGGCCTGAAAGCAAATTGGACAAGGAACTCAGCGAAATTTGCGGGAGGTTGTCGCCCCTGACAAAGGAAACGGCGCCGTTGATCTCCCTTTTCTTTCGGGTACCGAAAGGGATCTGGACCACGTCGTCATCTCCGGCTTCGGCAAGACTGGCTTCCAGTACAATGGTATCGTCGATCTGCCCGCCTCTTACTTCGGCAAAAACCGAATGGAACCCTCGGCTGCTGATCACCAGCACGTCACCATTTGCGGCTTCAATAGTGAAATGACCCCGATCGTCTGAAACGGTGCTTCCGGTCCCTTCCTGAATTTCAATCAATGCTTGCGGAACAGGCCGGCCTTGTAAATCGGCCAGCTTGCCGGCAACCGTTATTTTGTTTTGCCCCTGTATGGATAAGGCTGATAGCCAAAGGTATATGGCAGTTAGTACTCGATATATAGCTGGTTTCATATTTTTAAGGTTTCCAAATCTAAAATTTCTGTCTTCACTTACCATTCCGGATTTTGTTCGATTGCTTTGCTTTTCTGGACCTCGTTGCGGGGTATGGGATAGAGGTGCATATAATCCTCAAACACACGCTGAAAAGGTGCAGCCAGTACTATTTTGGTATATTTAAATCCTCCGTCAGGCTGACGTTCTACATTCATTCCTGTAATAGGCTTCGTAATAATTTCTGGTCCCTTTTTCCAGCGAAGAATGTCGTACCACCGGTGATTTTCAAATGCAAGCTCAATTGCACGCTCGTTATGGATTCGTGTGCGCATATCAGCTTGCGAAAGTCCCTGAGGAAGTTCCGGCATACCTGCTCTGGCCCTTATCTGGTTAATTGCTGCATAAACACTCGCATCGGGGCCGGCAGCTTCGTTTTGTGCTTCGGCATAGTTCAGTAAAATCTCCGCGTAGCGATAGAAAACAAAGTTCAGTATCGCGGTCTGCTGCCCGGGCGTCTGGTATACTTCCGGCCAAAACTTCTTACAATAGTAACGGGTTGCGGTATAGACCGCATTCCCTTCCCGGTAATCATTGCCGCCGTTCCACATTTGCATCCTTCTTCCTTGCCAGGGGGCGTCGTTATATAAAATATTGGCATAAAACCTGGGGTCTCTGTTGGTATAAGGCTGTTCCGGATCGTATCCGGATTGCGGGTCCGAAATCGGCAAACCGTTCGCCATTTCATACAGGTCCACGTGATTTTGGGTAGGGCTGAATACGCCCTGCGTGCCTCCGGATCCCGGGGAAACGATGCGATCACTGAACATACCGCTCCAGGGACGCGGTCCCCGGCTTTTAATTAAGATGTATTCGTCTGAAATACCATTGCCCGGAGGACTTAATAGCTCAGCGTAGTTGGGATGGAGGCTATACCTTCCCATATCGATGACGTGCTGCGCCGCCTGTGCCGCTGATTTCCATTTTTCAAGATTATTGGCGGAATTATGCAACGGACTTGCTGCATAGAGCAGCAGGCGTGCTTTCAGTGCTTTTGCGGCGCCTATAGTGGGTCGCCCGTAATTTGCATCATCATATTCATGCGACAGCAGTGATTCTGCCTGAGCGATATCCGCCAAAATGAAACTCACACATTCTTCAAAAGAACTTCTCGGGAAATCAATATCGTCGGTAGGATTATAGGCTTTATCAATAATAATTACTCCTCCAAAGCGCTTGACAAGCTCAAAGTAAAAGTAGGCTCTTAGGTAGAACATTTCTCCTTTAATCCGTTGGGGATGCTGGGCACTGGTCCAGACAACCTCATCCATACGGGCTAACGTCTTATTCACTACGCGTATTCCACTATAGCTTTGCGTCCACATTCCGCCGATGTCATTGAGACTCCCTAAATTGGAATGATCGTGAAATAATCCCTGATTCAGTGTGCGCACATGACCAATCTGGTCGGCTGCCAGCGCTTCGTCGCTCGCCTGCGCCGGGCTTCCCCGGTGGCCGTCAAAATACAAGTAATCGTCCAGTACATAACTATAGGCGTTGTCAGCGAACTGTGCTGCCAGTACCGGGTCTGCAAACACCTTGTCTTCATCCAGCGACACACCGGGCGCCAGGTCCAGGAACTTGGTATTGCAGCCTGTTACAAAGAGGATCAACAAGATTATTATTTCTTTTAAAAACTTCATCGTCTAAACGGGTTGTGGATTATAAATCCAGATTAAGTCGCAGATTGTAAATTCGGGAGATGGGATACACAAATTTCGTAGAGCTTTCCGGGTCGAGGTACCGCATTTGTGTCCAGGTGATCAGGTTCTGACCGGACAAGGTTACTCGGAGACTGCTTAATCCCAGTTTACTCGCGAGATCTTTTGAGAAAAGATAGGATATCTGTGCGTTTCTTAATTTGATATAGTTGGCATTCGTGAGTAAGAAGTCGTTGGAATTATAACTCATAAAGTTTCCGCCGATGGCTGGCTGCAGTGCAGGCCAGGTGGCATTCTGACTATTTTCGGGGGTCCATCTGCCGAGCATGTGTTCATACATCTGGTTCCCGTTATTCTCCCGCTGGTTCCACTGAACGTTGGAGCTCACGTTGGCAACTCCCTGGAACATTACAGATGCAGAAAATTGTTTCCAATGAACACTTGGCTCGGTACTGAAGGTGTACTCCGGAATATTCGAATAGCCGATCGGAACCTGGTCATCGGAGGTAATGGCCCCGTCTTCATCGTAATCGGTAAACTTCAGGTCGCCGGGAATTGGTCTGCCCAATCTGTTAACCGGCGAATCGTCGATATCTGTTTGTGACTGGTAAAACCCTTCCGTCCGATAGCCGCGGATCTGCCCGATCCGGTGTCCGGCAGCTTTTTGATAATCCGGGCGGTTAGACGGTTCATCTACGTTGAGTATTTTGTTACGGGCAAAGCTCAGGTGAGAGGCTATTCCATAACGAATACCACCTATCCGGTTATCATGGCGCAGCTCAATCTCGTATCCATAGTTATAAACTTCTCCCAGATTCACACTGGGATAGGCTTCGCCATAGGTCACCAGGCCTGACTGGCGATTGAGAAGTAAACCAGTCCTGTTTTCGTTAAAATAGTCGGCATTGAGTACAAGCAATCCATTGAAGAAGTTACTCTCAAATCCGATATTGCGCTTGGTGGAAGTTTCCCATGTAATGAAAGGGTTGCCGATGCGGGAGTGGATGACGGAGGGATAAGTAACCACTGACGACGGTAACCCGAATTGAGTGGCTGTGTTGGGTTTTGAATAGAGCCCCTGACCTGAAGTAACAGTCGAAGTTCTTCCATATTCATCCAGGTAGAGGAAACGGTTGCCTCCGATTTTATCAAATCCGATTTTACCGATAGATCCCCTGACTTTCAGCAAGGTGAGCCAGTTGAGTTGCTTGAGAAAACGTTCATTCGACACGTTCCATCCTGCGGAAAGGGCTGGGAAAAAGCCATATCGGCGGGTAGGGGCAAAATTTTCAGAACCGTTGTAAGCTCCGTTAAATTCTACATAGTAGCGATCATCGAAATTGTAGGTCAGTCGTCCTACGAATCCCTGCGATGCAAAAGGAGCCTGTGCGCCGGCTACTTTACTGCTTTGCCGTTGAAACAGGAACAACCCCGTTACGCCATGCCGCTGAAAATTATTGGAATAGTTTAAACTGGTTTGCCAGTTAGAATTCAATGTGCCGTTGTAAGCCGATACTAAACCGGATAACGGTGTGTCCTGCACGGTGCCGTTGAGTGTTACGTCTCCGGTAACCTGGTTAATCACATAGGAAGCATAATTGCCATTCTGCCGTCTTTCTGCAAAATAATAGGCGTCGTATGCTAACTGCGTGCGAAAGGTCAGACCTTCTAACAGGTTTTTCAGGTTATAATTCAGGGCTAATGTGCTCTCGATTGCGTTATTCATTTTGATACCATAGCCTCTTCTGGTAAGGAATCCCAGCGGGTTGAACAGGTTTACGCCTACTGAAGGGTTTTCTAAAAGGCGTCCGTCCGGAAGCATGGGGGCAAAGCCGTAGGAAGGAAGGCCATTGATACGATGCAACAGGTACTCAATTTCACCGTCAGTAGCGGAGTTTGCATTTCCGGCAGGTGTATACCGCTTTTCGAACCGGGTGCCAAGTTTTACTGAAAAAACAAGGTCTTTATTCAGGTTAATATCAAAATTGGACCGGATGTTATACCGGTTGTAAAAAGGAGTGGTCCTGTAACCGTAGGGGGTATCAAATTTTTTAAAGAAGCCATCTTCATGTAAATATCCCATAGAAACAAAATACTTGGCAATTTTGCTGCCCCCGGAGATATTGATATTGTGTTGGTGCTGGGGATAAACCTTTCGTGTGAGATAGTCAAACCAGTCGACATCCGGATAACGGATGGGGTCGGATCCGTCCCTGTATTTCATCAGTTCTATTTCTGAAAATGCGGGTTCCTTTCCAATGTTGGCATTGGCCTCGTTTAACAAACTGGCGGCGGTATAGGCATCCAGTATCTGCGGCAGGTTGACATAGGACTGCAGGGCCAGGTTGCCGGAATAGCTGATCCGGGCTTTCCCTTCCTGCCCGACCTTGGTGGTGATAAGAATAACACCGTTCCCTCCTTTAATACCGAACAACGCAGTGGCGGAAGCATCTTTCAATACTGAAATTGTTTCAATTTCGTTGGGGTCAATGTCTCCGAAAGTCGGCCTTTCAGAGCCGTCGACGATTATTAACGGGGAAGCGTTGCCCGTAGTAGAGCGTCCTCTTATCAGAATGTCGGCTTGGTTAAAACCTGGTTTTCCGCTTCTTTGAAACGTGAACACGCCGGGCATCCTGCCGGTAAGACTATTGGTAACATTGCTTGTCGGAGATTTTAAGATCTCCTCGCTTTTAATGGCCGCGATAGCGCCGGTTAAGGTGGATTTCTTCTGCGTCCCATACCCCACCACTATTACCTCCTCCAGAGCCTTTTGGTCCGGAAGCAGGGAAACGTTGAATTGTGACTGATCCCCGACCGTGATTTCCTGGCTAACGTACCCTACAAACGAAAGGATCAGAATCGCATGTTCGTCGGGAACAACAATACTGAACGCCCCGGTGGCATTCGTACTCGTTCCATGCTGTGTGTCTTTGAGCAGGATGCTGACACCGGGAAGGCCGTTGCCGTTTTCATCGGTGATGGTGCCGGAGATGGCTTTTTCTAACGGAACGTCCCCGGACGGAGGTTCTTCAGACGAATCGCCGGCTCCTGGATGCAGCATGATCTGGCCGCCGATCAGGCGATACGAGATCTGCAGCGGACGCAGTGTCTTGTCGAGCACGTCGGATAATTTGCTGTCGATTACTCGTACGGAAACTTTACGCTCGGCCCCGATAGCGTTGGAGCTGTAAACGAATTTTACTTTAGTTTGCCGCTCAATCTGCGTTAAGATCTTGCGGATCTCAACGTTTTCCGCTTTTACGGTCACCGTCCGGTCCATCAGCTCCTGGCTATGGCTTTTATGACCGTAGCTGAAGGTGAGGCTTACAGTTATCAATAACGATTGCAGTAGGGTGATCCTCATAAGCTGTCGTAGGAGAGGATGAATTATTAAACGTTTTTTCATTAATTTTGTACGTTTTGTTAGAGATTCGGAAATTTTTGGCAAAACAACTCCTGTCCATTACCTGGTAATGTGGGATAGTTTATCCGGCAGGAAAAATGAAGAGTCGGAGGTGGTCGCAACACGTTCGGCTCTTTTTTTTTGGGTCAGGTAATTAATTCATAGTCATCATCAGGTTTAATGGGTTTGGCAGCCGCTGCCGCTGATCAGAATCCTCGTTCCCCGGACTTCATAGGTGGCATTGACGGACGAACAGAGCAAATCCAGTTTTGTAAACAGCGGCTGATGGGTAATGTCAGCGGTAAAAAGGCAACTTTTCAACAGGTCATTTTCCAGGATGATTTCAATCCCGTACGCATTTTCGAGTGATTGGATGACGTTGGGCAACGGGGTGTCCTCAAATACAAAGACGGGTGCCACAGCGCTGGTTTCCGCTTCATCAGGCGTGACCAGGACCGGTAAAGCGACCAGGCCGGTCTCAAATGCCTGGTTCTCCAGGTTGAATTTGACCCGCTGGTTGGCGGTCAGGATCACCCCCCGTTTGATATTTCCTGATTCGGGGATTGGCGATGCCTGGGAAACGGACACTTTCCCGGTCACCACCGATACTTCTACAGCACTGTTATGGGGCCGTTCGTCTATCCAGAAACTGGTTCCCAATACTTTTGTGGTAATACCGCTCGTGTAGACGAAAAACGGGCGTTGCGAGTCTTTGGTTACCTTGAAGAATGCTTTTCCCTTCAGCCGGACCTCCCGCTTGGTAGCCGTGAACACCGCCGGGTATTCGACACTACTTTTAGGTGATAGCTGAATCTCAGTGCCGTCCGGGAGCAATAGTTGTTCAATTGTACCGCTTGTGTTGGTTTTGGTAGTCAGGTCCACACTGGAAGCCGTGGTGGGCAGGGGAGAAGGTAGGATCGCACTGACCGGGAGTTGAAGGCGGTAGGTAACCCAACCGAAGGCCAGCAATAATACGGCTGCTGCAGCCCAGCGCCAGACGGGCGGAAGCCGGCGCCTTTCGGATGGGGTCTGCTCCTGGATGGCCTGCCACATTTTTTCTTCCAGCAGCATGTCTTCCGCGGGCGGCCGGACCGGGGTTTCCTTATCCAAAAGCGCAAACCACTGCTCTACCAGGCGTTTTTCCCGCTCGGTACAATTGCCGTTCCGGTAGCGGCTCAACAGGGTATGGAAATTTTGTTTGCTCATAGGGTCGGTATAAATGGCCTTTATTAATAAGACCGCAAACCGCCCCTCAACCGCAAGTAGCCCAGTAAAATCTTTGATAAATTATATAAATGGGATTACTTTGGGTTAACACTCTTAGAATGTTACTATGACAATAGGAGCATGATGAAACTGATCCCCGATCGGAGCAGCACCCTTAGGTGGCGGAGGGATTGGGTGATGTGGTATTCAACTGTGCGTTGGGGAATGCCGAGGATGGAGGAGATCTCAGAGGCTGTCCTGCCTTCGAGACGGTTGAGTATAAAAATCTCCCTGGTTTTGTCGGGAAGTTGGGCAACGGCCTCCTGCAGCGTTGTTTCGAGTTCATCAAGGAACATCGGATAATCCGGCGCCGCCTCCTGCGAGGCCGCGTCCAGGGGAGCAAACAAGCGCTGCTGGTAAAAATCGATGACGCGGTTGCGGGCAGCTATGAACAGATAACTCCGAAGATGGCTGATTGTTAACTGGCCCCTTTTTTCCCACAAATGGACAAAGAGGTCCTGTACGACCTCCTCTGCTACATCCGGATCGTGGGTTTTTCGCAGCACAAAATCATAGAGTGGCCGCCAGTATTCGCGATACAGCGCCTCAAACCGGGGTTTATCCAGCGGTATAAGCGCTTCTGAGCTATCGGGATTATATGGAGCGTCTGTCGGCAAACGGTCAGGGGTTGTAAGCAGATTCGGAATAAAGTTGTAAATATCCCGTTAATTTTTTGATTTTTCACGGATATGGATGAAGTGATCCTCATTTTTACGGTTTTTAGGTGCAAACGGCTGATCGTAATCTGGTGATAAGGCGGATTTCGCAGGAAGGGTCCCTGAACGGATTCCAGGGGCACTGGCAGTGAACGTGTTGTCAGAATGCGCTGTATTATTTGGCAGTATGGACCAGTCCCACTTCGAGGATGCTTACCTGGCCCCCTTTTTCCCGGCAGTAAACCAGGTCGCCTTTGTTTAAATAGTTGGCTGCCCGGCTGCCTTTGGTGGTGGCCACCCGTGTATTGGCGGCCACCGCCAGCTGATAGGCCCTGACCAGGCGCCGTTCCGCTTCCGGGGAATAGGCCGGCATCCTGAGATAAAGGGTGGTATACCCGGTGTTCCGGCCGGATCGGGCCACGGTTTTTACCTTAAAGGTACTTTCGGGTACGGTGACAATCTCGTAGCGCGCCTGTTGCGCATAGAGCCCGGCCAGCGTGCCGGTCACCAGGAAGGCAGTCCATGCTGTTTTCAGTAATCGATGAAGTAAACCAGACATCTCAGGCTTTGTGTAATTTGACAGGTACTTTACTGAGCAGCGGGGGGACAGCGGCTGTCAATGCTAACAGGACGCCTGTTGCCAGCACGGTCGACGGATGCGTGAAAAAAGTTCCGCTTGACAATATTCCCAGGATCAGCAATGTGGAAAACGGAAGCGAGAAAGCCAGTACCAAAATGGCCAGGTTTAAATCAAATGTCCGTTTTTCCCGGGGGACATTTCCCTGGTCTTCTTTCAGATTGAACATGGAAATATGTGCCATCGGCCAAAAACTGGTGGCGCTTAACGGTATGACGGTGAGCAACAGGGCGGTGGTGGTATCCGTGATCCCGCAGATTTGTATAAGCAGCCCGCTCAAAATCAATGTAACGCCGGCGCGGAATACTAAAATGGAGATAACCATCCGTTTTTTACCCTCCTTTAACTGAACCGCCAAACCGATAAAGATTAAAACCAACGGCGTCATCATGGCACTCGCTCTGTCAAAGACATTGGTAATCATGACCGGCAGTGACGAATAGTTGAAGCCCAGACCAAGCAACAGCAAAGCCAGTGCAATAATGAGGTTGATCGGTTCGGAAATCAGGCTTTTCAACAGGCTCCGGATTTTGGACCGGCTGCCCACCGGGTTGCCTTCCGGCGTTACTTCACCATTTTTCAAAAACATGTTTAATCCTACCATATAAAGGGCTATCAAGACGAAAAACTTATTCCCGACGTCAGCCAGGGCCGCAACAGCAAGACTCTGCTGACCTAAAAACTCGGCAATGAACGGAAAGCAGGAAAGCCCGGGAGCCAGCGAAGGGACGAGCATTGTCATGGTCCTGGCCGCAGCGCTGTTCTTGTCTATCCGGAACAGACTAAAAGACAATGGCATGACCAGGAACATCATGCAATTGAAACAGAGGGCAAGCAGCGGAACAACCAGGAGTGTCTGGTCCATTTCGATTTGCATGAGCGAGATAAATATAGTCGCCGGCAATGCAATAGTCAGGACGATTTCCTTGATTCCATTGACTTGTTCTTTGCTCCTGAACCGGCTTTTCAGTAAAAGCCCTATCAGGATAAGCAATAGCAGTGTTATCGATTTTTGTAGTGCTTCGTTCATAAGGATTCCTGCAGCCAATCGTAGCTGAACCCGATAGGGGAACAGGCCACGACTGGCTCATTTTATGATTAAGAATGCGATTAGATCTGTACAGGCAGCCTGTTCAGGCCATATCCTTTAAGGCGCCTACAAACTGCTTTATTTCGTCGAGTGTTCCCATGCTTACCCGGCACCATGGCTTGTTCTGTATCTCAAAGGAACGCACCGCAATGCCCTTCTCGCTCATTTTGCTTAAAAATGTCTTTCCCTCGGTTGCAATGGGGAAAATTACGAAATTGGTATACGAGGGGATGTAGGAGTAGCCCAAAGCCGTAAGGCTTTCGTACAGGTAACTTTTTACCTCATCATTGCGGGTGGCGGACAGGGTTTGAAATTCCGTATCGGCAAGGGCTGCGGTAGCGCCCATGATGGAAGTCAGCGAAATACCCATACCGCCGCGGGTTATTTTCTGAATTTCAGCCAGGGTAGACGGCAATGCAGCGATGTAACCTATCCTTAACCCCGCCATTCCCATGATTTTGGAGAAGGTGCGGGCGATGATCACATTTTTGTTTTGATTGAGCAGCGAGACCATGCTTCCGGTAGCGTCTTGCGCAAATTCGAGGTAAGCTTCATCTACAAAAACAGGCACTTTTTCGGATACCCGGCTGCAAAAATCCATGAGTTTGGCCGTGTCTGTCACGCTCCCGACAGGATTATTGGGATTACATACGTAGACCAGTTTGGTATCTTTGTCAATAGCCTGCTCCATCGCCTCCAGATCGTGCGACCAGTCGGGCTTACAGGGAATCGCTTTCCAGGTGGCTCCTGCCGATTCAGCCACACGGATCAGTGACATGTACGTCGGATCTGCCGAAACCACGTTGCCCCCTTTGGCAAACAGTACCAGCGCCGTTTTTTCCAGCAGATCCGAAGAGCCGGGGCCCATCATGATGTTTTCCCGGGTAACACCCTCTTTCTCTGCGATGCCATTGATCAGGGCAAACATTTCCTGCCATGCATACCGGTTGCCGCCGGTGACGGCTTTGGCAACCGCATTTTGTGCAGAC
Organism: Telluribacter humicola; assembly: GCA_040394475.1. GTDB lineage: Bacteria > Bacteroidota > Bacteroidia > Cytophagales > Spirosomataceae > JBEBSD01. The sequence continues at coordinate 89,568 of JBEBSD010000011.1, read as the reverse complement.
ACGGGAGGACCATACGGGTTCTCGTTGGAGCCTATCCTGATCATGGTTTTAAATGCCGGCATTTCGTCCAGGAAATGCTCCCGTACCATGGGGCTGTAATAGATGCGCCCCGCATTGTCAAGCGGCAATGCGGTTTCCGGAAATGCTCCCGCACGCAGGTAAGGAGCTAATGTCAGGCTGCCCATGGACAGCAAACCGGTCTTCAGTAAATCACGGCGATTGATTTTCATAGTTTTTTTGATAATAGATGGAATGTATGGAATTAAGATTAAAGAGCTTGTCCTGTCAACCAGGCGGAATGCGTTTAATTGTCCGACACGCTTAGCTGGGAAAGTCTTGTAAAGGGCTTCCCTTCATAGGCTCCCGACCAGGTCAGGCTTACTTTGTCATCTTTCCGCTGCATCCGGTTTCCCTCGAGCCCGAAATCGGCATACGATTTGGTAATTGAGACCAGGCCGTCGGCATCAGAGGTGAAGGTTCCCAGACTTCCGCTATTGGAGAAGAGTTCTTCAACGAAATCGTAGGCGGGCAGTGCTTCGGCCTTTACCTCTTTGGTGAGGCTGAAGGCTACCGTAACGGGGATATTGGCGGCGGGAATGGAATCTATCCCTTTGGTATAATCGAGGAGGTTGGTTTTATCCAGCCGGAGCAAGCGCACGCTCAGTACAATCTGCTGTGCGGAACTGTCGTAGGTTACAGACGGTACGGTGGCAATGGGTGAGGCCCACTCCGCCCCGACCACGTCTACCAGCAGCGGCGCCACGTCCCGGTCAACGAACGGATCACCGACTTTGCAGGATGCCAACAGGCAACCCGCTAAAGCGATTAATAATGTTGATTTAGAGTTGCTATGCATATATTTTGTCATTAATGAAGAAAATAATAAACATCGAACGCCGGTGTTGGCCCGGGAACTATTACCGTTCGCTCCACCAGAGCTTGGTTTTCATGTCATTTTCGGAAGCATTGTTAAGGGCTATCCCTTGCCTGACGTTTTCTTCGTTCAGGGAGAATTCCGTATTGGGATAGGCAAATTTTGTAGGCAGTATGCCGTCGTTCTGGAGCACCGCTCTCGGGTCATGAGGCGGGAAGTCAGGCAGCCCCGTTCTTCTCAGTTCGGTCCACGCCTCTATGCCTTGTCCGTAAAGTGAAATCCACTTTTGCTCCAGGACTTTTTCACGTGTTACCAGGCCGACTTTGGAAAAATAGGCTTCCGGAACGGTCAGGCCGTACTGCCCGAAAGATGCTGTGATGCCTTTTTGAAAAAAAGCTGCTGCATCGCCTGTTATTTCACCATCCAGCACGGCTTCGGCCAGGATGAAATTAAGTTCGGCATAGGTCATTACTACTTCGGGCGCATCGGCACGCAGGAAATAGCTGCCGATCGGCGAGCTTGTCGACAGGTACAAGGTCGCAATGGCGTCAGGCAGTCCGTTCGCATGTCCTTCATATACCCCGTTCACATTGGGATTGGCAAATACTGTTATCCGGGTATCTCCAAGCTCATTCAGTTTATCCGCCAGGGTTTTGCTGATGTTCCAGTCCGTACGTCCTCCCTGCACCAGGATCTGGTTCCATTCGTTGTTGCTGGGTAATACGGTCGTACAATTGAGCTGTGCGTGGTCTGCGTTGCTCTCGAAAATCGGATACAGCTGGGGATTGCCCAGTATTTCGGCAAAAACCGCCTTTGACGCTTCCGGTTTTTTGGATGCCTGCCGGTTGGCGAGGCGCAGCCGCAGGGAGTTCGCAAACTTTTTCCATTTTACGATATTACCGGCATAGAGGACATCCCCGGCAATGGATGGCCCTCCGACAGTAAGCTTTTCGTTGGCCTGTTTTAAATCCTCCAGTAGTCCGGCGTAGACCTCCTCCTGGCTATCGTATGTAGGCTTATAGATGGGTTCGGGGCTGGTACCCATGATTGCCTCCGAATACGGGATGGCTCCGAACATATCCGTAAGGAGCGAAAATACCCATGAACGCATGACCAGTGCCACCCCTTCGTAATTGGTATTGGGAGCGGTGCCTTCCGGGCCGGTAATGGTGATGATCCGCTGAAAATTGGAGAGGCCATCGGTATAAAAACCCTGCCAGTTGTTGGCCAGCAATGCCTGGGAAACGGTATAGTCGTCTCCTTCGTTCGAATAAATGTTACGGGTAAGATGGCGAACATACAATTCAGCCGCATCAATATTGATCCGTTCGAAACGGTTTCTGTGTCCCCAGTAACGGTCTATGGAACTTTCGATTCCGGCAGGGAGCAGGTACTGAGGCCCGACGCTGACGGGGTTGTTGGGATTGGTGTTGATGGCGTCAAAATCACCGGTACACGCCGCCAGAAAGAAAGTCAGCAGGAGGACTGCCGGCCGGTTCCTGAATAGTTGCTTGGTTCGTAATTTCATCATGATGGATCGTTTATAGGATCATTGACAATGATTGTATCAAAAAGCGAATGAGAGGTTAAGGCCAAGACTCCTCGAACTGGGGAGTTCACCGTAACCAAAACCCTGGGCATTGCCTCCCTTGGCGTCAATTTCCGGATCGATATGGGGCGTGTTTTTGAAAATCATCCAGACATTGCGCCCTACCAGCGAGAGCTTTGCCGATTGGAGCTTAAGACGCCTTGTGACCAGTGCGGGCAGCGTGTATCCGAGTGAAAGCTCCCTCAGTTTTACATAACTCGCATCGAAAATGGCTGCCTCGTGGTAATTACGGGGGTTGTTATACCCGTATAGCTGAGAGGCTGCCACAATGATATCGTTGGGCACATACGTCATCCCCGCTTCTGTGTTCACTGCCCTGACGCCCTTGCCGATTATCCCTTCCTCGCGCCCCAGCGCTGTTTCTTCATACTGACCGGTCCAGCGCGCGGTCCCCGTACCCTCGTCGTAGATGTCTCCTCCCATCCGGATGTCGATGAGCGCCGCAAGCGAGAACCCTTTATAATGGAAGGTATTCTGAATGCCGCCCATCCAGTCGGGCTGGATGTTGCCGAGAATTTTCGGCGCACTGGCTATCCTTGGCAGACCATTGTCGCCGTAGATAAGCTGACCGTCCGGTGCGCGTTCGAAGGCTACCCCGTAAAGCGCCCCGTAGGGTTCGCCCACTCTTGCCTCGGAGGTAAGCCCCCGCTGTGTGGTGATCACATACGTCGTAAGATCCTCGGCAAGCTCGAGGACTTTGTTGCGGTTCCGGGAGTAATTGACAGCGAGGTCCCAACTGAACCCGTCGGCTGTCTTTACGGGAGTGCCGCTCAGAGTAACTTCAATTCCCTTGTTGGTTATTTTCCCGGCATTGGTAATCCGTGTGGTATATCCGGATGCTTTGGATATTTCCACTCCCAGGATTTGATCGCGGGTGGTCTGGTTGTAATAGGTGACGTCCAGGCCGAGCTTTCCTTTGAAGAACCTGAGGTCGGCTCCGAATTCCAGACCCGTCGTAATTTCGGGTCTCAGGGTGGAATTGGCAATTTCACCGTTTTCGGTAAACTTCGCCATGTTTCCGTTCCAGGAACCATTTGACAGGAAGGTTTGCGCGGTTTGGTAAGGCAGCGCATCGTTCCCGACCTGCGCGATACTGGCTCGTATTTTCCCGAAGGACAACACACTGCCCCGCAGGGGCAACAACTCGGTAAACACCGTGCTGAGGGATGCGGACGGGTAAAAGTAAGACCTTGCATTGCTCGGTAAGGTACTGGACCAGTCATTACGGGCTGTGACATCCAGGAAGACGGTACTGCGCCACGATAGATTAGCGGATCCGAACAGACTTTGTACCTTGGAACGCTCAATAGTGCTTTCAATGGTGTTGGTGCTGGGTACGGAATTCCCGGCATTGTACAGGCCGTCCACGACCAGCTCGCCGACATTAAAGTAGTTCCGCTTATAGGAATTACTCCTGTTGATTCCCCCGATCTGTACGTTTAATCCCCAGTCCCGGGTGATGTCCCGGTTATAGGTCAGGATGAAATCGCTGTTGGTTTCTTCGTTGCGCAGCACGGTCTCGCTGTATTGCCCTGGTGTACGTGCACCCTTGCGGATCCGCTCGAAAGTCGAAATATTGATACGCGTATCGCTCCAGACGTCGGTTCCGGTCCGGACCATCAGCGACAATCCGGGAAGCAGCTGATAATTTAACGCCACATTGCCCAACAACCTGTCTTTTTCATTTGCGTTGGTCAGGTAATCTTGCGAGAAATAAGGGTTCAGAAAAAAAGTATGCTGCCAGTTTGCGGGCTCCTGGTCGCCCGGAAACTGATTGTGCGTATCGTAAAGCGCTGCGTAGTCCCTGTGCTTCTCCCAGGAAATATGGCGGTGCGCCCAGATAAACTGCTGCCCGGACTGGTAGTTGCGGTTATCCGCACCGGATTTGATGTATTCTCCGGCAACGGTGATGTTGAGCTTACTGGTCAGATTATAGCCTGAATTGATCCTGAAATTGTTCCGGTAAAAGTCATTGTTATGCATGATCCCTTTCTGGTCGAGCCGCCCCAGCGATAACCTGAAATAGCCTTTGTCGTTTCCGCCGGACAGGGCCACACTATTGGTAAACGTGCGGCCGGTATCCCAGTACTCTTCCCAGTTATCAGGGTTGGGGGTCAGCGGCGCCAGCTCGTTGCCCGACCACCAATGCCGTACCGGCCTCCCGTCCAGGGGAGCGCCCCAGCTTTCATCCGTACCTGCGCTTCCGGCCAGCGGGTACCTGCTGTCGTACACGTTACGGTACTGCTCGATCTGCAGGGGATCCGTAATGGCGCTGCTCCAGCCGTCATTGTACCAGGTGCGGTAGCCGCTGCCTCCGCCGTACATATCCTGAAAATCGGGCTTGATCCAGGGGCGCTCAAACGTCATGCCGGAATTAACGGAGACTCCGAGTCCATTGGTGCCTTTCCCGCTCTTGGTGGTAACGATCAGCACGCCATTTGCAGCTCTTGAACCATAAAGGGCAGCTGCGTTGGGTCCTTTTAAGACGGAAATGTCTGCGATGTCATCCGGGTTGATTTCCGATATGCCGCCGCCGTACGTCTTGCTTTCGCTTTGCTGCATGGGCACGCCGTCTAGTACGATCAGGGGCTGATTGTTTCCGGAAATAGACGCCGCCCCGCGGATCTGAATAGTGGATCCGCTGCCTGGTCCTCCGTTGGACTGAATCCTGACCCCGGCAATTTTTCCTGAAAGGGCATTGGCCACGTTACTTGAACGGGATTCGGTAAGGCTCGAACCTTTTATTTTCTGCACCGTGTAACCCAGCGCTTTTTTTTCACGTTCAATACCGAATGCCGTCACCACAACTTCCTGGAGCTGCCGTGTATCCAATTCCAGGTCAATGTTGAATACGGTTTGATTGCCCAGCGACATCTCCTGCGTAGCATATCCCACGAAAGAGAATACCAATGTACTGCCTTCGGGAACCGGGAGTTTAAAACTTCCTTCCACATCTGCATTGGTTCCGATGGTTGTGCCTTTTACCATTATAGAAGCGCCTGGTAAGCTTTGTCCGTCGCTGGCAGCTAAGATCTTTCCGCTGATCGGAATCAGTTGCGCATGTGCAACCAGAGAGATTCCGAAAATAACCGGCAGCAGGGCCGATGCTCGTAAATAGTTCTCCATAAGCTTGATAGTACTTTGTTTGAATAGGAAAAATAGACGACAGTAACCGCTTCCGGACCGTTAACAGCCTGCGGTTGCATGTAGGAGACATTGTAAATGGCCGCACGTATCTACGTGCCTCCTCTGCAACCACAGGCTCCTATGACAGCAAAACAGCTCCTTTTTCAGGGATATACCTCTTCACTCAGGTGGTTATACGTAACAAACGATTTTGCTGCGTCAACACCTTTACCGGTAATTGTTCAAAAATAATTCTGTATCCGTATTTCCTTACGACAATCCGTCGCAGGACTTTTAAAAACCAATTCCTCCAAGTGCGGCCAGAAGGTGTTTGGGTTGAGCGAGTTTTAGTTTTGTCTTCGTAATATCTATAGGTCAAATATGCTGCATTATTTAATATGCGCCAAACATATTAAATGTTTTTTTAAGAAAACCAGTGATAAAAATATAGATTAATCAAATTTGTCAAATTATTTACATGTTTATTCCTACTGGGCGCTTTATTGCTGCAGGTAGGCTGCGGCTGCGCGCCAATGGGAAGACAAATTCGGACCTCCGGAGTCCGCTATCGGAATGACGTGAAAGCAGGCATCTGAAGACGGATGCTAGCGCTCTTTCATTCCGCTGATAGTACAGAAGCGGGCTGTGAAGATGGTGTGGACTGTGGACTGTGAGGACACAGTCCACAGTCCACGATCCGGTTACAGTGCACGGTCAAGTTTGCGCGTCTTGCGGCGACCCGGTTGGTTCTCTCGTTTTGAAAAAATAAACGGAGGTGCTATCTTGCGGGCCATGGAGAATTTCGTTGTTTCTGCCCGTAAGTATCGTCCTGTAACTTTCGATTCGGTCGTAGGACAGACGCATATTACGACTACACTTAAGAATGCCATTGCTACCAACCAGCTGGCGCAGGCATTTCTGTTTTGCGGGCCGCGGGGAGTAGGGAAAACCACCTGTGCCCGTATCCTTGCCAAAACCATTAACTGCCAGGACCTGGGGCCGGAGGTAGAGGCTTGCGGTAAATGTGAGTCGTGTGTCAGCTTCGGGAACAACGCGTCGCTGAATATCCATGAACTGGATGCCGCTTCCAATAATTCCGTGGAAGACATCCGGAACCTGACCGACCAGGTGCGGTATCCGCCCCAGTCGGGCCGCTATAAAATTTATATTATTGATGAGGTGCACATGCTGTCTTCTTCGGCTTTCAATGCCTTTTTGAAAACCCTGGAAGAACCGCCCTCTTATGCGATTTTTATACTGGCCACTACCGAGAAGCATAAAATCCTGCCGACCATTTTATCGCGATGCCAGATTTTTGACTTTAACCGGATTCAGCCCAAAGATATTTCGGACCACCTGGCAGCCATTGCCGTAAAGGAGGAGGTGAAGGCAGAATATGAGGCCCTGGAACTCATTGCGCAAAAGGCGGACGGCGGTCTGCGGGATGCGCTTTCAATGTTTGACCTGAATGTTACCTTTGCTACAGACCGTACGCTGCGCTACCGGGAGGTGCTGGATAACCTTCATATCCTGGATTATGATTATTACTTTCAGATGACGGACGCTTTTCTCCAGGGAAGCGTCTCAAAGGCCCTGCTGCTGCTGGATGAAATTATCCGGAAAGGCTTCGATAGTCACCTGTTTGTAGTAGGCTTGCTGAAGCATTTCCGTAATCTCATGGTAAGCAAGGATGCCGCAACGGTGACCTTGCTGGATGTGTCGGAATCGGTCCGGCAAAAATACCTGGAGCAATCGGCGCAGGCCTCCCTGAGCTTTCTGCTGTCGGCGCTCAGCGTCGGCGGTCAATGTGATATTAACTTCAAGACAGCTAAAAACCAGCGATTGCATGTAGAAATATGTCTCATGAAACTCGCCCATCTCTCCGAAACCCTTAACCTTTCTACAATAGCCGTTGATGAAACGGCAAAAAAAAAAGTTGACACCGGGTCAGTAATCCGGGAGGAACCGGCAGCGTACGTAAAGCCGGCAGCGCCGGATCCGGCGCTGCCCCGAAACCCGTCGGCCCCGACGAACGGCCGCCTCAAGAGTACCCGTAATCTGATGGCCCGGGCCGCTTCGGATGTCACCCGGGAGGTTATCCGGGAAGCGCAACCTGCGCAGCCGATCGGAGTCGCCTCCATGGCCCTGACCTTTGAAAACCTGCAGCAGGCCTGGTCGGAATTCATACAGCTTCGCAAAATCGGCGGGAAGTCGACCTCTACCGAGGAGGTAGCGCTTGACAGAGCATTTGAGCTGCGGGAGACAACGGTTTTACTGCCATTGGATAATGATCTCCAGCAGGAAAAACTGACTGAAATAAAGGGAGAGCTGCTGGTTTTTTTACGGAGTCGCTTCGATGAACCCCGCCTGGAAGTGGCAGCACGCGTCGCTCCCCAGGATGTGAAAAGAATGCCGTATACGCCTTTGGAAAAGCTGGAGTACATGATGGATAAAAATCCACTGCTGAAAGAGTTGAAACAACGGCTGGGGCTGGATGCGGATTTTTAGAGGTTTTAGGTGATAGGTAATAGGTGTTAGGTAATAGGTTTTAGGTGATAGGTTTTAGGTAATAGGTGTTAGGTTTTGGGAGAAATGGTTATCGGTGGTCAGCTATCGGCTATCGGAAATCAGCTATCAGATTCCATAACTCATAACTCATAATTCATAACTCATAACTCAAAAATGGAATGAAATTTGGGAAAATAGAAGATCCGGGGTCGGTGGACTTTACCTTGCCGCCGGATCATCCTGATACCGGGCGGATATTGGCAACGGGAAAGGGAAATCCGGATGTTTTTATAGGCTGCGCCAAATGGAACCGCAGCGATCTGAAGGGATTTTATCCACGGGGTACAAAGGATGAACTGGCTTATTATGCTACCCAGTTCAACAGTATTGAGCTGAATGCAACTTTTTATAACAACTTCCCGGTTGCCACTATTGAAAGCTGGCGGGAGAAGACGAGCGATGGGTTTAAATTTTTTCCCAAGCTGCACCAGGGGATCAGCCATTGGAAACGCCTGAAGGATGCGCAGGACCCGACGGAGGTCTACCTGGACGGGATTGCACACCTGCAGGAAAAACTGGGAATGCTGTTTTTGCAGATGCCGGATAACTTCGGACCTAAAAACTGGGAAGTGTTAAAAGCCTATCTGGAGGGGTGGCCGTCGGGCTTTCCGCTGGCGCTGGAACTGCGCCATACCGGATGGTATGACGGCAGCTGGGACAGTAATCAGCTCTATCACCTGCTGGAAGCCAGGAAGATTGCTCATATTATCACCGATTCGGCAGGCAGGAGGGATTTGCTCCACATGCGCCTGACCACCCCGACTGCTTTTATCCGGTACAACGGAGCAAATGTCGACTCGGATTATACGCGGCTGGACGACTGGTTTGAGCGGCTGCACCAATGGATGCAGGCAGGCATTGAACAGGTTTATTTCTTTGTGCATCAAAACCTGGAAGAGGCCTCGCCGTTGTTGTCGGCTTACCTGATCCAACGCCTGAACAAGGAAGCCGGTACCGACTTAAAAGTGCCGGAGCGTCCCGCGTGACCCGTGGTCTGTGTCTCCACCCGTGGTCTGTGTCTCCACCCATGGTCTGTGTCCCCACCCATGGTCTGTGTCCCACAGACCATTCCACAGACCCCACATGCACCCCTATTCCCCTATAGCCGGACTTGTAAACTCCAGTTTCTTTAACCCTCTCCGGATATCGGGGTCTTTCATGAATAGTTTCCAGAGCAGCCCTGTGCGGTAGTTTTCGATCATTACAATGATAGGCCCCTGATCAATGGCCAGGTGGGACGAGGCATACCAGTTTTGTGTTTCGTTAAACGCGTCGATAAAGCCGTATTCACTCCAAAGCTTATCCCCCAGCTCGTAGTAGAAGTGCTTCAACGCTTTCATCGACTGTTCCGGGGTGTAGGGGAAGGCCGATAAAGCGGCGGTAGGCGTGATGGTGCCCAGGTCGTTGGTAGGCGAATGCGCATTGTACCCGTTGTACGTATCGCTTGCAGTGAGTCCCCAGCAGTTTGCTCCGTACCCCTTGTACCCATTGGGGTTTTTTATACAATGCTGATAATTGATCAGCGTCTGGTTGACATTCAGCTCCTGGTAGTCGGCATAACGGTCGCTCAGCCCGGTCGGATTGAGTCCCAGGTAGGAATAATGTGTAAAAAAAAGAGGGCCGCCATAGTCGAAGCCCAACGAGAGCTTGATGCCGTAGAATTCCTTTTCATTCTTGAAATGGCTGCTTTGTGCCCAGCATTTGTGGTAGACCTGCGGGTCGATCGGGTAGCGGGGGGCGGATGCGCCGAGTACATAGGTGATCAGTGCTTCATTGTATCCGCGCAGCTCAAAATCCATACTCCAGCCGTGGTTGGGGCTCCAGTGCCAGTAAAGCGCATGGTCACGCTGATGCCAGTTCCACTCAACGTCGTTCCACAGCCAGGTGATCCGGTTACGGAGCTCTTTCTCCTGAGGAGTATCCCGGTCGAAATATTGACGGACACAAAGTAACCCCTGGAAAAGGAAGGAGCTTTCCACCAGGTCGCCCCCGTCGTCTTTCCGGCTGAAGGGGATGGTTTTGCCGGTAGCGCCATTCAGCCAATGGGGAAATACACCGTGATAATGATCCGCTTTGGCCAGGAATCTGACCATTTTGAGCAACCGGGCGGCAACAGAATCCCGGGGGACCCACTCCCTTTCAGCAGCCACAATCATCGCCATCACGCCAAATCCGGTTCCTCCCGTCGTGACCACTTCGTCACCATACTCGAAGGCGGTATTACTGCGTTCCCGGGCCATGTGACTGACCGGATGGCCGAAGTCCCAGAAATACCGGAACGTTTGTCGCTGGACCAGTTCCAGTAACTGTTCATCCGTGAGGTTCAGTAGCCGGCTTGCGGAGTTGAATTGTTCCACCGGCTTTTCCGGTTGTGTTTGAGAGAAGGCAGCAGGAAGTGCCAGGGAATAGCAAGCGGCCAACAGCCATAAGCATGATAATTTCTTCATAAGTTTCGGGTGTTGTTTGATACGGGCTGAAACCCCAGGTCGGTAAGTCCTTTGCTGATTTCCGGACTACTCATAAACAGGTCCCAGAGTAACCCGGTACGGTAATTTTCGATCATGAGAATGATGGGCCCCTGATCGATGGACAGGAAGGAATCTGCGACCCAGCCGGCTTCGGGGCTGAAGGAATCGACGAAGCCATAGAGCTGCCATAGTTGATCCCCCAGCTTGTAGTAAAAGTAATGCAGGGCCTGCATGGATTCTTCCGGAGTATAGGGAAAGGCAGAGAGGGCTGCGGTCGGGGCAATGACCCCTTTATCGTTTGTCGGGGAATTGGCGTTGTAACCACCCGGAACATCACACGCGGTTAATCCCCAGCATTGTTCGCTGTAGCCTTTTTTCTTAAAAGGATTGGTTTTACAATAGGCATAATTAATCAGGGTGTGCGCCCGGTTCTGATCGAAATAATGGGTGTAACTGTCCGTAAGCAGATGCGGATTAAGTCCTGTAAATGCGTACTGCGACAGGAACAAGGGGCCTCCGTAGGCTTCCCCCAACGGGAGGACCTCGCCGTAATAGGATTTGCCGTTCAGGAATGTGCTACCGGCGGTCCAGCCGTTTTCATAGACCAGGCGGGTGATCGGATAAGTGGGAGAGGATGCGGCCAGGACATAGGTGATCAGGGCCTCGTTCCATCCCCGGATAGGCAGGTTCAGGTCCCAGCCATACTGAGGGCTCCAGTGCCAGTACAAGGCTTCGGTGCTTTCTCGTTGAAACCAGGTCCATTCTACTTCCTCCCACAGGGTGTTGATCCGCTCCCGAAGCTCTTTTTCTTCCGGGGATGCCCCATTGAAATATTGCCGGATGGTGAGTAATCCCTGTACCAGGAGTGACGTTTCGACCAGGTCTGCGCCATCGTCCTGTACACTGAAGGGAATCGTTTCCCCGGTTTCCCCGTTTACCCAATGGGCAAATGCACCGTGATAGCGGGTGGTTTTGGTTTGCAGGAAACGGACAATGACCAGCGCCCGGTCGCGTCCTTGTGAACGGGAGATAAAATCACGTTCGATCGCAACCGGAAGCGCCATGAGGCCGAAGCCCGTGCCGCCGGTTGTGACCAGGTCGCCGGATGTGTTCCGTTCGCGGGCCATTCCGCTTACCGGGTGGCCGAATTCCCAGAAGTAAGCAAAGGTTCTGCGCTGGACCAGATCCAGCAATTCGCTGTCGGTGATTCGGGGAAACACATCCGGGCCATCGGGTGGCGCCGGAACTTCCGCGGATCCGGATTCACGACAGCCTCCACCCGCCAGGAGTAGCACCAGGCAGGTGAAGGTCCGTAATGCGCTTGCTGATGAAGTGTAAGAACGCGTCACGATTACATGTTACTATCGTACAATGATTTGATTTCAGATGCAGGCAGCGGTTCGGTATACACACGGAACTGATCGAGCAGGCCCGTATAGTGCAGCATCCAGGCGTCGGCCGGGGCCCTGATCCCGATGTGCTGCTGAAAGCCTCCCGTAACAAACCTGGAAGCATTTTTGAAAGCCAGTTTCCCGAGTGTGCCTCTTGTGCTGACGGCTTCGCTGAGCGGTAATTTTTCGCCGTCCAGGTAGGCGGCAAACGCCGAAGTGGCGCCGTCGTAGGTAAAGGCAACATGTTTCCATTTGTCATAGGCATCCGGCCAGCGGTCCAGGCCGTCGGGATTGGGGTTTGCCGCTGTTCCGGTAAATTCGACCCATTGTCCGGCAAAGTTGAATTTGGCCAGCATACTGTTGTCATCCGCGTTATCGTTTCCTTCAATCAGGAAAAACATATTTCCCCAGAAATCTTCGGTATTGGGGAGCATAAATACACATTGTGCACCGCCGGTATGTTTGGTGGTATTGATCCAGAAGGCGACGGTGAAGCTTTCCATCGTTGCCATTTTTCCGGCAGCAGCATATTCGATCTGGCCTGTGGCGGAGCCTTTGTACGCTTTTCCCCGGATCCCGTCGGCATAGGTGATCCCCGTAGCGGTACCACGGGCTCCTAAAATACTGTCTGTAGGCGTGTTTTCAAATGCCCAGAAACGTTGCAGCGGACCGTTAAAAGCAGGGTCGTCATCCGAAATGATATGCATTTCAGGCTCCACAAACTTCTGGCAGGAAAAAAGAAGCAGGCTGCACAGAACAAGGAATAACCAGGAAGTTAATTGCTCTTTCATAATTTAGTTATGAGTTGTGAGTTATGAATTATGAGTTATGAATTATGAATTATGAGTTATGGAATCTGATGGCTGATTTCCGACAGCTGTGGCTCAGCTCCTGGGTTCGACTTCTGGGTTCGACTTCGCTCACCCAACCACCCAACCACCCATCCTATTCCTATCCGACAGCCGATCTCCGACAGCTGATTTCCGACAGCCGATAACCATTTCTCCCAAAACCTAACACCTATTACCTAACACCTAAAACCTATCACCTAAAACCTAAATCAATAATTCGGATTCTGCACCAGTTTTCCCCCGGATTTGTCGATTTCAGGTTGCGGGATGGGAAGGTGCCGGTGCCTGTCCTGATACCCGGTTTTTCCGGCAGCATGTAAAACCTCCTGCGCAATTCCCCAGCGGACCAAATCGAAGAAGCGTTCATTTTCCATGGCCAGTTCTACCCGCCGTTCATGCTGAATCGCTTCCCGGAGTTTGACCGGATCGGTGACGGTAATTTTTGGAAGTATGCCGGTGCTATTGCCCCGTGCGCGGGCTCTTACCTGCTCGAGAAATTCCAGCGCCTCCGATGTGTCGCCCATTTCGTTGGCGGCCTCTGCGGCCAGTAACAGGACGTCCGCATATCGAATGACGCGAAGATTCATCCATTGGCCAAACCGGCTTGCAGTGGCTGTGCGGATGGCGGGGTTCGTATACACTTTTTTATTCCAGTAGGGACGCGGCGTACTTACCGTAGCCGGAGGGACCGTTTCGTTGTAAGGAGTATTGGTCTGACCGGAGTAAAGCAACGTAGCGTCTTTCCTGGGATCTCCGGTTTCGAAGGCATCGGCAAGGGATTGTGTGGGAGTGTTCCATCCCCATCCGAGATCCCAGGCGCCGGCCCCGCGAACTCCCTGCACCTGAGCGTAGTCAATCCCGAGGGTTGTTTGGGTCACGTTGTAAAAGGCCTGGATTTCGAAGATCGATTCTGCATTATTTTCACCGGTTTCACGGAAGATCCCCTGGAAATCAGGAGACAGGCTATAGATCCCTGACCCGATTACTTGTTTGGCAGCTCCCAGGGCGCCGCCCCAGTTTTTGCGCCACATAAAAGTTTTAGTCTGAAGCGACAAGGCTGCCCCGCTCGTAAGCCGTCCGATGTATTGCGGCTCCCAAAAAGTGGGTAAAGTAGCCACTGCCTCCTCCAGGTCACTGTCGATCAGCGCGAAAACCTCCGCCTCCGTTGCCTTCGCAATATTGGCTTCTGCCGCATCATTCACCTTGAAGTCAATCCTGGGTACTTCCCCATAGGTACGCACCAGGTTGAAATAGGCGTAGGCTCTCATGAATTTTGCTTCCGCCCGGTTGATCAGCGTGGCGGCGTCGGAGGTCTGTACCGAATCAATGTCGGCTATGACGGCATTCGCAGCAATAATCAGGGCATAATGGCCGGTCCAGTAACCGTTGAGCAGCCATTCGTCTTTGGTATACTGAAAATTGTCATAAAAATTTTCCTGGGCCACGCCATCTGTCGTAGAACTCCCCTTATCCGCATCGTCGGAACGGAAATTGTGAATTGCCAGGAGCGGCATGGCTGCGACTTCAAATGCCCTCATTCTGGCATAAACCCCAAAAATCTGGCTTTCAAAAGAACCCGCAGGAATATCTTCTTCGGTATACCGGCCGAGAGGTTTCCGGTCCAGGAAATCGGAACAGCCTATCAATGCAGTTAACAGGAACAAGATTGCGGAAACTGCAAGACTTTGTATCGTGATGATGGATTTCATGGTAATTTATTTACGATTTACGATTTTGAATCTCTGATAGCCGATAGCCGATAGCTGATCTCCGATCTCTGAAGGCCGACAGCTGATCTCCGACAGCCGTCCCCTAGAAATTCAGGTTGAGACCGAAGGTGTAAATTCTTGGCACCGGGTACGTGCCGTTGTCTACTCCGAAGGCAGTGGAAGATCCTCCTATTTCCGGTGTAAATCCAGTGCTGTAGGTAAACGTTTTCAGGTTCTGAACATTCACGTACAGCCGGAGCGACCGGACCTTTATTTTGCTTAGCATTTCGGAGTCGAAGTTATAACCCAGCTGTACATTCCGCAGCCTGAAAAAACTGCCGTCTTCGATCCAGTACGAGGAGTTAAGGTAGTTATTCGAGCGACTGGTGTTGAGTACAGGCTCCCAATTGGAAGTGCCGGTACCGTTCCAGCGGTTAAGCCGGCCTTCCAGGTAGTTGAATTGTGCGAAGGTGCCTTTATTCCATTGCCTGAAAATTTCATTTCCATAGACTCCGGTGCCTTCCAGGCTCAGATCGAAGCCTTTATAGTTTCCGTACAACGAAAAACCGTAACTGAAATCAGGAGTAGGGTTGCCGATCCGGGTACGGTCCGCTTCTGTGATAAATCCGTCCCCGTCAACATCCTCGTATTTTAAATCCCCGGGAAAAACTTCTCCGATTGCGCTGGCGGGGGATTGAATGAATTCGGCTTCCGTTTGATACACGCCAATCGCCTTGTATCCCCAGAAGTACCCGATCGGGTAGCCTTCCGTAGTCCGGGACGCGCCATTGATAATTTCATATCCCTGCGTGGACAGTTTTTTCACCTGGTTATGGAACGTGGTGAAATTTCCGCTGATCGTGTAATTGAAATCATCCCCGATGCGTTCGTCCCAGGAGCCGGTGAATTCCCAGCCGTGGTTGGCTACTTCGCCCAGGTTGCTGAGCCCGGGGGTGGTACCGGAAATCCCCGGGACAATTACCAGGATGTCTTTTGTCAGTTTGTTGTAGTAATTAATATCGAAACTAAGGCGGTTTTTAAATGCAGCCAGTTCCAGGCCGATCTCGCGGGCATTGACGGTTTCCCAATGCAGACCCTGGTCGGCCAGGTATTCGTTTTGAAGGGCTGCGACCACATTTTCTCCAAATACCCCTGAATTGGCTGCCGTCAGGGTGGGATAGGCCGGATACCGGTAGCGGGTGTCGATGTTTTGATTTCCGAGTACTCCCCAGGAGCCTTTGATTTTCAGGTAATCGAGAAACGACTGATTTTTAAAGAAACTCTCTTCGCTGATGACCCAACCGAGTCCGACCGCTCCGAAGTTCTGCCAGCGGCCATTGCCCAGGAATGCCGAACTACCGTCTCTCCGGAAAGAAGCGTTGAACAGGTATTTTCCCTGATAGTTATACAGCACGCGTCCGAGATACGACAACGTTGCATTTTCCCAGGCCGATCCTCCCCCCAGTTTGGTCGAGGCATCCCCCACATTGTCGGTGTACCAGAAACGGGGATCATTGGGGATCGGGAAGCTGCTGCCCTGTTTAACACTGGAATTCGTTGCTTCAAAACCGCTGTAGTAGGTGGTGAATCCTCCCAGCACTGTTATACTGTGTTCGCCGAACTGTTTTGCGTAGGTCAGCAGGTAATCCTGCTGGAGTTTCGGATACATGTCCTGCGACTGGAAAACGGCAGTTTGTTCCTGCAATTTCTGGGTTTTATCTTCACCGATGATCTCCGGGTTGTAGATGCTTGTCAAGGGTTGGTAGCTGCGGCTGGTATTGAAGCCGTAGTCGGCGTAAAGGGAGGCCCGGAAGGTGAAATCCTGCAGGAAGGTCAGTTCTCCGTAAATACTTCCCACCGCACGGTATTCCCGGGCGATCCGTGTACCTTTCTGTAACTCCACGTCCACGAGCGGATTGAACACCTGTGCGCGTTGGAAATCGGGCAGGGTATGGTACAGGCCGGTAGCGACGTCTGTGACCGGCGCTATGGGGGCCGCGACAATGGCATTGCCTACATTTTTCTCCACCGGAAGTTCCGCCCGATAACCATTCAGGGTAAACCCGAATTTCAGGTTTTTAGTTACCTGCAGCTCGTCGTTGATATTCAGGGTCAGCTTGTTGTATCGCTCATGCCGGATGAGGCCTTGTTCCGTAACGGTCCCGATCCCCATGTAGAATTTGTTTTTGTCGGTGGCGCCGGTGACGCTGACGTTGTTGTAATTGAGGAAAGCCTTCTGGAAAATCTGGTCCTGCCAGTCGGTATCGGCATTCCAGTAGGTATAATCAAAGGGTGCGCTGTTCTGATTGCTGAGCTGCTCGTTGTAGAGTTCTGTGAATTGTGCCCCGTTGGTGAGCTGAATACGGTCGGCAACTTCTTTGACGCCGACGGTAGTATTGAAGTTGACCAGCAGTTGTCCAGATTTGGCTTTTTTAGTAGTAATGGCAATGGCTCCGTTGGCTCCTCTTACCCCAAAAATGGCAAGCGATGAAGGGTCTTTCAGGATTTCCACCGACTCAATGTCGGCGGGGTTGACAAAATTGATATTGTCGTTCAGAATGCCATCCACGATATAGACAGGCTTGACCCCGTTAATGGTATTCGTTCCCCGGATGCGCACATCGGGTTCCGCACCCGGCCTCCCGGAGTTGACCACTGACAGACCGGCTACCTTGCCTTGCAGCGAGTTGACAAAATTGGTCGAAGGTTTGTCGGCAATTTCATTCCCTTTGATGGTAACGATAGATCCCGTCAGATCTCTTTTACTGGCGGTTCCGTAGCCGATAACGACAATTTCACCCAGGGCTTTGGCGTCTTCAGCCAAAGCAATGTCAACCGTCGTCCGGTTCCCGGCTGTTACTTCCTGAGAAATCATTCCAACCATGGAAAAAACAAGCGTAGCGTCGGCAGACGGGATTTTCAGCGCGTACTCACCGTTAATGTCGGTGGAGGTTCCCTGTCCTGCTCCTTTGACCATAACATTGGCACCGGGCAGGGCGGAGCCGTCAGCCTGCGCGGTGACTTTACCGGTTATGGTGATTTCCTGGGCTGTTGCTGCAAAAGTAATGCACCAAAGCGCCGGCAAGGTTAGTGAACGTAGAATCCGTTTCATCCTGGAGCAGTAAATGCGTTTGTTGATAAATAAAGAAATAATTGACTCAAAACTAGGGAAAGACTTCCCGTCTTGTCAAAAACAGGACTACATCACCGCTACATCAATAGGAATAATTCTATTTTGTACTGTAAAAAAGGAAGTTGTACTGAGAAAAATACAAGGAGTCAGATTGCCATCATGTATTCGTTCAGATTGGTGTTTTCGGGAAGGTTTAGTTTTTTTCGCAGGCGGTAACGCTTGATTTCCACGCCTCTGATGGAGATGCTCATGATTGGGGCAATCTCTTTACTGGAGAGGTTCATACGAAGCGCCGCTGCCAGTTTTAACTCACTTGGGGAGATCTCGGGGTGCAGGTGCTTAAGGCGTGCAAAGAATTTTTCATGCACTTCATTGAAATTATCTTCGAAAACTTTCCAATCTTCTTTTCCGGAAACATTACGGGTAATACTTTCCAGGAGCTTCTGGTAGTGAAAAGCAGGAAACTGCTGGCCCAGGTCCTGCTTAACCTGTATGAGCTCGCTTTTGATCTCTTCGAGAATCTCATTCTTCCGGACAACATTAATAGCGATATTGCTGAGTTGCTGACTCTTACTCCGGATGGCGGTTGTAAGCTGTTCATTACGGATTTCCATAATCCGTTTTTCATTGGCCAGTTCTCGTTGGTGCAATTGTTCCTCATGTTCGTTCAGTAAGCGGAGCCGTTGTTTTTGCATACGACGTTCCTGAAGATAGACAAGGTAGACAATCAGGAGAACGACAGTCAGAAGGGCCGTCAGGTGTGCCCACCCTGTTTCGTGCCAGCGCGGCTGGAGTTCGATGTGGTAGTAGTGTAGTTGCCGGTTGTAAGAATTTTGTAATTCGAAGGTATAGTTCCCGGCGCGTAAATTGGTGAAGTCGGCTTGTGTTTGCTCCGACCACTCCGACCATTTATCCGTAAACCCTTTCAACCGGTAGCGGAAATGCACCTTCTCTTCAAACAACGGAAGAGCAAACTGAATGCGCAGGTCACGGATGCGCGGCGAGGCGGCGGCGGGGGAAACGGCAGGTAATAAAAGAGACGGTTCGCGAAGACTGCTGACGCGCCGTATAACTGCGCGGATAGCATAGGGCGGGGAGGTCTTTGAGTGGCGGTTGTAGACGGCATAGCCGTTATTCATGCAAAAGAAATAATAATCAGGAGTCGCTGCGACGGTCTCGTAATTCCGTACAAGCTCCAATCGTATCGGAACAGCCTGGCTGTTCTGCAGGACAATATGATCCTGGTAAATTTTAAACCATTCGTTTCCGATCCCCTGTCGTATCTTAAAGGGAGTTTCCTGACTGTTGTTCAGGGAAGTATCCGGAAGCAGCCGGTTGTCTCCGGAAGGTGTAAAAAAAAGACCACCGGAACGAATGCTGATGCGGCCGTTCCAATTGACTACTTCTGCATTGTTCAGATCCGGCAGGAGAGATAGTGCGGACAGGTCGGTCCACCCGGTAGCGGCAGTGGCGTCTGCATTCAGTTGGGCACGATACAAGCCTTTGTAGGCGTGTGCCATCCAGAGCGTGCCGTTTTCCGAAAGTGCTATATACTTAATAGGAAGGGTTGGGGTATCGGCAACCTTGTGAGAAAATGTCCACTCGCCAGCTTTGTCTTTCCGGTAAACGCATAATCCTGTATAGGTTCCCTGCAGGAGCAAAGGTCCGGCGGGACTTTCCAGCGGCACGGTGGCCCACCCGCCGGGTAACATTCCTATTTTTTTGACGCCGTTGGCGGTTACAAGAAAAGTCCCCTCGCTGTGGCCGCAGAGGAGTTGTCCGTCAAACGTTTTTAATTCCCACACCTGGCCTGCCAGACCCGGAACTAACCGGAAGGGATCGCTGGATGGCCATTTTTTTCGGAACAATCCGAGGTTGGACCCTACATACAGCTGATTGTCCCAATAAGCAACCGCATAGGTGGTTTCCAGAGGGACTTGTTGATTGTTATAGAAGGAAAGGGGAGAAGAAAGGGAAAGTAGATCAATGCCTTTGTCCAGGGCCAGCCATAAATTGTGATGCATATCTTCATACATCCCCAGAACAGAATTGTTCTGAAGACCGTTTTGTTTGTCGAACCGATGTCGCAAAACACCGTCGGGAGAAATGATGGAAACACCTGCCAGCAAGGTGCCGAGTGCGTAATCGCCGTTCGTCAGAAGAACGGCTTTATTGAGCAGGTTCTTTTTCAGATGATCTGACTCGGTAAGGCGCCAGGGGCTCATGACGCCGTTTTCCCATTGATACAACCCGTCTTTTACCGTTGCAATCAATACGCCATCCGTTCCATAGGGAAGCAGGCCGCAAACGCTTGTTCGTGCAAGGGCTTCGGTGCCCGGCAGCGGGATAAACCGATCGTCCTTCATTTCATAAAGTCCCTTTTCAATCAGTTGAACCAGGATGCGGTCATGAACCGGCTGGAGAAACATGAAATTTCCGGGAGCACGGATTTCGGTAACGACGGGTGGTTGCGCCTCCTGCGAGAGATCATACCGGTAGATGTAAGAGAAGGACTGAAAATAGAGGTAGTCGGCTATTTTCAGAATGTGCCAGATTTCCTCGGTTTGGGTGCTCTCTATGCCGGAATTCCGGCTTAGAGAGTGATAGTGCAGATCACCCGTGTCCATTTTTTGCCAATAGCCGAATTCTCCGTAACCACCGACGAAGATACGGGAGCCGCTGCAGAAAACGGTCCGGGTGATCTGGTTGTCCGGAAGCGGGTATAAACGCCACTGAGCGCCGTCAAATTCCAGCAGCCCGTCGGAATTACCGGCGTAGAGAATCCCGTCTTCACTTTGCGAAATCGCCCAGTTCTGATGCTGTGCCTTATACTGCACATTTTGAAAGTTGACAACCGGCAGATTTTCCTGCGCGTGCAGGCAGGTCGATAACGCTAACCAGGCCGGCAGCATTCCGAATCTCCTGCAAAATAACCAGATCAATCTTCCTGCACATCGTCTCATATACCCTGCTTTTGAGCCTGCAAATTACCTGTTTGTTTAACGTATGGAAAAGCCGGACAGTACGCCGGTCTCTCCGGGGAAAGAAGAATTATTTTGTAGGCCAGTTTTCTCCAATAAGGGAAAAACGCCTTTTGACTCTAAAAAGGAGTGTATGGAATAAATGCAAAATAATAATGCTTACATGTGCTGATAGTCAGAAAATTACGTATCTGTACAATCTGGTAAGTTATATTTCGTTATCTTTGCGACTCAAAATATGTTCCACCAAATAGTTATGAATGTTAAAATATTCAATTATCGTTATCCTGCTGGTTACCTTGACAGGAGCGATTTTTAAACAAGACAACTTCAGGAAGAACCAGCACTCATCATCCACACAACCCATAATTTCAGAGGATTCGATCGCGATCGTAGGTTTGTTAGATCCCACCGTATTGCATATTCATTTTTGCGGAGATACCATGCCTCTGACGGATCCGGCCATCGCCCGGCGTTACCTTAATGCGTTGGATAAATATGATTTCCCGGCATTTTCCAGGTATAAAAGCAGGATGACAGCTGATCTGAAAGTAATCGGACAAATCTTGAATAGTCATCAGATTCCGGCTGACTTTAAGTATGTTCCGGTTGTGGAAAGTTACTTTGTTGCGAATGCCGTTTCTCCGAAGGGAGCAGCCGGATATTGGCAGCTGATGCCCGAAACGGCGAAGGCCCTCGGGTTGCGCGTGGATGAGACCGTAGACGAACGGACTGATTTATTGAAGTCGACACATGCAGCGGCGAAGTACCTCAAATGGTTATATGGTCAGCTGGGTGACTGGACGTTGGTAGCGGCGGCTTATAATATTGGTCCCGGACGCCTGATCAGGCATATGGACAGTCAGAAGAAAAACAGCTTTTATCAGCTGCGGCTCAATAGTGAGACTTCGAAATATGTATACCAGCTGGTTGCAGTGAAAGAGTGGTTTAGCCGCCCGGACCGTTGTGCCAGTTGGGTTGAGGAAGGTTTTCTGGTACGACTTGCGCAGCATCAGGATCATCACCGGGTTTACCACGAGGTAATTCCAAAGGGCAACGTGTTGGTGCAGGCCGCAAAATAAGAGACAGACCGGGTTATCGGAACCGGTTAGAAGCCCCGCTATTGGTTGTCAGACTGATAGCGGGGCTCGTTATTTCCGGGATATATCGGAATTTTTGTATCTTTCGGACGATTAAACCTTCTGGAGGAAGGTAGTAATATGAAATTCAACTGGTAAATGAGCAAACACGATCCCATAGTATACAAGCTGTCATCCAGGCTAGTGGCATCGGATATAGGAGAAGAAACCGTTATTCTGGATTATTCCGGAGGCCATTACTATGGTCTGGAAGGAGTCGGTAGTTTTGTCTGGTCGCTGTTGGCGAAAGGAGCGGCAGATCTGCCTGCTCTTTGCCGGGCGGTGGTTGATGAGTACAATGTGAGCGAAGCGCAGTGTATGGCGGATCTCCGGTTATTGCTGGATGATTTGAAGAAGCAGGGATTGGTCGAAGTCGTCGGATAAAACAGCAGACGTTATGGGGTGGGGAAGACGGGTCAGGAAATGGAATCAGCTATCCGGCCGCAGCCAATGGATGTGGATTAAGGCGGCAGTCACCCTGACATGGATCTACTGGGGCTTACGGATTCTGCCTTTTGACCGGTTCAAGGACTGGTACCGTAAAGTGGCTATTCGGGAAAAATCACCTTTGTCAGAAGCCGCCACGAAAGAACTGGTGTGGGCGGTAGAAAGCGCGGCCCGTCATTTACCCATGGTCCTGCAGTGTCTTCCGCAATCACTGGCCGTTAAGTACCTGCTTGGGCAAACGGATGGTGTCCGTTTGACGATCGGTTTTAATAAAGATTCAAAGGAAGGGTTTCAATTTCATGCCTGGGTGGAACAAAACGGCAAAAAAATTATCGGTGAGTTGCCCGTCGCTTATCAGCCCATGTGGGTTTGGGAATAAACTATGTATAGATATACCGCTTACGGATTTACTTTTACATCAGAGATACTACTTCCGGAATGCAGTGAGGCAATTGGTCAGGAGACGGATTTCAGCATCGTTGTAGGTGATTTTGTGTCCCCCCCTTTTGAACAAACGAATATTCACCGGAAAGGGATCAACGCCTGGAGTGCAGCGGATGGAGAGGATACGCTGTTGCTGCACTGGGAGGGTATTGCAACGTACAGGGCAACCGGGGGGAAGCTTCTGGAGCTGAAAATCCATACATCCGATCCGGAGGAGTTAAGTTTGTTTACCATTTCAGAAGCGCTGGGGCTGATTCTTTTTCAGAAGGGAGATTACTTGCTGCATGCAAGTGCGATCAAAGTGGGCGATGAGGCCTGGGTCTTTATGGGGCCGCCGGGGGCCGGGAAGTCCACCACCTCAGCAGCCTTTGTAAAGGCGGGCTGCCCGGTGCTGAGTGACGATATGTCGGCGATCCGCTTTGATGATGCGGGCGTTGCATGGGTGTACCCCGGGTTTGCGCAGCTGAAGGTATGGGAGAAAACGGTGAAAGGACTGGGGTATGATACCACCACCCTCAGCCGGGTGAACGAAGGGCTCAATAAGTTCTTTCTGGAGGGGAGCGGAGGGTTTTCCCTGGAGCCTGTACCGTTGGGGCGTTTGTATTTTCTGCATCAGAACCTGGGACAAACGATTGCCCGGAAATTGCAGGCTATGGAGCTGCCTGCCGAAACGCTCCGTCATTTCCCTTTAGCCAATCAGTTTTTAAGCGAAAAAGTACTGCAGCGGTTATTCGCGCAGAGCTTACAATGCGTGCTGACCGCCCAGGCCTTTACCACCCCCCGGCCGGAAGGTTTCGAGGCGCTGGAAAAATGGGTGAATGAATGCTTGTATACTGAGAAAATATGAAGATAGAATGCTCCACCGAGTTGTCCTTCTTGCTGAGTGTTTGCCTGAACCTCCCGGATTCCCAAACAGCACCGGATCGTATTGACTGGGAACGAACGTTGCAGCTGGCGGCTCGTCATGCGGTTTTCCCCCTCTTTTTTCACAGGTTGTCCGGCTATAAAAATGTTCCTGAAAAAATCCTGACGGTTGCAAAGGAAAAAAGCAGGGAGGGGGCCAAGCAATCGCTGTTTCTATCGACCCGGATGTTAGAGATCCATTCGGGGTTACATGCAAAAGGTGTTAGCGCTTTTCCATTAAAAGGGCCCTTATGGGCATGGACCTATTACGAAAATCCGGGATTAAGGTCTTTTGGAGATTTGGATTTTTTTATTCCTAAAGAGAGTCTCCCAAAAGGAATAGCGGCGATGCTGGAATGGGGGTTTGCAATGGATCCTTTCCGAAAATACTTGCTGAGCCGCGAAGGGGTGGTCGACGATTTCCTTGAAGCAGATAACCAGCTTTTATTTATTCCCGGTGACGAAAAACGTGATTTGACGGCGGTAGAGTTACACTGGCAGGTAATGTATGCGCGGTTTGGAGCGTTTTTTACCTGGCAGGAACTAATGAGTACTAAAACGATTTATACGATTGGAAACAGGGAAATTGAGGCGCCTGGTCCGGAATTTCAACTGTTACTGATGATCATCCATCATGGTTTGATCGAGCAATGGGCACAGATTAAATTCGTTGCAGATTTGGTGTTTTTTCTAAGGCTGGAATCGGAAGGGCTGGATTGGGATCTGGTATGGGGAAAAGCGAAGGAAAAAGGGATGACAGGCGTTTTGCTGACAGGGCTTCAGCTGGCCAGGGAGCTGGATGGACGAATCGTACTTGAGGTCCCGCCTTTTTCCCATTCCGTACAAACTTCTTATGATAAAACTATACTGATCTGGGAAAAAGGGCGAAAAGAAGTAACTACCCAGTCTTTTCGCATGTTTTTTTATAACCTGAGATACCGGGATCGTTGGGGAGACCGGCTCACCGTGTTATACGGGCATTTTAAGTTCCTAATGAAGTGGAAATTGCATGTAGCCAAACTGAAATGGTACCAGATGCAGAAACGATAAGACCATTGGCGACCTAATTTATGAAACTCAAAACAGTGGTTTTTGTAGGGAATACGTCCTGGAGCATGTATAATTTTCGGAAGGGGGTGATGGAAATGCTGTCGCAGGCCGGCTTCAGGGTAGTGGTTCTGGCACCGGAAGATTCGTACACGAAAAATATCGAGGACATCCCACTGGAATTTTATCCCCTGACTCATCTGGAAAGCAGAGGTGCCGACCCCTTAAAGGATTTTAAACTCTACCTGGAACTAAAGCGCTATTACCGGTTGCTTCAACCGGATATTGTATTCCATTATACGATTAAACCTAATATTTACGGCGCTTTCGCAGCCGGTAGTCTGGGAATTAAAAATATTTCAATCCTGACGGGATTGGGCTATACTTTTTCGGCAAAGGATCTGGTATCCTTTCTGGCCAGGAAGCTTTATAGCGTGTCGCTTAAAAGTGCCAGTCAGGTGTGGTTTTTGCAGGAAGAGGACCGTTTCGAATTTCTGAAAATGGGGTGGGTTACCCCATCCAATACGCGGGTGCTTAACAGTGAGGGGGTAAATACGCACTACTATAAGTCTCCGGACAACGGGCAGCAGCCGGAAATTCCCGCATTTTTGTTGTTTGGACGGCTTATAGTGGATAAGGGCGTGGAAGAGTACGTGGAAGCATGTGCATTACTGAAGAAACGAGGCTATCAATTCGAAGGCCGATTGCTTGGCTTTATTGAAGAAGGCAGGCCGCACTATATAAAGAATGAGCAAATCCGGGAATGGGAGGAAGCCGGAATTATCCGGTATCTCGGAAGTGCTTCGGATGTGATTCCATTTATAGCGGCTACTACTTGTATTGTTGCGCCATCGGTGTTAAGGGAAGGTATCCCACGTTCGCTTCTGGAGGCAGCAAGTCTGGCGAAACCAATCATTACAACCAATATTACGGGATGCAGAGAGGTTGTCGACGATGGCCTGACCGGCTATTTGTGTAAAGTAGGCGATGTGTCTGACCTGGCTGACAAAATGGAATTAATCCTCCGGCTGACTTCCCGGCAGCGCCAGGAAATGGGGGAGGCCGGCAGGAATAAAATTGTGAAGGAATTTGATGAAGCAAATGTAATCCGACACTATAGTCAGGTAGTGTCCGATCTTTTGAAGTAGCCGGCCGGCATCAGGGCCGGACCCGTAAAAACAGTTGCCTGCACCTTTGGCTCCTCCTTTCTTCCGGAACAAGTTCCTTGATTCTTTTTATTGAAATAATACAATAGTATACTGCTTTGGTAGTCTATTGTATTTTAAACTACTTGTTGTATTTTATTTAGTATTGTTGCATTATTCTAATACATGTGTGGCGTGTATAAAAGAACTTTTGCCTGTGAATCACAGCCTTATTGTTTTTGAGTAGGCTTTGAGGTAGTTTTGATATGTTAATCCTCTGAAATAGAAAAAAGAAAGGGGTGTATTAACCAGATATTAATATAGTGCAATCATATCGAAAACAAAACATTCTGAATCACATGAAAAGGATCGTATTAGGAATTGCAATTCTGATGGGAGTATCTATTGCAACCACAACTGTAGCGGGCGGAAAGGAAGGGAATGAAAAGGAGGTAACCGTATCCCCTTTGAATGGCGCGAAATTTCGCCTGGCTTTTAAGAACACGGAATCCAGAAGTTCCGTGATCATCAAAGACGAGGTCGGAACGGTGCTCTTTTCCGAGTCTGTAGCGAGAAGTAACGACTATGTGAAAATATTTGACTTTTCAACCCTGCGTGACGGGAAGTACACGTTTGTGATAGCGAACGGAAAGGAAAAAACCGAAAAACCTTTCGAAATCGCGACCAACACAACACGGGTCATCACAGCCGCAGAGTAATTGGCTATCAGGCATTTCATAAGACAAACTAAAAGACCAGGATCCGGCGCTGTTTAAGCCCGGATCTTTTTTATAGAGCAGATACGATGATTAGAGACGGTAACGCGTTATTTTTGCATCGGAAAAGTGGAATAATCAGCTTGCGTAATGAAAATTGATTTTTATAAGTACCAGGGAGCGGGTAACGACTTTATTCTGGTAGATGACCGGGCCGGGGTTTTTCCGGTGTCCGGGACGAGTATTGAGGCATTTTGTCACAGAAGATTTGGCATCGGCGCCGATGGGCTTATTCTGCTTCGTAAGGAAAAGGAGTACGACTTTCGGATGGTGTATTTTAATGCCGACGGCAAGGAGGGGAGTATGTGCGGCAATGGAGGACGTTGTGCTGTACGTTTCGCACATGACCTGGGGCTCTTCGAAGAAAGTGTCCGTTTTATAGCCGTGGATGGCGTACATGAAGCCACGGTGGCCGCAGAAATCGTTCATTTAAAAATGGGAGAGGTTAGCGGCATAGCAGAAAAAGAGGATGCATTTTTCCTGAATACCGGATCCCCGCACTACGTGAAGTTTGTGCCGGATGTAACGGAAGTGGATGTGGTGGGAGAGGGAAGAGCGGTCCGCTATGGTACGGAATACGGACCACAGGGGGGGGTGAATGTGAATTTTGTGCAGGTAATCGGTGAAAACCGGCTGAAAGTACGTACCTACGAACGTGGAGTTGAGGACGAAACCTATGCATGTGGAACCGGTGTAACGGCTTGTGCGTTAGTAGCGTACCAAAAAATGGGCTGGACCGGCCCGGTACAGGTCGATGTGCTCGGGGGCAAGCTGGAAGTGCGCTTTGTGCCTGAGGGAACCGGATTTAATGCTATTTGGCTGACCGGCCCGGCAGCATTTGTCTATCGCGGCGACGTGGAAGTATAAGCGGGCGGAGGTAAATCCTATTCCGCTTCAATAATTCCCCCTTTCAAATGATAAATTTCTTTATCGGCCCATTCGGTAACCCGGCAATAATCCATGGCGGCTACCCGACTGCGGGTTCCGTTGGTGCAAGCAACCAGGATTACCTGGTAGGGGGCCAATAAGTCTCTTTTGATACGGATTTCGGATAGCGGGATATTGATTCCGCCCTCGTTGAACTCCTCAAACTCCCAATCTTCGCGGACATCGACGAGAATGGTGCCGGGACGGGTTTTCATCTGCCGGAGTTCGGCCAGGTTGATATCCTTATAACGGTACGGGTGCATTGCGTAAGGTTGGTAGGGTAGTAACAGCATCACCGACCCGGATGGTTCCGCATTGCCGGGGAAGTAAATTTTGTCCGAAAAGGATCTTGTGACCTTGTTTTCGGAAGACAGCCAGGGTTTTTAAAGGTTCCGGGCCTTTCACCCCCGTTTCGGGGTCTATCGTGGTCATGACGCAGCGGGCACTGGGTTTGGCCAGGTCAAATGAAACAGCGCCGGCCGTGACCTGTGTCCAGGTGTCTTCCTCCCAGGCACCAGTGCCTTCCAGCACCAGGTTGGGCCGGAAGCGGTCCATGCCTACGGGCGCAGGCAGGCGTTTGTTGAGGTCGTCGAGCGAAGCTTGTGTGGTCATGAGCAAGGGGTAGCCGTCCGCAAAGCTGACGATTTCCTGCTGGTGAGCGTAACGGAAATCCACCAGGCGCCGGGTACTTTCAGGCAGCATGACAAGCCGCAGCGGCAGACCCAGAAAGGAACTCATCCAGCGGTCGCAGGCCGGATCGACGGTCACCGCAGGGACCGTGTCGTTCCAGATCGTTACCTCCAGCCCGACAGGCGCCGCCGGCTGATAGGGAATGGTGATGGGCGGCAGCTTTCCGGTGAGGTCATGAAGAAGGATACCTGCCGGGGTCAGGGTCGTGGAAATACGTGACAGCAAGGGATATTTTCGCTGCGAAATAAATACGCCATCCGGATCTACCCACATCCAGCGCCGGTCCCATTTGAGCCCGCGTTCCTGTACCTCCGCCTCAGCCAATGCAATTCCCCGGAGCGATTTCACAGGATAGATATGAAGAGAAGCGATGCGGACGGCTGCCATACGGAACATTTTTATGGCAATATAATAATTTTCCGGAAGGAAGATTTGTGACTTTTCAAGAGAAACAGCGTCTTGAATCCGGTGTGAGGATTTGCGGGCAGCCGGTTTTTAAGATCCGGAGGCTCGAGGCTGTTGGAAAAACTGAAGGTTTTCTTGAACTTTACCGGGTCAAATTGTTTTCTGATTGTATGAAAAAGAATCCAGGTCGTTTTCTTATTGCGCTGATTATGGTGGTGGTCAGTGTCATCGGTTATTATACCAAAACCCAGGTCAATCCGGTAACCGGTGAAAAGCAGCGGGTAAGTTTGTCCCCCGAGCAGGAGATGTTGCTGGGGCAGCGGAGCGCCCCTCAGATGGCGTCGGAATTCGGGGGCCTCTACCCCGACAAACAGGTGCAGGAGGCCGTGAAAACAGTCGGCAACCGGCTGGTCCGGCAATCGGATGCCGCACGTTCACCGTATCAGTACGATTTTCACGTGTTGGCCGATAACCGGACCATTAATGCCTTTGCATTACCCGGAGGGCAAATTTTTATTACGGCAGCCTTATTGGAGCGACTGGAAACGGAAGATGAACTGGCAGGTGTACTGGGGCACGAGATCGGCCATGTGGTTGGCCGGCATTCTGCGGAGCAAATGGCCACGCAGGAGCTGATGTCCGGACTTGCAGGGGCGGCAACTATTGCTTTGAGTGATCCGAATTCGGGTAATTCGGGAGCTTATATTGCGCAGTATGTTGCGAATATGATGAGCATGAAATACGGAAGAGAGGATGAACTGGAATCAGACGAATTCGGAGTAAAGTACCTGATTCAAGCAGGCTATGAGCCGGAGGCGCTGTTGCAGGTAATGAAAGTACTGGCGGAAGGTTCCGGCGGGAACACACCGCCTGAATTTGCCAGCACGCATCCGAGCCCAGCTAATCGTATGGAACGGATAAAGGCCGCGATCGCAAAGTATAAGACCCCGTAAACTTTTGTGCGAACGCTTATTTTACCAACTTTGTGGCCAATCAGATAAGGGGTAAATGAAACTTTGCATTGCGGAAAAACCGAGTGTGGCCAAAGATATTGCGCAGGTAATAGGCGCAAAACAGCGAAAGGAAGGTTTTTATGAAGGGAACGGGTATCAGGTCACCTGGACATTCGGCCATTTTTGTACACTGAAAGAACCACAGGATTATACGGAGCGCTGGAAAACCTGGAGATTGGAGGAACTGCCCATGATCCCGCCCAGTTTCGGAATCAAGCTGATCGACAATCCGGGGGTGCACCGGCAATTCGGGATCATTGAAAAGCTGGTACAGGAATGCGAGGAAGTGATTAATTGCGGAGATGCAGGCCAGGAGGGAGAGCTGATCCAGCGGTGGGTGCTGCTCAAAGCGCGGTGCAATGTGCCGGTCAGGAGGTTGTGGATCTCATCGCTGACCGAGCAGGCCATCCGGGAGGGCTTTAATGCCCTGCGCGAAAGTTCACAATACGACAACCTTTACGCCGCGGGAAGTGCGCGGGCCATTGGGGACTGGTTGCTCGGAATGAACGCCACGCGGTTGTTTACCAAACGTTTTGCCCGCGCCAATGTCGTCCTTTCTATCGGGAGAGTACAAACCCCCACGCTGGCGATGATTGTGCAGCGTCAGAAGGAAATCAATGCGTTTGTCCCGGAAGAATACTGGGAGCTGAAGACGATTTACAGGGAAACGGAGTTCACGGCCACGATTCAGCGTTTGAAGACGCTTGAAAAAGCAGAAAACGGCCTGGCCTACTTGCGCGATCATTCCCTGGAAATAACCGCTTTTGAGATCAAGGAAGGCAAAGAAGGAAACCCGCGCCTGTTTGATCTCACATCCCTGCAGGTAGAAGCGAATAAAAAATACGGTTTTTCTGCCGACAATACGTTGCGGTATGTGCAGACCCTGTATGAAAGGAAGCTCGTAACATACCCCCGCGTCGACACGACCTACCTGTCAGAAGATTTGCACCCGAAAATCGCAGGGATCCTGACTCAGATGACACCGTACACTGCCTTTACGGCGCCGCTGTTACAGCAACCCGTACCCAAACTGAAGTCGGTTTTTGATGACAAGAAAGTAACGGATCACCATGCAATTATCCCGACGGGCGTGTATCCGGGTGGGATTGCAGCCGAGGAAAAGCGCATATACGACCTGATTGCCAGGCGGTTCATCGCTGCGTTTTATCCGGAGTGTAAAGTGTCTGCTACCACCGTGCTGGGAATGGTAGGCGCAGTGGAATTCAAGGCAACCGGGAAGCAAATTCTTGATCCCGGCTGGCGGATCGTGTACGTGCAGGAAAAGAAGGAGCCGGCGGAGGAGGAAAAGGTGATGCCTGCTTTCGAAATAGGGGAAACCGGTCCTCATGAGCCCCGGATTCATTATGGGAAAACGACGGCTCCCAAGGCATTTACGGAGGCGACATTGCTAAGGGCGATGGAAACGGCCGGGAAGCAGGTAGACGAGGAAGAGGTGCGTGAGTTGATGAAAGACAGCGGTATCGGGAGGCCGTCTACCCGGGCCAATATTATCGAAACGCTTTTTAAGAGAAAGTATATTGAAAAGCGGAAGAAGAATATTCTGGCGACGCAAACCGGCATCGATCTGATTGACACCATTCAGAACGAACTGCTGAAAAGTGTAGCGCTGACCGGGCAGTGGGAGCGAAAGCTCAGGCTGATTGAAAAAGGGGAATACGCGCCCGAAAATTTTAAAACGGAACTGATCCGGATGGTAGAGGAGCTAACAAAAGAGGTGAAGACGGGCGTATACAGACCCATTGCGGTTGCAGAAACTCCCGATGCAGAGGAAAAGCCGGCCCGGGCAGCCCGGGAACAGCCGGCGCTTCCGGCACTGGAAAGCCTGACCTGTCCGAAATGTGATCAGCATCTTCTGAAACGCGGCAAAACTGCTTTTGGCTGTGCTGATTTCCGGGTTTGTGATTTCCGGGTGCCTTTTGAACTGTTTGGAAAAAAGCTTACGGAAAAGCAGGCAATCGATTTGCTTACTAAAGGGAAAACGGCCAGAATGAAAGCTTTGATTGTCCCGGGGAAACCAGAGCCGGTGGAAGGGAGACTGATGCTGACTCCGGATTTTAAGGTGGATATAGTGCTGTAGCTGCTTGCCGGTGTTGGTGCACTGGATTGTTTTGTGTAAATTGCGTATATATAGTAGGTAACCAGGAAAATCCTTCAGGTCCGGCCAATATTTTACTCCGGTTTGTCGTTAACTATACGTATGCCCCTCTTGTAAAGCCGGACTACACCTGTCTAATTTATTTGTCTCAACGTAAAGCAATCCGGTGAGGTACTATTTCGATGAAGTATTCAACGATGAAAGAAGGAACATTTTTCCCGTTCGGGTAGCGGGGAAATGAAGCCTGTGAAAAGGGCGAAGGAAGGAACGGCAATGTTCGTTGAGCTTTCCTGACGACGATAGGGGAAAGGGTTCAACAGGGAGGTCTGGGCTGCCTGCCGGATAACCAGTAGTTCTTGTAACAGCGGACGACTCGTCGGGGCGGTCCGTTTTCTGTTTTTTTCTGTGCCGGGCGGCAGGTATCACAAGTATTTCATTTATTTTTAACCGTTATCGTAATGAGCAATTCCATTCAAAATAGTGTCAACACGATCAGTCAGACAAGTGCTGATCTCGCCAATACGATCCGCCGGGCTTTATTTAAAAATCGGGAATTTGATTGTAGGAATATCACCATTCAGGTGGTAGGAAAAAAAGTATTTATAGAAGGAACCGTGGTTCTTCAGGAGCAAAAAGTAGCAATAGAACGATTCGTAATAGATTTGCCGGAGGTGGATGAAGTAGCGAGCTACATTACGTGTAAAGGGAAGTAGGGATTTACGAATTACGAATTACGAATTCGGATTTACGATTTTGGACTCACGATTTTGGATTTCCGAAAGCCCATCTCTGATTGCTGATTTCCGAAAGCTGAAAGCCGGAAGCTGTGGGTTCGACTCCTGGGTTCGACTCCTGGGTTCGACTTCTGGGTTCGACTTCTGGGTTCGACTTCTGGGTTCGACTTCTGGGTTCGACTTCTGGGTTCGACTTCGCTCACCCAACCACCCAACCACCCAACCACCCAACCACCCAACGTATTTTGTCCGATAGCCGAAAGCTGAATGCCGATAGCCGAATGCTGATAGCCGATTTCCGATAGCTACAGAAGATTACCCGATTGCGTCGTTGGGGTCGGGTAATTTCCCGAATGTACGGAGCAGCCGGATATGGGAGCTCAGTGCATCCCGGAAACGGTGATTCTGTTGATAGGCAATGCCATATTCCAACGCCGTTTGTTGTACAATAGGTGCAATTGCGGGATAATGGATATGGCAAATTTTAGGGAACAGGTGATGCTCTATCTGAAAATTGAGCCCGCCTACGTACCAGGAAAGCCATTTGTTGCCGGGCGAGAAGTTGACCGTGGTTTCCAGTTGGTGAGTAGCCCAGTCGCGGTCAATGGTTCCCTGGGCGCTGACGGTCGGGTGTGTGGTCCCTTCAACGGTATGTGCGAGTTGGAAAACCACTGTGAGAATAAGCCCCGAAACGAAGTGCATAAAGAGAAAACCTCCGATGATCTCCAATGCCGGGCGTTGCATGATGAGCAGGGGCAAGCCGATGAGTATAATAAAGTAAAGCGCCTTCAAGGTCAGTACCCGCAACAAGAGCTTCTTGTTTTCAGCAGTGGTCTGCCGGTTCACGCCGGTTTTAATAAAGCCGGCATACTGAATAAAGTCTTTGACAGTTACCCAATAGAGGGTGAGGACTCCGTAAAAAAGGAAGGCATAGATCCACTGCAGCTGATGGAGCCGCGTGGGGTGTGCGTGGGGCGATAATTTTACCACGCCG
Source organism: Telluribacter humicola (assembly GCA_040394475.1). Classification (GTDB taxonomy): domain Bacteria; phylum Bacteroidota; class Bacteroidia; order Cytophagales; family Spirosomataceae; genus JBEBSD01. Next base: position 56,078 of record JBEBSD010000011.1, on the reverse strand, counting down.
CGGTCACGGATATCTTCATCCAGCGGGACAATATTGGTATAGGTATGGTGCATGACATTGTGCTGGAGTTTCCAGTTCGTAATGTCAGCGCCAAGCAAATTCAAGGTGAACCCCAGCATACGGTTGATCCGGGGGTTGGAGGAGTACGCGCCGTGCAGGGCGTCGTGCATCACGCTCATTCCTATTCCCGACATGCCGATCCCCATCAGGAACCATAAGACAAAACTATAGAAAACAGGGGGAGAAAATACTAACAGGAGTACGAAAGGGATGCAGTAAATGCTTAATAGTGCAACCGTTTTAATAACCATCCGCTTATCGGCGTAACGGGATTTGTTATTTTCGGTAAAATAATGATCAACTCTTTTTTTTAGGGTAGGGAAAAAATCGGTTTTAATCGACGGTGCGAATCTAACTTTGGAAGCGATGGACGACATAAATCAGGAATAAAATGAGCCTGGCAAAAAAGTAGCCTAGCGTACGTACAAATGGGCGTAAGCAGGAAGCAAAATAACAAACAGCGGATTTGCGGGATTACTTTGATAGTGCGAAACCTTGAGAAGTAATTAGGGGGAGGGGAGTAAGGTCTTGCCTGGTTCAGCTAAAAAAACCTCCGGTGTTCCGGAGGTTTTTTTAATTCATCTATGATCAGATGATATGTACATTTACTGCGTTAAGTCCTTTCTTTCCGTTTTGGACTTCATATGACACCTTGTCGTTTTCACTGATGTCAGACTTTAATCCTGAGCTGTGAACAAAAACATCTTCACCTCCATCATTAGGGGAAATAAACCCAAATCCTTTGGTGTGGTTGAAAAATTTTACGGTTCCTTCGTACATTATTGGTTGTTGTTATAATAGTTATGGAGTAAAGGTAGGAGTTTAATCCGTATAAAAAAATAAATAGTTAAGATTATTCACAGTATTTTTGTATATTACCCCCTATCGTTTTAAGTGCTATTTTAATCGGCATAAAAACTTCACCTTTGTGTAACGGTGTGAAGGAAACAATGTTCGGGCGGCAGATGCTGCGGGACGGTTGTTTCGTCACTAAATTTTTTATTATAACTACTACATGGCCAAACCAAAAGAAACGTTCGGAAAAAAAGAACAAACTAAAAAGAAGCTGCAGAAAAGGCAGGAAAAGGAGGAACGAAAACTAGAGAGAAAATCAAACTCTCAAAAGGGAAAAGAGTTGCAGGAAATGTTTGCATACGTGGATGAGCACGGGAATTTGTCTTCCAGACCTGCATTACCGGGTAGTAAGCCCGCAGCACGGGCAGAGGGGGCTGATCATTGGCAATATAACAGTAAGGATGGAGACACTGCCATCCGGGTGGGCGTACTGGAATATTTTGACACCGCAAAAGGATATGGTTTTATCCGGGATACCGCCAGTAAAGAACGGATTTTTGTACATAGCACGGCCTTATTGAGTCCGGTCGAACTGGCTGACCGCGTGTCGTTTGTGGTACAGCGTAGTCCCAGGGGTTTAACGGCCACTGACGTTAAGCTCGTAAAAGATACGGAGACCAAATAGCAGGAGAACCCGGCGCAAGGTTAGTGAAAGGCTGTTGGCAGGACATTCATCCATGCCGACAGCCAATACCGACAGCCGATAGCTGAAAGCTGTCGGCTCAGCTCCTGGGTTCGACTCCTGGGTTCGACTCCTGGGTTCGACTTCTGGGTTCGACTTCTGGGTTCGACTGCGCTCACCCAACCACCCAACCACCCAACCACCCATCGTATTTTGTCCGAAAGCTGATAGCCGGAAGCTGTGGGCTCAGGTCCTGGGTTCGACTCCTGGGTTCGACTCCTGGGTTCGACTGCGCTCACCCAACCACCCAACCACCCAACCACCCATCGTATTTTGTCCGATAGCCGATAGCCGAAAGCTGATGACCTCAAACCTCAAACCTAAAACCTAACACCTAAAACCTAAAACCTAACACCTACTGTACTGTATACCCCCCATCAATAACCATCGCCTGCCCCGTAATCCCCTTGGCAGCTTCCCCCGCCAAATACAACGCACAAGCCGCGATTTCATCCATCCCAATGAGCCGTTTCTGAGGCACCAGTGGAAAGATGACCTCCTCCAGTATGCGTTCCGGCGTCGTATTCCTGGTCCTGGCCAGGTCCTCGAATTGCCCGCGGACCAAGGCGGTGTCCACGTATCCCGGGCAAATGGCATTGACCGTTATACCATACGCAGCCCCCTCCAGTGCCGCTACTTTCGTGAGGCCGATGACACCATGTTTAGCGCTGTTATAGGCGGCTTTCCCGGCAAAGCCGATCAGCCCGTTAATGGAGGCCATGTTGATAATTCGCCCGCCTCCTTGTTTTTTCATCAGCGGGAATACGTTTTGAATCGCGATAAAGGGAGCCGTCAGCATTATTTTTACCATCAGTTCAAACTGCTTTACCGGAAAGTTTTCAATCAGTGAAACATATTGTAAGCCGGCATTGTTAATAAGCGTATCGATGCATCCGAAACGGCTGACGGTTGCGTCAACCGCGGACCGGATGTCATCTTCCCGGGTCACATCGCATCTTTGAGCCGCTATCCGGTACCCGTCTGCGGCCAGCAGCTGCGCCTGGTGAAACGCCTCCTCTTCTTTTACATCGGTCAGCATCACTTTCGCGCCGTGCCTGGCAAACGTTTTAGCGATTTCAAGGCCAATGCCGCTGGCGGCGCCGGTAATAAGGACAACAGTGTCTTTTACAGCGTTGGGAGCATTCATCATTTGATAACCATTTCGTTAAGTAATCTGCTATAAGTAAGAGACACCGGCCCCCAAACTACTATCGGAGAACCTTTAAAAATCCGGCGGCGGGCAGCGCTGTAGCAGGTGATGTGCGCCGGCAGCCTATAAAGGAGCAGCGGTCCGGAGTGAAAACAGCCGACCGTTCGCGTGCAGTCGTCCATGCTTAAATTTAAATTATTTCATCAAAAAATAGGATACAGGCTACGTGTACCCGGCCTGGGTTTTGTCTTTACTTATAGAAGCACATGCAAAAAGTACAGCGAGCATTAAATTGGACGATATGCAAAATGATTTCTTTTTCCGGTTACCAGAAATGCAGGATCCGTTAAAACCGGATACGGATGAAACTGGAAGACAACCGCGATCCCGGGAACACCTTTCTTCACAGGATACAGAGTTCTTTCTGCGAAGGTCATTTGACGAAGACCCTCAAAAGGGCTGTGAGTTATTGTTCAGGATGTATTATGCTGCCTTGTGTTCCCATGCCGTCCGCTTCGTCTATTCGAAGGAGGTGGCGGAAGATTTAGTGGCCGACACTTTCTATAATTTCTGGAAAACACGTGCCTTCGATTCCGTAAAACAGTCTTACAGAGCCTATTTATTACAATCGGTACGAAACCGGGCCTATAATTACCTCGCCAACGAGCTCAAATCATCCGATTCGCTTGAATCCATACCCTATAAGGAGTCCCATTTTTCGGATCAACCCGAACGGATCATTCATTTTGACGAGCTTCAGAATCACCTGCAGGAGTTAATCCAACGTTTACCCACTCAATGTCGCAAAGTGTTTATTCTCAATCGTTTTGAGGGAGTGAGCAACCCTCATATTGCACGTTTGATGAACATCTCCGTCCGGACCGTTGAAACGCATATCAGTAATGCCCTCGGGAAGCTACGAGAAGGTCTGAAAGACCATTGGATACTGGTTTGGGCGCTGTTCCTTACGGAGATAGCGATGCGCTTTCCGTGAGGCGCCAGTGCACAAACGGAGCGCCGTCCAACGGTAGATCAATAAGCTACCGACAGCCAGTAGGCTGTGAATTTAAGATGTTTACAGTTTTTTGTTAAAAAAGAATATAATTTACCCGCCCGTGTCACCGAACGTTACAAAAGAGCTGATTTTTGATCATTTTTCAGGCCGCAGCACACCCTTGCAGAAACGGCTGATCGAAGAATGGCTGCAGCATCAACCAAATCTGGAACTTTACTACCAGTGGCTGCTGGAATGGGAGCAGCGCTATCCTTCCTACCTGCCGGTTCCCGATAAGGCGCTGGCCGGCTATCTCCGTTACATGGAGTCGTCGCCTCCTTCCAGGGACAAACCAAACGAAGAAGCTCCCTTGCCGGCATTGCCCCGTGGGCGGCGGAGGCTCCGGATCATCGCGGCAGCCTCTTTTTGGGGAATGCTGTTGCTGGCCTGGAGTAGTAAAGAAGCGCTTTACTATAAGTCCTACCGGGCTGATTTTGGTGAAACGCTAGCGCTCACCCTGGATGACGGAAGTTCCATAACGCTTAATGCAAACTCCAGGTTACAGGTCCCGCGCTTCAGTTTTCGAACTAATTCATCCAACTGTGAGGTCCTGCTGGCAGGGGAAGCATTTTTTTCGATCATCAGTACGCCGGATAAACATCCCTTCGTCGTGAAAACACCGAGGCAGATGGATGTGACTGTTCTGGGAACTGAATTTACTGTCTTTGCCCGAGAGCGGGGAGGTCGGGTCATGTTGAAAAAGGGGAGTGTGCAACTCAATTACAACACTGGAAACACACGCCGGCAGGTCCTGATGAAGCCGGGTGATCTGGCGATACTGGACCCCGTCAATACGCTTGAATTAAAGACCAATACAAGTCCGGATGCCTATATGGCGTTCAAGCAGAAGCGGTTTGTTTTTGATAACATGCCACTGCATGAATTGTGTCAGATCCTTACCGAAAATTATGGACTTCACTTTAGTATAGCGACTGACAGCCTGGCCAACAGAACCCTGGTCGGCTCTTTTAAAATGGAAGATGCTGACGAATTGCTGACCACTCTCGCTGTGCTGCTGAATATTAAGATAGAAAAAGAAGACCATCTCATCCGGCTCATGGATCAGGATTAACAGATAGATCTTATGCAAACCTTTAACCTGAAAACAGCTACGATTCAAATGAAGCGCTTTTTAAAAACACCAGTCCTGGGATACCTGGCAGTATTGGTAGTAACAGCTGATCCGGGAAACCTGTATTCCCAGACGCTCGCTATGTACAAACAGGTGTCCGCTCCTTCTACGGAGAAAAAGACTACTAAATTACGTGATGTTCTGAATGAAATGAAAGATCACTATAACGTAGATATTCTTTGTGAAGGGAGGCTGATCGAGGGAATTACCGTGGAAGCGGTAGATTTCAACCGGAAACTCGAATGGAACCTTCAGCAGGTACTCAATGCGACTAATCTTTATTACAGAAAAGTCAAAAATGACACGTACCTCATTCTGCAAAAGAAAAAAGAACGGGTTCCTCCGATGGAGAAACGACGGCCGCAAAGTGTTTATCATGCCGTACCATCGCAATCGTCTGTAATCGGCCACGTTCCGCTGACCGCAAATAGCAGTGAGCGCTTTTCGCCTCCGGCGGAAAGGATTGTCAGGGGAAACGTAACCGATGAAAAAGGGGAAGCACTGCCAGGTGTCAGTGTCCTGTTGAAGGGAAGCAACCAGGGAACCTCCACCAACAGTGCGGGAGAATACAGTCTTGGCATCCCGGATGGTGAGGCGGTATTGATTTTCTCTTTTGTAGGGTTCTTAAAGGAAGAGGTGATAGTTGGAGGTGATACCGTATTGAATGCTGTCCTTAAAGTAGATGAAAAGGCACTGGAAGAGGTGATAGTAGTAGGGTATGGACAGCAGAAGAAAATTAATATGACGGGAGCAGTCGGGACTATCAGTGCAAAGGAATTTGAATCCAGACCGGTCACCAATGTGATGCAATCGCTTCAGGGGCAGGTTCCGGGACTACTGGTCAACCAAACGGGGGGGCAGCCGGGAAATGAAGGGTTTTCCATGACGATCAGGGGAGTTAGTACGTTTTCAAGCAATGCCCCGTTGGTAATAGTGGATGGGATTGCCATGTCAATGGTCAATTTGAATCCGCAGGATATCGAAAGTGTATCCGTCTTGAAAGACGCCGCCTCCACGGCTATATACGGGGCCAGGGCATCCGGCGGGGTTATTCTTGTCACCACCAAAAAAGGGAAGGAGGGCAGTATGAAGGTTTCGTACGATGGTTATATCGGACAGCAACGGCCTACCATGCTCCCTGAAATGGTGAACGCCTATGAACATGTGCAGCTATGGAGGGAGGCAGAACGCAACACAAACCCGAATACGACGGTTTTTAAATATACGGAGGCACAACTGGAGCAATACCGTACCGGGGAACTGCCAAGTGAGGATCGTATCGCTTATCTCTTCAGGCCGGCAGCTCAAACGCAGCATAATGTCTCCTTGTCCGGCGGAGGGGCGCGCAACAGTTATTACATCTCAATGGGTTACATCAACCAGAAAGGGATGATGGTGAATACGGGAACACAACGCTTCAATTTCAGGCTGAACAATACTTTCCGGGTAAATGATCGCCTGGATATCAATCTGAATGCACAGCTTTCACCGGCTCAAAGCTATGCGCCTTCAGCAGCCACCTATCCCAGCGGACCCACCAGGAATGTCAACGATATTATTCATGATGCCTTCCGGCGGGGATCGGACGATGTTACGTTTACACGTGATGGTCAATGGGCATCCATAACCGGGTGGGCCAACCGGTTCGGGTTGGCTTCCAAAGAAGGCGGGTTCCAGAATAGTAAGTTTAACCGCTTGACAGGCGCTTTAACGCTTAACTACAAAATCCTGGAGGGATTGTCTGTGAATGCCATGTACGGAACAAAAATGGATCTTACCCGAAGGGTTGATTATAGTAAAAGAATGAAGTTCATCAATCCGCTTGACCTGACGACCGTCGATTTTAACTACGACACCAATTCGCTGCTGATTTTCCATCAGGATAATTACCAGCACAACGCGCAGCTGCTTCTGAATTACAGCAAATCCTTTAATCAGGTACACGAGTTGAGCTTACTGGCAGGCGCCTCCCAGGAATGGAATAATGATACGCAGGAAAGTGTCGGCAGGAGAAACTTCATTACAGACGATATTTATGTGATCAATGCGGGTAGTAGTGATCCGTCTACCTGGACAACGACAGGAACTGCTTCTGAATGGGCGCTGCGCTCTTATTTCGGAAGGGCAAATTATGTGCTGAAAGACCGGTATTTATTTGAAGCCAATGTGCGCTACGATGGTTCTTCGCGTTTCAGTACCGAAAACAGGTGGGGAGTATTCCCTTCTTTTTCAGCAGGATGGCGGATCAGTGAAGAGTCGTTTATGGCGAAAATCAGGGATAAGGCGGATTTGAAAGTGAGGGCTTCCTGGGGAAGGGTGGGCAACCAGAATATCGCACTCTATCAATATTATTCCACCATATCCAGCGCAGCCTATTACTTTGACGGTATTGCGCAGACAGCCACGTATTATTCCGGCAGTCCCAACAGAGGCCTGAGATGGGAAACCAAAACCACTACCAATATTGGCGTAGATCTGGGCTTACTGGGCAACCGGCTGAGCCTGGTGTTTGACTGGTTTAAAGATTATACCGACGGCATATTGATGCAGCCGGCCGTTCCGAGTAGTTACGGGCTGAGCGCCCCCTATCAGAACGTCGCTTCGATGGACAACTATGGATGGGAAACTCAGGTTACTTTCCAGGACCGTAAAGGAGCGCTGTCGTATCGGGTTTCGTTCCAGGTTTCTGATGCCAGAAATAAAATCAGATCCATGATTGCCAGTCCGCAGATCAGCGGCAATAAAATAATGGAAACCGGTCATGAAATGCAGGAATGGTTTGGGTACAGATCGATTGGCATCTTTCAAACGCAGGATGAAGTAGACAAGTATGCCAAACTGAACCCTCAAACCGGAATCGGGGATTTGAAGATAGAGGATGTTAACGGCGACGGCAAGATTACCGCCGATGACCGTCAGCGGCTCGGAAGTTCCCTGACACGCCTGCCGTACGGGTTTCACCTGGAGTTGGGATGGAAGAATTTCGATTTTTCGGGCTTTCTTCAGGGTGTCGCTTACCGGAAAACGTACATGAACTCTGTAGCGCTTCCAATCAATGGTTCACTTGAAACGGCTCAAAAGCAGCATTTGGACCGGTGGCATTTGGATGAAAACGACAACTGGGTAGCAGGGAAATTCCCTAAACTGAGAGTCGCGAGCTTTAATAACGGCTTCTCCTCTTTCTGGCTGCAAAACGGCGCCTATGTCAGGCTGAAGAATATTCAGCTGGGTTATACGTTGCCGGAAGCCTTGTTAAAACGCCTGAAGGCAGACAGGATAAGGTTCTATGCAAGTGGTGAGAACCTGCTGACCTTTACAAAAGTATACGGCCATGACCCTGAAGCTCCCGACGGATCGGGAAATTTTTACCCGCTTTCCCGGGTCGTAAATATTGGTCTGAATGTCTCGTTTTAATCATCTATCAGCAATACCGACATGAAAAAGTTATTGAAGAACTATAGGCTTATCATGCTGTTCCCGGCACTGTTGCTTTCCTGTAACGACGGCTTCCTGGATACTGTCCCTTTAACTTCGCCTTCGGATGCCACGTTCTGGGTATCCGAAAGCAACGCAATTACCTGGATCAATAATGCCTACAGGTACCTGCCGTCAGCCAATGATTATCAGTTTGACACCATGAGCGATGACTGCGTGGGGAGCGGCGACCTGATCGCGCAGGGGTTACATGTTCCCAACAGCGGCCTGGTTTCATTTAAATGGAGCTACGTTGCCATTCGTCACTGCCTTGAATTATTGGAAAAGCTTGACGAGATACCGGATTTGTCGGAGGAAGGAAAAAATAAGCTTGCCGGGCAGGCCCGGTTTATCATCAGTTTTAAATATTTCGAAATGATTACTCTTTACAGGGATATCCCATTCTTTGACCGGGTGTTGCCATTGGAGGAATCGGATATGCCCAAGACGGATAAGAACACCATTCTCAATTATATACTGCAGGAGTTGGATAAAGCGATAACGGAATTACCGGTAACCTGGCCTGCCTCGGAAAACGGACGCGCCACCAAGGGAGCAGCCCTGGCGTTGAAGGCGCGCGCGCTGTTATACAACGAACGCTGGAGCGAGGCTGCCGCAGCTGCGCAGGAACTGATCAGTTCCGGGATTTACGAACTGCATCCGGAATACGGGCAATTGTTTCAGACCAACTTTAATAACAGTACAAAAGAGGTTATTCTGGCGCATCAGTATGCTAAAGACCTCTATACGCATACACTTTGCTTTGCCTACGGATATTATACCATCGGAGGTACCAGTTCAAGCCTCCCGCTTCCGGCGCTTGTCAATTCATATGCCTGTAAGGATGGGCTTTCCATTACGGAATCTCCGTTATATGACCCCGCTGATCCCTGGGAAAACCGCGATCCCCGCTTTCATAAAACGTTTATCACTCCTTTTGAATCAATTGGCGGACAGGTTTATGACCCGGTTAACAACACCAACGATAAGAATGCGGCCAAAACGTATGTTTATTTTAAGAAATACATTTCCGATATGGCTTCACAGCAGCGGACCATGTGGGTCAACTGGAATATTTTCCGGTACGCCGAAGTACTGCTGAATTACGCAGAGGCGAAAAATGAAGCGGACGGACCGGATGCCACGGTGTATGAGGCCATTGACCAGGTCAGAAACCGTGCCGGCATGCCCGGGATTGATCGTGAGAAATACGGAACGAAAGATGCGCTCCGGCAGGCGATCCGGAACGAGAGGCGCGTGGAACTGGCCGGCGAAGGACTGCGGTATTTTGATATTCTCCGGTGGAGAACGGCAGAAACTGTTTTGAAGGGACAAGTAGTAAGCTTTGAAATTCCGGGAGTATTACCGTTACGGGTAATCCACGATCGCAATTTTGACCCTTCCAGGCATTATGTGTGGCCCATCCCGCAGTCGGCCATTGACAACGCAACCCGATTGGAGCAGCATGCCGAGTGGCAATAATTTTCTGAGAGCATAAAGCATAATCCTGAAACCGACAGTGAAAAATCAACGCAAAATTGTACCTGTACTCCTCCTGGTTCTGGGCGGCCTGTTAAGCCTCCAGAACCGTCCGTTCCTCAACCCGGAAGCATTCACGCGGGTGGCTTTCCGGGACCAGCAGACCGTCACCGATCTGGGGGTCGGGCTGTGGGCCTGGCCGTTGCCCATGGATTACGATGGCGACGGAGATCTGGACATGGTCGTGTCCTGTCCCGACACACCTTTTAAGGGGCTGTATTGGTTCGAAAATAAAACAGGCGGGGAAATGCCCGTCTTCGAAGCGCCTGTTAAAATCGGGGAAGGGTTCAGGAATCCCCAGATTTCGTATGTCAATGGAAAACCGGTGATTTTCGACAAAGTAATCGAGATTCACAACCTCGGGCTGGCCACGGATGAGCAGGCCGCCCCGGTATATCCCCTGGAACTGCTGCATGCCGATTTTAAGAAGACCCCTCGTTTTACACAGGTGAAACAGGTCGATTATGATGGCGATGGTGATGAAGACCTGATTGTAGGAATGGACGACTGGGGTGATTACGGGTGGGACGACGCCTACGATGAGGCGGGAAACTGGACCAATGGCCCGTTGCATGGGTATGTGTACCTGATCGAAAATGTAAACGGGACTTATGCCGACAAGCGGCGTATCCAGGCAGCAGGGAAAGACCTGGATGTGTATGGTGCGCCCAGTCCGAATTTCGCGGATTTCGACGGCGATGGTGATCTCGATATTATTTGCGGCGAATTCCTGGATGCTTTTACCTGGTTTGAAAATACGGGTACCCGTTCCGCTCCTGTATATGCAGCCGGGAAGCGGCTTTCCAATGAGAACGGCGTGATCCGAATGGATCTTGAAATGATCATCCCGGTTGCCATTGACTGGAACAACGACGGCCACGTGGACCTGGTTGTCGGGGATGAGGACGGCAGGGTGGCTTATATGAAGAACACGGGGGAAAAGCATAACGGGATGCCCGTTTTCAAGGATCCGGTTTACTTTCAGCAAAAGGGCGGAAGTCTCAAATTCGGGGCCCTGGCAACCCCTTTCAGTGTCGATTGGGATAATGATGGTGACGAGGACCTGATTGTGGGTAATTCTGCCGGCTATCTGGCTTTTATTGAAAACAAGGGCGGCTCCGGAACACCGGATTACGCGGTGCCGCAGTTGCTGAAGGCTGACGGGAAAACGATACGCATTCAGGCAGGAAAGAATGGATCGATACAGGGACCCTGCGAAGCGAAATGGGGCTATACTGTGCTTTCTGTAGCAGATTGGGACGGCGATGGACTGAAGGACATCATCCTTAATTCTATCTGGGGAAAGATCATTTGGTTCCGGAATACCGGCACCGCAAATTCGCCGAAACTGGCGGCGGCGCAGCCGGTGAAAATCGACTGGCCCGCAGGGACAATTCCGAAACCTGCCTGGAACTGGTGGAACCCCGGACCGGATGAACTGGCTACGCAGTGGCGTACGACACCCTATGCCATTGACTGGAATAAAGACGGGCTCACCGACCTGGTCATGCTGGATCATGAAGGGTACCTGGCGTATTTTGAAGGATTTACCAGAAATGGAGAACGTTGGCTGAAACCGGGACAGCGGATTTTCTGCCTGGATGACGAAAATACGCTTTTGCGAATGAATGAACGGAAGGCCGGAGGGAGCGGCAGAAGGAAATTCGTACTCGCCGACTGGGACAATGACGGAGATGTGGACCTGATTGTCAATAGCGTGAATGCGGATCTTCTGGAAAATATCGGTACAGTGGACGGAAAAGTTATTTTCCGGAACAAAGGAAGTTTGAATACGCACAAACTTGCCGGTCATACCACGAGCCCGACGATTGTGGACTGGAACAAAAATGGTATTCCCGACTTACTGCTCGGCGCAGAGGACGGGCATTTTTATCATCTTTCCAGGTAAACAATAAATTGATTTTCAACCCAAACCGTTTTATAGAATGAATTTTTTCAAATCCTTATCCCTGCTGCTATTGCTGACATTCCCCGGTAGCGGGGTTGTTGCACAGGATTTTTCGAAGGTACCCGGAATCATCATTACCCACAGTCCGGCTTCTTCCGGCCGGTATATCGGTTCTCCCAGCCTGGCGATATTGCCGAATGGCGACTATGTGACTTCCCACGATTTTTTCGGGCCTAAAACCACCGAGCATACCAGCGCGGTTTCCAGGGTTTTTAAGTCGGAAGATAAGGGGAAAACCTGGAAGCAAATCAGTGAAATTGACGGACAATTCTGGTCAAAACTATTCGTTCACCGTGATGTGCTCTATTTTTTCGGGACCAACCGCCATCATGGGAACACGATTATCCGGAAATCAACCGATGGCGGCGCCACCTGGACCAGCCCGACTGACGGACGCAACGGATTGTTGAAGGAAGGAGAATACCATTGTGCCCCTATGGCGGTCATAACACACAACGGACGGCTCTGGAGAGCCATGGAAGATGCGGCCGGGCCTCCCAAAAGCTGGGGAAAACGCTACAGCCCTTTTATGATGTCGATTCCTGTGGATGCCGATCCGATGGTTGCTTCGAACTGGACATCCTCCAATTTTCTGAGACTGGACACCACTTTGCTCAACGGCGAGCTGAGCGGCTGGCTCGAAGGAAACGCCGTGGCGGGGCCGGACGGGACGATAGTGGACATCCTGCGGGTTGACCACCGGACTACGCTCGACGAAAAAGCTGCTTTTGTCCGGATCAGTGACGACGGTAAAACGGCAACTTTTGATCCTCAAACCGGTTTTGTACCGTTTCCCGGAGGAAGCAAAAAGTTTGTAATCCGTTACGATCCGAAATCCAAACGGTACTGGACGCTGACCAACTATATTCCGGATACGGTTAAAGCGGCTAACCCGGGGAAAAGTCCTTCAGGTATCCGCAATACCCAGGCCCTTTTTAGTTCTGCCGACCTGAAAACGTGGAAATTTCATACCATTCTGCTTCAGCATCCGGATGTTCAGAAACATGGTTTTCAGTACGTCGATTGGTTGTTTGACGGGAAAAACATACTTTTCGTTTCCCGTACGGCTTATGAAGACGGCCTCGGCGGGGCGCGTAATAACCATGACGCGAATTTCATGACCTTTCACCGGATCAAGAATTTCAGGAAAATGAAGTGAGTTCCTGCGGGCCCTTTCTCAAAGGATCCGGTCTCGTAGAATACAGGTGGTACAGGTGACAGGGCAGCCAGCGGGCTGCCCTGCGTTCGTAAACAAAGACTTGAAAGAAGGAGTAAATATCCTGAAAAATACGTCTTTTATAAAGGTGGATGTTAAAAGGGGGAGGGTAGAATGGGGGTATGCCTTACTTTGTAACCTTTCGGAGTATGAAATGTTGGACGGTTTGATGCGGGAACACTAGTAAAATGAGACGTTTTAGGAGCGTAATAGCCGGTGCGGTACTTGGGGTATTTGTGATAGCGGTAGCCATGGTTGTGTATACGTCGGGTGAAAAGGGTTTGCCGGCGAACCTGTCCGGAGAAACCATCGGTTACAATACCGATATCCGGCCGATTTTGTCCGATAAGTGTTTTGCCTGTCACGGTCCGGATGAGGCGAAGCGCGAAGCGGGGCTGCGGCTGGATCAGGAAGAAGAGGCTTACAAAGCGTTGAAAGACAACCCTGCCGCGCATGCGATAGTCCCGGGGAAACCGGAGCTGTCGGAGGTATACCTGCGGATTACGAGCACGGACGAAGATTTGAGAATGCCGCCGCCGGCATCTAACCTGCAATTGAGCGATGTCGAAGTCGCCATGATCCGGAAATGGATCCGGCAGGGGGCAGCCTACGAAAAGCATTGGGCATTTGTGCGGCCGGTAAAAGCGCCGTTACGCAGTGTCAGGGCGAAAGAATGGGTGTTCAATGAAATTGACTACTTTACGCTGCATAAGATGGAGGCCGCCGGCCTGGCGCCGAACCCGGCTGCAGACAAGGAGCGATTGCTGAAGCGGCTCTCCCTGGACCTCACGGGGCTCCCTCCTTCGCTGCAGGAAATGGACGAATTTTTAAGCGATACCCGTCCGGATGCGTATGAACGGCTCGTAGATCGTCTTTTGAATAAGCCTGCATACGGAGAGAAAATGGCGATTCACTGGCTGGACATCGCCCGTTATGCCGATTCGTATGGCTACCAGATGGATAATTACCGGTCGCAGTGGCCCTGGAGAGATTGGGTGATACACGCTTTCAATAAGAATTTACCGTATAACGACTTTGTTACCTGGCAACTGGCGGGTGATTTGCTACCGGACGCTACCAGGGAACAGCTACTGGCAACAGGATTTAACCGGAACCATAAAATTACGGAAGAGGGAGCCGTTGATGAAGAAGAATATCGGGTCACCTATGTGGCTGACCGCACAGATACCTTCGGAAAAGCCTTTCTCGCCGTAACCGTGGAATGTGCCCGTTGCCATGACCATAAATACGATCCCGTCTCTCAAAAGGAATATTACCAGCTTTTTGCCTTTTTTAACCATGTCGATGAAATGCGGGAGGTCTATACAGCCATCGACCCCAGTGTCGGTACGCCCGCGGCCTGGGCTAAAAAGCCGATGATGGAAATCGGCCCGGCGGATCGTAAAGAAACCCTGGCGTTTGTCAATACGCCGGACTCCTCACGGCTGATTGTTTCGGTAATGGGGGACCTGGATACGCTGCGGCAGACGCCGATACTGCTGAGGGGAGAATTCAATGCGTACGGGGAGTTGGTCGAACAAGGGACTCCTGAGACAATCTTACCATTTGACAAACGGTATCCTTCTAACAGGCTCGGACTGGCTCAGTGGTTAACGTCAGCAGAGAACCCGTTGACTGCGCGTGTGTTTGTCAACCGGATATGGCAGGAGATTTTTGGAAAGGGGCTGGTGAAAACAGCAGGAGACTTTGGCATGCAGGGAGCGCTTCCGTCCCATCCGGAACTGCTGGACTGGCTGGCGGTGGATTTCATGGAGAATGGCTGGGATATCAAACGGTTGGTAAAGCAGCTTGTGACCTCTTCCACTTACCGGCAATCCTCAGTTTTTACAGCGGCCAAATCGGAGCGGGACCCGGATAATCGCTGGCTTTCAAGGTTTCCGCGCAGCCGGCTCCCGGCAGAGCTGATCCGCGATGTGGTGCTTTCCAGCAGCGGACTATTGCATGCAACGATCGGAGGTCCCAGTGTGAAGCCGTACCAGCCGCCCGGTTTATGGGAAAGCGCAACCGCAGGCGGAGACTTGTTGCTGGCCACCTACCGCCAGGACCACGGGCCTGCACTGTACCGGAGAGGGCTTTATTCTTTTATCAAACGAACGGTCCCCCCGCCGGCCATGGCCATTTTTGATGCCAGCAACCGGGACCAATGTGAGGTGATGCGAACCGCCACCAGCACCCCGCTCCAGGCATTGGTTATGCTGAATGACCCGACCGTGCTGGAAGCTGCACGGGTACTGGCTCAAAACCTGTTTCAGGAAAAAAGCGGATTGGAGGATAAGCTTCGCAAGGGGTTCCGGATGATTACATGCCGTCACCCGGTCAGCCGGGAAATCGAGGTTTTAAAAGAATTGTATGCCGAAAATCAACAAATGCTGGACCGGGAGCGGGCAACGGAGTTGCTGTCGGCAGGAGAATATGAAACGATTACGACAACCGATCCGGTAGGCCTTGCTTCACTTATGCAGGTAATGACGACGTTATATAACCTGGAAGAAACGATTACAAAACCCTGACGATTATGGATGAAAAAGAGCTGATGGAATATGGGTTGAACTTTAGCAGACGCCGTTTCTTTTCACGGTTAAGCCTCGGGCTGGGTGGGGTCGCGCTGGGCTCTCTGCTGATTCCCGACCTGTTCCGGCAGCAGGGAGAAGCACCGGTCCTGCCTTCCGGCATCCCGCATTTTGCCCCCAAGGCGAAGCGGGTGATCTACCTGTTTCAGAACGGGGCGCCGTCACAGCTGGAATCGTTTGACTATAAGCCCAGGCTTCGGGAAATGATGGGACAGGATTTGCCGGCTTCGGTGCGGGGCGGGCAGCGGCTTACGGGTTTCACAGCCACCCAGGCGTCCCTGCCGCTGGTCGGTTCATTCGTTGACTTTAAACAATACGGGCCTGAACGGGTCTGGATCAGTGATCTGTTTCCCTATACGGCTAAAATCCTGGATGAAATCTGCATCATTCGTTCGATGCATACAGAGGCGATCAACCATGATCCTGCCATTACTTTTTTTCAAACAGGTTCACAGCAAGGAAACCGGCCGAGTATGGGGGCCTGGCTGAGTTACGGGCTGGGGAGTGAAAACCAGAACCTGCCCGCATTTACCGTTCTTATTTCAAGGGGAATAGGGAATAGCCAGGGCGTGTATGCAAAGCTGTGGTCGAACGGGTTCCTGGATTCCATTCATCAGGGGGTGCAATTTAACAACGGGGAAGATCCGGTACTCTACCTGAACGATCCCAAAGGCATGGACAAGCTGCAGCGCCGGAAGATGCTGGATAAACTGGCGGCACTGAACCACATGGCTTACCAGGAAACAGGAGATCCCGAAATACAGTCACGGATTCAACAGTATGAAATGGCTTACCGGATGCAGACGGCCGTTCCGGAAACACTCGACCTTTCGGCGGAGTCCGACGAGGTTTTTGACCTGTACGGGCCGGACAGCCGGAAACCCGGGACGTTTGCGGCTAATTGCCTGCTGGCACGAAAGCTATCCGAAAAAGGGGTCCGGTTTGTACAATTATACCATCAGGGATGGGACCAGCATGCCAATCTCCCGCATGAAATCACCGGACAGGCAAAAGACGTGGACCAGGCTTCGGCGGCATTGGTGCTGGATTTGAAAAGAAGAGGCATGCTGGATGAAACGCTGGTGATATGGGGAGGAGAATTTGGACGGACATGCTTTAGCCAGGGCGACATCTCGAATGGAAATTACGGAAGGGACCATCATCCCCGGTGCTTCAGCATCTGGATGGCGGGAGGAGGTATCAAGCCCGGGCTGGTGTATGGGGAGACGGATGATTTCGGCTATAATATTCTTCAGAATCCGGTGCATGTGCATGATTTTCAGGCAACCGTACTCCATCAGCTCGGACTGGACCACGAACGGTTGGTTTACAAGCACCTGGGGCGCCGGTTCCGGTTAACAGATGTGTCCGGTCATGTGGTAAAAGATTTGCTGGTTTGAAATCGGCTATCGGCTATCAGCTTTCAGAAATCGGCTATCGGCTATCAGCTTTCAGAAATCAGCTATCGGCTATCAGCTTTCGGAAATCAGCTATCAGATTCCATAACTCATAACTCATAATTCATAACTCATAACTCATCAACCTAAAATCGCACATCCAACACCTCCTTTGCATACTCATAATCAGCTTGCGTATTGGCGTTGAAGAGTTCCTGGTGCTGACGGGGGAGGATTAGTTTTGTGTTCCTGTCTCTCAGAAAGCGGGTGGGACGGCAGTTGCCGGTAGTCTGCATTTCGTCTTTGGCAAGGGCCAAGCCGGAAGCCTCCCAGATGCCAAGGAGGGGCTCGGGTAAGCCGGAGGCCGTGTTTTCATAAACGGTGGCGATGCAGGCAGGGTCACGATGGGCCAGCAGGAGGGCAATGGTATTTTTCGTAACAAAAGGTAAATCGACGGCAACTACCAGCCAGGCAACTTCCGGAAATGCGTCATGCGCCGAAAGAATGCCGTTAAGCGGTCCTTCGAATTCATTGCGATCGGGGATATAGTGGGCGGGTAGGGAGGCAGCCTGGTCGGAGCGGCAGCTGAAAAACGTTTTTGTACAGAAGGAGTCCAGCAACCCGTATAAGTAGGAGCGATGATCGGTGTGGTGGTAACGAAGACCTCCTTTATCAGTGCCCATACGCGTGCTTTTTCCGCCGGTAAGCACTAACCCATACAAATCATTTACCGGATGCATTGTCTGCGCGTTACGTGTTTTCTAACAGTTGTCCCGGATTGTCGTCCAGTTTTTTCAGCAATTCTACCACGTTGGTAACTTTAAGCTTTTTCATGATGTTGAACCGATGGGTTTCAATGGTCCGGACGCTTTTTCCCAACTGTTCGGCAATTTCCTTGTTTCCCGCTCCGTCGGCAATCAAACGGAGGATCTGCCGCTCCCGTTTGGTGAGGTCGAAATGACCGGCATCGGCCTGCGGGGTCTTGCGCTCTTTTACATGGAGATAATTGGTAACCAGTACGTTGCTGATATCGCCGCTAAAGTATTTTCCGCCATTATGGATCATTTTAATGGCTTTCAGGAATTCCTCTTTACTGGTGTCTTTTAACAGGTAGCCGGAAGCGCCGCTTTCGATTGCCTGCAGGATATAAGCCTCGTCGTCGTGCATGGAAAGGATCAGGGCTTTGGTTGTCCCGTCCCGCTCTGTGAGACGGCGCGTTGCTTCCAGGCCGTTCATGACGGGCATGCGGATATCGATGATCATCAGATCCGGGTGCAGCCTTTGTACGGCTTCCAATGCCTCTTCCCCGTTGGATGCCTCTCCGATAACCCGTATTTCTTTCTCGTCTTCCAGGAGATTCCGGATGCCGTTACGGACCAGATGATGGTCGTCTGCCAGTAGTACTTTTATCGTATCCATAGATTCGTTGCTGTTCAGTAAGGTTAATCCAGCGGCACCGTAATATGAATGTTGGTCCCCAGTCCTTTAGCCGAGGTAATCACACATTGTCCGTTGATAAAATTAGTTCTTTCCCGGATATTAAAGATACCGTGACCCGAAGCCGAAAAATGTCCTTCGGTTTCGAGCTTCTCAATGTCGAACCCTTTCCCGTTGTCGGCGATGTCCAGTTGGAGAAATTTCAAATTATGGGAAAGGGTGATCCTGATTTCGGTGGCATCTGCATATTTAATGGTATTGTTGACGGCTTCCTGGACAATCCGGTAGAGATTATTTTCGACCTTGCCTTCAAGGCGGGACAGAAAACCGGTTTTGTTTTCAAAAATAACCTGTATATCGGCTATTTTGGTAATTTCCTGGCTGAACTTATTTAGTACCGATACAATCCCGTAGTCAGAAAGGGCGCTGGGGGTCAGGTTAAAGGAGATACGGCGTACCTCTTTGATCACTTTTTGAAGCAGGTCTTTGGATGTTTTCAACTTTTCCATTTCCTGGGGCGACCCGACCGAATAAACACTTTGCAGGTTGAATTTCATGGCGGAAAGGAGCTGACCGACCCCATCGTGCATGTCACGGGAAATCCGCTTGCGTTCTTCCTCCTGGCCTTCCAGTATCAGGGCCGACCGGAACTGCTGTTCTTTGACCTTTTTTTCGATGCGTTCCCGGTTGATTTCCTGGGAGATGGCTTCGGCTTCCTTTTTCTCTGTTTCATCCGCACTGATCATCATCAGATGCGCTGCAGCCCCCTCCTCGTTCATGGTCGGTACAATATTCAATTTCAACCATACAAAATCCCCGGCGGTATTGGTCACCTTCACTTCTCCGCTCCACGAGGTGCCGGAGAGGACCAGGGTCCGGATGCTCCGCAGGTATTCGGAACTATAGCCCTCCGCCTCCAGCCAGTCGAAAAGGTTGCCCGGGCGTTCTTCCTCAAATTCCATGACATTTTCAAAGCGGTCGGAAAAATAATCGAAGTCGCCGTTGGCATTGCACTTGGCATATACGGTAAAATCTTCCACAACGACGTCTACTTCCAGCAGGTCCTGATAGGCCTGTTCCAGGGAACTGTAGAGGGCGCTGAGTTCAAGGGCCATTTTTTTGGATTTGGCTTCGGAAGCCGAGAGCTTCTGAAAGGTTTCCCGGATGGTTTTAACGGAAGGTAAAAAGACAAAGAGAATTTCCAGCAGAATAATGGCCAGAAGCGCCCCCAATAGGACAATTTCACGTTGCTTCAAGGCAAATACCTTGGCGCTGGCTTCCTTTTCATATTGTGAAACAATCTGGTCCATCCCTTTCAGAAAGGTTCCTTCATGGGCGATGATCAGGCGGATTTTGGGCCTCAGACTATCGGCTGCATACAAAATATTCCGTTCCAGGAGGGTGATAATTGCTCGGGTAGTTTCGCCGATCATTTCGTGATCCTGGTCGGTTTTGGCAAACAACTCCATTGTCTCCGGAGAGTTGACAACCTGGAAAGGGGCGGTAGCGGCGCTGTTTTTTAAGGTAATATAGGCATCGTTCCATTCGGCAAGCGCCGCCGAAAGGTCGTTCAGCAACTGCTTCCTGGCATCGGGATTATCCGTGTTGCCGAGCATCAGGACACACTTGCTGATTTGCTGGCTTAACATCCGCTGCCGGCCCGAAAGGTTGATCAGGCGGGAGTCATTCTCTTGGCTGCTGATGAAGGATTGGATCAGCAGCTGGCTTAGAATGGAACAAACCGCAATCGCGCACAAGGCAAGCAGGTAGTACCGGCCCAGTTTGTCGAATTTTGG
Source organism: Telluribacter humicola (assembly GCA_040394475.1). GTDB lineage: Bacteria > Bacteroidota > Bacteroidia > Cytophagales > Spirosomataceae > JBEBSD01. Next base: position 35,726 of record JBEBSD010000011.1, on the reverse strand, counting down.
TTTGGTTGTCAGTTGCGGATCTTCCATTGCCTGGAAATATAGATTAAAATTACGTAAAAATACGGATAACTGATTTACGAATTACGATTTCTGAAAGCCGATAGCTGATTTCCGAAAGCCGGGTTCGGTGCCTGGGTTCGACTCCTGGGTTCGACTCCGCTCACCCATCCACCCAACCACCCATCCACCCATCGTATCCTCCGATAGTCGATCTCCGATAGCCGATAGCCGATAGCCGATTCCTCCCGGCTCATACGGGAAAACCCACAAACACAAACCCGTCCTCTATTTTTACCGGATAGGTCGTGATCTCACAGGTGTCCCCATTCAGGTTTTTACCGGATTTCAGGGAAAATGTTTTCTTGTGAAAAGGACAGGCCACCTTGGGTTCGTCGCCTTCGGAGCCGATCAGGCCGCGGGACAGGATCATCTGCATCTTGTGCGGGCAAAGGTTCTGGCAGGCATACCATTCATTTCTCCTGGTAAAGTTGAATATGGCTACCTGGAGGTCCTGGTACTGGATGCAGGCGCCTCCGTTTTCAGGAAATTGCTGCACGGGGGCGGCTTTGAACCAGGTAGTAGCGTTACTGGTCCCGACTTTTCGGTACTTCTGTAATTCGGTGAGCATACGGCAGGTTGTTTGAGTGTCTATGGTGAATAATCTTTTGAAGGGGAAAATGCTTAGCCCCAGGAAGCGGGGATTTTCTGGCCGCGCAGTTCCTGGAATGCCAGGGTCGGATCGCTTGTTTCGGCATTGATAAAATGTTTGAAGCGGGCGCGCAGGGCCGGGTTGTTGACGACTTCTTTCCATTCGCAGGAATAGGTATCTATCATAAACGCCATTTCCTTTTCCAGTTCGGCTGCAATGTTCAGGGAGTCATTGACGACAACCTCCCTGAGGTAGTCAATTCCGCCTTCCATTTTATTCAGCCAGGTGGCCGTACGGTTCAAGGGTTCCGCGGTCCGGATGTAAAACATCAGAAAACGGTCGATGTAGCGCAGGCAGGTGGCGCTGTCGATGTCATTTGCCAGCAGCTGCGCATGTTGCGGTTTCGAACCGCCGTTGCCGCATACGTACAGGTTCCAGCCTTTTTCGGTGGCGATAATACCAAAATCCTTGCTTTGCGCTTCGGCGCATTCACGGATACACCCGGATACGGCGCCCTTTAGTTTATGCGGGGACCGCAATCCGCGGTACCGTTCTTCTACCTGGATAGCAAACGAAACAGCATCCTGGACCCCAAAGCGGCACCAGGTTGTCCCTACGCAGCTTTTAACGGTACGCAGCGATTTGCCATAAGCATGACCGCTTTCAAAACCGGCGTCGATAAGCTCTTCCCAAATGTCGGGCAGCTGGTCCACGCGGGCTCCGAACATATCGATGCGCTGCCCGCCGGTGATTTTGGTGTACAGCCCGTATTTATGTGCCACCTGTCCGATCACAATCAGCTTTTCGGGCGTGATTTCCCCGCCCGGAATGCGCGGAACGACCGAGTAGGTCCCTCCTTTTTGAATATTGGCCAGGAACCGGTCGTTGGTGTCCTGAATGGTGTCCTGTCTGACGATGAGCTCGTTCCAGACACTGGCCAGAATGGAGGCCACCGCGGGTTTGCAGACTTCGCAGCCGTCGCCTTTTCCAAACAGGCTCAGCAGCGTATCGTACGACTTTATTTCCTTAACTTTAATAATATCGAGCAGTTCCTGGCGGGAATAATCAAAATGCTCGCAAAGCACGTTTTTGACTTGTTTACCCATGGCTTTCAGCTGGTGTTTCAGCAAGTCGCTGATCAGGGGCAGGCATCCGCCGCAGCCTGTGCCGGCTTTGGTGCACTGTTTAATCTGGGCTACTTCAGACAATCCGCCCGCTGTTATCGCTTGGCAGATGGCGTCTTTTGTGATGTTTTCACAGGAGCAGATCTGGGCTTCGGCAGGCAGACTTTCAATGCCGGATCCCGCGGATTCCCGGCCGTTCCGTGCACCCAGAATAAGGTCTTCGGGCTCGGGCGGGACGGGAAGACCGTTCTGGACCATCTGCCAGAGCCGGTGATAAGAAGAGGCATCGCCCACCAGAATACCTCCCAGTAGTTTTTTTCCGTCCGGTGTAATATTGATCCGCTTGTAGAGGCCCTTGACTTTGTCCTCATAAACGATGGACCGGGCGGTGGTTTCCGGTGGGAACGGATCGCCGAAGCTGGCAACATCCACTCCGATAAGCTTCAGTTTGGTCGACATATCAAAGCCGGTAAAGGGCTTCACCGGTTGCCGGGTCAGTTGGTTGACTACCTGTGCCGCCATTTCGTAACCAGGTGCGATCAGGCCGTAGATCATCTGATTGTGTAAGGCAACCTCTCCGATGGCATAAATGGCCGGATCCGAGGTTCGCAGATGGTCATTGACGACGATTCCGCCGCGGCTGCCGGTTTCCAGACCACAGGTTTTTGCCAACTCGTCACGGGGCCTGATGCCTGCGGATATGACCAACATGCCCGTCTCCAGGGATGAGCCGTCCATGAAATCAAGACCGGTCAGCTTTCCGTTTCCGTTGATCTGCCGCGTGTTTTTGTTCAGGTGTACGGTAATGCCGAGCGCTTCCAGTTTTTCCCGGAGCACGGCGGAGGCCGCGTCGTCCAGTTGCCGGGGCATTAGCCGGGGCGCAAATTCGACTACATGTGCTTCCAATCCTAAATCCAGCACTGCCTTAGCAGCCTCCAGGCCCAGCAATCCTCCGCCCATTACCGCTGCTGAGGTTACTTTTCCGGCGTAGCCTTTGATTGCGTCGAGGTCCTCGATCGTCCGGTAGACGAAAACCCCTTTTTTCTCGACTCCCCGGAGGGCGGGCACAAAAGCGCCGGAGCCCGTAGCCAGTACCAGCTTGTCGTAGGGAGCTTCCGTGCCGCTGTGGCTGATCACGGTTTTCCGGTTCCGGTCAATGGCCACGATCAGCTCATTGGTACGAAGGGTGATCCCGTTTTCGGCGTACCATTCACGGGGCGCCATCTGTAATTCTTCCACCGTGGAGCCGGAGATATACGCACTTAAATGGACCCGGTCGTAAGCAGGCAGCGGCTCTTCCCCAAAAACCGTTACGTCAAAATCTTTACCGCTGCCGGCAGCCAGGAGTTTCTCACAAAACTTGAAGCCGACCATCCCATTCCCGATTACAACGATTCTTGTCATAGCACTGATTTTTTGATGATTGTCAATGATTTCTACGTAGTATATCGGAGTTGTCTCTGAAATACGGAGGCTAAATTAGAAAATTAATTTTAAATAATACGTATTTTTACGTAAAAAATTACTTAGTTTTGTTCATTCGAATTACGTAAAACCTAGAAAGTATGCAACCACTACCCAGACTTTCACTTGTCGGAGCCGGACCCGGAGATCCTGATCTGATTACTTTAAAGGCCGTTAAAGCGCTGCAAACCGCAGATGTGGTCTTGTACGATGCGCTGGCCAACGAGGCCCTCCTGGACTATGCACCGGAGACGGCCCTGAAACTATTTGTTGGCAAAAGGGCCGGTAAGCACTATCAGACACAGGAGGAGATCAATGACAAGATTATCCATTATGCCTTTCTGTACGGGCATGTGGTTCGGCTGAAAGGAGGAGATCCGTATGTATTCGGACGCGGGGGCGAGGAACTGGAACACGCTGCTTCCTTCGGTATCCCTACTGCCTATATACCCGGAATCAGCAGTGCGCTGGCAGTACCGGGCCTGAACGGGATTCCGCTGACAAAAAGAGGTATTAACGAGAGCTTCTGGGTAATGACCGGTGTTTTGAGCGATAGTTCCCTTTCCCGTGACGTGTATATGGCGGCCCGGTCCTCGGCCACTGTGGTGATTTTAATGGGCATGAAAAAGCTCCCGGCGATTGTTGCCTTGTTTCAGCAATACAGGGGAATGGCCGAACCTGTATCGATTATCCAGAATGGGAGTAAACCGGAGGAACGATCGGTTACAGGGGTGCTGGAGACCATATTGGACCTGCAGGAAGCGGCGCAGATCGGAACGCCCGCAATCATTGTTATCGGCGGTGTCGTTGCCGAAAAGCGGCATGCGTGCCTGAGCGAGGATGTAGCCTTCGTCGGCTGTGCTTGCACAGCAATTGCCGGGCCATCCTCCGGTTCCTGACGAAAGCGGGTTGCCGGGAATGGCCCTGGATCGCCGTGGTCTGCCGTGGTCTGCCGTGGTCTGTGGAGACACAGACCACTCCCGCCCCCGCCCCAACTCCCGTCACTTCCGTGCTGGTGGTCCGGGTGGTCCGGGCTGGTGACAAAATGGTCTGTGGGACACAGACCATGGACACAAACCTATCACCTATCACCTATCACCTAACACCTAATACCTAACACCTAATACCTAAAACCTATCACCTATTCATTTTAAGTATACCTATGGAAACCTCGAAGAAAGCAACCTCTATTCAATTACTGGATTTTAAATCCCCTCAGATGAGGGCGTTCCATTGGTCGTGGCTGGCCTTTTTTTGCTGTTTCTTTGGCTGGTTCGGAATAGCGCCCCTTATGCCGGTTATACGGGATGAGTTTCAGCTGACCAAATCGCAGATCGGTACGATCATGATTGCCTCGGTGAGTATGACCATTTTTTCCCGATTGTTTATCGGATGGCTCGTAGACCGGATCGGTCCCCGGTTAACCTACACGTATTTGCTTATTGTCGGGGCAATCCCGGTTATTTTGATCGGGATGAGCAACAGCTACGAAACCTTCCTGATATTCCGGCTGGCGATCGGGTTTATCGGCGCCGCGTTCGTGGTGACGCAATACCATACTTCCATCATGTTTGCCCCGAACGTAGTGGGAACGGCCAATGCCACCACCGCGGGCTGGGGTAACCTCGGAGGGGGAGTCACGCAGATGGTGATGCCGCTGCTGTTTGCGCTATTTGTATCGTTGGGCTTTTTGCCTTCCGAATCCTGGCGGTATGCCATGGTCGTACCGGGAATTGCCATGATCCTCAGCGGGATTGCCTATTATCGTTGGACCACCGATTTTCCCGGGGGGAATATCGCGGCCCTTCGTAAAACCACTCCCGATTCCTTGAGCCGGAAAAACCCGGACGGAAAAAATGCTTTCCGGACGGCCCTTAAGGACAAAAGGGTATGGGCCCTGTTTTTTATTTACGGGGCTTGTTTCGGGATCGAACTGACGATTCATAATGTTGCCGCTATTTATTACCACGATCAGTTTGGAATGTCTGTCGGAACGGCCGGGGTCATTGCAGGATTGTTCGGGGTAATGAGCCTGTTCGCTCGGACGCTGGGAGGCTATCTCAGCGATAAAACCGGCCACTTATGGGGGCTGAAAGGCCGCGCCATACTGCTGGGCGCGGTTACACTGGCGGAAGGCGTGTCGCTGATGGTCTTTTCTCAGATGACCCTTTTGCCGCTTGCGGTATTTTCCATGATCGTATTCGGAATATTTGTACAGATGTCAGCGGGCGCTACCTATGCCGTGGTTCCTTTTATTAATAAAAGGGCTATCGGAGTAGTCTCCGGTATTGTGGGCGCCGGGGGGAATGCGGGGGCGGTGTTTGCCGGATTTCTATTCAAAACCGACAGGTTCTCCTACATGGAAGCACTTTTCAGCTTAGGTGTCGCTGTCGTTATTATCAGTGTATCGGCATTGGTGATCCGCTTCTCCGCGGCAGATGAAACCGCGGCTAAACTGGAATTGCAGGCTTCCTTAAATACCGGGCAGCTACAGCCTGAACTGATCAACAGTTAATCCAAGCCATGGCGTCACTAAATAAAACGGAAAAACAAAAGAGTACCTGCTCCTATTGCGGAGTGGGATGCGGCATCCTGGTCGACAAAGATGCAAAGGGAAAGCTTCGGGTGGAAGGGAATCCGGACTATCCGGTGAACAAAGGGATGCTTTGCTCGAAAGGGATGAACCTCCATTACGTCGTGGAAGACCAATCGGACCGGCTGCTGTACCCGCAGATGAGAGGAGGGAAAGCCCATCCGCTGGAACGGGTTGACTGGGATACGGCCCTTAACCGGGCGAGTGCGGTGTTCAAATCGATCATTGACAGGTATGGTCCGGATGCGGTGGCTTTTTATGTCTCAGGACAGTGTCTTACGGAGGAATATTACCTGCTTAACAAACTGACCAAAGGTTTCCTGCAAACCAACAATATCGATACCAACTCCCGGTTGTGCATGAGTTCGGCTGTGATGGGATATGTGCAGACGCTGGGTGAAGATTGCGTGCCCACTACCTACGAAGACATTGAACTTTCAGATTGTATGTTTATCGCCGGCGCCAATCCGGCCTGGTGCCACCCGATCGTCTGGCGGAGAATTGAAAAGCATAAGGAAGAAAATCCTCATGTGAAAATCATCGTGGCCGACCCCCGTGTGACGCAGAGCTGCTCCCTGGCCGATGTTCATCTGCAATTGAATCCCGGCACGGATGTGGTGTTGTACCATGCCATTGGGAGATGTTTGATTGAGCAGGGGGATATCGATCTTGCCTTTATTGACAATCATACGGATGGATTCGAGGCCTATCGGGAGCAGGTGATGGCCGTTTCGCTGGCAGAAGCAGCAGCTATTTGCGGAGTGCCCGCCAGGGCTATTGAGCAGGCGGCCTCCTATATCGGCAATGCCGGCGGCTTTCTTACCTTTTGGGCGATGGGCCTGAACCAGAGTGCCGACGGAGTCAATAAAAATACTGCGCTGATAGCGCTCAACCTGATTACCGGCCAGATCGGGAAACCCGGGGCCGGTCCGTTCTCCCTTACCGGGCAGCCCAATGCGATGGGCGGGCGGGAAGTAGGGGGGATGGCGACCCTGTTGTCGGCCCACCGCAACCTGAGTAATCCGGCGCACCGGGAAGAAGTAGCGCGGTTCTGGGGCGTCCCGTCCCTTCCCGAACAACCGGGGAAAACGGCTACCCAGTTATTCGATGGCCTGGAGGACGGAACCATCAAGGCGATCTGGATTATTTGTACCAACCCGGTGGTGAGCATGCCGGATGCCAGGAAAGTGGAGAACGCCCTGAAAAAGGCACGTTTTGTGGTGGTGCAGGACATTTCGGGTAAAGTGGCCACCCTCCCGTATGCTGATTTGGTGCTGCCGGCCGCGGGATGGGGCGAAAAGGAAGGGACGATGACCAATTCCGAACGGCGCATCAGCTACCTGAGTAAATTTACCGACGCCCCCGGAGAGGCGCTTCCGGATGCGGAAATCCTGCTGAGGTTTGCCCGGAAAATGAATTTTCACGGGTTTGATTTTCAGGATATGGGAGCAGTATTTGCCGAACATTGCCGGTTGACCAAAGGTACGCATATCGATATTTCCGGTTTGTCCTATTCGTATCTGCAAAACCAGGGTTCGGTACAATGGCCGTTTACGGCAGCAGCCCGTCAGGAAACCAAGCGGCTTTTCACCGACAAAAAGTTTTATACGCCTAACGGACGCGCGCAGATCAGGACAACAGGTCCGCAGAATGAAACCGAGCAGCGGAACAGCGATTTTCCGCTGATTCTGACCACCGGCCGTATCCGGGATCAGTGGCATACGATGACCCGTACCGGAAAGGTCAGCAAGCTCAACAAGCACATCCCGAATCCCTACCTGGAGATGCACCCCGACGATGCCGCCGATCGGCAGATCAGGGAAGGCGAAACCGTCGTCATCACCGGCAAAAGAGGAGAAGCGCGGGTGCAGGTACAGCTCACCGACCGGATCAAAAAAGGCGTAGTCTTTATGCCGATGCATTGGGGCAAAATCATTCAGCAGGATTTCGCCAGGGCCAATAATCTGACCGGGAATGCGATTGACCCGGTGTCGAAACAGCCGGATTACAAGTATTCCGTGGTAGAAGTGAAGCGGTACAAATCCGGAAAGCAGAAGATCATCGTAGCAGGCGCCGGGGCAGCGGCATACCGGTTCATCCATACATACCGGGAATTAAACACAGAAGATGATATTCATGTGTTTTCCAAGGAGAAACACCCGTTTTACAACCGGGTGCTGTTGCCCGATTACATCAATTACCACCGCTCCTGGGAAGACCTTCTGAAATTCAAAAACACCGGGGAAATGACCCGGCTGAATTTTACCCTGTACGTGGAAAACAGCATTGAACGCATTGACCGGGAGCATAAAACGGTGACTGACCAATTCGGGAAAGTGCACCCGTACGATACGCTGATCCTGGCTACGGGCAGCCGGGCGCACGAACCGGCGGATGCCCCGATGCATTTGCCCGGGGTTTTTACGATGAGAAATCGTCATAATGCAGATGAACTGAAAAAGTATCTGAATTATCACGGAAGTGTGGTCATCATAGGCGGCGGGCTGCTGGGGCTTGAGCTGGCGGCGGCCTTAAGGGAGATCAATGTGACGGTCAGCATTATTCAGCTGAGCTCCCGGCTGATGGAACGACAACTGGACCCCCTGGCAAGTTCTTTACTCCGGGAAAAGATTGAAGAGATGGGGATCCAGCTTTTTACCAATAACCAGGTGCACTTGCTGCAGAAAGGGGAGCAGGATAAAGAACTGAAAGTTCATCTGAAAAGTGGAAAGACACTCGTCTGCAACGCCGTTGTATACGCCGTAGGGACGCGCCCCAATATGGAACTGGCCAAATCGGCGGGCCTGGTTTGCGGGCGGGGCATAAAAGTGAACGATTACCTGCAAAGCAGTGATCCGGATATTTTTGCCATGGGTGAGATAGCAGAGCATAACGGCAAGCTGAACGGCATCACGGCAGCCGCAGAAACACAGGCTGATTGCGCGGCGAGGTACCTGGCGGGAGATTTAATGAGTTTGTATACCGGTACAGTACCCATGAATATCCTGAAATTTGCAAATCTGGATTTGTGTTCGGTGGGGATTCCGGAAATACCGGCAAACGGCGAACGCTATGAAGAAATTTTATTGATCGACACCGCTGAGCTTTATTATAAGAAATGTATTATCCACCAGGACCGGCTGGTAGGGGCTATCCTGATGGGCGACAAGACTGAATTCGCAGAATTTAAAAGCCTGATTGAGGAAAAAACGGAGCTTTCTGCGAAGCGGCAGGAATTGTTGCGTGGAAAAGGAGGTAAAAATGAGCCAATTGGCGAAATAGTTTGTTCTTGTGGTAATGTCGGAAAAGGGAATATTACCGGGGCGCTGCAGGCGGGTTGTACGGATTTCCGGCAATTATGTCAGCAAACCGGTGCCGGAATTGGGTGCGGGAGTTGTAAACCGGAGGTAAAAGCGCTGTTGGAAGCGCATTTGAATACGACAGCCATAGCTATTTGACGAAGCGGACATGGAAAAAGCGGATTTAGTACGGGTTTTTGTGAAAGGAGGGATTATTTCTCCGGGTGATTTTCTAAAAATAATCCAGACGGCTAATGAGCTGGGGGCCAGTTATATTTACCTGGGTTCCCGGCAGGATATGTTATTCCCCTTAAAAAACAAGGACCTCGCAACTCTTGCCAATACCTTTCAGGCCATCAGCACGCATTACGATACCGACGGAGAAGAGTATCAGAATATCGTCACCTCTTATACGGCCCTGGATGTCATGCCGACCACTCACTGGCTGGCTTCTCATACCTATCATTATATTCTGGATACTTTTGATTACAAACCGCGGCTGAAAATCAATATCACGGATCCGGTGCAGAGCCTGGTTCCGCTGTTTACCGGAAATATCAATTTCGTGGCTTCCGCACAGGAAAATTACTGGTACCTCTACTTTCGTTTTTCTGAAATAGATGCCCGGCCCTGGTGCGCGCCGGAGCTGATCTATGGGTATGACCTGGCGAAAATAGCGCGTTGTGTGGAAGCGCTGGACCCGGTCGGCGAGGGGCTGAACTACAAGGAGCTTTACGAAAAGGCACGCGACCTGGTCAAGCCGAATACGCAACAGGCGGAGCATGAACTGGTTTTCCCGGAAGCGACTTCTCCTTATTATGAAGGGATCAACCGGATTGTAGGGGGGAAATACTGGCTGGGATTGTATTGGCGGAACAACAAGTTTACCATCAGCTTCCTGAAGGCATTGTGCCGGCTTTGCCTGGATACGAATATCGGCAAAATAAGTCTCACTCCCTGGAAATCGATTATTGTCAAAGGGATTTCCGAAAAGGACCGGCTGAGCTGGGAAAAACTGCTGGGAAAATTTGGGATCAACATGCGGCATAGTTCGCTGGAGCTCAACTGGCACCTCCCGGTGCTGGACGAAGAAGCGCTGACCATCAAAAACTACCTGGTCAGAGCGCTGGATAAGCAGGATATCAGTACCTATGGACTGAGTTTTTCGGTAAAAACCCGGCATATGGCGCTTTTTACCTCCGTCGCAATCGAAAAGGTGGCGGGGAGCGATCCGGAGGCTTTTAATATCCTGTATTCCCGTGATTTCAACCCGAACAGTTCGGAGTATTTTTACTATGCCAAAAATGTTTCGAAAGAAATACTGCCGCCTTTATTAATCGAGCTAAGCCATAACTATTATGATCAGCTGGAGGCGAAGAAGGTACCCGAGTCCATCGGCCCGGCCCTCGAAACCGACGCTAAAACACAACGTAAATACCAGTGTTCCAGTTGCCTGTCTGTTTATGATGAAAAATACGGGGACCCCGCAGCCGACATCGCTCCGGGAACATCCTTTATGAGTCTCCCCGGAGTATACTGTTGTCCGGTTTGTGAAAGTCCCAAGTCGGCCTTTAAGTTAATTGTCAGTAATTGATGTTTGAAATTTACCAGCTATTCCAGCGCTATGAAACTCAGAATACACCACAACACCATCCGGCTCCGGCTGTCGCAGAGCGAGGTGAAACAAATCGGAGAAGGACTCCCGGTTCAGCAGCTGCTGACGCTGGAACCAGGCGGGCAGTTGGGGTACGGCCTCTATCCCGATGCCGGGGTTGACCGGGTCACGGCCCGCTATACTGCCCATCAGCTGATGATTACGATCCCGGTTGCCGAGGCTCATGCCTGGGCGGTCACTGATCAGGTGACCCTGCGGGGCGTGCAGCATCCGGGCACCGACTACGAATGCGATATCCTGATCGAAAAGGATTTTCAATGTCTTCATAAAAGACCGGATGAGGATGAGTCGGATAACTTTTTGAATCCTCTTGCTGAAGGGGAGTAGGTGGCTTTCGGCTATCAGCAATCGGCTATCAGCAATCGGCTTTTGGAGAATACGATGGGTAGTTGGGTGCTTGGGTGGTTGGGTGAGAGAAGTCGAACCCAGTAGCTGAGCCCACAGCTTTCAGCAATCGGCTTTCAGTTTTTGGAGAATACGATGGGTGGTTGGGTGAGCGGAGTCGAACCCAGGAGTCGAACCCGGGAGCTGAGCCCACAGCTTTCAGCAATCGGCTTTCAGCTTTTGGAGAATACGATGGGTGGTTGGGTGAGCGGAGTCGAACCCAGGAGTCGAACCCGGGAGCTGAGCCCACAGCTTTCAGCTTTTGGAGAATACGATGGGTGAGCAGAGTCGAACCCGGGAGCTGAGCCCACAGCTTTCAGCTATCGGCTTTCAGCTTTTGGAGAATACGATGGGTGAGCTGAGTCGAACCCAGTAGCTGAGCCCACAGCTTTCAGCTTTCAGCTTTTGGAGAATACGATGGGTGAGCTGAGTCGAACCCGGGAGCTGAGCCCACAGCTTTCAGCAATCAGCTTTCGGAAATCAGTTATTGGCTTTACCGTGTGATTTGGCGATGTTATCGGGCATTTGGAAGAGGAAATCTTTTTTACGTGAGATTTTTTCCCATTAAGTTTCTATATTTACCACGGTTTGTGCACTAAGCGGATAAGTGCGAAGCCTCGGCCTTATCGGATTTATTAATTTGTTAACAGCCGGTAGAAATGAAAGTCTATATCTTTGCTCGATAATTTGGTAATAATGATTGAGGCTATGGAACCAGCCAACATGTTAACTGCGGAGGAAATTGTGATGCAGGGGTTATGGAAGCGCCTGAAAGCTGGTGATGGCGAAGCGCTGGATGAATTGGCGCGTCTCCGGTACAGGTTGCTGTTTAACTACGCTACACGCTTTACCAGGGACCGCGAACTGATAAAAGATGTAATCCAGGATCTTTTCCTGGAGCTTTGGGATAAGAGGAACGGCTTGATGTCCGATCCGTATGTAACCATTTACCTGATACGGGCGCTTCGCAATAATTTACTCCGGAAACTGCGGCTGGAGAAACGACTCGATATCGATGAAAGCGACGGCAAAGTGGATCCGACCGACGGTATAAACGCGGAGAGTACCTGGATCTGTAACGAAGTATCATCCGGAAAGGAAAAAGAAATCCGGCACGCTATTGAAAGGCTTCCCAAAAGACAGCAGGAAGCTATTTACCTACGTTTTTATGAGGGATTGTCGAACGAAGAAATCGCCACCGTCATGGAATTGGAACGACAGACTGTTGCCAATTTTCTTTACCGGGCCCTGACCCGCTTAAGGGATTCTCTCTTGCCGATGGCCCGTCGCCAACGTTCTTTCTAGGTTTTCTGCACTTGCATTTTTTTGGTTTTTTTTCACCACACAGCGACACATTTTACCGCGTCCCGACAATTTTTTTTTAAAAAGGGGTATGGCCGACAGGAAGGCTACTATATCAGTATATAATTGCTGAATTAGACCGATTGCCGATGCCAGATTATACCCGTTTCAGTGTGCAGGATTTTATTAATGATGAGCATTTTGTCCGGTGGGTTCTGAAAAAGGATCCGGAGGATAATGCCTTCTGGGAATCCTGGTTAGGGCAACACGCACTTCATACGGAGGTAGTTGCCGAAGCCAGACTGTTTGTAGAGGAGCTGCAGCGGGCACATGAAAGTATCAGTGAAGCGGAAGTTGCATCGGAACTGAAACAGCTGCACCACGCACGTATGGTGGTGGAAATGCAGTCGACCGTACGCCGGGGGAGCTGGCGGCAGGTAAGCTGGTATGCAGCGGCGGCTGTGGTGGTCGGTTTGGTTGCCGGGAGTTTTTTTTGGAACGGGGCGCCTGTTTTGGAAGAGACCGCGGCAACGGCGGAATCGTTTTTCAGGGGCCTGGAACCAACCGAGGAAGTAAAAACAAGCTGGGTTGTAGTAGCGAATGACGGAAAGACGGTAAAGGAAATTGCACTTCCGGATGGCAGCCAGGTACGGTTGTCTGCCGGAAGCCGGATCTCCTATGCAAAGGATTTTGCCGGTGAAACCCGCGATGTACACCTGGTAGGGGAAGCTTTTTTTGAAGTAACCCACCGTCCGGAGCAGCCATTTCTCGTTCACGCAAATGAACTGCTTACTAAAGTGCTCGGGACAAGTTTTTCGGTGCGGGCCTTTGAAAATGATAAAGACATCCAGGTGAAAGTGAAAACGGGACGGGTCGCGCTGAACGCATCCCGGAGAATGGAGGAACATCAGCAAATGACAAATGAACTGAACGGGGAGATTATCCTTACGGCAAATCAGCAGGCTATTTACGACCGGAGTAAATTACACTTTGAACGGTCATTGGTGGACAATCCGGAACCGGTAGTGGCGGATAATGTTGTTCCCGGAGAGCTGCTTCTTTTTGAACGGACGCCGATTGCAGCGGTATTTGATTCCCTGTATAGCATGTACCAGATCCCGATCCTGTTCAACTCCCGGTTGCTGATGAGCTGCGAGTTGACAGCTGCATTGGGGGGCGAAAGTTTCCATGACAAGCTCCAGCTCATCTGTCGCGCGATCAATGCCCAGTTCGAAGTGGAAAACGGCGAAGTGCGTATTTATGGCGGTGGCTGTCAGTAAAAGGTGCCGACCTGCTTAAAAAATAAAATATAAACCTTTAATCGAAACCTTTATGACTATTTTTTACTGTCCACCGTAACCATCAGCTCATCCTGTCAATCCTGGTAAAACGCCCGACTTTTATTGCGAACGCGTTTGGCTGTAATCGCTGCCCGTTCGTCCCATTAGGAGTATTATTCACTATTTATTCAGTCCAAATGCTAGCTTAATGAAAATTTCTACCCAATCGCTCAGGATTCCATCAAAAATCTTGCGCCAGACACTTTCCCAGTTTGTATTCTATATGCTGTGTACGACACTGGTTTTTGCCCATAATGGCGTGACGCAGGAGTTGCTCCAGCAGCGGGTCACGCTACATATAGAAAATAAGGATATCGAAACTGCTTTAAAACAGATCAGCCGGAAAACTTCGGTGCAGTTTATTTATAGTCCGCAGCTGATTCAGGCCAATCGCAAGGTGACCCTACATGTGGAAAACGAGCCGCTGAGCCAGGTCCTCCAAACCTTACTGCAGCCGCTGCACATTACCTACGAGCTGACCGGCAAGCAAATGGTGCTGCGGCTGGAATCGGATCCTGCCAGTACCCGGGAGGAGGCCGGGGTTCCTCTTACGGAAACCGTCGACCGGACAATTACCGGAAGCGTTAATGATGAAAAAGGAGACGGCCTGCCCGGGGTGAGTATCCTGGTCAAGGGGAGTCAGCAGGGAACCACTACCGATGTAACGGGAAATTTTTCGATTTCGGTTCCCAGCAACGACGTGATCCTGGTCTTTTCATTCGTGGGGTATGTCTCACAGGAGGTACCAGTCGGGAACCGCACGAAAATTGAGGTTGCGCTGAGAATAGATGAAAAAATTCTGGATGAAGTGGTTGTCGTAGGATTTGGCGTTCAACGCAAACAAAGCGTGGTCGGATCCATTGTACAGGCAGACAACGAAGATTTGAAACGCTCGGGAAATGTGAGTGATCTGAAGCAAGCCTTAACCGGCCAGCTTCCGGGACTTACAACAATTACTTCAAGTGGAGAGCCTGGGGGAACTTCAGGAGGAGAAAGTGCTACTGCTATTTACATACGTGGCCGGAATACCTGGAACGGCGGGCAGCCTCTGATTTTAGTAGATGGGGTGGAACGGAACATGGAGAATGTGGATGTAAGTGAAGTAGAAAATATTTCCGTTTTGAAAGATGCCTCTGCAACTGCCGTTTTTGGGGTAAAAGGAGCCAATGGTGTCATTCTGATCACCACTAAAAGAGGCTCGGATGCGAAGCCGCAGCTTTCAGTCACTTATAATGCGACAGCCCTGTCGGTTTCACGACTGCCTGAAAAGCTTGATTCGTATGAAGCGATCATGCTTAGAAACGAAATGATTGAGCGGGAAGGCGTGCTGAGCCCGGTTTCCTGGGGTGATCTCGTGCCTTACGATGTCGCGTTGCGTTATAAACAACCACAGTCGGAAATTGATCGCATCCTCTATCCGAACGTAGACTGGGAAAAGGCGATGTTTAAAAATGTGTCGTGGTCACACCGTGCTAACCTGAACGTTTCGGGAGGTACCAAGTTTGTGAAATATTTCGGGTCGCTGTCGTATCTCAATGAAGGAGATATGTTCAAGAAATACGAGAACCATAAAGGCTACGATCCGAGTTATTCCTTTAACCGGTTTAACTTCAGAAGCAACCTGGATTTTAAACTGACCCGCACTACCAATCTGAAGGTAAACCTGGCCGGTTTTTTTAGCCAGAAGAACACGAGTTATTCGTACAATAACACTACTTCCGGAACGAATCCATTGGCCTGGGCAGCGGCTTACCGGTTTCCGCCGGATGTGATCATCCCGCAGTATCCGGATGGCAGCTGGGGACAGAACTACGCATTGCCTCCGGAAAATTTGCAAAACCCGGTTGCATTGATTTACAATACAGGAGTTTCGCAACTTCGGAATGTTGCACTGAATGCAGACTTTACAATAGAACAAAAGCTGGACTTTATTACCAAAGGGCTGAGTGTGACCGGCTTGTTGTTTTATGATAATAGTATACAGACCGTCGGCGGGATCCTGGATGGCAACCATGTGCGGCCGGAAGGTAACCTGCTGGGTAAAATTGTGTATCCGGGCCGCTATACCGGTGGCGATCAGGATCTTAGCGAGTACACCGAAACAACGCCTGTGAATGCAGCCAGCGCCTTCGATTGGGTGGTCAATCCCTGGTCGATCAGCGCGGAAGGGGCAGGATCCTTGCCCATTACAAGGCGCCTCATGTATCAATTTCAAACCAATTATGCCCGCGATTTCGGAAGTCATCATGTGGGCGCAATGGGCTTGTTCAAGCGGGAGGAATTCGCACGGGGAAGTATGTTCCCCAGTTATCGGGAAGACTGGGTTTTTCGTGCCACGTACGATTACGATACCCGCTACCTGTTCGAGTTTAACGGCGCCTACAACGGTTCGGAGAAATTCGGGCCCGGCTATCGCTTCGACTTTTTCCCGTCGCTTGCAGTTGGCTGGTATGCATCCAACGAAAAGTTTTTCCAGGTGGATTGGATCAGCCGGCTGAAGTTCCGGTATAGTGCCGGGATGGTTGGAGATGATACGGGAGGATCGCGGTGGGCTTATCAATCGCAATATTCTTATGGAGGCTCGGGACTGCTGAATGCCAATCCGAATGAAAAGAGTCCTTATATATGGTACAAGGAGTCGATTGTCGGCAACCCGGATATCCGTTGGGAAAAAGCACGTAAAACCAATTACGGTGCCGAACTAGGGCTATGGGAGGAGTTGGTATCGGTCAATTTTGACTATTTTACAGAGAACCGGACGGATATTATGCTCGGCGGGACCCAACGGGCTATCCCTCCTTATTTTGGGGCAACGCCGCCTTCGGCGAACCTTGGACGGGTGAAATCGAACGGTTTCGAGTTGGAAACGCGTATCAATAAGCGTTTCCATACAGGACTGCAATTGTGGGGTAACTTCTCCTTTACCCATACACAAAACAAGATCCTTAACCGGGATGATCCCACATTGCAGGCCGATTATCTAAAGCAAGCCGGTTATCAGATCGGACAAACGAGGACACAGGTGCGGAGTGGTTTTTATAACAACTGGGATGAGGTATTTGCCAGTGTTCCGCAAAACACCAACGACAATGCCAAGCTTCCGGGCTACTACAACATCATCGATTTCAACGGCGATGGCATGATTACGGGAAATGAAGATACAGTGCCATTTCAGCACTCGGAGGTTCCTCAGAATAATTATAACGCTACGATTGGAGGTGGATATAAAGGATTTAGTCTCACGCTCCAGTTTTACGGGGTAAATAATGTTTCGAGAGTTGTCACACTCAATAACTTCTATTTATACCAGAATGTTTTATTCGAACATGTGCGTGATCACTGGTCAAAGGATAACCAGGATGCCAGTTCGTATCTGCCGCGTTGGAAGTCACAGGGCAATTTTATAGGCGATTACTTCTTGTACGACGGGTCGTTCGTCCGGTTGAAAACAGCTGAGGTTGCCTATAGTTTCCAGAAGCCGGTATTGACACGGTTAGGTGTGTCATCCCTGCGGTTGTATGTAAATGGTAATAACTTGTTGTTCTGGTCCAAGTTGCCGGATGACCGGGAAGCAGCCTGGTCAGGAGGAGACGCCAGTGCCGGAGCCTATCCGACTCCAAAGCGGTTTAATATCGGAATTGATTTAACTTTCTAAAAATGGGTGGTATAAAGAGTTTTTTGAATGGATGCAGGCGCGGTGTTATCGCCTGTGTCGTGATGGTGGGGTTTGTGCTTGGAGGTTGTGAGGATTACCTTGACCGCGCTCCGGAAGCAACCATCACTGACAATGACGCGTTTGGAAGCTTTGTGAGCTTTCAGGGGTTTGTCGAAGAAATGTATGATTGTGTCGTGGATATCCACAAAGTGCTGGGAGGAAATGTTTTTTATAATTTCGGCGCATCCGATGAGTTGTTGTCCACAGTCCCAATTCCCTGGGATGATGGGAACTACTGGAACCAGGGAGGCTTTCTCTACGGTGCAAGCCCCAATTTTACTTATTCCGGGAACCTGACCCGGATGCGGGTATGGCCTTTCGCGTGGTACGCCATCCGGAAAGCCAATCTGGGACTGGACAAACTGAGTTTATTGACGGACGCTACCCCCGAAGAAAAACGGGTGATCGAAGGACAGTGCCTGTTTTTCCGGGCCTATTTTCACCTGGAGCTGATGCGCTGGTACGGTGGACTCCCGTATATTGACGAAGTCTTATCTTCTTCTGAAACACTCACGCTGCCACGTCTGACGTACAAAGAAACGGCCTTGAAGGCAGCAGCAGATTTCGAAGCAGCTGCGGCTTTGTTGCCGTTAAAGTGGGATGACGCGGAAGTGGGGAAGGCTACCTTGGGGAACAATAGTGAGCGGATTACCAAAATTCATGCCCTTTCACTAATGGGCAGAAACCTGCTGTATGCAGCGAGTCCCATGATGAATGAATCATCGGGAGGTAGTAATGCGTACGATGCGGAATTGAGCAAGCGGGCAGCCGATGTATTAGCGGAAGTGATCAGGATTTGCGACGAAACAGGTGTGTATAAATTGCAGCCCTGGTCAACCTATACCGATAATTTCTGGGTGTGGTCCCCTGGTAACCGAGAACGTTCGGGTGGTACTGAAGTAATTATGAATCCGACGGTAATTATACCCAGTTATGTCCGGTTTACAACGAACCGTACCAGTAACCCTGTCCAGTATGGCGCTGGAAACTCGCGGGTAGAAGTCCCTACGCACAATTTTATCAAGAATTATGGGATGGCGAACGGGTTGCCCATCGATGACCCGAATTCGGGTTATGATCCGCAAAACCCATGGAAGAACCGCGACCCCCGTTTTTATGTCGATATTATTTATGACGGGGTACGACTGGTGGATAACGCTACTGCGGCGGCGGCAAAGCAGAATGAGTTTGCGCAATTGTCGAACACGGGTTTACACCGTAATGGAACACAGGCAAGCAGTGGGGTAGCAGGTAGTGTAACTGGATATTTTTATAAAAAATGGACGCCAAGAGGATGTAATCCCTGGGACAACCGTTGGGGGAACTTCCAGTCCTACCATCCGATTATGCGCCTGGCAGATGTTTACTTAATGTATGCAGAAGCTGCTTTGCATGGATACGGCTCACCAACTTCCCCGGCAACAGGAACGAGTTTGACCCCTGTCGCCGCAGTGAATATAATCCGTAACCGTGCGCAATTGCCCGATCTGACTGCCAACTATACGGCGTCTAAGGATGCTTTCCAGGCACAGCTTATCCGGGAACGGGCCATTGAGTTTTCCTTTGAGGGACATCGTTTCTTTGATCTCCGTCGGTGGAATATTTCGGGTAACGAAGAGTATATGAACAAAACGGCAGTGGATTTTGACCGGGGACCCGATGGTGAACCGCAGAATATCCGGGAAAGAGTTGTCGTCCGCCGGGTGTTTGAAAAACGCCATAACTGGTTGCCGTTCCAGCTGAATGACACGCGTCTTTATGAAGGCTTCCCTCAGAATCCGGGATGGTAAGAGAGTTGGCAATCCTTTAATAGTAGAATTTATGAAGCAAACATATAGATATTTAATGCTTTTTGTTGGGTGTGTGTTAGGATTCGGAAATCCCGCCATACAGGCGCAACAAATCAATAAAACGGTCGAAGCGGTGATTGTCGACCAGGACGGGCAGCCCATTAATGGCGCCTTGGTTTATGGAAATGAGGGGGTAGTCGTGGTCAGAACCGATGCCAATGGCCGGTTTACCATGGTGGCCCCGGAAATCGGGGATCTGCTTGTCGAAGCCCCCGGTTATGAATCGTTGATCGTCGGACCGGAGGGTTACAGCGGGTTGGAAACCTTGACGCTGCAGAAGTCTACCTTCCTGTATGGTGAACGAGATGGTGTGCAGATTGCCTTCGGGAAGGTCATGAAAGGGGATATCGTGAATGCGGTCAGCGTACTGGATCCGGATGCCCTCAGGCGGTTTGATAATACTCAAAGCATCACGTCGGCACTGACAGGGTTGGTTCCCGGAATGTTGGGGGGATCGAATATCCGCGGTATTGGCGGCGCCCTGTTTATCGTAGACGGATTGCCGCGGGATATCAGCACGATCAACCTGGCGGAAGTAGAGCAGATCTCGATATTGAAGGATATCAATTCAACTATCCTGTACGGAAACGATGCCGTGAACGGAGTGGTTTTGATAACGACAAAACGCGGAAAGCCCTTTAAGCGGCAAATTAACGTCAACGCCTATTACGGCGTTTCGAAGCCGACTGCTTTACCTGAGTTCCTGTCGTCAGCAGACTATATGGAACTCTATAATGAAGCCCGCCTGAACGATGGCCTGGGTGTTCAGTTTGCTCCTTCCCTGATTGAAAACTACCGTTCAGGAAATCCTTACCGGTACCCCAGCATCGATTACTATTCCAAGGACTATCTCCGGAGCTCCCGGCCTTTTTCGAGGATTATGACCGAGTTTTCAGGAGGAAATGATGTTGCAACGTATTATACGAATATCGGTTGGAGCCGTACAGGAAGCATGTTTAATTTCGGCGATGGCCGGGAGGCGCAGACCAATAATTTTAACGTCCGCGGGAACATCGACCTGAAAGTCAACCAATGGATCAAAAGCTCCCTGGATGCTGTGGTGGTGCTGAATAACAACCAGAGTCCCCAAGGGAATTTCTGGCAAGACGCCGCAACCCTGCGCCCGAACCTGCTTGCCCCTTTGCTGCCTATTTCCCTGATAGATCCGGCAAATGAGGTTTTACTGGGACGTAAGAATGATGTAGACGGCAAATACCTGCTGGGAGGAACGGCGGCCTATCCGACCAATCCGATCGCTGCGGGTTATTCAGCGGGGAAATATCAGAATGTTCAGCGTAATTTTTCGTTTAACAACCGGATTGACTTTGACCTGAGCCGGTCGGTCCAGGGCCTTGCGTTTCATACCAACCTGAGCTTTGATTACCTGACCTTGTACGATCAATACGTCAGTAACCAGTTCGCAGTGTATGAGCCGACCTGGGAGGACAACAAGATCGTGAAACTAACCCAGTTCGGAGAAGACGTTCGTTCCGGAACGCAAAACGTAGGGAATGCTTCTTACAGAAGGCGACTTGGATTTTACGGGATGCTGGATTACAACCGTACATTTAACGACGTACATCGTGTATCCGCCGCTTTAGTGGGATTCGCGACCAGCGACAAAGTACAGGGTGACCTGCAGGGCAACAAAAATACCAACCTGGGACTGCGGCTCGCCTATGCGCTGAAAAACAAGTATATGGTTGACTTCAGCAGCGCCTATGTAAATTCGGTTAAACTCCCGGATGGCAACCGCACTGCTTTTTCGCCGTCTCTCGGGGTCGCCTGGGTGCTGAGCGGTGAAGAATTTATGAGTTCCCTTTCCTTCGTGGATTATCTGAAATTACGTTTGTCGGCCGGCTCTATGAATTCCGATTACGGTATCGACGGGTTTTATTACTACCACGAGCGGTATACCGGTTCAGGAAGTTACTCCTGGTACGAAGGGACCCGTTCGCGGGGAGGGGTGATCCCGGCGAATGGCGGAAACCCGAACCTTGCTTTCGAAAAGCGGAAAGAGATAAACGTGGGCTTGCAGAGTATGTTGTTTAACAACCAGTTATCGGTAGATGCCAATTTCTTTACCAGCGTTTATTCCGATCAGATCACACGCCCGCAAACCATTTACCCCAGCTATTATACCAGTTTCATCCCGTATCAGAACTTTGATTCCAATGGGTACAAAGGGTTTGAATTAGGGCTGTCGTATCAGAAGGCAATCGGCGATGTGACAGTTGTTGTCGGGGCTAATGTCTTGTATGCAGATTCAAAGGTGAAGAAAAAAGACGAAATCTATGCCGAAACCTACCGGTACCGGGCAGGACAATCCGTTGATGCACGGTACGGCCTGGTAGCGGAGGGGCTGTTTAATGATCAGAACGAAATTGGCAACCACGCGCTGCAGGCTTTCGGAACGGTCAGACCAGGTGATATCAAATACAAGGATCAGAACGGAGACGGCATCATCGATGACAATGACGAGGTACGCATCGGACGCTCCCAGGCTCCTTTTTCCTATGGGTTGAACCTCCGGGTTTCGTATAAAAACCTGAGCCTGTTTGCCCGCGGTAACGGAAGAAACGGCGCTGATGGCATGCTGTCCAACAATTATTTCTGGGTAGACGGCAATGACAAGTACTCCGCCTTTGTGCTGAATCGCTGGACCGAAGCAACCAAAGCCACTGCTACAGTCCCGCGGTTGAGTTCGGTCGCCAATACCAACAATCACCGCGCGTCTACATTCTGGTTATACAACGACAACTATTTTACAATCGACAGGGTGCAATTGACCTACAATTTCCCGTCGGTGTTTACCAACAGGCTGAACATGAGAGAGCTGTCTGTATTTGCGGATGCCTCTAACTTGCTGATGCTTTCAAAAAACCGGGAATTCAAGCAATTGAATATTGGTACTGAACCACAATTCCGGTCGTTTTCAGTGGGGTTAAATGTGTTCTTCTAGATTTAAAAAAAGCTTACTATGAGATTATTTAAACATAGCATATGGCTCCTGCTGGCCGGTTCACTGGTTTCCTGTGAATTGTTTGAGCCGGTGAATGACAATCACAGTACGATTGACCGCATTTATGCCGATCCTTCTTATGCAGAAGGCGTCCTGATGACGGCCTACACCCGTATCCCGACCAATGCGCTGACCTTTAACGAGGTGGCTACGGATGATGCGGTGAGCAACGATAAATTGAGTGAATACCTTCGCATGGCAACCGGTCAGTGGTCGGCCATGTTCAACCCGGTTAACAGATGGAGTACTTGTATTTCCGGGATCCAGACGCTGAATCAGTTTATGATGCTGACCGATACGGTGAACTGGAAAGGATCTGTGCCGGAAATGAACCAGATGTACATCAAACGGTTCCGGGGCGAGGCTTATGCACTGCGGGCGCTGCTCCAGTATCATTTGCTGCAGACGGTTGCCGGACCGGGTACGGACGGCCAGTTGCTGGGCATCCCGGTATTGGATGAATTCCTGACAGTGGATGCAAATTTCAACATTCCCAGGGCGACCTTCGAGCAGTCAGTGGCCCGGATTTATGCCGATATCGACGAATCGCTGAAGTACCTGACCATGGAGGATTACCAGAATGTATCCAGTACGGATCAGCTGCCTGCCGGTTACGAAAATGTTGCCGTCGTTAACTACAACATTGTGTTTGGAAACGAAATCAACCAACGGATCAGCGGCCGCTTTGTGAAAGCGCTTCGGGCGAGGGTGGCCTTGCTGGCAGCCAGTCCTGCGTTTAACACCGGCGACGATGTTTCGAGATGGGAACAAGCTGCGAATGCAGCCGGGGCTTCCCTGGAAGGAATCGGCGGAGTAGCAGGGCTGGATCCGGACGGGCACCGGTTTTATATCAAATCGCTGGTCGACCGGCTGAATGTCTCTGCAGCGACACCGATTGAGCAACAGGAAATTGTCTGGAGACGGGCTGTGGTGGCTTCCAATACCCGGGAAATGGCGAATTTCCCTCCTTCGCTGTTTGGAAAAGGGAATGTCAACCCCACCCAAAATCTGGTGGACGCTTTCCCGGCTGCGAATGGGTATCCCATTACCAGTACGGAAAGCGGATACGATCCGGGCAATCCGTATGCTAACCGCGATCCGCGGTTGAAATTGTACATCGCCTACAATGGCAATACGGTTTCGGGAAGTACCATTACAACCGGTATCGGCGGGGGAGTGAATGCGAAGGATTCGATCGAGACTTCCACGCGTACGGGATACTACCTCAAGAAGTTATTGGTGGAGGAAGTGAATCTGAACCCGGTTTCGGTAACTACTCAGAAACATTACGAGGTGCATATGCGGTACACGGAATTGTTTCTGAACTACGCGGAAGCCGCAAATGAAGCATGGGGGCCGGACGGAACAGGTCAATGGGGCTTCTCTGCCAGGGAAGTACTGGCAGCCATCCGTAAACGGGCAGGCATTGCGCAACCGGATAGTTACCTGGCTGCTGTGACGACCAAAGAAGCGATGCGGGAGCTGGTCCGGAACGAAAGGCGTTTGGAACTGTGCTTTGAGGGATTCCGGTTCTGGGATATCCGTCGGTGGAAAGAGAATCTTGCCGAACCGGCCAAAGGCGTCGATATTAACCAGGGAACCTATACGGTGGTAAATGTAGAGGAGCGTGCGTATAACAACAATTTCATGCATTACGGACCGGTTCCTCAGACAGAAGTGGTAAAATACAATGCACTGATCCAGAATAAAGGGTGGTAGGTTGTCTGACAGCAATTGGATACAAACAATATTATTTTTTAACATGAAGAAACTATCAGTCTTACTTGTGCTGCTATCCGGGTTGATTTCCTGTGAGAACCAGAAAAACGACTTTCCGGATTTCGAGTATACTACCGGGTACTTTCCTTATCAATACCCCGTGAGAACGCTGATCCTGGGTGACTATATCTATGATAACAGCAACGATAATAATCATAAGTTCCTGATATCGGCAGCGATGGGCGGGGTTTACCAGAATACCCGCGACCGTATTTTTAAGATCGAGGTAGATAACAGCTTGTGCGAGGGGGTTAATTTCGGTTCCACCAACCAGCCGATTTATGCGCTGCCTTCGAAGTACTACACCTTGAGTTCAACGGATCAGATTGTTATTCCTGCCGGTGAAGTAAACGGGAACATAGCGGTACAGCTGACCGACGATTTTTTTGACGACACGCTGGCGATTAAACTGGGATATGTACTGCCGGTCAGAATCCGGGAGGTGACCAACCTGGATTCGCTGCTGAGCGGAAAGCCTGCGGTTGCGGCGCCCGATTCCAGGATTGTGAGCCACTGGGAAATCGCGCCGAAGGATTTTACAATGTTTGCAGTAAAGTATATCAATCCTTACCATGGAAATTACTTTCATCGCGGCAGGAGCGCGTTTACTGATTCTTCAGGAGCGGTATCGCAAACGGTGTACCGTCAGCAGTATATCGAAAATGATGAAGTATGGAACCTGATCACTACAGGCAGAAACCAGGTGAAAGTAGAGGGGGTGATCCGTGCAACCGGATTGTCGGGTAATTTTAGCATGCTGCTTACCTTTAACGGAAACGACTGTGTTGTTCAGAGTCCGGAGGGCGCCTCGTATGCCGTAACCGGTTCCGGGAAATTTATGGATGATGCCGACGAATGGGGGAATAAAAAACGTGATGCTATTCACCTGACGTATGAATTTACTGATGGCGATACGCATTATTCCGCCACCGATACGCTGGTTATCAGAGACCGCGGGGTATCGTTGGAGGTGTTCCAGCCTGTGTTGACAGGTAATTGATCGCCAAAATAGTAATGACCAGGATTCCGGCACAACGGCATGTGCCGGAATCCTTATTTTTAAAGCCGGAATCCTTATTTTTAAAATAGATAGGTGGTTCGTGTCAACCCTAAAACGTCTTTTGCCCTGGACTGTGTCTTCACAAGCCATTCCGCCTCCGGTTGGTGGCTGGGCGCTTTTGGCTGGGGGGGCTTCTGGCTGGGGAGGGCGCTTCCGGCTGGGGAGGGTGCTTCCGGCTGGTATCCAAAATGGTCTGTGGGGACACAGACCATGGGGGGTGGCTGTCAGCTATCAGCTATCAAAAATCGTAATTCGTAAATCGTAATTCATAAATCATATGAAAAAAGGCTATCAACGACTATCAGGACTAGTGATCATGGCTTTCATCGGAAGCTGTTTTTCCTATGCACAGTTTTCCGGTGATGGAAAAGTACAAGTGGGTGTTTATTACTTTGACGGATGGGCAGGAAAGAATAAGCACGCCGACAATCCCGATGAGCCCTGGGCTAAAAATGCTCCTTCGCACCTGACCCGGCGCTTTGTAGAGGAGTTCGGTTCCCGCGAGCCGGTATGGGGATGGCGGGACGACGACCTGGCAATCATGGAAAGACAGATCGACCTGGCCGCAGATAACGGGGTCGATTTCTTCTTGTTCTGCTGGTACTGGAAAGACAATAAAGGGCCGATCAACAAGGAGGTGATACAAAATCTTTCGTTACATACCAGTATGAACCTGTACCTGAAGGCCAAAAACAAGCACCGGGTAAAGTTCGGTCTGCTGGTCGCCAATCATCAGGGATCTGAGATTGTAGGGACGGAAAACTGGAAGCAAGCCACCGAGTTCTGGATGGAGTATTTCAAGGATCCGCAGTATGTGACGGTGGAAGGGAAGCCGTTGGTGGTGCTGTTTAATTCAAAGGGGATCGAAGAGGAAGGCCTGGCGGGTATGCAGCAGGTGGCCGCCCAAAATGGGCTGAAAGGATTGTCGATAGCAGGCTGCGGATCGGCTGATGTCAAAGGTTTTACGCACCGGACGCATTACAACATCGTTCCCGGCTATGCAGCCGGTACGGAGGAGCACCCTTACTCGGAGCTGGTAGAAGCCCATCAAAAGAACTGGAAAGGTACTCCGGAGTTGCCCTACATTCCGGAAATAACGGTGGGCTGGGACAAACGTCCCTGGGAAGGACCTCAGGGACTGAACCAGAAAGAGGGATGGTATTATCCCGATCATACTCCAGCACAATTCAAGGCCTTTTTGCAGGATGCCGTCAAATGGATGGACGAAAACCCGACCCATACCACCCGGGAAAGGATCATGTTGCTTTATGCCTGGAATGAACTCGGTGAAGGCGGTTACCTGGTCCCAACCAAAGGAGATCCGGATGGGAAGTATTTAAAGGTGATTAAAGAAGCTACGGGTAGGCGGTGAGAGGGATGAAAACCGGGATAATCCTGTTTTCAGTATTCAATAGACAACCCCTACAAAAAGCGGCTCAGACGAAACTCGTCTGAGCCGCAATCGTTTATACCCGGATGGGCGCCTGTACCTTTGCCTGCTGATAATCGCCGACAAACATATAGAGGTACATCAGCATGGCAAGCTCCTTTTGAATGGCCGATTCCCGGTTTGTGATTGATCTTTCCCAATCCGGTCAACAGCTCATCCGTTGTGCTTTCTGACGAATTTGGTCAGAATCACGATCTGCTGCCCCTCTATTTTTCCTTCTATCTGATCGGTATTAGCAGCTACAAGCCGGATATTTTTAACGACCGTCCCTATTCTGGCGTTGATCGCAGAACCTTTTACATCGAGCGATTTAGTAAGCACCACCGCGTCTCCGTTTTCCAGCGTCACACCGTTGGCGTCTTTATGAGCGTCATCTTCAGTGATTTCGGCCACTTCCCCGCCGCTCCGAGCCCAGGCAAGCCTTTCATCGTCCAGGTACAGCATGTCCAGCTGATCCGCCGCCCAGCTTTCATTCTTCAGCCGGTTCAGCAAGCGCCAGGCGATTACCTGTACGGCAGGGACTTCGCTCCACATGCTGGCAGGCAGATGTTGCTCCCAGTAATTGCTGTCAATCGGTTCGCTGCCTTCAATTTGCGCCAGCGCTTTGTTCGAAATTAAAAGGGTATCCTCCGCAGTTCCTTTTCCTGCAGGCGGCACCTCATATAGTACAAGATTTTCCGTTTCTCCGGTAAGCTCGCAGCCGCCTCCGCTCCGCTGCTGTAATTGTTGTAAAATACTCATAGATTCATTCGCTTTCAAAGTTCACAAAGGTAGCAGAATTGATCGGGAGTACCCTGGCCCGTTCGGATAAACGGCATAAATCTTACAGGTTGGCGCGGGACTTCGGGGGAATGCCGGTTGGCTTTAGGTTATCTCTGCTATCGGATCGTACCTTTTTCTTGCCCTATTTCCGATGGTACCCTACGATAAAGCCGGTGACGGGAAGACTGGACAAATAAGACTTGCCAGAAAATACAGGATCTTGGTGGCGGTGCCGTACACCAGACCGGTATGAATCCCGTAATTAGCCCGCATGATCCAGTCTGCCGCTTTTTCTTTGTGCATCGGTTTTTGGGTATTGCCGGTCGGCATAGGGTTTCTTGTAGTACTCACTGTAATAGAGTAGCACAATGGCTTCCTTCCCGAAGAAGCTGCAGGTAAAAAATTTAAATTTTCTAACTAAAGTGAAGCGGCTGCCTGTACGAAAGGCTACAGGCGGTCCAGGCGGAGGATGTAGTCGGTTTCGCCGGTAAACTGCAATCCTTTTTTCAGCGAAAGGGTTACGGGATCCAATAGCCAGACATAGCAGCCGTCCGTGTCGGAGTTGACGGTGATGTAGACGTTACCGTCTTCGACTAATACGCATTGACGGGAAGAGCCCTTGTCGAGGGGCAGATCGAGCCGCGTGGTCGTTTGGCGCTCCAGGTTCAGCACATAGAAATCGAAGTGAGGGACCTTATAATGGTCCTGGATACTGGTGTACAGCTTTTTTCGTTCCGTACGGATAATAGCCCTCCCTTTCCCGATGTACCAGAAGCCATATCCGTGATTGTCAATTTCAGAGGCCGATATGTTAAAGAAGTATCCCGGGTCGGGCCTTTCCTCCCCGTCGCGTATCCTGAAGATTCCGGTTGGTTTGTCCGGGTTGTTGCCGGCGATGATACCGGGACAGGCGACAAAGTAAAAATCCCCTTTTTCGTCCGTAAAACTGTAGGATTGCTGTGTATTGATACCGCCGGGATAAGCAGAACGGGTGTCTTTATACCTTGCCAGGGATTTCATTGAGGGATACGACAGTACGTCTACGGTGATGGTGTCGATGGTCGAGTAGCTGCCTGGTTCCCGGGCGCTGTGATAGGTGTAACCGATCAGGAATCGGTCTTGGTTCAGTTTGGTAAATCCGATGGACATCCAGTTAAAGGGGCCAAAAGGTGGTGGTATGTCTACCAGGCCTTCTTCGGCCGACAATTGGTTGACGTCGACTCTTGCGAAGCGGGTGATCGATGCCTCAAAGTCAAACCCGATCAGCAACAGGGAATCGGGCGAGAGCCAGGTGAAATTCTCAATCATTGAAAAGCCTTCTAACGGGACTGAGGCGACAGGCGCGAAGGTATGTCCCCGGAGGCTGCATTTGATGAGGGCCGATTTTGTAGCATCCAGGTAGTAATAATAACCATCCTTTGCGATCAGGCTATAAAAATGCCTTGGCGGGATGACCAGCGCCCCCTGAAGCGGGTCGATGCGCCCTTGCTCCAGGGAATCGGTCTGAACCAGGTATTCCCTGCCGTCTTTGGTCATCAGGTGAAAACTGTATTTTTTAGGAGTGTCGCCGGGAGCGGAAGGCTTGCAGCCCGAAAGGAGCCCAATGAGTAGGATGACCAGGATCTGTGGAAGAAGGCGAGGCAAGGGAAGTAACGGTTTCAAGAAAATCAGATTTTAAATTGGGCGATCAATTGCTTCTGAATAAGGGGAGGAAGCGTTCTCAGCTGATTTTGCTCGACTACGACAAATTCGGTTTTTTCTGCAGGACCGTGATAGCTGAACGCAATATAGCTGGCGCCGCCCTTCAGGGCAATCACCGCCTGCGGTGCGGCTCCGGAAAGACATTCTCCTACAATCTTCATGGTTATATCCTCGGTTGGACTAAAGGACAATGAGCCGCAAAACGCCATGGTCTCGCTGGTCGGGTCAATCCGGACATTGCTTCCCGGGCCTAAGGCCATCGTATACAAGCCTGAGTTAATGGTTTTGTTGTGCAGCTCAGACAAGTTACTGGCCTCGATTATCATCAGAGCGGGATTGCGCATCTGCCACAGAAACCATCCCAGGATTGTGAGCAGCACAATAGCCGCTGCCTGTAACCAAAGGACCTTCTGTCGTCGTTTCTCCGGCCGGCCGGCGTGATCGGGGAGAACGGACCGAATGCCTTCCCATATTTGTTGCCGGTGTACCGCCTTATCTTCTGTTGCGGGGAGGTCGAGAGGCTCGTCAAAACTATCGTTAAACAACCACTCCTCAACCCGATGCCGCTCTTCTTCCGAACATTTCCCGAGGTGGTATTTTTCCAAAAGTTCTTTCGATATTCTCATCTGTATCAATAAACAGGTGTTAGCGGCTAGGTTTCCGGCGCTAGGTAACTCATGAGAATTTCATAAGCGCATGCTCCTAACTTTTTCGCCACCAGCCCAAACCTAAAACCCAAGACCTAAAACCCCAAACCTAAGACCTAACACCTAAAACCTAACACCTAAAACCTAACACCTAAAACCTAACACCTAAAGCCTAACACCTAAAGCCCCCTCCAAGTAAAAGTAGCATAAAAAACAATGAACCGAAATGCACCGGTAAAATTTAGGAAAGATACTCGTGCAGCTGCGTCTTTAAGACGCCTATTGCGCGTGAAATGTGGTATTCCACGGCCCGTTCCGTAATGGAGAGCGTGCGGGCGATCTCTTTATTCGTAAGACCTTCCTCCCGGCTCATAGTAAATACGTGGCGGCACTTTTCAGGGAGACCGTTCACCACGCGGGCTACCTGGCCTTTGAGGCTGTTGTACATGACCTCGTTTTCGGTGGAATGTGTATAGTCGCAGTAGTCGCAAAGGGCCTTCTCGGTGTGTTCCTTTCTGCTTTTTTTATTCCGGATGTATTCAAAAACCTTGAATTTGGCTGCCCGGATAAGGTACCTTTCCGGAGAAAGCACGATTTCAACCGAATCCCGTCTTTCCCAGAGTGACCTGTAAATATCCTGCACCATGCCCTGTGCCACCTCTGCCTGGCGGATGTTGTTGTAACAAACCGCATAGACTTTTTCCCAATAGCGCTCATACAGCTCCTTAAAGCTGCATTCATCGATTATAAAAGAAGCCGATTCCGTAAAATCTTCAGGCATTGCCAGGGGTAAGCTTATGTACGCTGCAAAGGTAAGTATCTAATTAGATTAATTACAAATAAAGTCGCCCTGATTTTCTCCCGTTTCCGGAGCAGTCCGCCGGAACAGTGGATCCGGGCAGTGGAAAACGGCTTTCAGCGTTACTTTCTCCTTGAAATAACCCTGTTTTTGCGGTAATAATTTATAATTCTGTAATTTGCCTTTTTAAGAATACTTTGCTAAACGTTTTGTAAGGATATGGAAGATCGGAATAATAATCCCTACCAGGGAATGGGTGCGGTGTGCCATCCGGATGGCGTATTTTACAGGGTATGGGCTCCGCATGCGGAATGGGTGAGCGTAACAGGGAGCTTCAACGAATGGGATAAAGAGGCATGTCCGTTACAGCAGGAGGAAAACGGTAACTGGGGGGGATTCGTCCCGCATTCCCAGGCAGGCGACGAGTATAAATATTATATACGTTCTCCTTTCGGGGAATTCTTTCGAAACGATCCGTATGCATTGCAGCTTACAAATTCGGCCGGCAACAGTGTGGTGTATGACCCCGGTGCCTTTGACTGGCAGGATACTGTTTTCCAGCTTCCCTCGTGGAACGAATTAGTGATTTATGAAATGCACATCGGTACCTTTCATGCGAAAAGTAAGGAATCGGTCGGTACGTTTTATACAGCGATCGAAAAGCTGCCTTATCTGCAGGAGCTGGGTATCAATGCCGTGGAAATAATGCCCTGTTCGGAATTTCCGGGTTCGCGTTCCTGGGGATATAATCCGGCGCACCCGTTTGCCATAGAGTCCGATTACGGCGGACCGGACGGGCTGAAAAATTTTGTTAAAGCGGCGCATGAGGCGGGGATTGCGGTAATCATGGATGTGGTGTATAATCACTTCGGCCCGTCGGATATGGACCTGTGGCAATTTGACGGCTGGCAGGAAAACGACGGCGGCGGAATTTATTTTTACAACGACTGGAAAGCAGAAACTCCCTGGGGGAACACCCGGCCTGATTACGGCCGTAACGAGGTTAGACAGTATATTCATGATAATGCGCTCATGTGGCTGCGTGATTACCGGGCAGACGGCTTGCGAATGGATATGGTTCCTTATATCCGGAATGTAAAGGCGGATGGCAATCCCGGAAATGACATTGTGGAAGGGATCACACTGATCCAGTGGATCAATGCAGACATCCGGGAGCAATTCGGCGGGTGCATTACGATAGCGGAAGACATGCATTCCCTGGAATTCGTGACCGATGCCGTTGAAAACGGAGGACTCGGTTATGGCGCGCAATGGGACGCCGATTTTGTACATACGGTCAGAGGGGCTATCATCACACCGGATGACGCCAACAGGAGCATAACAGCGCTGGCAAACGTCGTGCAGAACCGGTATAATGGCGATGCTTTCCAGCGGATTATTTATACAGAATCCCACGACGAAGTAGCGAATGGCCGCGAGCGGGTTGCCCAGGAAATTTCGGATGGGGATGTCGACAACTGGTATTCGAAAAAAAGGGCCAGTATCGGGGTTGCGTTGGCGGTAACCTCGCCGGGTATCCCGATGTTGTTTCAGGGCCAGACGCTGCTGGAGGATAAATGGTTTTCGGATACCGATCCGATCGACTGGAGCCGGCTGGAGCAGTTTAACGGATTTGCGGCATTGCATCGTGATCTGATCCTGCTCCGGCGTAACTGGTACGGGGTGACGGGAGGGTTGCAAGGGCAGCATGTGCGGGTTATACGGCAGGATGACGACGCCAAGGTGCTGGTCATGCATCGCTGGCAGGAGGGCGGGCCTAAAGATAGTGTAGTGGCGGCTTTTAATTTTTCCGCGCAGAACCGTGATGATTTTACGGTCGGATTCCCGAGAGCCGGAAAGTGGTCTCTCCGGTTCAACAGTGACAGCAACCTGTATGATCCTGATTTTTCCAACCACCCTGCGTACGATCTGGAGACAATGGAGGGAGAATTTGATCAATTACCCGTCCACGCTACCCTGCAGCTCCCTGCTTATACGGTCCTCATTTTTTCGCAGGAAAAATAGCATGATTGGGGTGGGAAGGATTGAAAAGGCAGATTGGAACTAATGTAACTCGATTGGTCGTCCCGAAAGACACCAACTCGTCCTTCTTGCCGGAGATGATCAGAAAAGTGTTGTCCGGAGCCCGGAAACGGTATCGGGCTCCGGATAATCAGAGGTTTTTCTTTTTCAGTTGTTTGACCGCATAATCGGCTGACCGCGCAGAAAATGCCATGTATGTAAGAGAGGGATTCTGAGTGGCAGTGGAGGTCATGCAGGCGCCGTCGGTGACAAACACATTGGGCGCCAGGTGCAGCTGGTTCCATTTGTTCAGCAGAGAAGTTTTGGGGTCCTTACCCATACGGACTCCCCCCATTTCGTGTATGTCGAGTCCCGGAGCGCGGTGGTCGTCGCGGGTACGGATATTGGTAAACCCGGCTTTTGTGAACATTTCTGTCATTTGTTCCAGGTAATCCTTCACCATTTTTTCATCATTGTCATCGTAATCTACCGAAATCCGCAATTGAGGAATCCCGAATGGATCCTTCTTGTCGGAATCCAGTGCAACGAAATTACTTTCCTTGGGGATTGTTTCGCCCATCATGTGCGACCCCACGTTCCAGTTTCCATAGCGGGTGGTAAACAGGCCTTCCTTCAGCTCTTCTCCGAGGCCGCTCCGGTCGTTAGAAGCGCCGCGGTTTGCTCCGAAGCCGGCTGCGTAGCCTCTCAAGAAATCGGTTTCCTGTTTGAATACATTCCGGAAGCGGGGAATGTATCCGCCATTCGGTCTTTTTCCGTCGGTAGTTTTATCCAGGAAACCCTCGTATTGTCCGCTTATCCCGGCCCGGTAATTGTGGAAGGCAACATATTTCCCCAACAACCCGCTATCGTTTCCCAGTCCGTTGGGAAAACGCTTCGAAATGGAATTGAGCAGGATCAGGTTCGTATTGAGCGCAGCAGCATTGACAAAAATAATCCGGGCATAATATTCGGTTACCTGAAGTGTATGGGCATCGATCACCCTGACGCCGGTTACTTTTCCTTTCTGATCGTCATAAATAATGGAATGGACGACGGAATCGGTCTGCAGGGTAAGGTTCCCTGTTTTCAGGGCCCAGGGGATGGTGGTCGAATTGCTGGCGAAATAGCCCCCGAACGGACAGCCGCGCTCACATATCACCCGGTGCTGGCACTGCGCCCGTCCTTGTTGCAGGTGGATGGGCTGCGGCTGGGTAATATGGGCACAGCGCCCTATAATGACGTGGCGCTTTTTGTCATAGTGACGGGCCACCTGTTCACTGAAGTATTTTTCCACACAGCTCATGTCGTGAGGGGGCAGGAATTCGCCATCCGGCAGTTCCTCCAGGCCGTCTTTATTACCGGAAATCCCGGCAAATTTCTCCACGTAACTGTACCATGGTGCGATCTCGTCATACGAAATCGGCCATTCCACTGCAAAGCCATCCCGTCCCGGGCCCTCGAAGTCGTATTTTGACCACCGCTGGGTCTGGCGCGCCCACAGCAAAGATTTTCCGCCCACCTGGTAGCCCCGGATCCAGTCAAATGGCTTTTCCTGGACATAGGGGTGCTCTTTATCTTTTACGAAAAAATGCGCGGCCGATTCTTTGAAGTTATAACAGCGGCTTACGATGGGGTTTTCTTTAATCACCTCCAGCGGCATCCGTTCCCGGTGATCAAACTCCCAGGGCATTTTATTGGTAGTCGGGTAGTCCTTGATATGTTCAACATTCCGTCCTCTCTCCAGCAGGAGTGTTTTCAGCCCTTTTTCGGAAAGCTCTTTAGCCGACCAGCCGCCGCTGATACCGGAACCAATGACGATCGCATCGTAGGTATGCTGCTTTGCGCCGTCTATATTAAAATGGATCGCTTCAAAAGCGCCGTTTGTCTTATTCATTGAATTTAAGGTTAACAATTGTGAGGGGAGCAACTTAACTGGTTTTCAGATCTACGCATCCGTGATAGCGCCCCGGTACCAGTTCATAGTGCGTTAGGTTGGTCATGACATATTCTGAGCTCATATAGCCCTGAATG
Organism: Telluribacter humicola; assembly: GCA_040394475.1. Taxonomy (GTDB): domain Bacteria; phylum Bacteroidota; class Bacteroidia; order Cytophagales; family Spirosomataceae; genus JBEBSD01. The sequence continues at coordinate 1,058 of JBEBSD010000011.1, read as the reverse complement.
GTCAGGTTTTTGGCCAGACCGAAAAACTTTTTCTGAGCAGCGCTCCCTGACTCCCAGGATTTCAACAGCGACAGCCGCCGTCCGGAATCCAGCGAAGCAAAGGGTTTCCCATCTTTGGAAACGGATTCAGCGTTCAAGGTATTCAGGCTGTCTTTAAGGGATGTATGGTCTTCGTCGGGTTGGCAATCGGCAACCATCCGTTCCAGGAAGTCGGCCACGTTCAGTGCTTTTGCCCCGGGAGTGTCGGTTTCGGGAATAATGGTATCGACGACTGCAGCCAGGGTTGTCTTCTGATCCGTAGTCAGAAGGCCGGTATGCCGCACCGTTTCCGGCCGCCAGGCATTTGCCCAGGCCGGCAAACTCAGCATACCGCCCATGGTTAAGGCGACGGTTTTCAGGGCTTGTCTTCTTTGCATGAATAGAAATTGTTAGGATTGTGGCGGAGAAGATGATCGGGCATACTACCGTCTGCACCAGGATCTCCGCTGATTTATGTCACAAATTACTGCAAATTTATGAAATATGCAGTATGTAACAGGAGGTTGTACCCTGGAATGGAGAATTCAGTAGAAAAAAGGAGGTATAGCCGCTTTTTGACATTTGCCGGGGAAGCCTTTTAGCGTTGTCCGAAATTGTTTTCGGATCCAACCCGTCCCGGGATCCCGCTCTTTGGTATTATTCCAACAGCTGCTTTTATAAAAGAAGGAAATGTGGCTTTTTTGAAAGTTTTTTGAAGGTGCAGTTTGGTGTCTAAACTTTTTCCTATACTTTTGCACCCACGTTGAACAGAAAGGCGGTAAAAACGACGGCTGTTTGACGTTTAACTGAAGGGGAAACAGTTTAAATCACCCGCAAAAGATTCCGTAGCTCAGCTGGTAGAGCAACCGGAACGCCGGACCGACACTTTTAATGTATAGGTCCTGGCCGGGGTCACGTCTGAACGGTTGGCCGCTGCCATTTGAATACCAGTGAAATCACAAAGGTGGTTTCTGAAAATTGAAATGAATGATTCCGTAGCTCAGCTGGTAGAGCAATACACTTTTAATGTATGGGTCCTG
>JBEBSD010000010.1:0-123259 GCA_040394475.1 Telluribacter humicola | reverse complement strand
ACCGCTCTCTCAGAAAATATTGGAAATGTTGCGGGATTATTTTCGGGCCTGCAACAAATCAAAAGCCCATTTGATGATCTTTGAAAATTCAGATCCCCTTGGAGAGGAATAATGTCTGATTTCATCAGACCTATAAACAAGTTAGCGGCAATGGCATAAAGAACGAAAATAGCAACAGTATATGACTAAACAAAATGCAATTCCAACAATAGAATTTGAAACAGCTGAAACATTTGAAACTTGGCTCGTAGAGAACCATGATACTTTAAATGGACTTTGGATTAAAATATTCAAGAAAGATTCCAATAAAAAGACTATTAGCTATGCAGAAGCTCTTGATGTAGCTCTTTGCTATGGGTGGATAGATGGTCAAAAACAAGCATTTGACGAACAATCTTGGTTACAAAAATTTTGTCCCAGAAAAGAAAAAAGCATTTGGTCTAAAGTAAATATTGGACACGTAGAAAGATTAACAAATGAAGGAAGAATGAGACCAGCAGGATTAATAGCTGTTGAAAAAGCCAAAGCTAACGGTAATTGGGAAAAGGCATACGATTCCCCTAGCAAAATGACTATACCTGAAGACTTTTTAAAAGAAATTAGCAAAAATAAAAAAGCAGAAGTGTTTTTTATGAGCCTCAATAAGACCAATCTTTTCTCTATTGGATTTCGCCTTCAGACCGCAAAAAAACAAGAGACAAGAGAAAAACGTATGAAAGAAATTATTGAAATGCTTGCAAAAGGTGAGAAGTTCCAGTGATTGAATCAGAATAATGACGATGCACGACAAAAAACAAAGAACGAGTTTACAAAATGTCTTTTGCAGGAGTTTACCCGCATTACATTGCAAAAGCCGAGAAAAAGGGACGAACCAAAGCCGAGGTGAGTGAAGGGCATCTCGAAAAACTCCTTTTTCTCTGCCGCTTCGTTTTCTAGTTTTTTTTTATTTTACCTATAAGTATGGCGAAGATGGATTCTTTTGTAGAAAATATGCAATCAACTAATAGTCAGTCAATTGTGAAGTTGTATTGTGATGTATAGCCATAATTATCCCATCAAATCGGCTTAAAGTTTAGAGCTGACAATTGATCAAATTAGTTTCTTCTCCCACTGAGTTTTATCCGAGATCATTGCCGAATTCCTAGATTACAGTTAACCACCGTTTTTGCCTATTTAGATAAAAAGTGGCTTACAATCAAATAGTAGTCTCGATACTGATTTTAGGTCATCAAGAAATTGGTTCGATATTTGCTCAGTAGCGAGTACCAAGCGGAACTTTGATGAATTTTCATCGGAAGTTCCGGTTTTTTTTGCGGGGTAAAATCCTCGGTTCCCGCGCTGACACCGTGAAAAAAGTAACACTGTGAGCACAGCGGTAAAAACGTCGGAGAAAAATGAACGGAGAAGCTCCGTGGTCGGACAGCTCGATGGCCGGCAGCCAGTGGTCCGACAGCTCGGTGTTGTTAAGACAACAAAATCTCCAGAGCTATGAAAGGATTATAACAATCAAATTTTATATTTTTCCGGATCTTATTTTGAAATTCCCGTCAAGCGTGTACCTTTAAGTCGTATTCATGACCGTACTTTCTTGATATGATTCTGGAAGACTTTTACCGCGGCTTTATTGACTGGGTAGACACTAAACTTTCCTCCAAGTACTGGCTCTGGCAAGTCGTTTTTTTGGCCATAGCAATTTCATTATTCATAGGCTTCCCGCCCTATCACTTGTTGTGGCAGCACTTAACGCCGGATGGCGGGAAACTGGACGCCTGGGTTTTTATTCAGCAGCAGGCACAGGACCTCCTGCATCCACAGGATATTGCAGCCGATGTGCGAAGAGAAAATATGATCTATCGCTGGACGCTCCCGCTGTTAAGCTTTCTGACCGGACACAATGTACTGCTGATGGTACTACTTCAATCGTTACTTGGCGTACTGTTTTTGTACAAGGCAGGGAAGTACGTTTACGAAACAGGGGCGGATAAGGTAACGGCTGCATTTTTCATCATAAGTCTAGCCACTATTTTTGTCGGTAGCTGGCCATTTGCGGAGATACATGGTTACGGCGACGGAATTGCCTACTTCTGTCTCCTGGCGGCAATGTTAAGCAGAAATCCTTACGGGAGAGGACTGTGGCTGGCAGCGGCTTTCTTTACCGATGAACGGGCCGTCATAGCCGGAGGATACCTTCTCCTGTGGTGGGCTGTCCAGCGAGCCGTTGCCCGCGACGATTTCAGCTGGGGGGCGTTGTTCCGTTCTTTTTTTTCCGGAGAAAACAAGGTCGTCTGGGTCGTGTGGGCAATTTACATGAGTATACGGCTTTACGTGGGAAGCCATTATTTTCCTGACCATACGTATTCCACGATCGGTACCCCCGTACTGTTCAGCAGCGAACATCGCAACGGCTTGGGAGTAGGTATCTGGACGGCTTTCGAAGGAACCTGGCTTTGGATCTTGGCCGCCGGACTGGTATTGTTTTTATACCGGCGTTATGCGTTGCTGCTGTGTCTGGCAGCCGGATTCCTGGTATTGCTGCTGACCGGCATATTTGTACACGATATCAGCAGGGCGCTGTCTTACGGTTTCCCTTTTTTGTTTATCGCGGTATTTTTACTCATACGGTATACCAATAAAAGGACCTTGCAGCTGCTTTTATTCGTTACCGCTGTTTTCTGCGTCATACATCCCCAGTTATTTTACATGGGCTTTAACCGGATACTATGGCTGGAACCATTGCCCCTGAAAATTATGATGCTGGCGGATCATCTGTACGGGTGGAATATGTTCAACTGACTGATACATCCTATAAACCAGGGTCTTCGGGAATATTCTGCAATGAAATACCTCCTTTTCTTCTAAAAGTTCTTAATTTTTTAGTATACTTGTCCGCTGAGACACTACCACTTGTAACCCATCCGCTAATTCTTTGATTATTGATCTTTTGAGATATGTCAAAAATTATACAACTAGACACGTTCAATACTGAAGCAGGAAATTTGACAGTTTTTGAAAAATTAATGCCGGGACCCATCCGACGGGTTTTTTACATTTATGGCGCAGGCGACAAACAACGGGGCGGGCATCGGCACCATGTGACCTGGAATGCATTGATATGCATCAAAGGGAGCTGTCACGTATACTCAAACGACGGTGAAACGGAGGTCGACTACTTCTTGGATAATCCGGCTACCTGTCTGATCCTTGAGCCGAAAGACTGGCATATTATGGATTCTTTTTCTGAAGAGTCCATCCTGCTGGTCCTTTCCAATGAGTTTTATAACCGGAAGGACTACATCGACGAACCGTACGAACTGAACCAGGCCGCGACCCGATGATTCCGTTTCTGGATTTAAGTAAAGTCAATTCCGACTGTCTTTCCGAGATCGAGTCCGCTGTGTTGCGGGTGGTCCGGTCGGGCTGGTACATCAATGGAGAGGAACTCAGGCAATTCGAACAGGCATTTGCGGCCTATTGTGACGCGCATTATTGCGTGGGGGTAGCCAATGGCCTGGATGCCATTACCCTGATTCTGAAAGCATTCGATTTCCCGGAAAAAAGCGAGGTGATTGTTCCGGCTAATACGTATATCGCCTCCGTCCTGCCGGTCAGTATCCTGAACCTGGTGCCCGTACCCGCGGAACCGGACCCGGGTACGATGCTGCTTGACCCCGGACAGCTGGAATCCCTTGTGACGGACCGGACGAAAGCGATTATTACGGTAGACCTGTACGGCCGCAGTTGTGAAATGGAGCCGATTCTGCGGGTTGCAGAGCGATACCGGCTCAAGGTTATTACCGATGCTGCACAGGCACATGGCGCCTTGTATAAGGGGAGGAAGGTAGGGAGCCTCGCCGATGCAACGGCGTTTAGCTTCTACCCGACAAAAAACCTGGGTGCGCTGGGAGATGCCGGCGCCATCACAACTTCCGATCCGGTAGTGGCCGAAAAGGTCGCTGTACTCCGGAATTACGGATCCCGTCAACGGTACGAAAATTTGTACCAGGGCGTAAACAGCCGGCTGGATGAACTACAGGCAGCAGTGTTATCGGTAAAACTGCCGTACCTGGAGGCCGGGAATGCCGTAAGGCGACGCATAGCGGGCCGCTACCTCCGGGAAATTTCCCTGAAAGAACTGATCCTTCCGCCGGCCGACCGGCTGCAGGAAGACGCATGGCATTTGTTTGTGGTGCGTCACCCGCGCAGGGAGGCGCTTGTCGCCCACCTGGAACGGAACGGCGTTCAGGCAGATATCCATTATCCGCTGCCCTTTCACAGGCAGCAGGCCTATAGCGGCCTTAATCACCTGCACCTGCCGGTGACAGCAGAAATCCACCGGCAGGTGGTTAGTCTGCCGCTGCATCCGTTCCTGACGGACGGGGAGGTAGCCCATATTATCAACACCGTGAATACTTTTGAAGTAAACTGATTGCCGCTATGAAACTTTCTGTGATTATTCCGGTATACAATGGTCAGCGGACCATCCGGGGGCTGGTAGAACGCCTTGAAAAGGCACTTGAAGCGTTGTCGTATGAAATTGTGCTGGTCAATGACGGCAGCAGGGATGATTCGGAGCAGACCTGCCGGCAACTGGTCCGGGAGTACACGCGGGTGAAACTGATTTCGCTGAGGCGTAATTTTGGAGAGTTTAATGCCGTAATGTGCGGTCTGAACGAGGCTTCGGGTGCGTACTGCGTAATGATCGACGACGATTTTCAAAATCCTCCGGAGGAAATTATCAAGCTGCTTCATACTGCCGATGAAGGAGGTTACGATGTCGTTTATACCTATTATGATCAAAAAGAACATGCCCTCTACCGTAACCTGGGCAGCCGCGTCGTCAATTGGGTCACCAGTTACCTGCTTCACAAACCCCGTAAGCTGTATTTATCCAGTTTTAAGTTAATCCGGAGAGAAGTGGTTGCGGAAATCGTCAGGTACAAGGGACCTTATCCCTATATCGATGGTCTTGTGTTCCGCTGCACCCGGAATATCGGAACGGTGAATGTAAAGCATCAGAAACGGGAGGCAGGCCGTTCCAATTATACCTGGAAAAAGCTGATTTCATTACTTCTGAATATCCTGTTTTGCTATTCCACCTTGCCGATCCGGGTGTTCATACCCATAGGGCTTTCCCTTTTCGGATTGGGAAGCGTATTGCTCGTATACCTTTTTGTACAATGGATACAGGGGCCTGATCCCAAAGGATGGCAGGTTGTGACGGCCATGCTGCTTTTTATAGGGGGGCTGCAGTTCACGCTGATGAGTGTATTGGGGGAATATATCGGGAAGGGCTTTCTCGATCAGAGCGGACAGCCTCAATATGTCATTAAGTACAAAAGCCACCCGAAAAATGATTGATAAGGAGGAAGAATACCAACGGATGTACGCGGTGGAGCAAACCCTGTGGTGGTACCGCATCCTGCATGGAAAAGTACTGCGTCAGGTCCGGAAGGCCGGGCAGCCGGGAACGCTGAATATCCTGGATGCAGCCTGTGGTACGGGAGGGCTGATGTCGTTCCTGAAGGAGAACGGCTATACGGCGCTTACCGGGTTTGACTATGCGGGCCATGCGCTTACCAGAGCAGCTGAAAGAGGGCTGCAGGTTCATTTCGGCGATCTTAGAAAGGTGGAAGCCTTCCGGCCGGAAGAACGTTACGATGTGATCTGTTGCAATGACGCCCTGTATTTTTTGTCGGATGATGAAATTGTCAGGGCCTTGCAGGCTTTCAGGAAGCGATTGACGGCCAATGGCAGGATCCTGATCAATATTCATGCTTTTGAGGCTTTTTCCGGAACCCATGATATCGCAGTGGGGAGTGTCCGGCGCTTTACAGCGCGTGATTTCAGAAAGTATACCGAGGCGGCGGGATTGCAGATTGCGTGTCAGACCTACTGGCCGTTTTGCCTGTCGCTGCCGATCTATATAGTTCGCAGCTGGCAGCGTTTCCGTATTCGCAATGGAGCCTATCATAACCGTAAACCCGCATCGGATGTACAGGACCCGGGTGGCTTTATCAATCGTGTCCTGTACGCGCTTGTCCGGGTCGAGGAAAAGCTTCTTCCCCGGGCGCCTTTCGGGAGCTCCTTATTTATGGTCGTGCAGTAAGCCGGTGATTCCGGGTATTACTTTCCGGGTGAGAGGACGTTTCTTTCCTGGTAAATTTGATATTAATATTACCCGGGAAGCCCTCGGTTCCGTTTTTTTTAGTTTGCTTTGCAGCTACAATAAGTTACTTGAACCAAAAGCTTGAAATGAATGAAGTTAAACCCACCCTTTTGATCCTGGCTGCGGGAATCGGCAGCCGGTACGGGGGTGTAAAACAACTCGATCAATTTGGCCCTAACGGGGAAACCATCATCGATTACTCGCTTTATGATGCCATTAAAGCAGGGTTTGGTAAAGTGGTCTTTATCGTACGGGAAGAAATAAAAGAGGCTGTAGCAGCAGCATTTGCCCCCAAATTGGAAGGTAAAATTGACTATGATTTTGCAATCCAGGGAACGGACTCGTATGTGCCGGCAGCGCTGGGTCCGGTGGAGCGTACCAAACCCTGGGGAACCGGTCATGCCATGCTTTGCGCCTGGAAGCATACCGATTCGCCTTTTGCCATAATCAATGCCGACGATTTTTACGGGTACCAGGCGTTTGAAACCATGGGGAGATTTTTGTCGACCGACCAGGATCCGGCAGGCCATGCGATGATCGGGTATCAGCTTAAGCGTACCTTGTCAGAAAACGGAACCGTATCCCGCGGCGTTTGTGTGGTGGATGAGGCCGGTTTTTTGTCGACCGTAGTGGAGCGGACCAAGATTTTTGAGGAAGACGGGGTGATCTATTATGAAGAAGGAGGCGAACGTACGGAGCTATCGGGGGATACCCTGGTTTCCATGAATTTCTGGGGGTTTAAGCCCGGGGTTTTTCCGATCACACAGGAACTGTTTGCCGGGTATGCCCGGTATAATTTCGAGAATCCGAAGGCTGAGTTCTACATCCCGACCGTGATTTCCGAAGTGATGCAATCGGGCCGGGGAAGCTGCCGTGTTTTCGGAAGCCAGTCCGATTGGTTCGGAGTGACCTATCCGGAAGATAAAGGGTTGGTGCAGCAGCAATTTAACAGGCTTCACGCTGCGGGCGCCTATCCGGAACGATTGTGGGCCTGATACAGGCTATTGGTAAAATTTCTTGCGGGTGATCATCTCTTCCACCACCTCCGGCACCAGGTAGCGTATCGACCGTCCGTCACGGATTGCCTGCCGGATAAAAGTGGCCGAAATATCAAGCAGCGGGGCCGGTACAAAGGCGACTGCCGGGTGGTTTCCAAAGCGATGGGTTGGGGTGCCGGGTCTCGGGTAGACATACAAGCCTGTGTATTCCAATATTTTTTCGTGGTTTTTCCAGTTAGGAAACTGTACCAGGTTGTCTTCTCCCATGATCAGCCGGAACTGATGCTGCGGGTATTTTTCCTGGATCCTGACCAGGGTATCGATCGTGTAGCTCGGACGGGGCATGTGAAATTCCAGGTCGGTAACAGCCAGCAGCGGGTTGTCTGAAATAGCCCTTTCCACCAGGTCGAACCGGTCGAATTCGTGTAAGAGGCTCTTGTTCTTTTTAAACGGGTTTTGGGGGCTCACCACAAACCAAACCTTCTCCAGATCGGTTGTCGTCACCATGGTTTGGGCAATAATCAGATGGCCGATATGGATAGGGTTGAAGGAGCCGAAAAATAAGCCTGTTTTCATTTGGGAAATAAGTTTACGGGAGGGGTTTCGGATCGTTTTATGGAGGTGAGACACGCAACAGCCCTAACACCTAGTACCCAAAACCTAACACCTAATACCTAACACCTAACACCTAACACCTAACACCTAATACCTAACCCCATTCCACAGCGCAAGATTAACAGATAAAAACCAAAGTAACAAGTAACCGGGAAAAGTGCCGCAGGCATACAGATGCGGTCCGGGGCGCCGGGCAATTTCCCCCGGAGAGGGTTTTTACAATTTTTGGTTGTAAATTAACACATCATCCTAACTAATTTCGAATATGAGCAATATAAACAGAATAGCACTCATTACGGGTGGAACAAAAGGGATCGGATACGGCGTAGCGGAGGCGTTGGTCCGTGAGGGTATCCGGGTTGCGATCACAGGCCGCTCGCAGAAAAGTATTGATGATGCCGTCATGCAGCTCAATAAAATCCGAGACGGGTATGCCATCGGCGTCGAGTCGGATGTCCGTAACCTGGAATCGCAGCAACGCGTGGTCGATATCATCCTGGTGAAGTGGGGGCGGCTCGACTATGTCATTGCCAATGCCGGGGTCGGCCATTTTGCACCGTTTCACGAGCTTACGGCTGAGCAATGGCAGGAAACAATCGATATTAACCTCACCGGCGTATTTAACACCGCCAAAAGTGTCCTGGACGAACTGAAGGAAACCAAAGGCTATTTCATCACCATCTCCAGTCTTGCCGGAACGAATTTCTTTGCCACCGGAACCGCCTACAATGCCAGTAAATTCGGCCTGGTCGGATTTACCCAGGCGCTGATGCTGGATATTCGTAATTATGGGGTAAAAGTGACTACCATCATGCCGGGATCGGTAGCGACCCATTTCAATAATCACCAGCCTTCGGAAAAGGATGCCTGGAAAATCCAGCCGGAGGATATCGGGCAACTGGTGGTCGGCCTGATCCGGATGCCTGAACGGACGCTGCCCAGCAAGGTGGAAGTAAGGCCCACCACGCCGCCGGCAAAATAGGGCCGGAGCGACCTTAAAGTGTTTCTATGACATCCAGAAACAAGCTCGGTCGGACGAACATCCATATAATTACCAGCAGGAGTGTACCGGCAATAACGGGCATCCAGCGATCGGGGGAAAGCGCTGCAGACGGCTTTGGCTTAAAATACAGCAAGTAGGGGATTTTCAGATAATAGGCCATCGCAATCGCCGCGTTGAGAATTCCCCCGGCCAGTAAAACAAGCCTCCAGGTATCGCCCTGTAGCTGGTAGCTTTCCCACAGCGAAGTGAAAATCAGCCATTTGGCCGTAAAGCCAATGGTCGGTGGGAATCCGGCCAGCGCCACCATTACGACGGTCATGGCTACTCCGGCGACCGGGAGCAGGGCGCCTTTTCCATGAAATCCCGAAAAGGCGGTATCACTTTGCGGCGTGAAAACGTCTACCAGGAAAAAGGCGGTCATATTGAGGATCAGGTAAGATGTTACATAGAACGTAGCCGTTTCAAACCCTGTGGCAGAAAGTGCGACGACTCCCACCAGCAAGTATCCCGCCTGGGAAATGGTGGAATAGGCCAGCATCCGGCGTGCGTTCCGCTGTCCCAATGCGGCCACATTCCCGACGGTCATGCTCAGCAGGGCAACCCCCCCGAGGAGGAGCAGCACGGGATCGGGGAAAATATAGGCAAACCGCATAAGCACCAATAAGACAGCAATTTTAGGAACCACCGATAAAAAGGAAATGATCGGGGTGGGAGCGGCCTCATAAACGTCCGGTGTCCAAATGTGGAAGGGGACCAGCGATAATTTGAAGAAAAGTCCTCCCAGCGTCAGCAACATGGTCAGGTAGGTCACCAGCGGAGCATTGGCCGAAAGTGCGGTCCGGATAGTCTCGTCGCTGAGATCGAGGGTGCCGGTAAGGCCGTAAATAAAGGAAATGCCATAAAGCATGACCGCCGAACTCACGGTGCCGAAAAGCAAATATTTGAGTCCGCCTTCCGAGGCTTTCGGGGTAGGCGAAAGGGCTACCAGTAAATAAGACGTCAACGATAATAGTTCGATTCCCAGGTAAACCGTCAGCAGGTTAACGGACATACATAACAGACAGGCGGCGAGTACGGCCCCGGTCAACAGGATATATAGCTCCGGAGGAAACCGGTACTTCAGTTTTTTTAAATGAAAAAGCGTGAAAATCCAGGCGACAATAATCAGTATTTTGTAAAATACCGCTTTGGAACCGATAAACAGCAATCCGTTAAAAACGAAACCCCTGCTGCCGGACCACTGACTCAGCATGAGCAGCAGGGCTACTCCTGCTCCCAGCCAGTTAAACGCCAGGTAGCCGTTGGTAGCCTTCTCCCGGTCAGCCATTTGTCGCAGCAGCAATTCAATAACCAGCAGTGACAGCAAAAAAACAGTCAGAAACAGTTCGGGATAAATTCCCGATAAACTTAAACGAATATGGTGGAGTTGGTCCAGTATTGCCAAAGCGATGATTTTTTATGCAATTATACACAAAGTAAAAGCCCGGAGGAAAAGGGAGGAATAATTTGTGCGGATTTAATCGGCCCTAAACGCCGGATACTCCTCCCGCAGGAGATGCAGCAATCAGCTTTCGGCTGTCGGCTATCAGCTATCAGCTGTCGGACAGAATACGATGGGTGGTTGGGTGGTTGGGTGAGCTGTGTCGAACCCAGGAGTCGAACCCGGGAACTGAGCCCACAGCTTTCAGCTTTCAGCGATCGGAAATCAGCTGTCGGCTATCAGCTATCGGACAAAATGCGATGGGTGGTTGGGTGGTTGGGTGAGCTGTGTCGAACCCAGGAGTCGAACCCGGGAGCTGAGCCCACAGCTTTCGGTTATCAGCTTTCGGCTATCAGCTGTCGGACAAAATACGATGGGTGGTTGGGTGGTTGGGTGGTTGGGTGAGCTGTGTCGAACCCAGGAGTCGAACCCGGTAGTCGAACCCAGGAACTGAGCCCACAGCTTTCAGCCTAGCCGGATGGGTACGGAACAAGAGGCCAACTACAATGCGCTGGCCGATAGCCGACGGCCCCATTGCTGACAGCCGACAGCCATTTATTTCCCTGAGCCGATATTTCTGTGCCGGATCCGGCACTTTACAATAGTGTTCCGCGTTAGGTAACAAGACAACCAGTATACGAACTACCATGGAACCTGAAACATTTCCTTCTCTTTTGAAAGCCGGTCGGATACTGGCCCTGGCATTGCTGTTACAGGGGTGCGTGATTCCTATCAGCAGCAAGGTGAACTATCCCCTGGATGTATTTTATGAAAACCAGGAGCCGGAACGTCCTTACTCAGAAATTCAGTGGCTGGAGATCAGCCGCGAAGACGCGTTGCGCGCTTCCCAGACGAAAGATGAAAAGCGGATGCTCGAACGGGGTATTAATGCAGAAGCAAAAAGTCTCCTGACAGCCCAGTTAGTGCTGAAAGCCCAAAAGCTGGGAGCCGATGCCCTGGTCAATGTCAATTACCAGTACTATACGGCCAAGGATTATGAAGGTTACAGCATGCGGGGCATGGCCGTAAGGTACCGGGGCGATTAGCCGGGACGGGAGCAAGTCGTCCCGATCATTCGGGATCTACTCGCGGTTTGGGAAGCTTAAAGGTAAAGTTAGTGCCTTTCCCGACTTTTGACATGACAGTGATCGTGGAATTATGGGCATTCAGGATATGTTTGACGATGGCCAGTCCCAACCCTGTGCCACCCGATTCGCGGGACCTGCTTTTGTCTACCCGGTAAAACCGCTCAAAAACCCGCGACAGGTGCTCCTGCGAGATCCCCGGACCGTTATCGCGTACCGAAACGGTAAAGTGTTTTTTATCTTCCTCAAACAATACGATTACTTTACCGCCTTCCTTATTGTATTTAATCGCGTTGCTGGTCAGGTTCACCAGCACCTGGTCGATTTTTTGCCGGTCGGCCATTACAAAAATGGCTTGTTCGCGGTCTGGTTTTATCCGGAGGGAGATGGACCGGCTGCCGGCAAGTTGCTCCAGCCGTTCAAAGATATCGCGGACCATCGCACTCAGCTCAATTTTCTCGACATTCATCGTAGTTTCTCCTGATTCCATTTGCGACAGGCTGACCAAGTCATTCACGAGCGCTTCCAGGCGTGCCAGGTTCTTGGCGGCCTTTATCAGGAAGCGTTCCCGGACGGCTTCGTCGTTCATGGCGCCGTCCAGCAGGGTATGGATAAAGCCCTGAGCCGAGAATACGGGAGTTTTCAGCTCATGGGAGACATCCGCGAGAAATTCCCGGCGAAACTGTTCCATTTTCCGAAGCTCTTCAATTTCCTTCTGCTTGCGGGCGACATACACAAAGATTTCGTCGTTCATCGCCTTAATAGGGTTGTTTTCCTGCAGCAGCGACTTTTTGGAAACCGGGAAATCCCGCAGTTTTAATTTCTGAATGGTTCTCCGCATTTTTTTGATTTCCTTAAACACGAGGGCCTCAATGGCATACAGGGTGAGAAAGAACGAAGGAATGAACGAAGCGATCGCACCGATAAACAGGATAGCGGCATCACTGCCTTCCACAAAAGACAGAAACGCCACCGTGATCATAGAGATAGCTGCTGCCAGCAGGAACGAAATGATTCTGGGACTTAAAGACATCGCCTACAATTGGTAAAGCCTGCAAGTTAGTAAAGTAGACCGGAACCTGCAGCCAACAGGAGGGGTGACTAGATTATGAAATTGTTAAGACGGCGCTATTTTAGGAAGGCAAAATTATTTTATAAGAAAAGAGATTGTTATTTTTAAAGACTAAATGCAAGGACCCCCTCCCTTTCTTAAAAAATCTCAGGAAGTAATGTCGTGTACAGTAAAGAACATGACAGCTGGTAGCGTAAACGAAAATATATTTGCTTTACAATAATAAATTGTAGAATTCTCTGTAAACGTCTGGTTCTATGAAAGTCAATGATCCGTTTGCTGTATCCCGCCGGACTTTTCTGGTTACCGGTGCAAGCCTTGTGACCGCGAGTGTGTGGGCAGCCCCCCGGACGCCGGAGGGGCTGGTAAAAGATAGTCTGGGCGTGGCGCTCGTCGGACTCGGCTACTATAGTACAGACCTGCTGGCCCCGGCTTTGCAGCTGACAAAACATTGCCACCTGGCAGGTATTGTTACGGGAACGCCGTCAAAAGCGGAAGCCTGGAAAAAGAAGTACCGGCTGAAAGACGGGAATTGTTACAATTATCAGAATTTCGACCGTATAGCGTATAATCCGGATATTGATATTGTCTACATCGTATTGCCTCCTTCCCTGCATAAGGAATATGTGATACGGGCTGCCAGGGCCGGCAAACATGTTTTTTGTGAAAAGCCGATGGCGCTGAATGCGAAGGATTGCGAAGAAATGATCCGGGTATGCCGGGAAAATAAAAGGAGCCTGGCAATCGGCTACCGTTGTCAGCACGACCCGAATACGCAGGAATTTATGAAAATTGCGCGGGAACGGCAATTGGGGAATGTACGCTATATCAGTTGTGCGGCTGCTTATACCGAGGGGCGAAAAGGACATTGGAAAATGCAAAAGGCGGTAGGCGGCGGCTCGATGTACGACATGGGAGTTTATGCCTTGCAGGGGGCCCGGCTGGCGGCCGGTGAAGAACCTGTTTCAGTGACTGCCCAGGCAATCGTCAACCGTCCGGATATTTTTAATGAGGCGGATGAAATGATGCTTTTTCAGCTGCACTTCCCGTCAGGAGCCATCGCCAGTTGTATGGGCGGGCACGGCGCCAACGCCAATTACCTGAAAGTGAACTATGATAAAGGCAGCCTGGCCATGGAGCCGTTTTCGGCGTATGGGCGGAACAAGGGGAGCAGCACGCTGGGCGCCATCGACTTCCCGCTTGAAAATCAGCAGGCACGGCAAATGGATGATGATGCAGTCGCTATTAAAAATGGAACCCCTTTGCTGGTACCGGGTGAAGAAGGGCTGCGCGATATACGTATTGTGGAAGCGATTTACAAAGCGGCCGAAACGGGAAAAGCGCAAAAGCTGCCGGGTACCTAGCGAATACGAAACGAAGAGGGGCCTGAATCGGCACGGTGGTATGAAATGTTACCGGTTTGGTATGGAAAATGGAATTTCCACCGGGTGAGGGATGAACAGATTTTAAAGAGAAGGAAATTCCAATTAAGAAATTAACTGTAAAACAATGTATCAGCAGCACTGGAAGAAGGATTCGGAAGAGCTTATTGCTGCCTTGAAAGGGGGGGATGAGGCGGCTTTTACCTTTATTTATAAGGAGTACTGGTATCCCTTGTTTTTACTGGCCTACCGGAAGCTCCAGAACCGGGAGATTGCCGAGGAGCTGGTGCAGGATATTTTCACCAAACTCTGGAGAGACCGGGAAACTACCCGCATTGTGAAGGTCGACGCCTACCTGTTCAGCGCCATGCGTTACGAGATCATCGATCATATCCGCGCCCACGTCGTTCGGGAAGGATACAAGAAGTACCAGCTTTCCTTTTCGGCCTATGAAAGTGTCTGCACCGAAAACACCGTCTTATTGCAGGATCTGCAGAAGAATCTGGATTCCAGTATCGGGCAATTGCCGGAAAAGACCCGCGAGGTTTTTCAGCTCAGCCGGATGGACCACTGGCCGGTAGCCCGGATTGCCAAGCATCTGGGAGTTTCGGAGAAAGCAGTGGAGTATCATTTAACCAAAGCCACCAAATTTATGAGGGGTTCTCTGAAAGAACACCTCATCTCCCTTCTGGCGCTTATCGGATTTTTTTTCTTGTAGTTCCGTGGTCTGTGTCTCCGTGGTCTGTGTCTCCACAGACCACTTTGGGACCGGCACGTACCAAAACCGCCACGTACTTAGACCGGCACGTCATGGAAGGACATTCTCCGTCCCACCCCAAAGCCGAAGAGGCGGCATTTCCCAATCACAGCATCAGCAAACTATCGAACGGAAGAGGCCTCGCCTACCCGCGCTCCCTCAAGCCCTGAAAGGGCGTAATCTCCCAGCCCCGGGTGAAGCCCGGGGAGATGATGGTGAGGATAATGATGATGGGGATGATATAATAATGATGGTGGCGAGATGATGATGGTGACGACGACGATAATAACGATGATGGCGAGATGATGATGGTGACTACGACGATAATAATAATGATGATGGCGAGATGATGATGATGACGACGATAATAATAACGATGATGGCGAGATGATGATGGCGACGACGATAATAATAATGATGGTGAGGATGATGACGACGATAATAATAACGATGATGGCGAGATGATGATGGCGACGACGATAATAATAATGACAGTGACGACGATAATGACGACGATGAATATAATTATTCAAATTTTCTTTAAAAAGCTTTAGGGATATGCCCCCGTTAACCGGCTTATAGAGTACAGTAGGTAAAATGCTGTGCAAGCGGCAATATTAAATTATGACTACGGAGGAATTCCAGGAATTACTTTTACGATACAAACAGGGAAACTGTTCTGCGGAAGAGGTCCGGAAAATTGAAAACTGGTTTTCGGAACTCAATAGTGTTTCGGAAGTGTCAGTCTCTGACGAAGAAAAGGAGCTGCTTGAGAAAGCGATCTGGCAGGTGGTCCGGGGCAACATGGCGGCAGCGAAGAAAAGAAACAGCCGACCGGACGGTAGCTGGCGACTGTATTCGGCAATGGCTGCGGCAGTGCTGCTGGTTATCGCATTGGTAGCAGGGATGTACTTGCAGCAGGCCCCCGGTTACCTGGATAAACCGGTAACCCTGCTCCGGGCATTATTGCCGGGACAGCAAGGCTGGGTGATCAGGGAGAACCGGACAGATGGTGTCACGCTGGTGGAACTGGAAGACGGGAGCAAAATCACACTGCTTCCGCACAGCAGCGTATCGTACCCGAAAGCGCTTAATCCGGACAAACGGGAAGTTCGGCTGCAAGGCGATGCATTTTTTGAGATAGCACGCCAGGAAGGCCGGCCCTTTTTTGTTTACCACGGAAAACTCGTAACACACGTGCTGGGTACAAGTTTCTGGATCAAAAGGGACCCGGCAGCCAATTCGCTGCACGTAGAAGTGGTGACGGGCAAGGTATCGGTATACGAGCAGGATGAAGCAGCGCCGCTTTCACCGGAAGGCATCGAAAAGAAAACGATTATACTGACCCCCAACCAGCGGGTTACTTATAACGAGCAAAGCGGAGACCTGGTGACGGAGGTCATGCAGGAAGCCAACCTGACATCTCCGCCTGAAAAAGCAGACGCCTATTCACTACATTTTAATAACGCAAGCTTACCCGAAATCAAGACCGTACTGGAAAAGAATTTTGGAACAGAAGTAATCCTGCTGAACGAAGAAATGAATGTCTGTACGTTTACCGGTGATGTCGACGGACTTGCTATTGCTGAGATGATGGACCTGATCAGTAAGTCGATCGGGACCATCACCTATGAAATAAAAGGCAGGTGCGTCCTGTTGTATGGTGACGGATGTGATTGAAAGTCAGTGTTTTATAAATGATTAAGTATTAAAACCTTTAACGTAACAATTTATTAAGCAGTTGCCCATGACAAAAAACTCCTGATAGTACCTCCCAAACAAGGAGGCCGGCTGTGCTCCACCACAACCGGCCCTGACTTCCCCTTTTTCAAGTTACTTTAACCCCGTCAGGCTAAAGGAAAAGGGGGCTGCATTCCAATTCTAACAAATCGAAACGATCAAAATTATGCAGAAAATTCGACAATTAAAATCTGGTACTTTATTGTACTTATTTATGAAAATTTCATTTGCCCAAATGCTGATGGCTGTTTTGTTTGCTGCAATCTCTTTTGCACATACCGGCCTGTCGCAGGAAATGCTCGACCGCAGCGTCACACTGAATGTCGAGCAAATGGAGTTAAAGAACGTGTTAAGGCAGATGGAAGAGCAAACCCACGTAAAGTTTGCCTACAGTCAACGGACAATAAAGGCAAACCGGAAGGTGGATCTGACTGTTTCCAGGCAAAAGCTTTCGGTAGCCCTCGAGCAATTGCTGACTCCCTTGGATATCTCTTTTCAGGAAGTATCCGGAAGGATACTATTGGCGCCTAAGGGCGTGAAAAAGGCATCGGCTACAGAGACTTCCGGCGAAATAGAATTGGGAGAGGCCCCGTTGGTGCAGAATGTGAAAGGGAGGGTTACAGACGAAAGGGGCGACGGCCTCCCGGGCGTCAGCATTCTCTTGAAAGGAACACAACGGGGTACGACCACCGATTTAGACGGTAACTACTCACTGGAGGCCAACAACAGCACTTCCGTGTTTGTCTTCTCGTTTGTGGGGTATTTAAGCCAGGAAGTGGTTATCGGGAATCGCACTACCCTGGATATTGTATTGAAGGAAGATCCTAAAACACTGGAGGAGATTGTAGTAGTGGGCTTTGGAGAGCAGAAAAGGGTCTCTGTCACCGGGGCTGTCTCTACCGTAACGGCTGATGAGATTAAACAGACTTCTTCTTCCAGTCTTGCCGTAGCCCTGGCCGGAAAGCTTCCGGGCTTGATTTCATTGCAGTCGGCGGGAGGCCAGCCGGGCCGGGACGACGCCACCATGTACCTGAGAGGAGCGGCTACGACCAACTCCTCTTCCCCCCTGATCCTGATCGACGGTGTTCCCCGCGATAATATCCGGACCATCGATCCGAATGAGGTCGAATCGATTTCTATCCTGAAAGACGCATCGGCAACGGCTGTCTTCGGGGTGCGCGGTGCGAACGGGGTTGTAATCATTACCACCAAGAGAGGAACCAATTCCAAAACTGAGTTCAATGTGACCGCGGAACAAACCTTCACCAGTCTGACACGCGAGCCTGAGCGGTTGCATGCGCTGGATTATATGCGGTTGCGGAACGAGGCGCTGGCCAACGATAACCTTCCCATTCAGTATACGGAGGAGATAATGGCGCGTTATGAAAATCCCCTGGCAGGACTGAATCCTAACGATCCGGATTATGCGCAGCAAAAGGCGATCCGGGAATACATGTATCCGGATCATGATTATTACCGGGAGTTTATCAAAAAGCATTCCCCGCAAACCCGTATCAACGTAGGAGCAAGAGGGGGTACCGATAAAATTTCCTATTTCGTCAACGGAACTTATCTGCATCAGGGCGGTAACCTGAATACAGAACCCAAATCGGTACTGGGTTATGATCCTTCTTCCTATATGGACCGCTACAGCTTCCGTTCGAACCTGGACTATAAAATGACGCCGTTCTTGAAATCATTCCTTAACATAGGGGCTTACATCGAACAGGTCAACATGCCTGCCGCCTGGTTATACGGCAACGATACCAACTGGATGATGCGGGATATGTTCTACCAGGCGCAAACCGTTCTGCCGATTACACCCGGCCCTACCACGATCGATGGTTTTGGGGTGAAACCGGGCGAAATAGTGGATCCGGGATATATGGACCGTTCTGCTTTTGAAATTATTAACCGGATGGGGTACCGGAACGAGGTTCGTTCCAACCTGAACTCCACGTTTGGAATGGAACTGGACCTGGGCAAGTTCGTCACCCCGGGGCTGTCGGTTAAAGGGATGGTTTCCTATGACTCCCGCGCTACTACAGCCATGCAGGGCCAGAAAAGCGAACGGCTTTACCTGGCCGAGGTGAACGCTGCCACCAATACACTGGCCTATGCCATCAAACGAAACGACGAGAGTCTGCTGAGTTTAGGGAAGGGAGCGGATTCCCGTTATAACATCAACATGCAGGGATCCATTAACTATAACCGCACGTTCGGCGACAGGCATGATGTCGGCGCAATGTTCCTGGGGCAGCGTGACTACTGGGAGTCGACCGGCGGAGAAATCCCGTTCAATGTATTGGGGGTTGCCGGGCGGTTTACGTACGCGTATGACGACCGTTACCTGGCAGAATTCAATATGGGCTATAATGGATCCGAGCAATTTGCACCTTCCAGGCGCTTTGGATTTTTCCCGGCTGTTTCACTCGGGTGGGTGATCTCCAACGAAGATTTCTTAAAGGAAGTAACCTGGCTGGACCAACTGAAACTGAGAGCTTCCTATGGTAAAGTAGGGAACGATAAAATGGGGAACGCCCGCTTCCTGTATATGGACAACATTACGATGGGCGGCGGACCGCTGGGCAGTTTAGGCCTGGGCCGCGGGGTAGCACAAGGGTTATTGGGGAATCCGGAAATTACCTGGGAAGTGGCGCTTAAGAAGAACTTCGCCATTGACATGCGGTTGTTCAACGACCTGAGCCTGTCGTTTGATTATTTTACCGAAAACAGGAGTCAGATCCTGATTTCCAGAGGACTCGTGCCTGCCTTACAGGGGGTGCCGATCGGCAACCTTCCGCGGGTCAATATGGGTGAAGTAGACAACAAAGGTTTTGAGATCGAAATGACCTACAACAAGGCATTCTCAAAGGATTTCATTTTTACCGCCAGGGGAAATTACGGTGTCAATGAAAACATAGTCAAGTATATCGATGAAGCCCGGCTTTCGGAAGATTATGTCGACCGGTATACCCAGACCGGGTATCCGTTGGCAACCAACCGCGGGTATAAAATTGATTACAGCAACGGGAACGGGTACTTCAACACCGAACAGGAGCTGAATGACTACCTCGCAACAACCACCTACTCGTTCGGTACCCCGAAACTGGGCTACTTCAAGTATGTGGATTTGAACGAGGATGGGGTAATTGATAACAAAGACATAACCAAGATCGGCTTTTCCCGTATCCCGGGAATTACCTACGGCTTGACGCTGAGCCTGAATTACAAGGGCTTCGGAGCGATGGCGTTCTTCCAGGGAGTGGGCCGGTACTCAAGCAATTACGGCGACCAGGGAGTATATGAAACCATCATACGCGGTACCTACTTCGGATACCACCGTACTGCCTGGACGCAGGAGCGCTATGAAAATGGCGATGAAATCACCTATCCCGCGCTTAGCACGCAGGCCAATGTCAACCACAGGGCCAACGATTATTTTATCATGAATAAATCGTATACCCGGTTGCGGAATGCAGAGATCAGTTACCAGCTGCCGGATAATGCCTTGCAGGGACTGGGTGTACGCACCATGCGGGTATATGTGAGCGGGCAAAACCTCCTGACCTGGGATAAGCTGCGGATGGATCACCTGGATCCTGAAAACACCGATTCTCTGGGATATCCTGTGACGAAGACGGTGAATGTAGGAGTTAATTTGACATTTTAAAGATTCGATCGATGAAGTTATATAAGAAATGGAGCCTGGCCCTGGTGATGGCTTTTTCACTGGGTTCCTGTAATGATGTGCTGAACATGGCGCCTGACGGGCGTATCACCCTGGATGAAGTATTCCAGGACAATGACAAGGTGGCCGCCTTCCTCAACTCCTGTTATTCGTATATGCCTGTAAAAGGGACCCGGTACTTTTTCTGGAGTCGCGGACCGGTAGTATGGAGCGATGAGGCATGGGATACCGATGCGGAAGCCGAATCATGGATTATGGCGGGAAGGATGTACAATGGCAACGCCTCTGCAGACAATCATCCCATTACCAACATCAGCGCAGAAGATGGCAATGGCGATTACTGGCCGCGCTACTGGGAGGGAATCCGCAATACCAGCTTGTTTATCAAGAATATCGGCACAGCAACCGTTATCAACGAGCAGGATCGTGCACGCTGGAAGGCAGAAGCCCACTTGCTGCGCGCCTATTATTACCATGAAATGCTGAAATGGTTTGGCCCGATACTGCCTATCATGCGGGAACCGTTCAGTTTTACGGATGATTTCGCCACGCTGGAGAAAGCTTCGTACCTCGATGTCGTGAGGTTTATCATAGAAGATTGTGACGTGGCTATTAACACGCCTCAATTGCCCTGGCGGATTACAACCGACGGAGAAGCGGGAAGACTTAACAAAGCGCTGGCAGAGGCTATCAAATCGAAGATGATCCTTTTTGCAGCCAGTCCGCTGAACAACAATGGACAGAATTTGTGGGAGGAAGCCTACCAGGTCAACAAGACTTCCCTGCAAAACCTGCGGGACAATGGTTTCGAATTGTACAATGCCGTCAATGTGCAGCAGACCTATCAGTCGGACGTCTCGTACTTTGGTCCGGATAATAACTACTATTCGGCGGTATACAACGAGTATTTCACCCGTACAATGACCTATAGCGCTAGTCCTGCAGACAAGGAAACGCTGTTTCAAAGCAGGACCAATCAGGGCAATATCTGGAATATTGACGGCATTGGAGCCCAGGATGGCTACAAATCAGGAACCTGTCCCAGCCAGGAGCTGGTAGATGCGTATGAAACGATTGATGGCGAGCCGATCCTGGATCTGGAAAAGCCTTATCTTGACGAGAAGCACCTGCAGCCCAATTACAACGTCAATAACAAGCTGTACGATCCGAATGATCCCTATGCCAACCGGGATCCCCGGTTTTATGCATCGATCTATTATAACGGCTCCAAACGCTACGCACGCTGGAATTTTGCCGAAGCGCCCGAATCCGTAGAGAATTATCCGGCCCCGATCGGCACCCGCACCCGGGTGATTGCTACCTGGGCGGGAGAACCGCAGACGGGTATCCACGGAACTGTCCGCAGGGCTACCCGTACCGGCTATTTCGAGCGTAAATTCCTGCACCCGACCAGCGGTGGCGATAACACGGTTGGAGGGGCCAACTGGAAAATGTTCCGCTTAGGGGAGATCATCCTGAATTTTGCGGAAGCTGCGGCAGAGGCCGGCCATCTGGAAGAGGCGGTCGCGGCGGTCGACGAAATCCGTGCACGGGTAAATATGCCGGCGCTTCCGGCAGGCCTGACCCAGAAAGAGGTGATCCTGCGCGTGAGACAGGAGCGGAGAGTGGAGTTGGCGATGGAAGAAAACCGCTATTTTGACTTGCGTCGCTGGACGCAGCCCGGTGGCGACCTTGCTGCTACCGATCAATGGGTAACGGCTATGGAAATCACCCGTAATGCTAATGGTACCTTTACTTACAAGCGGAGAACAGTTCGGGAAGAAGAACGTAAGAATTATACGGATAAATTTCTCTGGGTGCCGATGCCATTAGCAGAAGCCAGCAGGCTGTCAGCGATTACCGGACAGAACTGGCAGAATCCGGGTTGGTAAATAGGGGTCCATTCTAAAAAAGAAATTCGATGAAAAAAATAAACGTTAGAATTTTGCTGGTTTTGCTGATCGCCCTGATCGGTAATCCCTGCGTGGTCTCACTTCTCGCGCAGAATGAGCCGGCTTTTACAGTGAAAGGAACGGTCGTGAATGCTTTCGACGCGAACTTGTCTGCGATAAAGGTAGCGACCATCAATGGTCATAATGAGGCGCTGACCAATCGTAAGGGAGAATTTGTCCTCCCTGTGACGGACGGCAGTCAATCCCTGATTGTTACCGCCAGAGGCTACCTGAATTCGGTGGTTGCGATAACCGCCGACAGCGATGAAACCTATACGATACGGTTGGAAAAGGATATCAATTTCAGGGATGAAATGGTAGACCTGGGCTATACGAGCCAACGCCGTCAGGCACTCACCGGCGCGGTTTCGGTCGTGACGGGTGAAGAACTGGAGCGTGCCCCGGTTGCCAACCTGACCCAGACCCTTCCCGGCAGGCTGCCCGGGCTGATCACGAATGAATCGTTCTCCGAATTGTCAAGGGCTACTACCAATCTCTTTGCAAGAGGGGTCAATTCCACGCGCGGCAACGGTCCGCTGGCGCTGATTGACGGTATCCTGGTTTCCTATAATGTGGGACAGACACTGGAGTATATCAATCCTACGGAGATTGAATCGGTGACCTTTCTGAAGGATGCGTCTACGCAGGCGATCTACGGTATTCAGGGATCGCAGGGCTTGCTGGTGATTAAAACCAAAAGAGGGGTGAAAGGAGGGCTGCAGATTTCAGGCCGTGTCGATAAGTCGGTCCAGGAGGCCACGACCCAGCCGATTGTCTATAGCTCCTACGACTATGCGGCACTGCGTAACCAGGCGGCTGCCAATGATGGAAATGGCGACTATTTCTGGTATACCCAGCAACAAATGGAAGGGTATCAGAATGGCTCCGATCCGCTGCTGTATCCCAACCATAACTGGCATGACACCTTTGTGAAAAAACGGACGGCGATGGAACGTTTCAGTATGAATTTCACGGGCGGGAATGAAGCCGTGCAATTCTTTTCCAATATCAACTTTATGCACCAGGGAGGGAATTTTAAAACCGATCAGCCGAAATACGATCCCAATGGCAACAATGTATGGGTGAATTTCCGCTCGAACGTGGATATGAAACTGACGAACCGTTTGAACGGATACGTCCGGTTAAGCGGAAATGTTAAACGGGAACGTACACCCGGTTCTTCTGTCAATGAAGTCTACCAGAGCATTGCGATGCTGCCGCCTACCCTGAACGGCCCGCTTACGCCGGAAGTGATTAACCCTGATACCGGTAACCCGACCGAGTCCAGCCTGCAAGTGGTGACGACCGACCGGATTACGTCTCCTACCTACGGGATGCTCAACCGCTCGGGTTACTATAAACATACGGTGACCAATATTAACTCACAGTTCGGACTGGACCTGGATATGGGCTTCCTGACCGAAGGATTGTCGGCTAATGGGCAATTTGTCTTCCAGACCAACTCGGTAGGGCACCTGCGGACCGGACAGGATTACGAGCGCTACGTACGGACCAGCAACCGGGACCAGCTGATTTTCCAGAAAAAGGGATCGGAGCTGAACACACCGCTGGCGTATAGCAAATCAGCTTCTTATTATTACCATTTGTCCTACAAGGCATCGTTGGATTACGCCCGGACGTTCGGAAAGCACAGTGTGACCGGAATGGGGTATTTCTTTTACCAGAACCTGACCAAGACCGATACCGGATCGCCGTGGCTGCTGCCTTATAACCGGGTGAGCCTTGGCGTGGAAGCTACGTATGGCTATGATGACAAGTATTTTCTGAAGCTGGACCTGGGCAGATCGGGATCGGAGCAATATTCGAAAACCAGCCGCTTTGCTTCTACTCCCGCTATTGGTGCGGCCTGGGTGGTATCGAACGAAGAATTCCTGAAAGGCAATAACGGGCTGAGCTACCTGAAACTCCGCGGATCATACGGTATTACCGCTACCGATCAGGGAGGACTGGGACGCTACACCTACCTGGATAATATCACTGTTTCCGGCGGAGGCCGTGTCCCTTACCTGCAGTATACGGTAAATGAAAACCTGACCGGGAACCCGTTCCTGCAGGCAGAGAAGGTGAAGAAGCAAAACTTCGGCGCCGACCTCGGATTGTTTAACGTGATCAACGTTTCCATAGACGTCTACAAAGAGCGGATGGACAATATGGTCGTGAGTGCCTTTGCGTTGATCCCATCGTTCCAGGGGATCCCGCTACAGAACTATCCGCAGACTAACTCCGGTAAGTTTGAGAACAGTGGATTTGAATTGTCGGCCGGAATTGACAAACTGGTCAGCAAAGACCTGGAGTTTAATCTCGGAGCTTACGTATCCGGAAATAAAAATAAAGTGATCAGCATCAATGAATCCATCCGGACCGAAGATAATACCTATCGTTTACGGACCGAAGGATTTGCGTTGGGCCAGCAATTCGGTTACCTCGTTGACTACAGCAATGGAAATGGCTTCTTCAATACAGAAGCCGAACTGAACAGCAGTCCGTTGGATTATGCTATGGGAACCCCCCGCCTGGGCGACCTGAAATACCAGGATCTGAATGGTGACGGCATGATCGATGAACGTGATACCGCCCCCGTGGGATCTGGTAGCCTGCCCCGGACCACCTATGGTTTCAACGGCGGCTTACGGTACAAATCATTTGATCTGAATTTCCTGTTCCAGGGCATGGCCGGTCTTGAGAACATTCGTACCGGAACCGGTATTTTTGAAACCGCCGGTGACGGCGTATACGGTTCCCTGCACCAGCATGCCTGGACGCAGGAGCGCTACGAGAGCGGCGCTGAAATCCTTTACCCCGCTTTATCTACCGTGGCTACCGTTAATCATGTCGCCAGCGACTTCTTCCTCTACAACCTGGCGTACCTGCGGTTGAAGAATATGGAGATCGGGTATACCGTCCCGCAGCATGTGAGCCGTTTGATCCGTGCCGATAAGATGCGGGTATTGCTGAGCGGACAAAATCTGCTTACCTGGGATAAGATGAAGACGGACGATTTTGGTCCTGAAGGGGGTGGTTTCCAGGGGATTCCGGTATACCGTGTTTATAATGTGGGCGTTACATTGACCTTTTAAACTTTTGGAGTATGACTTTTAGAAACTATAAATCCGTTTTTTATTCCGTCCTGGCTGCCGGTATGCTGATTTCGTGTAACGACGTAATGGAGCTGCCTTCTGACGGCCGGATATCGATGGACGATGTATTCAGTGATTATAACCGGATCCGGGGCTATCTCAGCTCTGCCTACGGGTACGTACCGGCGCCGTATATGGACCGTGCTTCATTTACCGACGAAGCCCAGGATTCCGATGACATCACAGCAGGATCACGCTACAGCGCCTGGTACGGAGGGAATATTACAGCCTCCAATTATGCCTTTGGTTCCATGGACGGGAGTCCCTGGTCGAGCTTGTTCACGGGAATCCGGAAGTGTAATGTCTTCCTGGAGCGTATCCCGACGGCCACTGCCTATGCTACCGAAGAAGAAAAGAAGGCCTGGACCGCGCAGGCGCATACCTTACGTGCCTTGTATTACCTGCAATTGATCAAACGCTACGGAGGGGTGCCTATTTTTGACAAGCCGTTTGAAATCAACGCTGATTTTTCAACAGTCACCAGAGCGTCGTTTTCCGAAGTGGTCCGGTTTATTCTGGACGATTGCGATAAAGCGCTTTCATACGACGGCGGCAGAAATGGTTTCGCCTGGGAAATCTATGACAACCAATACGGGATCATGTCCAGGGCGGTGGCGTATGCTATCAAATCACAGGCGATTACGTATGCATTGAGCCCGTTGTGGGACGACGGTACCTTTACTGCGCAGCAGGCAACGGAGATCACTGCGCAGGCGCTGTTCGAATGCCTGGACCATGACTACAAGCTGTTTGATGTGCAGCCGGCTGCCTCGGCGGCACAGAACCCGTACGCGTTGTATTTCTTCACGAACTCCAACGACCAGCGGTCCGTGGATAAGGAAACCATTTTGCACCTGGGAGGACAAATGTCGGTATGGAAATGGGCGGGACTGCCGTCCAATACCGGGATGGAGCGGGCAGGAGCTTGTCCGACACAGGATATGGTGGATGCCTATGAAATGGCCAATGGCGAGGCGCCTATCCTGGGGTATGAAGATGCCGCACGGACAAAGCCGATCATCAACCCGGCTTCCGGCTATGACGAAAGCGATCCGTACGCCGGGCGCGACCCCCGCTTTTATGGCTCCATCTATTACAATGGCGCCGTGCGGTTCCTGAACCAGCCGAGCGGCAGAAAAGTAGAAACATTTGTAGGAGGTGCGGAAGAAATTTCGGAATCCAACCGTAAAAATACGCGTACGGGTTACTACCTGCGGAAGTTTAATAACTGGCAGTCCGGTGAAGCGAATGAAGGTGACGGCGCGATCCGGTTGTTCCGCCTGGCAGAACTCTATCTGAACTTTGCCGAGATGGCTAACCAGTCAGTGGGACCCGATGCGGCAGTTACCTATGGCGGACGTTCCCTATCGGCGCGGGAGGCAGTGAATGTCGTACGGGCCCGGGCGGCAATGCCTGCTATTGCCTCCGGCTTGTCGAAAGAAGCTTTTGAGGAGAGGTACCGCAATGAGCGCCGTATCGAACTGGCCTTTGAAGAGCACCGTTTCTTCGATGTCCGCCGCTGGAAAATCCTGAACCAAACCGACAAGTTTGTGACGGGAATGCGCATCCGGAAGGACGGCGACAACCTTACCTATACCCGGTTTAAGTTCGCCGACCGCGATTGCTCGTCCGACAAATACCTGTTGTACGCAATCGACCAGGGCGAAGTCAACAAAATGTTTGCACTTTCCGGCGTCAACTGGCAGAACCCCGGCTGGCAGGAGTAAACACTGATGGTATTTATACGCACCGGCCAACGATTCATCACGCACTGTTGGCCGGTGTTTTTTGGACTGTGGGCTATCAGTTATCGGCTATCGGCTTTCAGCTATCGGCTATCGGATTTCAGCTATCGGCTATCGGCTATCGGATTTCAGCTATCAGATTTCAGCTACTCGTCAGCGCCCATTCCCTAAAACCTATTACCTATTACCTATTACCTAACACCTAATACCTAAAACCTAACACCCAACACCTCTTTTCAAGCTCATGAGAAATAAAAAGCGACTCCTTTTGTATAGTCTCCTCGGTGGACTCACCGTCACGGCCCTGCAGGCGCAGCCCGTGGCGGGGACCGATGATTTGGGACGGACACTTTCCCAAAACGATCAGGTAGGTTCCCCGAAGAATAACCGGGAAGTAGGTATGTTCTACTTTCTGTGGCAGGAAAATGCCCCGGCCAAGGCCTGGGACCTGACAGAAATTCACAAAAATCATCCGGAAGCCTTTGAAAACTTTCATAGCCCGCATTGGGGCGGGGATGGCAAAGGAAATTATGGCATGTACTACTGGGGACAACCCATTTACGGGTATTACCGGGGGGACGAGTATTGGGTACATCTGAGGAGTATGCAGCTCCTGACCGATGCGGGTGTCGACTTCGTGGTCATTGATGCCACCAACGGCCCTACCTACCCGAAACAGGCGGACGCCCTGATGCGGGCCATGATGGCTGTAAATGCCCAGGGAAAGAAAGCGCCTAAAATTGTGTTCTATACCAATACCCGTTCGGGCGCCACCATGCAGACGGTTTATAACAATTTTTACAAGCCGGGAGCCCCCCACTATTATCCCGAAACCTGGTACAAAATGGACGGAAAGCCCCTGATAATCGGCATTACGAAAGAATCAGCGGGGAAAGACTATGAAGATTTCTTTACTTACCGGGAGTCACAATGGCCGAACGAGGGCGTCCATAAAGTGAACGGCTGGCCATGGATTGAATTCCAGCGTCCGCAGCATGTGTATACCAACCAAAAAGGAGAACGGGAAATCGTGAATGTGTCGGTCGCCCAACATCCCAACCCTACGGCCGGAATGGGCGGATCGGCGTTCTACGGGAATATGGAAAACTGGGGGAGAAGCTACCGCAACGGCTCCATGGGGAATCCGGAAACCGATATTTTTTACGGGTACAATGTGCAGGAGCAATGGGATTATGCGATTAAACAGAATGTGCCGTATATCTATGTGACCGGCTGGAATGAATGGATTGCAGGGAAATTCCCGAGTCGTGATGATAATCCCGAACATTCGTGGTTTTGCGATCAGGCGAGTCCGGAATACAGCCGGGATATCGAACCTTCGCTGACGGCCGGTTTGCGCGATCATTATTATATGCAGTTGGTAGAAAATGTCCGTCGGTACAAAGGCGTGGAGGCCAACCGGCCGTTGAATGCGGCCCGGACCGTTAAGAACTGGGGCGACTGGCAAAAGATACAGCCCGAGTATACGGATTATACCGGAGAGGTAGCGCATCGCAATCACCCGGGGGCGCCGGTGGATCCCGAAACGATCTATACTAATACCACCGGACGGAATGATTTTTACAAAATGAAGGTCGCCCGGGATAAGACAAACCTCTACTTCTATGCGGAAACAGTCGCCGCCATCACCGAAAACACCGGGGGCAACTGGATGAACCTGTACCTGGATACCGACAGGAATTTTGAAACGGGCTGGAAAGGATATGATTACCGGATTGCAGGCGGGAATCGCCTGCAGCAATACCAGGGAAATGCCTGGAAGGACACAGGGGTTGTCGCCTATCGCGTCGAGGGAAACCGGTTGATGATCACGGTGTCCAGGAAACAGCTGGGGCTGGAAAAGCAGCCTTTGAACCTGGAGTTCAAATGGTCGGATAATATGCAGGATGAAACCGAACCGCTGGATTGGTACCTCAACGGGGATGTGGCGCCGGGAGGAAGATTTAATTTTATAGCCAGCGAAAAATAAACGCGAAGCGGCTGTCTGAAAGTAGTCCCCGACTGCCTTAATCACAGCTCTCCCTCGTCTCATGACCGGGTCACGTTGACGACGGAGGGTGATAGCAGGTCTCACGACCTGCGTAATTGTGTAGTTTGTCCGCGGGTCTGAGACCCGCCATCACGCTTTCACCGTCAGCGTGACCCAGTCGAAGACGGGAAAGAGCAGGGGCAATGGTAGCTTGTCAAAGGGGTCCCTGAGGCCGTCGAAGGGTATCGGCGAACCGCAGGCTCGATATAACAAAAAGTACAGTTTTTACCTTTTCAGACGGCCTCTTTTTATAAAAATAAATGATGAATAACCACCGTATTGATTTAGCAAAAACAGCGATGGCCCTTGCCCTGGCCGGAGGACTGGCGCTCACTGCAGCTGCGCAGCAGCAGCATACCAACAGCACCGCAACGGATGCCCTCGGAAGGACGCTTCCCGGATTTGAAGAGGCCGGCCCGCAACGGAAAGATAAATTCGTAGGGATGTTTTACTGGACCTGGCACACCCGGCAAAGCCGCATGAGTCAGAACGCCCCGCTGAACGTGACCGAGTACCTGGCCCGTAATCCCAAAGCAGTGGACGATTACAACAACCCGATCTGGCCAAAAGAAAACACTCCCTGGTACTGGGGGGAACCTTTGTTTGGCTATTACCTGGATACCGATGAATGGGTGCTGCGCAGGCATGCAGAGATGCTGGCAGATGCCGGTGTCGATATGGTGATGTTTGACTGTACCAACGGCAACCTGACGTGGAAGGAATCGTACATGAAATTGTGCGAGGTATGGACACAAGCCCGGAAAGAAGGCGTCAGGACCCCGCAAATTGCATTTATGCTTCCTTTCTGGACAACCGAAGGCGGCAAAGAGATCATCCGGGAGATTTACCACGATCTGTACCAGCCAGGATTGTATAAGGACTTGTGGTTTCACTGGAAAGGGAAACCGCTGATTATGGCATCCAAGGAGTTTACACAGGATTTGAAAGGAAAACCAGCCGATCCGCAGCTGACAAAGGCGCTGCTGGAATTCTTTACGTTCCGGCCGGGGCAGCCGGTTTACAACAAAGGTCCGCAGCATCCGGAACATTGGGGCTGGCTGGAAATTTATCCGCAGCATGGATTTGTGAAAAAGCCGGATGGCGGCTTTGAACAGGCGACGGTGGGGGTTTCCCAAAACTGGAATGAGGAGCGCGGACTGACCGCCATGAACGCTCCTTTATCGTTTGGGCGCAGCTACACGCATCAGAAGGGGCCCATCACCGAGCAGGGCGCCGTGAATAACGGGTATAACTTCCAGGAACAGTGGGACCGCGGACTGGAAATTGATCCGGAACTGCTTTTCGTGACCGGATGGAACGAATGGATCGCAGGCCGGTACGACGTATGGCAGCAACAGACGAATGCCTTTCCGGATCAGTTCGACCAGGAACACAGCCGCGACATCGAGCCGATGAAGGGCGGGCATGGTGACAATTACTATTATCAGCTCGTTGCCAATATCCGGCGGTTCAAAGGGATGCCTGCTCCTCAGAAAGTGTCAGCGCCGCTTACGGTCGGAATCGACGGAACATTTGCAGAGTGGGAAAGCGTGACGCCGGAATTTCTGAGCTACAAAGGCAATACCCGGCCCCGGGACCATAAAGGGTGGGGGAGTTTTCATTACCGCAATGCTACCGGACGTAATGATATTGTGAGCAGCAAGGTGGCGCGCGATCAGGATCATGTCTATTTTTATGTGGAGACAGCGGCTCCGATCACCCAGCCGGATACGGCCTGGATGCAATTGTATATTAACAGCGACCGGGATAAAAATACCGGGTGGGAAGGATACGACTTTGTGGTCAACCGGCTGACGCCCGGCAAAAAGGCGATCCTGGAAAAAACCACTGCTGCCTGGAACTGGAAAAAGGTGGGCGAGCTTGACTATGCGGTCACGGGCAATAAGATGGAAATCAGGATTCCCAGAGCCTTGCTGGGGGAAGGGGCTCTTAATTTCGAATTCAAATGGCAGGATAATATGCAGCAGCAGGGCGATATTATGGATTTTTACCTGAGCGGAGACACCGCACCATCAGGTCGGTTTAATTATTTTTATACGGAGCCATAATCGTTAATATTGAAGGAATATTCTGGTTACCAGCTATAAACTAAAACAAATTGTTCAGATGAAAAAGGAATATCTGGCTGTAGTAAGAGTAGTATCGTTGCTGCTATTGTTCGGGAATCTGATTGTCCTGGGATTATTCTATTTCCAAAACTGGACGATCCCACCATTTTTGTACGTAACTGCCGCGGCCTTGCTTGCAGGGCTGGTTTGGGATAATTTATCCGGCCGTAACAATACCTGAGCATCATCTGGACCGTTTTTTTTCCAGGGTCTGGGGAACGGGGAATGGGCGGTTTTTGGGAACGGGGTCTGGGGAACGGGGAACGGGCGGTTTTCTGCTGCCCGTTGCCTGGTGAGTTCCAGGAGCGGTTGACGATCTCCCCGCCCGTCGCCTATTCCCCGTTGCCCATTCCCCAAAAACACCCCGCCGGGTCCACATTATCCAGCACCAGCAACCAGGAACCCGGGGGTTCGACTCCGCTCACCCTGCAATCCCCCTCCGCCCGTCGCCTATTCCCCGTTACCCATTCCCCAAAAACACCCCGCCGGGTCCACATTTCCCAGCGCCAGCAACCAGCAACCCGGGGGTTCGACTCCGCTCACCCGGCAATCCCGCCTGCCCGTCGCCTATTCCCCGTTGCCCATTCCCCAAAAACACCCCGCCGGGTCCACATTATCCAGCACCAGCAACCAGGAACCCGGGGGTTCGACTCCGCTCACCCGGCAATCCCCCCCGCCGCCCATTGCCCACTCCCCGCAAGCACCCAGGACGCATTAATTTCTCCTATTACTTGAATAATAGACTTTTTCTGCAAAAATTTGTACATTGTAATTGTGGTAAAAAGAAACGACAGCCATGGGATTGTTTGGGGAGGTGTTCAGGAAGAAACAGGATAGCGCGTTGGAGAACGCGGGGCTAACGGCTTTGTTTGATGAATTTTACGATCGCCTGGTATACTTTTCTTTTCAGATGCTGCACGACAAGGACCAGGCGAAGGACATCGCCCAAGACGCTTTTATCAGTTACTGGCAACAACGCCATCAGGTGGATTCCCACCCGGCGGCGGTCAAAAAATTTCTCTATACTTCGGTGAAAAACGCCACACTCAATGTCATACGGCACCTCAAAGTGGTGAATGCTTATGCCGGTTCTCAGGGGGATACAGAGCCGGAAGAGAAGTCTGTGATGGACGCAATTATTACGTCGGAGGTATTGGCCGCCATACAGGAAGCACTCTGGTCGCTGCCGGAAACGTACCGCATTATTAGTATCAGGAGCTACCTGGAAGGGAAAAAGAACCAGGAGATCGCCGACGAACTGGGCATATCGGTCAACACCGTCAAAAAGCAGAAGCAGCGTGCGCTGGAGTTGCTCCGGCTCAAACTGACGCCTGAATTATTCGCCTGGCTGCTCATTTTTATCAATCCGGGCGGGAGCATGTAACGGCGGCCGGACGTTTGTCGGATCAGTTTGATTTCCCGTATAGCCCGGATGAATGAACGGGGCATTATTTTATTTTTTCTGCAAATTGTTATCCACTTTCGTTTCTCGCGTGTCTTAACGGTGAAAAGAAAGAAGATGGAGAACGAACAGGAATATTTTGACCAGGCAGAGCGGATCGTCAGGTACCTTAAAGGGACGCTATCCGAAGCGGATCGTCAGGCCCTGGAGCAATGGCTGACCCAGGATGCAAGGCACCAGGCCCTTTTCAGGCGGTTGACGGAAGAGCGTTTCCTGCTTGAGGCGCTGGAAGCCTATCCGGCGGGCGACCGTCAGCAGGCCCTGGAACGTGTGCTGAAGGAAAGTGAGACAATCGCCCGGGATAGACGTGCTCAGGGCACGTTTATAGGCAACCGTTTCATCCGTTATGCTGCGGCGATAGTGGTGGTAGCAGGGGCGGCGATAGGCTGGCGTGCCTGGCAGCAGGCGCCGCTCGTACCGGAGGCCGTTGCGATTGCAGAAGACGACCTGCTGCCGGGCGGCAGCAAGGCGGTTTTAACGCTGGCAAATGGCCGGCAGATTGATCTGGATCAGGTACAGCGGGGCAAAATCGCACGGCAGTCGGACTACGTGATCTTCAAAACGGACGACGGAAGTATCGCCTATAAGCCTGCAGCCGAAAAAGGGACACAATCCTTGAAAGGGCAGTATAACACCGTAACAACCCCCCGTGGGGGGCAGTATCATCTGCAATTGGCTGACGGGAGCAAGGTGTGGCTCAATGCCGCATCGTCACTCCGGTTCCCGACCGAATTCGGCACGGCCGAAAGGATAGTGGAATTGACAGGAGAGGCTTATTTTGAGGTAACAGAAGCCGGTAATAAAAAGACGCCTTTCCGGGTGATTTCCGGCAAGCAGGCAATAGTGGTGGTCGGCACTCATTTCAATGTAAATGGGTATGCGGATGAGGGGAAAATCACCACCACCCTGCTGGAAGGACGCGTGAAAGTGTTCCGTGTAGACGAAAGAGAGAAGAAGCCGGTCCCTGATACCCGGGAAGTTACCTTACTG
Organism: Telluribacter humicola; assembly: GCA_040394475.1. GTDB lineage: Bacteria > Bacteroidota > Bacteroidia > Cytophagales > Spirosomataceae > JBEBSD01. The sequence continues at coordinate 89,784 of JBEBSD010000010.1, read as the reverse complement.
CCGGGACAACAGGCATCCTTGCCCATTGCGGCAGGCGATGCCGAGCTGCAGGTAGAAACGGTTGACACGGATGCGACGGTAGCCTGGAAAAACGGAAATTTTCAATTTACGAATATGGATTTACCGACCATTATGCGACAGGTTTCCCGATGGTACGACGTGGAAGTAGAGTTTCATGGAAAGGTGCCTGAAGAACGTTTTCGTGGAAAAATGTCCCGGGAAGTGCCTGTGTCTCACTTATTTAATGTTCTTAAAACCAGTGGTGTAAACTTTAAAATAGAAGGAAAGAAAATTCTGATCAGCTCCTAACGCCAGCGTCGGAGCCGACCAGGTTGGTAGCCGACAACAGCATTTCAATAAAAAACCGGAAGTGTTAGGACCACTCCCGGTTGCAAGTTGGAATCCTGTATTTTCCCGAACGGGAGAAATAAAACATGCTTCGTATTCATATTTTCACTCATCCAACCTTAACAAAAGTATGGAATATTTTACCATTTACCTATTGCAGGTGCTGCGAAAAGGCAGGCAGTGTAACAGGTGGACAGAAACCTTTAGACAGTGTCTTCCGGCGCCTTCAGTGCAGAGAAAAATCATTATGAGGATAAACGTTGTTTCCTTGCTGCTGTTAATTTCCTGCCTGCATCTTTATGCAAATGGAAATGCGCAACGCCTCAGTTTTTCAGTGCAGCATCTGACGCTGGAAAAAGTGATGGATAAAATCGAAAAACAGTCGGGTTACGCATTCTGGATACAGACCGACTTGCTCCGGCAGAGTAAGAAAGTATCATTGAGCGTGAAGAACCAGACATTAACCGAGACACTGGACCAGTTATTCAGCGGACAAGCGCTGGAATATTCGATTATCGACAAAACGATTGTCGTGAAAAAGAAAGCGCCGCCCGCTGCTGTTAAAGAGACTGTCGTCCCGCTGATCCCGGAAAAGAAAGTCCGCGACCGGGTGGGGTGGCCGGACCGGATCAACAGGGAGCAGCGGCTACAGGAGCTGCAGCGAATGGAAAGGGAGATCCGCGGACGGGTAACCGATGAGAACGGCGTGGCGCTGCCGGGGGTCAGCATTCTGCTGAAAGGGACCCAGCGGGGGGCCACCTCCGACAGTGAAGGACAATTTGAGCTGACCATACCCGATTCGGGCTCACCCGTACTGGTCTTCTCATTTGTAGGATACCTTAACCAGGAGCTGAGTGCCGGGAATCGCAGCATTTTGAATGTTTCGCTGCAGCCCGATCTGAAAGCGCTGGAAGAAGTGGTGGTAATCGGGTACGGAACGGTTAAGAAAAGTGACCTGACGGGTTCCGTGACACAGATTAAGGCCCGGGAAATCAACGCCTTTCCGAATGCAAATGTATTGCAGGCGTTGTCCGGACGGGCGCCCGGCGTGCATGTCCGTCAGAGTTCGGGAGCGCCCGGCGCTGCCATTTCGGTACGGGTACGGGGAGGTAACTCCATTCAGGGGACCAATGAACCTTTGTATGTGATCGACGGCTTTCCGGTCAGCGGCAATCCTACACAGCTGAATAATGCCGATATAGAGAGTGTGGAAATTCTGAAGGACGCATCCGCTACCGCTATTTATGGTTCCAGGGGCGCAAACGGCGTGGTGATCATCACTACGAAACGGGGAAAGAGCGGCCGGACTGTGGTAGATTTTGAAACCAGCTATAGTTCTCAGAAACTGATCAAAAAGCTGGACCTGATGAATGCAAAAGAATACGCGATGTTTTATAACGAGCAAGCGGTGAACGACAACATTACGCCGTTTTTTTCGCAGGCAGCTATCGATGGCTTCGGAGAAGGGTTTGACTGGCAGGATTTCGTATTCCGGAAGGCGCCTATACTGACCAGTTCGTTAAATGTCAACGGCGGCAATGACAAAACGCAGTTTTCCATTTCGGGAAGTGCTTTTGGACAGGGCGGGATCATAAAGGGCAGTAATTATAACCGCTACTCCTTGCAAACCAGTATTGCACACAAAGTGAGCGATAAATTTCGTGTAGACTTTTCGAGCACGCTCACCCGCCTGACAACCAAACGGAAGGACAGCGGGGGCGGATCGCGGGGAAGTTCCATGATCAACGCGGCCATGTCGGCCCCGCCAACCCTGACACCCTTCAACGAAGACGGATCGTACAGGGTACTGTCTACGGCGTACCCTTTTATTGCTACCGATATCCGGAACCCGATTAATTTTATCAACGAACAATCCAATGAAATCCGGGCCAATGTGGTGCTGGCTAATCTGAACCTGCAATACAACCTGACAAAGGACCTGACACTGAAGGTAATGGGCGGTATTGAAAACCGTGACGACCGTGAGGACAGGTACACCACTACCGGGTTTTTCAACTCCCAGGGGGCGGCCGTTGTGGAGGCCGGTCAGTTTACGAGCTTTCTGAATGAAAATACGCTCAACTATACGAAGAGCTTTGGAGAAAAGCACCACTTATCAGCGGTAGTGGGAATCACCTACCAGGATTTTCTTTCCACTTCCATAGCGGGCAGCGGATCGGGTTTCCTGAGTGATATCTTCGAAACCTACAACCTGGGGGCTGCAGCCACTCCGAATGTACCGGGGTCGGGCTATAGCAAATCCGTGCTGGCATCGTACCTGGGCCGGGTGAATTACAATTTCGGGGATAAGTACCTGGCCACTATCAGCATGCGCCGGGACGGCTCGTCGCGGTACAGCGAGGGATTAAAATGGGGGTATTTTCCTTCTGCTGCCCTCGCCTGGAGGCTTTCAAACGAAGATTTCCTGAAGCAGAACACGACGATTTCAGACTTGAAAGTACGCTCGAGCTGGGGACTCACCGGAAGCCCCGGAATCGATCCTTATTCAACACTTAATCAACTCACCTCGGGCCGGACTATTTTTAACGACGGCTATGCCAACACGTTCGCGCCGGGTGGTGTGCTTCCGGGTTCGTTGAAATGGGAAACCACCGCGCAGTTTGATATCGGGATAGACCTGGGGGTATGGGCGAACCGCCTGTTCCTGACAGCTGATTACTACGTGAAAAATACGCACGATTTGTTGAGTACGGTCCTGCTTCCTACCTCCCTGGGGTATTCGAGGACTACCCAGAATGTCGGTAAGGTCAGGAACAGCGGAGTTGAACTGGGCCTGGATGCCGGTATTCTCAAAGGTGCTTTTACCTGGAATATCAACGGGAACATCTCCTTCAACCGGAATAAAGTGGTCAGTCTGTATGATGGAGAGGATATCCTGAGAGACAATGTGGGGGTAATTATCATTAATGATGCAACCGGTATTCTCCGGGAGGGCCGACCGATCGGACAGTTCTGGGGGTATCTCGAAGACGGTTACGATGATTTGGGAAATATTGTTTTCAAGGACCTGAACGAAGACGGAAGCATCTCCCAAAGCGATAAAACCTATATCGGGGATGCCAATCCGGATTTTCTCTACGGGTTGAACTCAACCATGACCTTCAAGAACTTTGAATTGAATATTTTCTTCCAGGGATCGCAGGGGAATGATATTTTCAATGCCAGCGCTATTACCAATACGATGGACTACGGCTTTGGTCTGAACATGCCCAAGTCGGTTTTTTATGACCACTGGACTCCCGAAAACCCGGATGCAAAATACCCGCGGATCAGTCTCCGGACACCCGTCAGGGTATCCGACCGTTTTATAGAAGACGGTTCTTATCTGAGATTGAAAAATATCATGCTGGCCTATAATTTACCGACACAGCGGCTTGGGATACAGCAACTGCGGAATTTACAGCTCTATGTCAGCGGGCAGAACCTGCTGACCTTCACCAAGTACTCCTGGTGGGACCCTGAAACGAATTTCAGGCTGGATCACAGTAGTTACCCGGCGGCAAAATCGGTCACGTTTGGTCTCAGGGTAGGGTTTTAGGAAAAGGGTTAGCAATCAATTAAGCGCTTAATAGTATGAAAATCAAAAATATAAATCTCGTCAGTTACCTCCAATGGCCGGTCATTATGCTGGTGGTGTTGTTCGTGACCGCCTGTGACGAAATGCTGGAGGAAGCTCCGAAATCGGTAGCCGTGGAGGTATTTTATAATACAGCAGAAGAAGTAGAAGCTGCCGTCAATGCGATCTATACGCCGCTGCGTATCAATACGTTTGCCAACTATGTGGCTACGCTGGAGTGCCAGTCAGACTGGATGTACGGACGGGGCAGTTGGGATCCGCTGAGCCAGTACCAGGGGTTGAATGATGCCAATATCACGCGGGTAGGCGGGTTCTGGAACGGTTTCTACCTGGCGATCAGAAATGCAAACCTGGTTGTTTCCAATGCGCCTAAAGGATCGGCTATCTCAGAGGCTGATGTGAAAAAATATGTAGCCGAGGCGAAGTTCCTGAGAGCATTCTGCAATTTTCACCTGGTCCGGAACTGGGGGGCTATTCCCCTGAGAACCGAAAATAACATGGCCGAAAAAGACCTGGCCAAGAGTTCGGTAGACGATGTGTATGCATTGATAGAAAGTGATTTGTTAGATGCGGAAATGAACCTGCCGGATACGCCCTCGGCAATTGGAAGACCAAGCAGGTGGGCGGCTAAAACGTTTCTGGCCGATGTCTACCTCGAATTGAAGAAATATCCGGAAGCAGCTGCCCGCGCCAGGGAAGTGATGCAATCGGGTAAATACAAGTTAGTGCAGGTGGCCAGTAAAACGGATTTCCAGTACAACCTCTTCGGACCGGAAATTCTCACGACAACAGAGGAGATCTTTTACTTCAAGTATTCCCGGCTGGATGGACAGGGGAATTATATTTTATGGATTTCGAACCATCCTAGTACAGATCTGTTTAGTTATGATGGGGCGTACGCCGTGCATGGCGATAAAACAAATCCGAATTATGTCAACTGGGACGAAGGCGACTTGCGTAAAAAACTATGGGACAACATCGATTTTGGATTGGGACCGAATACCCTTGTAAGCTCGAAATATGTGGACCCGAATGCAATCAGTCAAAGCGGTGCGGGGAATGACCAGCCGGTCTACCGGTATGCCGACTTACTGCTGATTTACGCGGAAGCCGCCGCCAGATCGGAAAATGCGGTCAGTGCAGATGCGCTGGAAGCCTTGAATAACGTAAGAAGAAGGGCTTACGGATTCGCTCCGGATGCCCCTTCCGAAGTAGATTACGATGCTGCCGGCCTTACAGTAACAGGGTTTATAGACCTGATTGTTAAAGAACGCGGATACGAATTCCTGTACGAAGGGAAGCGGTGGCATGAATTAAAGCGGCTGGAAAAGGTGAACGAACTGATTCTGGCAGGGAAGGGTAAAACCGTAGCGGCAAAACACTTGCTGTGGCCGATTCCCTTGTCTGAAATGAATTATAACAAAGGGCTGAACCCGGAAGCGGATCAGAATCCGGGCTATTGAACGGGGGCTGGGTTTTAGGTGTTAGCGATTAGGTTTTAGGTTTTAGCAGTTAGGTGTTAGGGATAAGGTTTCAGGGATAAGGTGTTGGCGATTGGAGTAGGAATTGACTGGTATTTAAGGTGTTGATAATAAGATAGTTAAAAATTTTATAGAAGCAAATGCTATAAACCCATTACCCATTACCTAACACCTATTACCTAATACCTAAAACCTAACACCTAATACCTATTACCCAACACCTATAAAAAATTGAATAAAATGAAAAGAAGATCGGCGCTGGCCACATTAGGAACAATTTCACTGGGTATTACCGCTCCCGCACTTTCGAAAGGGGAGCGCTTGCAGGAGCCGTACAAAATAGTCAGACAAACCTTGCAGACCGATATTCTGGTAGTAGGCGGAGGAACAGCCGGTGTGATTGCGGCTATTCAGGCAGGGAGAGCGGGCCGGAAAACGATTCTGGTGGAAAACGGCAGCCAACTGGGTGGGGTCACCACCACCGGCGGGGTTAATTTTCCGGGGATCTTTTTTGCCTGGGGCAAACAGGTGATCGGTGGGATAGGCTGGGAATTGGTACAGGAAGCTGTTGCAATGAACGATGACCCGCTGCCGAATGTCTCCATTCCGCACGGCCGGCAGCACTGGCGGCATCAGGTCCGGGTGAATGGACAATTATACGCCATGCTGGCGGAAGAAAAGTGCCTCGACGCAGGTGTCAGTATCCGGTTTTACGAAACACCGGTGACCATTCAATTCCGGAAAAACAACTGGGAAGTGACCACGGTGGGAAAAGGGACCGAAACCAAAATTATTGCCAACCAGGTGATCGATTGTACCGGGAATGCGTTTGCTGCTTCCATCGCCGGGTTTAATGTGCTGCGGGAGGCCGAAACCCAGCCGGGAACCTTACAGTTCCGCCTGGAAGGCTACGACCTGGACACGCTCGACTTTAAACTGATCGAAGCGCGGTATGCAGCGGAGGTGAAAAAAGGGAGCCTGGAGAAAAAGGAATTTTTGAGCATTTCCGGGTTGCTTCGGAATAGGGGAGATAATGTCCAGCACATCGCCGGAGCCGATTCGACGACTTCGGAGACGCACACGGTGGCGAATATCAACGGACGTACATCACTCCTGAAAATGCTGCGGTTCTTGCGGACCTTGCCCGGCCTGGAAAAAACGCGGGTGGCCGATGTCCAGAACGAAACAGCGGTACGGGAAACCTTCAGGGTCGACGGGCAGTACCTGATCACGCATGAGGATTATGTCACCGGAAAGGTATTTGACGACGCGGTTTCTTATTCCTATTATCCGATCGACCTCCACGACGACAAGGGAGTGATCCCCAAGCACCTGGTAGAAGGGGTTGTGCCCACCATTCCGCTGCGGGCGCTGGTTCCCAAAGGTAGCCGTAATTTCCTGGTCGCCGGGCGTTGCGTGAGCAGTGACCGGCTGGCTAACTCGGCACTGCGGGTCCAGGCTTCCTGTATGGCAATGGGACAGGCTGCTGCGGCTGCGGCTGCACTTGCCAGTATTTCAGGGAAGTCGCCGTTGGAAGTGCCCATTGCAGCTATCAGAAAGCTGCTGGAAGAACACGGCGGAATTGTTCCGGTAGAAAAAAGTTAAGGGAGCAGAAATGAGTAAAAAGCTCACCGTATGGTATGGCGTTTTCGGAGTATTCCTGTCCTGCGCATTTTTTTCACCCGGTTCGATTCGTTATTTCGGACACCAGGTAATCAAGGGCCCTCCGGCTAAGGTAATTCCTTATCCGGAGGCCTTTTCCGATTCCACGGAATCGGATACCCTGTATGAGACACTTTCAGCAGCCGGAATACCGCTGTATTATCACCGGAATATCCGGACAAGTGTTTGTTTCGATGGAAAATGCCGCCTGCTCGTAGTGTCGTTGTACTGGAACCCAACCGGTACTTATCTGGGCTTTGAGCTGCCAAAAGGAGAATTTCTGAGCAAGACAGACCACGATCCGTTTTCGGAGCGGGAGTATGAAAAATTACAGGCCATTCTGAGCGATTCGTTGTCACCGCTGGCCGACTACAGTTTTGAAGAACTGGTAAGTGGTTCGAACGATTCGGTAGATGCCGTTTCGTCGGCTACACTAAAGGAAATTACAGACTACATTGTCCCGGGGGCCGCCTATACGACTTATCGGCTGTGGCATTTGCTCTATGAAAAGTCGCAGGAAACTATTTCCGGTTACAGCACCTTGCATTTTTCTGAACAAATGGCCCGTGAGATCCTCGAAAGCGGGCAGGTTGGAGACCGGATCTGGGCCCTGAACCGCCTGCACCTGCTGTCGCCCTGGTCGGAAGCCCTGACAGTACAGGTTTTGGCGCTGCTGGACAGCGGTAACCTGAACCTGGCCGAACGGGCAATCGCAGCAATAGGACCCGGGCAATTGGAAAAAATGATGGTCCAGCAACGATTGTCCGAAGTATTTGAAAGCGGGGAGTACGGACTGAAAAAATTAGTGTTGAACAAACTCCGGGAAAGCAGACAGCTGCAAAATGAGATTGCCGGCCGTCTTGCCCGGCTTCTGCCTTCCCTGAATGGAGACTTGCTAAGTACCGTGCTGGAGCTTTTTTGGGAGAAGAAAGTGACCGATCCGGAATGTATGCGGCAAGTGGCTGCGCTGCTGGACAGCCCTAACCGGTTTGTGCGTACGAAAGGGTATGCTTTTTTACAGAAGGTGCAGCCGCAAATCCCTTCTGTTCAGGAGAAAATGACCCGGTACAGCAAACAACCGGATTCGTAAGCAGTTGCATCTTTATTCGTGGTATTCAGGATATGCTTCGATCGCGAACTTGTATTTATCGCCCCGGTACAGCGAGTTTTCGAGTTCTATCACCTCGTCAGTGGATGAAATCACTGCACTGTTGAGGACAAACATGGGCATAGGGGAGGTCAGTTCCAGGTTGTTTTTAGAGTCCGGCTCCATAATATTGACACTCAGATCCTGTTTTATTTCCGCAATCCGCAGCTGGTAGGTGTTTTCATATACTTTAAAGTAAGAAATTTCCGTAGGCAGCCGCTGGATCCGGGGGCATAGTTCTAGGGCGATATATTTGATTTCTTCTTTGATGATTTCGTCGTCCGCATAACGAAGCTGGTGAACTTTTAAAACCGGTGCATTGATAATGTAATGACGCCCGGTAATTTCGGAGGAGACGCCTTCATGCAGGATGGTTTTTTCCAATACGATATTTTTAGGCGTAAACCCTTCGTTAATAAGACTTTCGTGGAATCCCCTGCGGGTTGCCACAATGGAACCTAACGTACGAATAAGTTTGTGGTCGGAAGTGCGGTTTAATACAAACGTGCCTTTGCCTTTAATCCGCTTGACCCATCCTTTCGATTCCAGGTCGAGCAAGCTCTTCCGGGCGGTCGTGTTGCTGACCTGGAAGGTTTTGATCAGTTCATTTTCGGATGGGATCTGATGGCCGGGAAGTAATTCGCCCGACTTTATTTTGGTGATGATTGTGTCACTTATGGCAATGAATTTAGGTTTCATATAACGGAGTCAGCCTACAGGCCAGTCATTGGTAGGATAACCTATCGTGCTGTCAGGAGCCGGAGGCCCTTTTTAGCTCCAATAGGACAAATCAATTAGGGTTCTGATCTAAATGGACGCTTCAAATTAAGCGATTAATTCCCGGTAATCCAATCGAGTAGCTGATTTGCACGGGCTCCGCTCGTACCGGTACTCGGACAAAGGGGCTTCCCTTCCAGTAACTCCCTTACCATGAGTTCGATCAAGGGTTGCTGTACATGTTCCGGATAAGGGATATGGAAGGTTTCCGAACCTTCCGGGGTCTCAATGTGAATGTCGTATTTCTCAAAAAAGTGGAAGGTGATTTTTCCCCGGGAACCAATGATTTCCGTGCGGTCGGTCCGTTGCTCCTTATTCAGCGTAAAACACCAGCTGCCTGTTCCGATTACCCCGGATTCAAAAAGATAAGTTGCTGCCACGTGGTCGTCGGCAGGATACAGTCCCGCCTGGTTCACAGAAAACCCTTTCGCTTCCCGGATGGGTCCGAGCACATATTCGAGGTAGTCGAATTGATGCGAGGCCAGGTCGTGGAAATGCCCTCCGCCTGACAGTTCGGGGAATACCCGCCACCGGGGCTTTGCATCCGGGCCCGTCTCTTCTTCATAAGGCTGAAAGTGAATCTGAATATGAACGCCCCGGATCTCTCCAATGGCCTTTTCATCGATCAGTTGTTTCAACCGTACAAAATAAGGAAGTGCACGGCGGTAATAGGCTACAAATAAGGGTACCCCGGTTTGTTCACTGATGCGGTTCATCGCCTCGCATTCGGCGGCATTCCTGCCCATTGGTTTTTCGACATAGACCGGTTTGCCGGCGGTCAGCGCTTTCCGGGTATATTCCAGGTGGGAATCGGGCGGCGTCGCGATATAAACAGCATTTACTTCCGGGTCGGCAATCAGAGCGTCGGCATTGTCGTACCACCTGGGAACTCCGTGCCGGCTGGCATAATCGGCTGCAAGCGCTCCGTTTCGCCGCATTACCGCCACCAGACGTGAGCCTGCTATTTTTGAAAATGCGGGACCGCTTTTTACTTCCGTGACGTTGCCACAGCCAATAATTCCCCAGTTAAGTTGTGTCAGTTGCATAGCGTAAAGCTGGTAGGATAAAGTTGGAAAAGTCAATCTGCGAAGTTAAGGGTCTTTTTCTTACTTTTGCCTGTCTTACAAGAGAAAACAAAACATGTATACCCCGAAAGCGTTTCTTTTTGACCTGGACGGTGTCCTGGTGGATACGGCCCATTTTCACTATATGGCCTGGCGGGAGCTGGCCAACCAGCTTGGGTTCGACTTTTCAGTCCGGCAAAACGAGGCCCTGAAAGGCATCGGCCGGATGGAATCATTGGATATTGTACTGAAAGCAGGGCAGATTGTGGCCGGAGAAGCTGAACGGAATGCCTATGCTGCCAGGAAAAATGCCGCGTATCTGGAATTATGCAGTCACATTACACCGGCGGACCTGCTTCCCGGTGTACTTTCGTTTTTGAAAGAGGTTAAAGCCGCAGGAATACCGATCGGATTAGGCTCGGTCAGCAAGAATGCACCGCTGATCATGGAACGCCTGGAAATAGCTCCTTTGTTCGATACCATTGTGGATGGCAACCGGATTACACGGGGGAAACCTGATCCCGAGGTATTCCTGCTGGGCGCTGCAGACCTCAACGTGGCGCCTGCCGGCTGCGTGGTATTTGAAGACGCGGTTGCAGGGATTCAGGCGGCAAAAAATGCCGGAATGCGAGCCATCGGGGTAGGAGACCCCGCCTTGTTGCAGGAAGCCGATCAGGTGATTCCGGGATTTGACGGATTGACGCTTGAGGAGGTTTTGAGTTATGAGTTTTGAGTTATGAATTATGAGTTATGAATTATGAGTTGTCATCACCTGATACCTATCACCTAACACCTAACACCTATTACCTAACACCTAATACCTAACACCTAATCTCACCCCTATGAAACAATATCTTACCCGGGACGAATGGGCAGTTGTGGAAGAAGAGTTCCATGCCGAATACAATGAAATTACCGAAAGTATCATGAGTCTGGGAAATGGACGTATGGGGCAACGAGGAAATTTCGAGGAGGCATTTTCCGGTAAATCCTTGCAGGGAAGTTATGTGGCAGGGGTGTATTTTCCGGACAAGACGCGTGTGGGATGGTGGAAAAACGGCTATCCGGCTTATTTCGCCAAGGTGCTGAATGCCTGTAACTGGATTGGTATCGATGTGACGATCGGAGCGGAACCACTCGATCTCGCAAGGGTCCGGATCGATTCGTTCCGCAGGGTACTGAATATGAAGGAAGGAATCCTCAGCCGGACGGCCGTAGTCACCCTGGCTTCCGGGATTCAGGTAAAATTGGAAGCAGAACGTTTCAATAGCTTGCCGGACGATGAAGCCGGCGCTATCCGGTATGCAATCACGTTGCTGAAAGGCCAGGCAACAGTGACCCTGACACCCTACCTGGACGGCCGTATCCGGAACCGGGACGCAAATTATGACGAAACATTCTGGAATGAGGCCGGCAGGGAGGTTTCGGAGCAGGAAGGTTGCCTCGTGCTGGAAACCAAACCGAACCCGTACGGGGTGGAGCAGTTTCAGGTGGCGACAGGGATGTGCTTCGAGGCAACCGTGAATGGAGAACCCTGGCGGGGAGAACGGCAGATGATAGCGGAGGAGAAATATGTGGCCGGCCGGGTCCGGGCCGACTTACAGGAAGGCGATGAGCTCGTACTGTATAAATGGGGTGTAAACCTCTCTTCTATGAATTATGCAGCAGCAGACTTGCCGCATTCAGCCAGACAGTACCTGTCCAGGATCCGGAGTAAGGGATACGCGGCCATGAAGCAGGAGCATATCGCTGCATGGGCCGGCCGGTGGGAGCACAACGATATTACCATCAAAGGGGATCTGGCCGCACAACAGGGGATCCGCTTTAGTATTTTTCAGCTGCAACAGACCTATAGCGGCGCTGATGCCCGTTTGAATATCGGCCCGAAAGGGTTTACGGGGGAGAAATACGGAGGAAGCACCTATTGGGATACCGAAGCCTATTGTATTCCTTTTTACCTGGCAACCGCGGAGCCGGAGGTAGCGCGGAACCTGTTGGTATACCGGTACCGGCACCTGGAAAAGGCTATCGAAAATGCTGCCGGATTGGGTTTCTCAAAGGGAGCGGCACTCTATCCGATGGTTACGATGAATGGGGAAGAGTGTCACAATGAATGGGAAATTACCTTCGAAGAAATTCACCGCAATGGCGCCATCGCCTATGCCATCCATGATTATGTCCGCTATACGGGAGATGACGGGTATTTGGCGGAATATGGCCTGTATGTCCTTATAGGGATCTCCCGTTTCTGGAAGCAGCGGTTCTCCTGGTCAACGGCCAGGCAGCAGTTTGTAATGCTGGGGGTGACCGGACCTAACGAGTATGAAAACAACGTTAACAATAATTGGTATACTAATTATATTGCTAACTGGACACTGCGGTACACACTCCGGTGCATGGAATCGCTGCGGGAAACAAACCCCGCCCGGTTGACTGCAATTCTTGAAGCGGTACAGTTTGACAGCAGGGAAGAGCCCGCTGCCTGGCAGCAAATCGTCAGCAACACGTTTTTTCCCTATGATGAACAGCGGCAGGTTTTTTTGCAGCAGCAGGATTTTCTCGACAAGGAACTGCTTACGGTCGACCAGATCACTGCTCACCGGCCGATTAATCAAAAGTGGTCGTGGGACCGTATCCTCAGATCTTGCTTTATCAAGCAGGCAGATGTCCTGCAAGGGCTTTATTTTTTTGAAGAAAATTTTACCGAGGAAGAAATCCGTAGGAATTTTGAGTTCTATGAACCGATGACGGTGCATGAATCGTCACTTTCTCCCTGCGTCCACGCGATTCTGGCAGCCCGGCTCAATTTACCGGAAAAGGCGGAGGAGATGTACCTGCGGACGTCCCGTCTTGATCTGGACGATTATAACAACGATACGGAAGACGGGTTGCATATTACCTCGATGGCCGGGACATGGATGAGTATCGTCAAAGGATTTGCCGGTCAGCGGGTGGTGGACGGTCAATTGGCCTTCCGGCCTTTTGTGCCGCAAAGCTGGGAATCATACGCATTCAGGATAGGGTTCAGGGGAACGTTACTCCATGTGGCTGTCAGCAGGACTGGTGTCGCGGTAAGCCGTTTGGAAGGAGACAAGCTTACGCTTTTGGTGAACGGTGAGCCAAGGGAAGTCTGAAAAGGCCGTTTACTCAACCCTGATGGCGACCTATGGTTTTCTGAAAAATAATGGCTAAGTTAGGGGTATGATTTCTGCACCAAAATGAACTGGATACGTGTCGGACTTTTGGGGATACTGATCATCTGGAGGGGGGCCATGCTTCCGGGAGCGCTTGTTGCCCAGAACCTGCATAAAAGTCAGAAACGGCTGGAGCGGATACTCCCGGAATTTAACCGCGCTTTTGAAGAGAACAACCCGGCCATCTTAAGCACGCGCGCCTACCGGCACGACCTCAGGATTTTGAAGCGATCGTATGAACGCTATCACCGGAACTACTACGGGGTTGCCGACTCCCTGGAAAAGCGCAACAACGAAGCCCTTTTGCTGGCTTTATCAGGAAACTTCTCAAAAGCGGCACAACAACTCCGCAACGTGCAGGCATCCCGGATCGGGTATCACCGGGGATTGATACATTTGTTGCAGAAAGATTATGCTGCTGCACTGACCGATCTGAACGACTCCGGTGTGAGCAGCCATGGAAAGCTGAACCGGATGGTGGCATTGGGCGTTTCCGGAGATGTGGCGGGTGCTTTACGTACGGCCGCCGCCCTGACAGACCTTACGGGAAAAGGGGCGTATAATGAAGCGGTTCTGATGAAAAAGTCAGGGGCGGAGGAGGCCGCGGTCGAGAAAGTGTCGGCAGCCCTTCTGAAAAAAAAGCTGCCGGTCTACTACCTGCAGCGCGGAGACCTGCTGATGCGGCTGGGAAAGCCCGAAAGAGCGGTAACAGATTTCGGGAAACTTTCGAAAAAGATGCCCGCCGCCCTTGTCCGGTACGCACATGCACTGCTGTCGTTGGAGCGTTACCAGGAGGCTGTCGTATTGTTGGAAAAATACCTGGATTCCGGGAATCCCGCATTGCGTCCGGAAGCCCGTCTGATCCTGGGAGATGCGCTTTACGGCTTACAGCGTTACCAGGAAGCACAGTCGTATTACGAGCGGGCGGCACGCTACCGGCCCTTGCTGGAGCCGGCGCGGACAGGGCTTGCCAACGTGGCGCTGTCGGAACGCCGGTACGGAGCTGCTAAAACCCTTTTGGAGCGGATCCTGGAACAGGATAAAGCGCCGGTAGCGGCCTGGCTGGGACTGGCTGTCGCTAATTACGGCCTTCACAGGTACCAGGAAGCACTCAACTGTTTCGGGAAGGCAGCGGAAAAAATGGATCCCGCGGACCCGTCGCTGGCAGATATGTTTGTAAGCAGGGGATATTGCCATTATTTTACCGGGCGACAGGAAAGTGCCCGGCAGGATTTTGAAACGGCGATCCGGCTGGACGCCGGCCGGTATGAAGCGTTGGCAGGAATGAGCAATATCGCTATTGACAACAAGCAATTTTCAGCTGCCGGTACCTATCTCAGCAAGGCGTTGAGGTATCAGAAGGAGGATGATAAAATGTGGAGTAATTACGGCAATCTGCTGTTGCATTTTGGCATGTTCCGGAAAAGCTATACGGTTTTTGGAAACGCGGTACGTTTAAATCCCCGCAACCTGAATGCTCAAAACGGGTGGGGAGTGAGTTTGTTGGAAAGAGATCAGCTGGAATTGGCAAAAGTGCTTTTCGACAGCCTGGTTCGTACCAATCCTTCCAGTCCTTTTATCTTGAATAACAGGGGGATTGTACATGCCTATATCGGTAACCGGTACGAACAGCACCAGGAAAAGGACCGGGCAGATGCCAGCTACGAACGTGCGGGGGGCGATTTTAATGCGGCCATGAACAATGCGCCGGCGCGGCAGTTTTATCATGTAAACAAAGGGAATGTGTTTCGCTACTGGCAGCAGTTTGATGACGCACGGCTGAGCTATCAGTCGTACCAGGATAAGAGTGCGCTGAACAATACGGCTGTCATGATGGCCGGCCTGGAACGGATGAAGGATGCACGGTATTACATGGGAGTTGCATTGCAGCTGGATTCTACCCACAAGGTGTTTCAGTACAATATGACCGTATTGGCGAATGGGAAAGCCAGAGAACTGGCCCAGTTGGTGGCGTCGTCACGGAACAGCGGCCTCTATTCGGATATAGGGATTAAGTACAGTCTGGATGGGTATGTGACGATCTATTTGTACGATTATGAATACAACACCCTTTCGTTCCCGGGGAGGCACCACATGCCGCTGCCCCGCTATGAGTTTTCCGGGGATTACCTGATCCCGGAGTATGATTTTACCTTATTGCCGTATTCAGCCAAAGATGACCCCGTTGTCAGACAGAAACGGTTACGTCCGACGAAGGTAAAATCGGGAGGAAAATTACGGTCGGGAACCCGCTGTCCGGTGTTGTTTTAGGTTTTAGGAGGTTAGCTGTGTGATTTCGGCTGTCAGCTATCAGCTATCGGCAATCAGCTTTCGGTTATCGGCTTTCGGCTGTCAGCTTTCGGTTATCAGCTTTCGGCTATCTGATTGCTGATCTCAGATTTCTGATTTCCGATTGCTGATCTCAGATTTCTGATTTCCGATTGCTGATCTCAGATTTCTGATTTCCGATCTCAACTACCGGGTATTCCGGTTGAGACGAAAATCCAAAAAAGCGCTTCAGGTTTTTACCTGGTAAATGAGCAGGATAAAAAAGAGCAATAACCAAAGGAACCCGATAAAGTGCCAGTAAATCCCGAGCAGTTTGAGACGAAGCACATTGGGAGCATTGACACTGTAGACAAATGCATCGATGTAAGAGTCATTGCGAAGTGCTTCTGTCAGTAATATCCCCAGGAACGCCATCCCTCCGAGGATATGGAGAAAATGCAAGCCGGTTACCAGGCTGATAAAGAAAAGAGACGATTTTTCAGAAGCCGGGAGTGAGTAGCTGACTAACTCAAGCCAGCCGACCGCCTGGGTGATGGTAAACAAGAGTCCCAGCAGAAATGTGATGCTCAGGCAAATGCGATAATGCTTGAAGCGCTCGGTGCGAAAAGCCAGCTGGGCTTCAAATAAAGTGATGCTGCTGCTGAAAATAACCAGGGTGCTTAACCAGAATATACGCGGAAGGTGAATGCCATACCAGCCCAATTCTATTTTCCGTTGTAAATAGACGATTATTAACGATAGGAAAAGCATGCTGCTGCCAATGAGTCCCAGCCACAGCATAAACTGGTAGGGCTCCCGCTTTCTGGTCAGCTGGCCTTTTTTGCTGTGTGTCGAATAGTTGGTGGGCACTCTCCGGGGTGTTTAATAAGGCAAATTTAACTTAACTCTTTTTGCCAAACGAAAAAAGAAGGGTACTTAGTATACAAGTTTACCGGCTCTTCGAAAATTCCGTACACAGTAGCGCCGGAACCGCTCATGCCGGCATATAAGGCGCCCGCTTCATACAGCTGTTTTTTGATTGCCGCAATCAGCGGATACCTTGAAAATACCGGTTTCTCAAAATCATTCAGAAGGGTATCCCGCCAGGTATGCACCGGTTGCCGGATGATATCCCTGAGATCGGTTTCGGGGTGGGCCGGCACGATATCGTGATAGGCTGCTGCCGTGGCAATGTGAATACCAGGGTTAATCAGTACAAGATAGCGACCCTTCAGAGAGAGCGTGATGTCCTCAAACTGGTCTCCTTTTCCGAAGCAATACCGGGGGGTGTTCCGGATAAAAAAGGCACAGTCACTCCCGAGCTGACGGGCATATGCTTCCTGTTCGGGGATCGTAAGGTTCAGAGAAGCCAGCTCGTTAAGCAGCCGGATACAGAAGGAAGCATCGGCAGACCCTCCCCCCAGCCCGGCCCCGATGGGAATGGATTTGATCAAATGAATGCTCACTGGCGGCAGGGGATAATCCCTTGCAAGCAGCTGGTATGCCTTCATAATCAGGTTACTGTCACCCGGTGCTTCCGGAATAGGTATGCCAGCCGCCGTAAAAGTCGTATGCCGGGCAGGAACTATCTCCAGCGCATCATAAAGCCCGATCGGGTAAAAGCAGGAAATCAGATTATGGTAGCCGTCCGGGCGTTTTTCCGTGACACGAAGACCCAGGTTTATTTTAGCATTGGGAAAAGCAATCATTTGAATTCTATAAAAACCTCCTATTAACGGGTTGCCGGCAGCTTACCCACAGAAAAAATGGCCAACCAACCACCAATCCCCCAACACCTACGACCTAACACCTATGACCTAACACCTAAAACCTAACACCTAAAACCTACGACCTCACCATTTCCAGTCGTTCCCCAGAATCAGCTCCTGTTTCAATCCCTGGTCGACCATCAAATCCCGCGTTTCCGTCGAGTTGAGCTTTTTGGCCGGCACAGACGGGGTGTTGGCCAGGGCATACAGGTACATAGAGGCGATACGAACGGTCTTTTCCAGCTCTGTCCGGTCTACATGTTTAAAATAATCACAGTTGGCATGGTAACATTGTAAGGCGGCCGGAGACAAACTCCCGGTAAATCCCAATATCGGGACGCCGCTCAACATAAAAGGCTGATGGTCGCTATGCAGTCCGGCGCGGCTCACAAAATTATTCTTATAGGAAGTGTCTATACCCGTGATTTGCTGACCGATTTCCCTGAGAAACGGCTCCATTTCTTTTCGTCCAAAGGCATTGACGCCGTTTGGATTATTGGTCATATCCAGGTTGAGCATGTAGTGGATCCGGTTGATATCCTGTTGACGGACCGCTTCGGCTACAAAATGTTTGGAGCCGAGCAGTCCCTGCTCTTCTCCCATAAACATTACAAATTGTATGGTTTTTTCAGGCTTTATCTTCAACGCATTAAACGTACGCGCAATGTCTATTACGGCAAATGAACCGATGCCATTGTCGATCGCCCCCGTGGCTAGGTCCCAGGAATCGAGGTGTCCGCCGATAACGATTTTGTCACGGGATTTCCCTTTAAGAGTGGCAACGACATTCCGGGCTTTTACTTTGCGGGAAAAATTCCGCATTTCGATTTCGGCAATCAGCGGGCTTTCCGCTCTTAACCAGGCTCGAATCTCTTTTCCGCTGTTGCTGGACACCGAAACGGCGGGGATCGGAATCAGGGAACCGGTCACCGAAGCCGTACCGGTCAGCAAAATTTCCCCGGGCGCCTGGTTGACCATGATAATGCCGGTGGCGCCGTGCCTGATGGCCAGTGCGGTTTTCTCGGAACGGTGAATGTTTTTCTTTCCTGTCGCTCCCTTTAATCCGATGTTGGCGAGTACCACCTTTCCCCTGACTGCATCTTTGAGTTCCTCAAAATCATCCGCAAGCCCATTGCCGACATCGATGATTTCTCCTTTGATAGCAGCCTGGACCGGGGAATGGGCCAGCGCTACCACAGCGACCTCCCGGTAGTTGTCGCTGTTTCCCGGGGCGATGCTCAACACCACGGTATCTCTCGACCAGGCCTCTACTTCAAAGGGTTGAAAATCCACCTCTCTGAAACCATAGCTTCTGAAAAGATCATACGCCAGCTGTTCGGCTTTCTCACCATTGCTGCTCCCTGTCAGCCGGTGTCCGATCGATCGCGTCGCCTGATCCAGTGTCGTATAGGCTTGGGAGTGGTCGCGCACTTCCCTGTCGATTTTTTCAAAAATCACCCTGAACCTGTCCGGAGACGGATTCGGTGCGAACGAAAAAATCAGTACGGCTGAAAAAGTAAAGAAAGGTAGTGTTTTTTTCATAGTGGCCTGTGGATAAGCAACGGAAAGCGGTACACGGATTGCTATAAGTAATTCGGTTGATGCCGATAGACAAACAGGGGTTATTAATTACCTACAATACTCTTAATCAGAGGAAATAGTTCAAAAAGAGCAACAGCTCAATGGTAAATAAAAGTGCCGTTTTCCGATTGAATGGTTACCTGCTTCCCGGATCCGGCTTCCACCCGTCCGATTACCTGCGCCTTAATACCGAAACTTTCCGACAATAAGATAACCGCAGCTGCCAGTTCTTCCGGAAGGTAAATCTCCAGCCGGTGGCCCATATTAAAGACTTTGTACATCTCCTGCCAGCTGGTGCCGCTCTCTTCCTGAATAAGACGGAAGAGTGGGGGGATAGGTAACAGGTTTTCTTTGATTATATGAAGATTTTCAATGAAATGTAAGATCTTGGTCTGAGCCCCCCCGCTGCAGTGAACCATTCCATGGACCTGTCCACGGTAGCGATCCAGCAAGGCTTTTACAAAAGGCGCATACGTTCGGGTAGGGGATAGCAGGAGCTGCCCGACGGTTAACGGGCTGTCGGGAAGGGTGTCTGTCAGGGTTTTGCTGCCGCTGTAAATGAGCTCCGGAGCGACTTCCGGATCAAAGGTTTCCGGGTAGTTGGCAGCCAGGTAACCCGAAAGGACGTCATGCCGGGCAGAAGTCAGCCCGTTGCTTCCCATGCCTCCGTTATAGTTGTTTTCGTAGTGTGCCTGCCCGTAAGAAGCGAGTCCGACGATGACATCTCCCGACCGGATATTGGCATTGTCAATAACCTCGCTCCGCTTCATCCGCGCGATTACCGTACTGTTGACGGTGATGGTGCGAACCAGGTCGCCGACGTCCGCAGTTTCGCCCCCCGTACTGTAAATTTCAACTCCATAGCTTCTCAGCATCTCCAGCACCTCCTCGGTGCCGTTAATAATTTCAGCGATGACTTCTCCCGGTATTTTGTTTTTATTGCGGTCGATGGTCGAGGAAAGCAGCATCGGGCCAACCGCCCCCACACACAGTAAATCGTCCGTATTCATCACTACCGCATCCTGCGCGATACCCCGCCACACCGAGAGATCGCCGGTTTCCTTCCAGTAGAGATACGCCAGAGAGGTTTTCGTCCCCGCCCCGTCGGCATGCATCACCGTGCAATAGTCCGCATCACCGGTCAGGGTATCCGGTACGATTTTGCAAAAGGAATTGGGGAACAATCCTTTATCAAGATTGGCAATGGCTTTGTGAACGTCTTCTTTAGAGGCCGAAACGCCTCGCTGCATGTAACGATCTGTCATTATCGGTGCTGAAATGATACTTGGGTTGTTATGCTGCAAAGGTACAAAGGGAATTGACAGGACACGTATAATTGCAGACAAATCGATCGACCGGGATGTTATTTCGTTCACCGGATCTCCGCATGCAATGCGACGGCTTGCCGATGCCGGCTTCTGAGGATTATGTCCCGTAATGTCGGATTCCGGCATACAGTCTACTACCTGGAAGACAGCCTGCTGTCTCCCAGGTCCTCCTCCTTGGCGGTTAAAATGCCATTACCGCCTTTTCAGCAGCACTGCGGAAGGCCAGGTCGATGACCCTGGTTGTGCGCAGGATTTCTTCCGGTTTGACAGCAAGCGCCGCACCGTGCACAATGCTGTCATAAACGTTGTCGTAAAAAGGGGCATAGTTGCCGGGTTCGCTCCGGATTATTCCGGTATGGGCGTCGCTGAAGAGAGTCCCCCACCGGTCTTCGGGTTCTGTTCCCCAGTTTTCAGCGGTGGGTAAAACGTCCTGCCGGAGCGTTTCTTCCTGTATATCGAGCCCTCCTTTCAGGAAGCTTCCTTTCGAACCATGTACCTGGTAGCGGGGAAGGTTGTGATAGATGTACAGACTGGATTTAACCACAACCTGTTTGTCGGGGTAGCCAAGCTCGATGCTGAAATAATCATCGATTTCACTTCCCGGCCGGACGGTCCGTATACTGGCGTTAACGGTTTCCGGGGCGCCGAAAAGCACTAACGCCTGGTCGATCAGGTGGGGGCCGAGGTTATAGACATTCCCGGCGCCGACCCCGCCTTGCTCCTTCCAGGTGTTGGTTACCGGTACCGGACGATACCGGTCGTAGCGACTTTCAAATTCAACAATGGCGCCCAGCCGGTCTTCCGCAATCAGTCGCTGCAGGGTCAGGAAATCCGAATCCCAGCGGCGGTTCTGGTAACCGGTGGCAATCAGACCCTTGCTTTCGGCAAGGGCAAACAGCGCCCGGGCCTCTTCCTCGTTATTGGCAAAGGGTTTTTCGATTACAATATGTTTGCTATGTTCCAAGGCGGCTTTGGCATAGCTGAAATGCGTGTCGTTGGGGGTACAAATAAACACCAGGTCAATCGAATTATCCTGAAGTAACCCTTCCAGTGTCCGATGGTTCTCAATAGCCGGATTGTATTCCTGTGCTTCGTTTTTGCTTCTTTCCATGACCGCTTTCAGATGAAAACGGGGATTAACGGCAAGAAAAGGGGCATGAAAATAGCGGCCGGAGAGGCCGAATCCAATAAGACCTACGTTTAATATTTTTTCTGACATGACAAACTGGTTAATTTGCCCCAAATATCGCTTTTTTCTCCGGTTTTATAAAAAATCGCCCGGTCGCCCCCGGTTGCCGGCTACCCCAACCCCGGAAGGGGTGAAATCACGAACCCGGCCTGGAAACACGGATCTATCCGGGAACGTGCAGCACCCTCCCTAAATTTTGTCATTGATCGCGTTCTCTGCGCCCGCTGTGCTTTTCCCTCTGTGCCCTCTTCTATGTTTTTACCTCTGTGCCCTCCGTGTTACTTTTCCAGGTGTCGGCGTGGGCACGGATTATCGGAACGTCTCAGGTTATTTTTCTCCGTATTTTCTATGTGTTTTTACCTCTGTGCCCTCCGTGTTACTTTTTTCCATGTGTCGGCGTGGGAACCGGGGATTTTCAAAAAGCAATTTGCTAGAGGTGGTTTTATGCTGGAATCCAAAATGGTCTGTGGAGACACAGACCATGGTGAGACATGCTATAATCCGGGAACGCCGCTCTGATAATTCAGCACTAATATCCGTCAGATATCAGCACTGAATCAGAGGGCAATTAAATAGTGAGTACAGAGGAGGGGGCACGCGAATATCACTATAGGCCGGAGATCGATAGTAACCCGTTCCTGCTTGTCAACAACGATTGCTAAAAAATATGCCCGAAAATAAGGCCTTTATCCGGTTGTTGAACAGGTTAATACATGAAATAGGGGAATTACTACATGAAATATGGATATTGCTGCTTGAAATGGCGCGTGGAATGTCGAAAGGGTTGCTGGAAAAAGACAGGCGCCTGTGGAAACTTCCCGGGAAGGAATGTCCGCCTGTTGTTCCTTTCAAACTTTCTTAATAATTTTAAGAATAGATGTGACCGTCCCATTTTACTCCCTCCATGCCGTAGCCGGTAGATTGTTAGAGATCAGAAACGTTGAAAGTAACTACTTAATGAAACAACCCTTACGAATTTTGATTGTAGAAGATGACCCGTTGATGCTGATGACATTGGAAGAAAGCTTGTCAGGGCAGGGATACGTCGTGTGTGGAAAGGCAACCGATTATGAAGCTGCCATCCGCCTCATGAAAACGGAGAACCCTGATCTGGCGCTGCTCGATATACAGCTGGCAGGAGAAGCTGACGGGGTGGAAACCGCTATCGATTTGCTCCGGATAAAGCCGGTTCCCATCCTGTATCTGACCGGGAATATGGATGACGAAGTGTTTGAAAGAGCTAAAAAGACCAATCCTGCGGCTTTTCTTTACAAGCCGTTCCGGATCCGTGAACTGGCCCGGCAGGTGGACCTGGCGTTGCTTAATTATGCCAAAAGCGAGCAGCAGATGGTTTCGAGTGTGTCCGGGTATCTGTATGTTCCGGACGGCTACGACAAAATCCGGATCGACATGAACAAAATCATTTACATACGGGCGGATGGGAATTACTGCCAGTTTTATTTAGCCAAGGACGAATTCCGGCGGCTAGAACCCTCGAAAGCCTATCAGCATCTGATGATCTGTGCCAGTCTGGCCAAAGTGGAAGTCCACCTCCCGGAAAACTTCTACAAACTTACCCGTTCGCTGAACATCAATCTGGATTACCTGGATCGCATCAGTACCGGCCGCATTTTATTGCACGGCCATGAGGTAGATCTTCCTGAAGGGAAGCGGAAAGCATTGATGGACGTGCTCAGGGTAGTAGGGTATTCCAGGAAATGAAAAAGGGCCCATAAGCATACGGGCCCTGACAAGTGGTATAGATGGAGGGTAAATGAGTGGTGTGAAAAATCGTCGTTTATACTAGTATTCCTGAATCAGGGATCAGGTAAAGGAATTCCGGTAAAAATATTTTTACAGCGGAGCGGAGTGTCTGCGTAAAACCAGTATCGCGGTTTGCTACTTTTCGTTGAGAAGACCGGTTATTTGCGCGAGCAGCTCTTCCGCCAGGTTCCCGACCGGCCCTGTAAATTGAAGGGCGCCTTTGGCGATTTTGTTTTGAATGAGTCTGCCCGACAGCGTAAGGGTATTGCCCTTCAGCGTGTATTCGCCGGCAATATGGTAGGCATCGGGATAAGCCGTTTGTACAAACACGATTGGCGCCGGGGATAGGTACGACATCTCGTGCAGGCGGGCGTCGATAGCGGCTGAAATATCTTTAGGATCACTGTATTCACCCGATTGAAAGAGGATGGTCTTGGTGAAGACCGGCTTGGGGTTGTTGACGGGTATTTGTTCCCGGTCATGTGCGGTAGTCAGCAGGCCGATGTCGAAGCTTTCCTGGTTACCGGGCGAGACGATTACGGGTACCTGCACGATGTTTACTTCTCTGGCAAGCAGTTCGACCTGATCACGGGCGTATTGAAAAAGTTGTGAAATATCTACATACTGTCCTTCCCGGAGTCCGGCGCCCCGGATTCCCTGCAGCAAGGTATGCGTCAGGATTCCCTGCCCGAAGGCAGTTGATTCATAACTTTTTTGATCATTGGCATTTCCGGAAATCACAAAGGTAGCGGTACGGTTGCGCATGCGTTCAATGCCGCGCCGGACGGCCTCACTAAGGTCACGACCGGCAATCAGGTTGTCGGTAAAGGTGCCTGAAGCACAGGCATCCATAATCAATACCTGTTTTTCAGCTTTTACCGAATTCAGGAATTGGCGTATTTCTTTCCCTGAAAGGCTTTGGCCCTGTCTGGTTTCTGAGCTTTTATAGTCGGTAGTGAGGGCATCGGAGGTGAGAAAGTAAAATTCATCATCCGGGTCTTTGAAGGAAAGTCCATGCCCGGAAAGGTAGAGCACCACGACATCGTGGGCACCGGCATTGGCCTCTACCTCGGATAAGGCTTTATGTAAATTGATTTTGGTAGGTTGCCGGCCGGCCGGGTTTTCGGAAGTCAGTTTAACCATATGGGTATTGGCCGCACCGAACAGATTGCTGCCTGCCAATTGCAGCGCTGTTGCCATGGCTTCGGCATCCTTTGCCGAATAACGCAGGTTAAGCTGGCTGTTGGCGTAATCCGATACGCCTGCGACTATCGCCCAGAAATGAGGGCGACTGTTTGGCCGGTCGCCTGAAAGCGCCGGGGTACTCTCCTGAGCTGCGCCGGAAAGGGGTTTTGTCTCCGTATGGGATACATTGTTCCCTTTGTCATAAGCCACTACCCGCAGCGTGTTGTTTTTTCCTGATTGCAGGAGGAGCTTCGAAGCCGGAACAGTAAAGGTCACCTGAGACTGGTCTGCTATCCGGGCCGGAGCCGCCGAAGCTAACTGTCGGGCATCTTCGTAAAGGAGCTTCTCGTTGATGAAAATTTCTACCGGGCCAATCCCGCCTTTGTTGTTGGTAAGGGTGATTTTGTACGAGTCGTTCACCGGTCCTTCAATGGCGATGCCGGGCGGGAGTGCGGGTTGTTTCGTTTGGCCGGGGAATACAAAATTACGCAGTAAATGCGGGGTGAAATGGCTTTTCCTATACGACTCAACCGTGACGTTGCGGTTGCCGGCTCTAGCATACAGCAGCGATTTGATTCCCTCGGGTGTCCCGTCAAACCGGCCATCCCCCGTGAAAACGACGAAGTCTGTGTCGGAGCCCTTTAAGGAAACGAACGACACGACGCTACCGTCCTTTTGCTGATCATATAGGGAAATAGGACCAAAGCCCAATCCGAGAATGAATTTCCCATCCGGAGATTTAATAACAGGGCTCCCCTGGTTGGATGGGTGATCGGCGATAGGCTGCCGGGAGCGTTCGGTCCGCGTCGGAATATCGAATTCCAGGGCATAGTAAAATGTTTCATTCTGGTCCGGATCGTATTTCCGGCATTTTACTAAAAGCGTCGAATGATCGGAAGAACAACTGAGGGAGATGGCCGGCATGTCCAATACCGCAAATTTCCCCTTATAAATGCCCCTGTACAAGTCCCAGTGAAAAATTTCGCCACTGGCGTTGGTGATAAACAGCTCGTGTCCGTTTGCAGAAAAAGCGCTGGCTGTGAAGGAGTTGTCGTCGGAGTTGTTGGTGACAGCCGGGGCACAGGTCTCTTCAAAATCGGCCATCCATATGTCTGAAAATCCCCGGATCGTGAAATACACCTTGCGCTGATCAGGCGCCATCCGGCAATTGACGGGGTACCCTAACGACAGTTCCATTTTGTCAAGAAGGGGCGCCGACAACTGCAGCGTCTCCCCGGTAAGGGCGTCGATTACCATAAACCGTTCGCCATAGCCATCCGTCGGATCGACCAGTAAAATGAGTTGATTCCCGTCCGGCGCCCATTGTACAAAAGACCCGCTTATACGAAATCCAATGTCCCTGTTAACCACTTGTTGCCGGATCACTTCTTTCGCGGCGGTGTTCCAGATTAAAATTTCGTCTTCCGCCAGGGTGAAAAAACAGGAGCCATCCGGAGAAAACTGCAGGGTGGTCAGTTCGATTGCCGCCCCTGACGACCAGGTCGGATATTCGAGCGTTTCTACAGCTTCGGTAAACAGGTTAATAAAATGGATGAGACCGGATTGCGTGTACGCTACCACATGTTTCCCGTCCGGAGCCAGGACTGTTCCCACAGCATTCTGTAGCTCCGGTATGGTCTTCAGGGATTTGATTTTGGTTCCTTTCTGAAAATCAAACAAGGTGAAAATGCCCGCCAGGTCTTCAATCAATACATGCTTTTCATCGGGCGATAAGAGGAGCGTTTTTCCGGACTTGCCTTTGAACTGGCGCACCAGGGCATAGGACTTCAAATCATACACCGTCAGCTCCTGAAAAGAGGAGCGATCGTCCCCGAACCGGAATAATTGATTACCGTCCCTGGAATACATGATCTTCGACACTGGGTAATGGTCATCGCCGGTGAGTGATCCTCCCAGCTCATCGATGATCTTTCCTGTGGCGATATCCATAACTTTGATACCCCCGAACGGATGCCCCGTGGCGATAGCGGTATGGTCGGGGGAAATGTCAAAATATTCAGCCTGGAAATGATGGAGCCGAAAAGGGGATTGTGCCTGAAGGTTGCTGTAAGCAAAATTCAGCAGGCAGCTGCTGATCAGGAAAAGTATAGCCGGATTCATGTCGGGGGGCGGTTCTAATGTAATAGAAAGAATTTGCGGCAGCGCATAATTCTACGCGATCACTACGCTTTAATCACTTTCAATCAAGGGTGTAATTTCCCGTGTATCGCCGGTGATCGGGTATTTTCTGTCATGCA
Organism: Telluribacter humicola; assembly: GCA_040394475.1. Taxonomy (GTDB): domain Bacteria; phylum Bacteroidota; class Bacteroidia; order Cytophagales; family Spirosomataceae; genus JBEBSD01. Next base: position 63,171 of record JBEBSD010000010.1, on the reverse strand, counting down.
GGATTAACAGCAGCCGGCGATGCTGCAGATCGTCGACCAGGTAGAGCGCCCTGTCTTTCAACAGCGATTTTCCTGCTTCCGGGAGAAAAATCCGCAGCGTATCGTCATAGAACTGGTAGCGCAGGGAGCCCGAGGGGTCGGTGATAAGACGGGTGATCACTTCCTGGGTAGCCTTGGCATCCGGCCCCCATCCCAATGAGCCCGTGGCGCTTTCCAGCACCGGGATCCGGGTGAGCAGCGTGCCGTCCGCAGACTGCAGCCTGGTCCGGATAATCCCTCCGATGACCAGCAGCAGCACCAGGGATGCCGCTACCTGCAGCCAGGTTTTTTTGTACAGCGGGATCACCCGTGTTTCGGTTGTGCCGGTTTTCGGGAGATCGCTGGTCCGGGCCATTCTTTTGGCGATGTACTGCTCCTTTTCAACCTGAAGCATGGCTTCCAGAATTTGTATCTCCTCTCTCAAGACAGGATTTTCCTCCATTTCCTGCAGGATTTTAAAATGCTCTTCCGGGGATAGTTTACCCCGCACAAAAAGACGTTTGGTAGCTTCGGAAATTGGTTGGTTAGCGGCCATGGCAAATGGATAAATAGCGTTTTTCGAATTGTGCTTCTTCGCAGATAAGCTGGTTGAGTTTCTCAACAGCCCTTGCTACAAAATTTTGGGTCGCCGATTCCGATTTTCCGAGCTGTTGCCCGATTTCTTTATGGGTTAACCCGTGCAAATAGTGGTTAATCAGCGCCTCGTGATAATCTTGCCGCAGCTTGCGGGCTACCTGTTGATACAAGTCCACCAGTTTGGTAATACTGACAGTAGTCTCTTCCTCCGGAATTGGGTGAAAATAGTCGGTGGCCCGTATAACCAGGGGTTGGGTTTTTTTCCACCAGTCCGAAATACTGTTGAATACGAATTTATCTATATAGGTTTTAAAAAGAACATAGAGAACGTTTTCCCGTTTTTCGAAGTGTTCTCTTAGTTTTAGGAAAATGGTGCTGCTCAGATCTTCTGCTTCCTGTTGCCACCATTCGTCGCTCAGGTCGTTGTTGTGACGGTATTTTCTAAGCGTAACGTGTACGGACCTGGTGATTAATTTCCAGTTATCATCGACAACAGGCCGGTCATTCCGTAAAAACCGGATCAGTTCGGTCTGGATCTGAATATACTTACGGACAATCGTAACGTTCAGCCGGACTTCATCTGCAAATAAAGAAAAGCCAAAGAATTTCCGGTGTTTTTTAATTCCATACGCTTCGGTGATGCACAACAACGTTTTTTCAATAATCTGTGGAAAATAATCATCCGGCAACTTATACGGCTGTGTACGGCATTCAACGGCGGTCCGGGCCTCATAGTGCTCCCGTACAAGATCCCACAAATAGTGCTGCTGCGTGGAGAAATCTGCGAGGGCGCTTTTCACCAGGTGTTCTTCATTCAGATGATAAATAAGGGCTACTTCTCGGGAAAGTTTTTCGAAGAAGTCTTCCAAAGAAAGTCCTGAAGCTGTCAGCTCATCGTCGAAATCGAAATCCGACGTCATTTCAAAAAACTCGGTAAAAACCTGTTCGCTGAAGGCAGCCGGATCCAGCTGCGGGTAGCGGGCCGTGTCCAGGCGGTCCCGGATGAGCTTTGCAAAAGCGGCCTCCAACTTCGCATAGAATACTTCATGCGGCGTGTCTCTCAGTTGAGAAAGAAAGTCTTGTACATTCTGGAACACCATGATCTCTGAGGGTAGTGGCTAAGGAAACTACAAAGCTATACTTTTTTTGCATAAGTTGGCGGGAATTGCTTACGCGTTGGCTGCGACCGGCCACTATCCGGATTGGTGCAAAAACGGAAAAATAAAAAAATCCCGGTCTCAAATCCGGGACTTTTTGCGCTTTTGAGACAGCCTCCTAACTGTCAGAAAGGGCCTTTGGGAATCTCCGGGGGGCGGTCGGATGAAAGCTCGCCGGTGGGGCGGATGACGGCTTTATCCTTTGTGCAACCTACAGCAGTTGCGCCAATCAACAGGGCACAGAGTACCAGCCGGCTTATAGCCAGGTAATTAACAGAGAATCGCATGATTTTCGTGGTTTAAGTGAAACAATACCACGAGAAGTGGGGGCGCCCTTTCCGACTCGTTTTAATACTTCTATGTGCAGAATCCGGAAGTATCACGTTATTTTCGAAGAAAAATTTACCTCTTTGAGAAAAGCGGTATCTAAGAGTAAAACCTCTTATCAGTTAGTATGCGATATACGGATCCGGAACTAGTAGCGATGATCAGGTCAGGAGAGCCCAGGGCTGAAAGAAATGCCATTACATTTATATGGCGCCGGCAAATAGGGAGCTCAATCCGCTATGTCAGGGCCAATTCCGGAAGGGCGGAAGATGGGGAAGATACCCTGAGCATGGCCATTGTCGCGCTGTGCAAGAATATACGATCGGGAAGCTATCAGCCCAGAGCAGGTGTCAGTATGGCACAATACTTGCAGACGATCGTCAGGTTTACCTGGCTGAAGACCCTGCGCGGGCGGCCGGAAGGCGGGGAGGTGCCGTTCGACCAGGTGGGAGGATTAGACGAAGTGTACAGTGCCCTGGATGAAGAAGCGCTCCTCGCCAATGCGCAATGGGAGCTTTTCGAGCGCGCCGTGCTTACACTGAACGAGTGGGAGCAGCAGTTTATAACCGATTGCCGGAAAGGGTACTCCAGCGAGAAGCTGGCCCAAAAGCACCGGCTGCCTTCGGCCAACGCCGCCAAGATGCGGAAACATTTGATTGTGGTAAAACTAAGGAAATTTATACAAGACAATGGACTTTGATTTTGAAGAAGAGGAACGTATCGAACGCTACCTGTCAGGAGCGTGTTCCCGGGAAGAAAAACATGCGATACAAGAGCAGATGGTTACCGATAAAACGTTTGCTGAAAAAGTTCGTTTGACGGAAATTGCCTATCAGGCCGTAGATACGGGGAGTTATGAAAAGCGGATTCTCGATGTAGTTGCGGACGTACGGAGGGCTGAAAAACGTCGGAACCTGAGGCAACAATGGTGGCTATACGGAGGGACGGCATTAGTGGCAGCAGGTCTTTCATTTATTGTTTTCCTGGCCTATGCTCCCTTGCAACTACCCTCTCAGGCACAGGAAGTACGCGCTGTACGGAACATCAACCGGGTGTATGAGAAAGATTCGTCAGATGCCTTTGCATTAGAAAAGAAAAAGGCATTTGTTCTGTATTTCGAGGCGCAGGCCTACCTGGCAGAGGGAAACCTGCAGCCTGCCATCCTGAAGTTGGAAGAGCTCACGCAAATAGAGGGGATGCGTCCTTATTTCCAGGAAGCGGTATTATGGCACCTGACGGTGGCGTATATGCAAAATGGAAACGTCGGCAGGGCGGGAGAGGTCTATAGCAGTATCGGGCCGACACAGGAGTACACGATTAAAACATTGGACCGCTGGAAAGTGTGGTGGCAGCTGCAGCGCAGGAAGCTAGTGGGGTGATTTTCTGCGGTAACCTCCGTACAGGACAAGGAGCACCAGAAGGAAAGCCGACACTCCCCCGGCGATGGTGGCCGGGCGGAGAAGGGGTTGCGGAAACAGGGGAGAAGGATCTCCGATGTATGTTAAATGGGCCCAGAAGAACGGATGGTTGGAGGCGCCCCCCAGCGAAGATGACAGGAAGTCTTTCTTGGCAGCCTGTAAGGCAATATCAGCCGGGTGCCCTTCCCGGAGGTGATCGTAAAAAGCCTTGACGATAAACGTGGTGGTCTGGTCGTCTGTCTTCCAGAGGGTGGTAAGCACTCCCGGGCATCCGGCCAGCCGGAAAGCACGCGCCAGGCTCATAATCCCCTCCCCCTGATGCGATACGCCATTGTCGGCATCGCAAAAGCTTAAAATTGCCAGGCGGGTATGGCGCAGTGATAAATTGGCGATCTCGTGGGCATAGAGCTCAAAATCTTCTTCAAAAGGTGAAAAGGCGATATAGGAATTTTCAGGGACGGAATCATTCAAAACCCCGTGGGTAGCCAGATGGATCATATCTGCCTGGCGGTAGGTGCTTAAAAATTGTTCTTTGGTTGCGTCCCGGTCCAGGAAAACCGTGTTGGAGGTATGACTGATTTCGTCCTCCGTTTTTTCGAGAACAGTGTAAAGGTCGCTGATTTTGGGACGATGGTTGTTAAAAGGGGCAAAGCCGATCGTATTGCTGACATAACGACGGTCTGGTTCAGGAGCTGTGAGGACGTCGGCGGAATGGGCATAGGTGATGGCAAAACGGTAGAGAAGTGGTTCGCCATTGACAGGCAGTATCTCAAAAGGCAGGTGGTTTAACTGACCGTGCCGTGCGATGACGAGTCGCTGGTAGTTTTGAAGTTCCGTACTAATCGGGTGAATAAGCGTCCGGTAAAGGGAGCGGACTGCTTTTTGTTCCTGGAAAGCGAACAGCTCGGGGTCGGTTCGGAGTCCTTTGAGGACCAGCGATAGGTCTGCCCTGAATGTTGCCGGCAGCGATTGGCGCTTGAGAACCACCTGGTCGGGGGCAATCAGGGTAGTATACAAATAAGCTGTGGTGAGGAAATATGACACATACGCCGTCTGATCGTCCATCGCCCGCCGGATTAGGTCCATATCGGGTGTATAGGCTTTGTATTTAAGGGCGACATAGGCCGGGTGCTCCTTCTCCATCCGCCGGATTAAGCGTTGCTGCTCCAGCAACAGCTGGTTCAGAATGGCCTTTTGGGCGGGATCCTCAGCCGGCGAAGCGGCAACCTGTTTTTTTTGGGCGGCGATTTTGGCATGGAGCTGTGTTTCCTCTTCCAGCAGTTCGTCGGGAAGAAGCTGCGATTTGATGTGCCGTTCGTGCAGCATATCCGACAAGACGACACCCCGGCTCCTCTCCTGGAGGAGGATAGCGCGATCGCGCCATCCCGGTTGTTCCGGCGCTTCCCGGAATCTTTCATAGCTGACATAGCTGAATTGAAGGGCTTTTTCGATAACGGGCTGTATGTTTTCCGTAAAGAAAAGCTTGGATTGGGCCACACCCATTTCCTTCCGCATTTTTTCGGCCAGGTCGAGGGCGGCAGAATAACTGTTAAAGGTTTCCTCCTGTTCGGTCTGCTGCTTTGTTTGCCCGGAGAGTTGTTCCAGGCAGCCTGCCTTCTGAACAAGGATTTCCATCGCGGTACGGGCCGATATCACCTCGTCTACACCCGGGTTGCGGGCATACGCAACACTTCGGAAAGAAACGCTGACCGCCATCAGCGCTTTTTGGTACAGGGCAAGCGCTGCCTGTAACCGGCTATCGGATTCGTCGATACGGCCTAACCCTAAAAGGCATTCTGCACGTTCTTTGGAGGCTCCGACCTCTACTTCGTCCAGCAATACCAGGCATTGCCGGTAAGCGGCCGACGCCTCTTTCTTCAGACCGGTTTCGAAATAGCACCGGGCTGCCTGGAGCAGCTGCCATTGCTCCAGCTGCCGGTGCCGGTGATCGGGTTTGGTTTTGAGCACGTTCTGGTAAAGCTGCCGGCACTTTGCGAGATAATCCAGCGCCTGGACATAGGCCTGCTGCTGCATTTTAGTATTGCCCAATGAAAGGAGTACCCAGCTTTGGTCGATGGAAGCGGGCTCGAAATAACCGAGCGCTTCCAGGTAGTAGGCTTCGGCCTTATCCAGCCGGCCGGTCTGATGGTAAAAGTTGGCCACGTTGTTGATGGCGATGCCGATCCCCCGGCGCTCGCGGAGCTGGTGCGCGACATCCAGCGCCTTTTCAAAATACAGCAAGGCTTTGTGGGGATCTTTTTGCCGGAGGTACAATGCGCCCATATTGTTGAAGAGCGCTCTTACATAGGGCCTTAACTTTTGGGACAGGGTGGGGGCGTCTGCCAGCAGCTGTTCGGACCGGTCGAACCAGTAAGCAGCAGAATCCAGCCGGGAAATACCCGAATAGGCCTCTGCCATGGTCGACATGAGCTTAAACGAAAGCGTGTCCCCGCGGTTTTGTAATAGGGATAAACCCGATTGTGCAAACTGAATACATTGGCGGTAGTTCCCGGTGAAGTAACTCGCCGAGCTCATTTCCCGGAAAACAGCAGCCGCGGCTATTGGCTGGCGGTTGGCGATGTACCAGTTGCTCAGGGGTTCCCCGGCCGCTAATAAGTCGTCGAAATTGTCATGCTTTACTGCCACCGAAAAGGCTTTCTGCAATGCTGTTTCCTCCTGCCCGCCAAAAGCAGCATGGTTGATCGCAAGCAGTAGGAGAAGAGAGCAGCAAATGCTTTTCATGGTATATTGATTGCGGACGAAGGGTAACTGTCGCATGGAGTTACGGACATTGCTGCGAATATACCTGAAAACAGGTTAAAGACGAAACAGCCCGCTTCCTCTTTAACCTGTTGTACCAGCCGGGGGGCGGTTATTCTTCTTTTGGCGGCTGCTCTTCGGGAGCTTGACGCCGGCGGTTGATTTCTTCTTTTCCTTTATCCAGCAGGATCCGGCCATTCTGCTCAATGCTATTCCCCAGCGCTTTCCCGGAATGAATGACCTGCGCACCTACCTGCGTTAATTTCTGGCGGAGAATCGTCCCGTCATCCGTCACGAAATCCTTAAGGTTTTCCAGGCTGTCGGCATTTTCTACGTTGAAGTAGGGCGCCTGATTGAATCCGAGGGAGGAAGCCACCAATGAAAACGGGAGAGAGTTGCAGAAGGTGTTATAGGCTTTGACGGCTCCATTGTAACCCACGCGCCGGTTTTGGATGTCATTTTCAATAACATGCAGGTCGTGCATAAGCTGCTGCCGGGGACCGGACGTGGGTTTGCCCGAGAGGGTCAGAATCATTTGACATTTTTCGTATTATTTTGCAATGAAAAATCGAAGAGTTTGACATTTCTCCAGAATTCACTGCCCTTGTTGTACAAAAAGGCATATTCTCCCGCCGGAACGTCTTCGTCAAAATAGACTTTGTAAATCTGGTTCGAGATTTTCTTGAAACGGAAAGGAACGGCCCCGGGACCGAATCCCGATTCATTGGAGTAGGCGGAGCTTCTGCCCGTGATGATTTCGCGGCCCCGGCCGCTTACTTTGGCCCGTATCAGCACAAAATCATTAGGGCTGGCTACTCCTTCAAAAAGACTTTCCCCGACCTCATTCTGATTTTTACGGGTGGTTCCGCTAAAAAGAAAGTAGAAAACAGGCCGGTTGTCTTTTACGACCATATTGGCTGACGGGTTTGCGAGCCCGATACGCTCGGTTGTTCCGGATATGCCGCTGGTAACCTGGTTGGTGATGCCTTCCCCTACCGTGCCTTCCCGCCGCTGATTGGTGGTGGTGGGCTCGAGTTGAAGGTAATTGGTTTTGGGGGTATATTCTTCGTAATAAATACCGGGCTCCTGAAACCGGCTCCGGGCAGGTACAGGCAGGTCCTGCGGATGCGGCGGGAGTTCACCGGCGATCAGGTTGCTGTTTCCGGAAAGTTTGACGGCTCTCTTGGGATTCATCATAACCGATACGATCTGGTCGGGTACCTTGGCGGTTTTGAGAGCGATGATAGCGTCGGTCTGCAAGTCAAATTTGTTGTCCGAATACTGGATCCGCTTGATGATGATATTCCGGGAAACACCTCCCTGGTGCATGGTGATTACCCCTTCATTCCGGATGACCGACAGGTCGTCGGTTACCAATAGCATCTCTTCCATGATGGGGTCTGTTACCCGGGCTTTTTTAAGGGCTACCAGGTCTTCCGGGTCCATTCTGAAGGTGGAACTGGTATTCTTGATCTTGTCGACGATGATGTCCTTGTGTACTCTGGCTGTCACCATCGCAATTACATCGTCGTTGGAAAGGATTCCCTGAGCACCGGATGGCGCCAGGGAAAGGGATAAAGCCATTCCGGCCAGCATCGCAAAAAGGTTGCGTTTTTTTGATGACATTATAAAGGGGGTTAAGCAGTAGTTGAAAAATACGTGAGACTAAAATAAGAAAGTACCATAAGAAGCGAGGTGACTATTTTACGAATTCAGGAAATTGGTACGCGAACCTGGGATAATACTTGACGAAAAAAATGAGAGGTTCCCTGTGTACAAGAGGGCCTTCCCTTCGCAAACTCCCGTAAGCTTACCGCTGGTTGAGGCTTTTTATAGTAAAACCATTTGGGGTGGTTTGGTAAAATTGGAATGGGCAGCGGGCAATGGGGAATGGGGGATGGGGAATGGGCAATAGGGAATGGGCAATAGGGAATGGGGGATGGGGAACGGGCAATAGGGAATGGGACCGGAGGGTGAGCGGAGTCGAACCCGGAGTTGAAATTTCGGCCGGCCGGTTGATAGGAAAGCGTAAGGAAAAAGTGTACTTTTATCCGGCTATTACCTGACTCTTTCTAATGAAAAGAAATCGTGCGGTTCTCCTGCTGGTTATATTCGCAATAACCGTACAGGGTTCCTTTTCTCAGCCCGTGTCACGGGCTAAAACACCTTATGAGCGCTTGCTGGTTATTCAGCAGGAATACCAGGAGGCGCTTGCCGGCGGTGATTCCGCGGCAATTGCCGAAAAGAGCTACTTGCTTGGAAAAAGATACAACGCGATTGCAGAATATGCTAAAGCCAGGCAATGGTTTTTGAATGCACTGCAACTCAGAGCACCTTCGGGTCCGTCTCTTTCAATCGGCAAAATCTACAACTACATGGTGCGGAGCGAGGTGATGCAGGATAACCTGGATGAGGCTTTTGAGTACGAAAAGAAAGCATTCTACAATTTCAGCAGCGCCTGTTCAACAGCGGCTTTGCTGTCTGCGTATGAACTCAGAACCTACATGCACCTGACAAGCTGGAAGGCGCTGCAGGAGGGGAAAACACTGGGTTTTGTGCCATCGCTGGATACGGCTTTATATTATCAGCAACAGGCAGTAATGCTTGCGGAGGAGTTAGGGAGGGTCTATAATGTTGCGAGCAATTACCGCTGGTTAGGGCACGTGCTTTTTGAGAAAAGTAAAGTGGATTCAAGCATTTTGTATTTGAAAAAGGCTTATGCGATTTTCGATAACGGCGATTCTTCTATGGTACACAATGTGGTGGCAACCGCTACGGATATCGGCCTGATCTACCTGAAATCAAAGCAATTGGAGGAGGCGAAAGGGTGGCTGGAAAGGGCGTATTGCCGAATAGACAGTTCGCTCACGTACCTGCAAACTGCGGGAGTGGACGATGCCTTTGTGGAGTATTACAAGGAAATCGGAGACTGGGAAAAAGCCTATGCACACAAGGAAAAGGCATTGGTAACCACTATCCAGGAATTGAAAGCCTATCGCGAAAATGCAGACGAAGGGATTCGGCTGATCTATGAAAATGAAAAAAAGGAAGCGGAGTTACGCGAGCAGCAGCGGGGTCTCGAACTGATCAGGCGGAACCAGGCCATACAGGTCCGGCTCAACCGGGTGATTGCGCTGCTGCTGCTGGGGGCAGTCGGTGCAGGGGTGTTTTATTTTCGGTTATCTCGAAAATACCGGGTCATTTCCAGGGAAAACGAGGAACTGGTGAAGGAGCAAAGCCACCGGATCAAAAATAATCTGCAGTCTGTATCCAACCTGTTGAACCTCGAAGTCTTACGTTTATCGGACCCGGAGGCCATCCGGGTGCTGGAGGAAAGTATGATGCGGGTACAGGCGGTTACACAGGTGCATGAACGTCTCTGCGAGGGGAGTAAGCTGGCAGAGGTAGAGCTTGGGGCTTACATACCGGATGTGGTGACGAATGTGCTATACAGTTATGGCCTGGAACATATTTATGTGGATTACCAGTTGGAGGATATTTGGCTGCACGCTGAAAAGGCTGTTCCGTTCGGATTGATTTTAAACGAGCTGACAACCAATTCCTGTAAGTATGCATTGGGTCTGGTGAAATTTCCCTACCTGGAAATCAGGATCTGGCAGAGAGGCCAGGAGCTGCATTTATGCTTTTTCGATCAGGGACCCGGGTTTGAATGGGAAAAAAAGAAGGGCTCCTTCGGGTTGAAGCTGATTGAGCTGCTGTGTGCCCAGCTAAAGGGGAGCTTTACCTTCGATGCAGAAGCGGGAAGCCGGTTTACGATGAAATTTAAGGCAGAACTTTCCAAACGGCAGGTCGGACTTCCCCTGACGGGGAGTGAGCGTCTTCCGGGTTTGTAAAGACGTCTTCACAAACCCGGAAAAAGATCAGGCGTTTTCCCACAACTCCCTGGCTTTCGCCAGATCGCGCTTCATCGCTTCCAATACAGTGTTTTTGTCGACCGTAAGCCGGGTAGATCCGCTCTCTGCTCCACCAAGCGGATATTCGAGATGCAAACAGAAGGGTACCTGCACCTGATGCTGTTTCAGAAATTTGAAATACAGGTCCCAGTTAACCATTCCTTGCCCGAGCGGGACGTTCTGCACCACCCATTTGTCATTTCGCAGGGCCCACTGCGTATCTTTTAAGACAATTGTTTTGATACGGGGCAGGATGAGCTGCAGGCCGTTTTGCCAGGAAAGGCCTCCCTCTACCACCGCATGACGAATATCGTATTGGGCGCCCATACTTTGGGAATCGGCTTTTTTCAAAAGCTCCCATACCTCCCAGAGTGAAGAACCGACCAGGCGGCCGGCATGATTCTGATAGCATCCCACCAGTTTCAGACGTTTGTTAAGCTTGCCGAGACCACCGATCCGGTCGCTGAAAGTAGCCAGGGCGGCGGGCATGGACTGTTTTTCGGGGTACCGGTACCAGTTCATGCGATAGTATTGAAAACCCAGACTGGCGGCCGTTTGGAGCAGCCGAACGTCTACAGAGTTGGCCGCACTTTCCACCGCCGTACAGAAGAGGGAGGGCGGGAGCCCCGCTTTGGTCATCGCCTCTGCTGCTTTGGGAAGATCGTCTTCCACCCGGTCCGGTTCCACATGCCCTTTGGGACGAACGGTCAGGTCAATTCCGTCAAACCCGAGGGTTTTGGCAGCATCTGCCATATCTTCATAATTCAGAAACTGCAGGTGCTTGGAGAAAATGTGGATTTTGGGAAAGGGGACCTCCGTTGGTTTGGCAGCAGGTATCCAGTCTTCCGGTAAAAAAGGGATTGCCCCTGCTACTACCGATTGTTTGAGAAATTCCCGGCGGGAAGAAGTGTTGAATTCCATAGTTAATTAAACAATAGCACTATTGAAATATTGATTCGTTTTCTTATAAAGACACGAGTTACGTAAATTTCCCCTGATTCTGCAAAAGATATCAGTATAGTTTGGAACCGGTAGTGTTTTAACTGGGAACGGAATTTAACGGTAACAAGCCATAAAGGATGGAAACAAATACAACGGGAAACGAAAAGGATTTTCTGATTGAATCAATTGAGCTTTTTAAAGTGCCTCCAAGGTGGCTGTTTTTGAAAATTACCACAAAAGGCGGGCTTGTCGGTTGGGGAGAGCCGGTAGTGGAAGGAAGAGCCGATACCGTACGGGCCTGTGTGGAAGAACTCATTCCATACCTGACCGGTAGAGACGCCCGGCGGATAGAGGACTGCTGGCAGGTGTTGTACCGGGGAGGATTTTACCGGGGTGGCCCTATTCTGATGAGCGCACTATCGGGTATCGACCAGGCGCTCTGGGATATCAAGGGGAAAGCGCTGGGTGTGCCCGTTCATGAATTGCTGGGCGGGGCGGTCCGGGATAAAATGAAAATATACAGCTGGATAGGCGGGGACAGACCGGAAAACGTGGCAGAGGCGGCGCGGCTGCGGATGGAAGCAGGGTTTAAGGCCGTCAAAATGAACGCGTCCGCTGATATGGAGTGGATTGATACCCCTAAAAAAGTGGATGAGATTATCCGCCGCGCGGCATTGGTAAGGGAGACGGTAGGGGGCGAAATAGGGATCGGTCTGGATTTTCACGGGCGTATCCACAAGGGGATGGCCAAGGTAATTATGAAAGAGTTGGAGCCTGTCCGGCCGATGTTCATAGAAGAACCGGTACTTTCTGAAAATAATGAAGCCCTTAAAGTACTGCAGCAAATGACCAGCACTCCTATCGCTACGGGGGAACGGATGTTCAGCCGCTGGGACTTTAAAAATCTGTTCCGGGACGGGGCAGTGGATATTGTACAGCCGGATCTGAGCCATGCCGGCGGGATTTCCGAGGTGCGCCGCATTGCGGCAATGGCGGAAGCCTATGATGTCGCCATCGCCCCGCACTGTCCGCTGGGACCGATATCCTTTGCGGCTGCCCTGCAGCTGGATTTTGTGAGTATCAATGCCTTCATACAGGAAACGAGTATGGGGATCCATTACAACGGAGAAATTGACCTGGTGGATTACCTCGACAACCCGGAGGTGCTGAAGGTGGAAGACGGCTATATCGGGCTGCTGCATCGCCCCGGATTAGGGATCACTCTTAACGAGGAAAAGATACGTGAAATGGCCGCCATAGGCCATTCATGGAAGAATCCTATCTGGAGAAATGCCGACGGCTCTTTTGCCGAATGGTAGCAGGCGACTCTCCTCAAAACAGGTTTTGCGGAGAGTGAACCGGCTAAAAATGCAGTTGAAGGCCTTTAAAGTGTATTATTTCCGGCGTTTGGTAACCAGTTCCCGGATGCCGTCGGCAGTATTGTAAATCCGCGGCCCGGTGCGGATCCGGGTCCGGATAAATTTGGGTCTTTTCTTGGTTTCTTCAAAGATCTTGGAAATATATTCTCCCAGGAAGGAAATTCCCAGAATGGTCAGGCCGCCGAAGAAGACAATCAGGATAATTACGGTACTCATACCGCGCGGTGTATCCGGGAAAAAGATGAATTTGGCCAGGATCTGCCAGATAATCCCCAGAATGGAAAAGCCCGTCAGGATAAAGCCCGCGTAACTCATGAGTTCCAACGGGGTGAAACTGAAAGAAAAGATGGCCTTCCGGGCCCAGCCGATGTTTTTCCGCCAGTTGTTGGTAGAGACCCCGAACATGCGCTCAGGGCGTACATAGGGAACTCCGGTTTGCCGGAAACCTACCCAGGCCCGCAATCCCCTCAGAAACTGTTCGGTCTCCGGCAGCGCTACCAGCTCTTTTACCACTTTCCGGTCGATCAGTGAGAAATCACCGGCGTCCCGCGGAATGGAAATATAACTGAGTTTCTGGAACACCTGGTAAAACAGCTTGTAAAAGAAATGCAGCCAGGGTTTCATTTCCCGTTGAACCCTCACACCGTAGACGACGTCATTGCCATCCATCCATTTTTCATAAAATTGGGGGATGATCTCGGGGGGATCCTGCAAATCGCCGTCCATCAGCACCACTGCATCACCGGTAGCAATTTCCATTCCACTTAAAAAGGCTGATTGAGAGCCGAAATTGCGGGAGTGGCTGATGCCGGTTACGTTAGGGTCCTTTTCACAAAGACGGTCAATAACTTCTTCCTGGTTGTCAGGAGAATTGTCGTTGACAAAGATAATCTCGTACCGGACCTTGAGTTCATTGAAGGTTTTTACCAACCGGCTGTACATATAAGGAATGGCTTGCGCATCCTTGTAGCAGGCGATAATTGCGGTAATGACCGGATTCAGTTTCGGGTCTGCAAACGCCGGAAGAATCCGAGATTCGTAGCCTGAATGATCCTGCCAGTTCTTGTAACGGGTAAGACCGGTCTCCAGCGACGTACCGGCATGCCAGCCAAAGTCGGCCTGGATGCGGGAAGGATCGCCATACCATTCGGCCAGGTCCCACTGACGGTTGCCCATGCTGCCCCATTGCGGTTCCGCTGCGATGCCGAAAGTGGCGCGTGCCGCTGCTACCAAGTCCCCGATCGTGGTTTTTCTTCCGGTAGCGACATTATAGGAGTTGCCGGCAGTTTCCTGCGAAATGTTCAGGGCAACGTCCAGAAATGCTTCCACACAGTCGTCTATGTAAACGAAATCACGACTGATGTCGGGAGAGACCAGTGCGGGCAGCTGCTGCCCGCGGATGTTTTCAATGAGTCGCGGGATCAACCGGTCAGGCTCTTCCCAGGGGCCGTAAATGGAGTAAAGCCGCAGGTTGAGTGCCAACAGTTGATGGACCTTCGCATAATAGGAAATAAGGTAGGCGGCGGATACCTTCGAAACCGCATAATGGCTGTTGGGTACCATCGCGTCCGTTTCTTTCGGCGCCGTACAGTTGAAACCGTATTCCGAGCTGCTTCCGGCATGAATATAGACCGTATCCGGGCGGCATTGCTCCAAAAGATTTACCGTGCCGATTACATTGGTTTCGTAGGTGAGCGGAATATTCTGCTGCTTGCTGTAAGCTCCGTAGGCGGCCAGGTTGAAGATTGTACCCGGCCGGTATTTTTCAAAAACCTCCTGCACCGAGCTGGGAGAGACGATGTCGCAGTGGACGATGTTCTCAAACGGTACATCCAGCAATTTGAGCCGCCAGGCTTTGGTTGCATCATGGGTGAGGGCGTAACAGTCTTTACGGATCCGGAAAATAGTGTCGAAAAGATTGGCGCCGATAAACCCGCTGGCACCAAAGACAAAGACAGGGCCCTTTAAACGGGCAATTTTATCGCTGAAGAGCGGTAAACTATCAGGCATTCGTCAATTCATTTAAATATCCTTCCGTAACCTCCTGAACAGCCTGCCGGTATTGTTCGGGTGACATCGGCAGGTAGTGCCATTCCATTTTATTTTCCATGTAACTGACGCCTTTTCCTTTGACGGTATTGGCGAAAATCACTTTAGGGATTCCGTTCTTCCGGGTTTTAACATACGTCAGCGCCTGGTGGATTTCTCCGATATCGTGGCCGTTCACTTCGTAGGTTTCAAATCCGATTGCCTGCCATTTGGCCAGGTCGGCAGTAACTCCCAATACCTCGTCGGGAGAGCCAAAACCCTGTAAACCATTTTTATCAATGAGGACGATCAGGTTGTCTAGCTGGTGCTGTAAGGCGTAATGTGCCGCTTCCCAGGTGGTCCCCTCATTGGTTTCTCCGTCCGACATCAGTACGTAAGCATAGGATTGTTCCCTGGCCAGGGATGCCGCATGAGCGATTCCGGAGGCAATCGGAAGACCATGACCGAGAGATCCGGTTGCAAAGGGGATTTCTTCGAAATGCCCCGGGGCAGGATGAGCCGGGAGTCGAGTGCCGTCCTGGTAAAACGTCTCCAGCACCTCGTCTGAAATGTCTCCCAACATGTTCAGTATGGCATACAGCGCCGCTGCTGCATGTCCTTTCGACAGGATAAAGGTATCCTTCTCGTCTTTGTGCAGATAGAGGACAGCAATCAAAATGTCTGCGCAACTCAGGGAGCACCCGATATGACCGGCATGGGCTTTAAAGTACATGTCCAGTATTTTAAGGCGTAGCTGGCCACTTAGCTGGTGAGGATTATTCAGTAGGGACTCTTTTCGCATAGCGCAAAGTTAATTTTATTTTATCGGGATAGAAATAGCTGCGCATAAGTATCCCGATAATTTAAACAAAGCTGCTTATTGGAGGAGGTCGGTGAGGTCGCGGATGACTTCCTGGAAATAGGCCCCCTTGTGAGCGCCGTACCAATTCATTGTCTGGGTTTCGTAAGCCTCCAGGTGATACCAGCGATCGTGCGTGATATAGCCGGCATATCCTCCGTTGAAGCTGGTAACGATCAGGTGGAGTCCTTGTTGCCTGGCGTAGTCGTCGATAGGAGCCATCAGTTCTCCGGAGAAATCACAGGGAACCCCTACCAGAAGAACCTTCCCCAGGCGCAGCGCTTTGATGGTCAGCGGGGCATCCCCGAACGCTTTTTTGAAAACCCAGGGTCTCAGGGCCATTTTTTGGGTGACCCGGGGAGCAGGCGCTCCCAGCGGCAGCGGGAGTGTCAGCGACCGGAGCCGGGGAAACGGGAAGCTTTCGTTTACGGCAGGTTCCGTGCGCAGGGCGCTCAGAACCCCTGTCGCCTGGTTGTTCACTTCATCGAAATCGTCTGTGCCGGCCTCGTTGGGTGACATGCTTCCTACAGCACCTGCCATGTAGAGGGCAAAGGTGCCCGGTGTTTTTTCAAGCGAGTCTACGAGCACCCCGGGCCAGTCGCGGGAAAGCTGCATCGTGGATGCGTTGAGCACGGTCGAATGCGCGGCATAGGTGGTCAGGATCGCTTCTTCATTTCCGGATGTCCGGAAGCGGACGGTCCTGATTTCCGGGTCAACGGTTCCCTGGCTGCCGATCAGCCGATTATTGATATCCACGGTATCCACCACTTCCTCGTACGACAGCCGCACGGGCTGCATCCGGTTCCCGGCGTTGCGTATGGCTGCAAGAATAGCTTCGGCAAGCGTGTCTTCTACTGCGGGATCATACGGCCCGGAGAAAAAAAGTGCGGAAATTCCTTGCCCCCAGCCGCCGACGCTGTTATGCGTATGCGTGGCGCCCAGGTAAATGTGTTCATAAGGGATATCGGAAGGAGTCAGCAACGTTTTGAGTTTTTCGCTGACTGTAGGCGGGATAATCAGCAGGTCAGCGCTGACAATCACCGTTTTCACCCCACCGTTTTCAAGCCGGATGGCCCGTACGAATACCGAATCATGCACCGTTTCATAGGGTTTTCCTTTCCGTTTGCCATATCCTGCCATCGGACCGGGATGTGCGGGGGTAATATTCACTTTGGCCCAGCCAGCCTGCAGCAAGGTATCCGTTTCGGAAGGGAAGGGTGAAATTGCTTTCATTTCCTGTTTCCACTGCCGGTAGTACTCCGATTGCCGATACGGAGTGGTATCCGGCCGGGTGGTCAATATGGTGATCAGCAGGACCCCGAGGAAAAGGAGTGCGCCGACCACGCGGATGAGAAAACGAAACCACTTCATTGTATGCATGGCAGGGGGAATTAGGAAATAGCTGACATCATTATAGCACATCTATTGCCTCCAGCTCAGAGAGGGTGACCTCCGGCGGAAACTGTCCTTTTTTAAGTTTTTCCAGTACCAGTTCACTCGCTTTCTGCGCTTTTACAGGAGATTCAAATCCGCTCATCCCCGGTTTGCCCGGTATAAAGGGTTGTTCAATAAGCACCGTTGTATCGTTGACAAAGATCCTGTACCCCCATCCGTTCGCTGTTTGAAAAGTGGCGGCGGAAAAGGCGGGCGGGGACTGTTTCGGTTCCCGGTCCGCCTTGGGATACTGATAGAAAATAACGGCTCCTATAAAGACAAGGAGGCTTATAATCAGGAATTTGTTGGCTGCTGCTTTTTTCAAAGGGCTGGTCTTTTGGTTTTTAAACAAGAAAGGGAACAACATCTGTTCCCTTTCTTGTTTAAAAATATTATGCGGCATTAATCGTCATCGACCTTAGCATCTGAGGGATTGAATCCCCAGAAGTCATCAAGGAAACCTCCTCCCTGACCGGTGCCATAGTAAATAACGCCGTCCGCGACAAAGCCGGTGGAATACGATCTCGATCCGCCTTCAAAGCTGGTTTTTTGTGTCCAGGTGTCAGCAACGGCATCGTATTCCCATACATCGGCACGGCTGGACGAACCGGTGGAGCCTCCTATGATATAGCCTTTATCATTGAGCGAAACGGCGATTGCAAAGGCGCGGGGGTAATCTTCCAATTCTGCTTTGGCCACCCAGTCGCCTCTTTCACCCTGACCCGGCAGAAACTCGTACAGGTCCTCGTTATACACATTGCTATTGCTGTGACCGAAGCCTACAAAAGCTCTTCCATTGACGACGAAAGCCGATGCACCGCGGCGTTTCCCGCCGGTAAATCCTGCCACAGGCTTCCAGGAACCCAGTGCTCCGTCAGGAGTAAACTCATAGAAATCCTGTTTGTAATTGCCGTCATAACCCAGCCCGATATACCCTTTATTATCCAGAACAAAGGCCGTTGCGAACTGCCGTCCGCTGTTTTCGTTGGGTAGGGGAGCCACCTCCTTCCAGCTGTTGGAAGCAGGATCGTACTGCCATAAATCCTGTTTGTAGTTGCCGTCATAACCTGTTCCCACATAGCCTTTATCTCCTATAGAGAAGGCTACTGCATCCTGGCGGGCACTTCCGCCGAAAGGGGCTACCTGCGTCCAGTATTTACTGGAGGGGGTATACTCCCAGAAATCTTTCATGCGTTCGTTTTCGTTGGAATATCCGGTACCGATGTACCCTTTTCCATTGGCGGTGAACGAAACAGCCGACCTGCGGGAAATGCCTTCGAAATCAGGCAATGCTTTATGATACCAGTTCCCGACATACTCAGGCTCTACGTCATCATCATTGCAGGCACTCTGAACCAAAGCTAATGAGGCCAGTAAAAGTACTGCCGGGATTTTCGATTTTAAATTCAACATGTAGTTATTGACGTTAATATAATTTTAACAAGCGGGCGCAAAAATGGATGTACACCCTTTATAAACAAAACAATTGAGATGAAATGACAAATTGTGTAGACGAAACAGGCGAGCACCTGTCAGGCATTCACACGTTGCCGGAAAAGGTCGTAATTACTGTCGCTCACCGGGATTAAATGGCTCCCTATCTGGATGCGTTGATTGCGTATCATATCGATTTTATTTACAGAAACGATAAAGGATTTATGCGCCCGGAAAAATAAATGGTCCGGTAATTTTTCTTCAATGCTCTTCATAGTCATACGTGTAAGAATCGGACTTTGTTGATCCAACGTGTAAATTTTTATGTAATCTTTTAGTCCTTCTATATGGGTAATCTGGTGGAGGTTGACTTTTACCAATGCATAATTGGAGGTGACAAAAAGGTAGCCGGTGTTGGATGCTGCATTTTCGCTTTCCTTTTTTTCCTGGTGGGTCAGCATGATCCACGCCTTGTTGGTTGCTGATATAAACCGTTCAGGATGAACGGGTTTTGTCAGGTAATCGACGACGTTCAGGTTAAATGCCTCCAATGCATATTGCGCATGATCGGTTATGAAAATAATTTTGGGCCGGTCGACAATGCTTTTTACAAATTCAATCCCCGAAAAACCGGGCATCTCCGTTTCGCAAAACATTAAATCTATTTTCTGGTTTAACAACCCGGCCATGGCTTCGAAAACACCGGAATAGCTTCCCGTCAAGTGCAAAAAAGGGGTTTTAAGAATATATTCCCTGGTGGTTTGCAGAGACGCTTCGTTGGAATCCAGGGCGATACAATTATATTTTTTCATAGAGGAAATCTCCTTTATCGAAAAGGTCTCCGGAATCATTTCCGACGCAATTAGCGAAGAATTTTTATATAATACGCCCGATTCCATTTTTTTGTTGCCTTAGTTGTTCAAATTGTCCTTTGGTCTACACACTTGGTCTGTTGGTCTATTTCGTAGGGCTGGCCATATTGCCTTGCCTAATTTTGTCGATACTTAAAAGTACAGACTTCATATATACAGGATGCATAGAACATCAAAAAGGTTGCTTCATTCCGTTTCAGGCGTGTTTGCAGGGATCATTATCCTTTTCAGTTTAACAGGATGTGAGTGGGGAGACAGGACGATTACATTAATCAGGCCTAATACGGACGATCTTCAGGTGGTTTATACGGATACGGTGACGATCCGGCGGTCGACCGTTATGAAGGATTCGATCCTGACGACGTACACTTCGGGCGGAACATTGCTGTTTGGCAAGCGCACCGATCCGTTTGTGGGAGAAATCGAGGCGCAGGCGTTTGCACTCATGCAGATGGAATCCGGGTTTAGCCTGCAGGATAAGGCTGTTTACGATTCGCTGGTGTTTGTTTCCAGCTATGCTTATTCATCCGGCGATACCAATCAGCTGCATCAGCTGGCGGTGTACCCGCTTACGGATGATATCACGCGGGGGGACTATTACAATACGCATGCATCCGGTTATGAACCGACGGCGATCGGCGAATGGGAATTTCGGGCAAGGCCTAATTCTTCCCGGAAGGCGTTCCGCATGAACCTATCGGACGCATTCGGGAAAACGCTTTTTGACGCTGCCGCTGCGAATCAGTTAAAAAGCCACGAGGATTTGCTGAATCTTTTCAAAGGATTTGCCCTGGTGTCCAAAAATACGAGTGAGGCGGGCTTTTTAGGCTTGAACAAAGATAGTACCGCTATTGAACTTCATTATCATGTAGACGGACCGGATGGAAAAACAAAGTATTCCAACAGGCTGAGCGTTCTGAAGTTTTATAACCGGATGGTGAATGACCGGGAAGGGACTGCGTTTTCCGAACTGGTGAGTTCCCGCGAGGGGATTCCCGCTGCTGCGTCCCGGAATACAACCGTGATCCAGTCGGGAGTGGGCTTGATGACCCGCCTGGAGATTCCTTTTTTACATAATTTCCGGTACGACATGGGGAAAATCCTCGTAAACCGGGCCTTCCTGCGAATCAATTTACCACGGGAACCGGAAGATAGGTATTTGCCGGCCCCTCCTGCTCTGGCACTTTACCCGACCGGCAGGTATAACAATTGGGAGCGGAGTTCGCGCGAGGTGGCGCAGGCCGTCCTGGTGAATGATATCATTAACAATGAACGGTATTACCAGATCGATCTGACGGATTATGTGGTGCCGAGCGTAGGGCAGGGAATGGAAGTCGGAGGCTTTCTACTGGGACCGATAACATCGGGAGTGGAGAGTTATACCAACACGCTCGATCGCCTGATTCTCTCGGGAAACAATGCTGTAAAGCTTCAGCTTTATTATACCACACTCAATTATTGAAATCGTCTGGCGGCGGTAGCACTTCGAACATATTGCCATAACCGGCCCTGGGTTCGAGTGTCGACAGGAGTTCGTGTACCGGCAAGGTGCCGGGAGGTTGTGATTTCCTGGCGGTAACTGTTCCGGCGATGGCTTCCAGAGCAGGCCCTAGCAGCGGGTCGCGCGGGTCGCCGTACCGGTAAAGGACGTGGCCTTCGTCAGAAGGAATGTCCGGGACAAAGCCGGCAGCGTAGTCCGATTGATGCAGGCTGTTGAAGGATTTCGAAACAATGGGCTGCAACCCCCAGTTGGTTCGTTTTTTTGTTTCGCTGATCGTAACCGAACCGACGTTTTTCCCGACCGTTTGCTGGCCGACGACCACAGTGGAGAGATAGGGTTTAAGTCCATTAATCATTAATTCACTCGCCGAGGCTGTCCGCTTGCCTGTCAATACATATACCCGCTGCAGCTGATTGCCTATATTCTGGGGCAGAGACGTGAATTTGTCCTGGAAAAAATCGTCCCCGTACTTTTTCTTCAGAATTCCCGTTATTGCGGGGTTGTATTCTTTGAGACAGAAGATGCTCTCGTCGGTCACCCCTTTGGCGATCAGGCTGGCCAGGTGCGTTGCCGAGCTGACATAGCCTCCGGAGTTGTAGCGGAGGTCCAGGATCAGCTCATTGATATTATCCTGCTTGAAACGGGCGAAAATACGTTCCAGTTTTTTATCATACAGCTTATCGTCTGAATTGTTGGCAGACGGGAAAAACTGATGGTAGACGATATAGCCGATTTTTTTAGCGCCGATTGTGAAAAGGGTATCAAAATGAACCGGGTCTTCCTGGAACCTTACGGGTGTGAGCGTCACCTCCCGGCTGCCGGCTATAACCTTTCCAGCTTCATTCAAGGTGCCCAGGGTGTATTTTTTGGTCCCGGATGCCCCCAGTAAGCTCCTGTAATTTTGGGAAGTGAGCGGGGTGCCGTTGATGCCGGTAAAGAAATCGCCCCGTTGCAGCCCTGCCAGTGCCGCAGGCGCTCCGGGAAGTGTATACAAGATCGTTCCGAAGACGTCGGAGGAGCCTTCCACCGTGTACAGGACATACTCCATTCCGGTAGTCGTGGTTTCACCGCTCAGCGATGATTTCAGTTCATCTGCACTTAGCTGTATCCATGAAAACCGATCGCCGTCAGGACGCAGTGTCGGGTGATAGGAGTAAAGCAGTCCGTAAAAAAAAACATCCGGGGCTTGCCGGTAATCCGGGTTTTCCGGGATGTTGCCGCTCCAGTAATACCATGATTTCATCTCCTGGTAAATCCAGTTGTTCACCTGCCGGTCGGTGGTGAAAGGGATAACGTTGTCTTCACGGCATCCGGTAAAAAGTAACCCCGTCAGCAGTAAAATGAAGTAGTTAAATTTCAGGCGCATAACTTTTATTGAGTTATGAGTTATAAGTTATGAGTTATGAGTTATGAGTTGCGGGAACTAGAGGTTTTGTTTGCTTTTTGAAGTGATGATGATGCTTTTGATTATTTTAAGGAGTTCGGTTGCGTCGTCGTGGTGGGCATGGTATTCGGGTTCGGTGATAAAATCGGTGGCTCTCAGCAATTCCAGCCAATAGATGCTTTCGTCGCATTCTTTTTGGGCGATGGAGAGTTTATGTACAAAATCTGCCGCGCTCTGGGCATTGACAGCTTCTCTTACGTTGGCACCGACCGAAGTCCCGGACCGTAATAGTTGCTTGCTGAGTACAAATTCCTTTCGTTCCATAGATACTATCTTATAAAGGTTCACTATTCGGACAGCAAACCTAAAACTCTTTCCCTTAACTATACTCGCCATAACTCATAACTCATAATTCATAATTCATAACTCAAAAACGTTTCCTCAATAATACTGCAAGCCGTGTCCATTTGAGATTCGCTGATAAGTAGTGGCGGGGCGAAGCGGATTTTGTTGCCGTGTGTCGGTTTGCACAGCAATCCATTGTGCATAAGTTCCAGGCAAAGCTCGTGGGCTACCTCGCTGTCCGGAGCGCTGTTGATGACCAGTGCATTTAACAACCCTTTTCCCCGCACGGAAGTAATCAAGTCACAGCGGTTTTGCAGCTGCTCCATTCGTGAGCGGAACAACTGACCCATTACCTGTGCGTTTTCGGTCATTTTTTCGTCTTCAATCACCCGGATTGCAGCCATCGTCACCGCGCAGGCCAGCGGGTTGCCGCCGTAGGTCGAACCATGTTCCCCCGGTTGTATGGTAAGCATGACAGCGTCATCGGCCAGGGCGGCAGAAACCGGGAACGTGCCCCCGGAAAGCGCTTTCCCCAGTACCAGGATATCCGGCTTTACATTTTCCCAATCACAGGCAAGGCGTTTACCGGTACGACCGATGCCGGTTTGCACCTCATCGGCAATGAAAAGAACCTGGTACCGGTCGCACAATTCGCGGACGCCTTTCAGGTAGCCGGGCGAAGGGACCACTACGCCTGCCTCTCCCTGGATCGGTTCCACCATGAAGCCCGCGATATGGGGATCCCGTTGAAAACATGCTTCCAATGCGGGGAGGTCGTCATAAGGGACGATTTCGGCGCCGGGCAAAAACGGGCCGTAATCATTTTTGCTCTGGGGGTCGGTGGAGGAGGAGATGGCTGCCAGGGTCCTGCCCCAGAAGTTGCCCGCTGCATAAACGGTTTTAGCACTGTCGGCCGGAATGCCTTTAACTTTATAGGCCCATTTACGGGTGAGTTTGAGAGCGGTTTCACCTCCTTCCACTCCTGAATTCATCAGCAGCGCTTTGTCATAACCGAAATATTCGCACAGGAATTGCTCACATTCTCCCAACCGGTCATTATAAAATGCCCGGGACGTTAGGGTAAGGCGCTGCGCCTGGGAAATCAGGGCCTGGATAATGCGTGGATGACAGTGTCCCTGGCTTACGGCACTATAGGCGGAAAGAAAATCAAGATACTGTCTGCCGTCGATATCCCACAGGTATACCCCCTGTCCTTTGGTGATCACCACGGGCATCGGTTGATAGTTGTGAGCCCCGTAACGGAGTTCCGTTTCAATAAAGGTGCGGGCTGAATCCGTAAGTACGTCTAATGAATAATCCATAGGAGTTGCTGAAAAATACAATACGTAAAGATAGGAAACTCCCGGGATTATTGTCGACCGCAGAATTCCTTAAAACTTTCGTTTGTCTTTTTTATCATAAGTTGTATATTTGCACCCTCATTTGAAAAGAAATACAAAAGTTATGGCTAAGGTTTGTCAGGTAACAGGAAAAAGAACCCGCGTTGGTAACAATGTGTCCCACGCTAACAATAAGACCAAGCGTAAGTTTTATCCGAACCTACAGAAGAAACGTTTCTTCATTCCGTCTACGGGGGAATGGGTCACATTGAAGGTCTCTACATCGGCGCTGCGTACGATCAATAAAAATGGTATCGAGCCGACTTTGCAAAAAGCGTACGAAAAGGGAACACTTTCCTTCTGACGCGGTTTTTAGCAAACATCTTTTTTTAAAAGGGCTTTCCTGCTAAAGGGGAGCCCTTTTGTGTGTGCCCCATGGTCTGTGTCTCCACAGACCATTTTGGATTCCAGCATAAAACCGCCTCTAGCAAATTGCTTTTTGAAAATCCCCGGTTCCTGCGCTGACACCTGGAAAAAAGTGACACGGAGGGCACAGAGGTAAAAACACGGAGGAAAACACAGAGAAAAATAACCTGAGACGCTTCGACAATCCGTTCCTGCGCTGACACCTGGAAAAAAGTGACACGGAGGGCACAGAGGTAAAAACACGGAGAAAACACGGAGAAAAATAACCTGAGACGCTCCGACAGCCCGTGGTCCGGCAGCTCGGTGTCTCCGCTTTTGTCCAACATCGTCCTGGACGATGTTGGACAAAGAACTGGAGCAACGGGGTCTGAATTTTGTTCGCTATGCGGACGACTGCAACATCTGTGTGAGAAGCCGTCGTTCGGCAGAACGTGTGCTGGAATCGGTAGCCGATTATATCCGGCACGAACTCAAGCTTCAGGTGAACTGGCAGAAGAGTGGGGTACGGGAATGCAACCAGGTGAAATTCCTGGGGCACACGATTGAGCAGACAGGGAAAATACGGATATCGGATATGAGTATCGACCGCCTTTTGCTATTGCTGTGCTGGTATCCTGACACCCCTCCGGGGTTGGTCCGGATACTACACCTGATCCCAATTCCGGAAGGATGATGCAAGCAGGCACTCTTCCGGGCGGTGTCTTCCTGACGGCCTTTTCCCTTACGTTGACGGCTATGGTGTCTTCACAGACCATTCGCGGGCGCAAAAATGGAACACAGAAGCTTCACTGAAGAAGAGCACAGAGAGCACAGAGAACGCGCGGTTGAGGGTAAAGTGCCGGAGGGTACTAAAGTTGTTCTTTGAGAACTTCCCGTAGTTTGGATTCGCTGACAACACCAGTGGCCTGCCATACGATTTCGCCATTTTTGTAGAGGTAAATCAACGGAAGGTACCTGATCTCCAGGTGTTCAGCGATTGCCGGGTTCTGATCAATATCAATAATTCTGACGACAGCGCGGTCTTTGAATTCGGATTCCATCTTTTTAATGGAGGGGTACAATACCTTGCAGGGAGCGCACCATTTGGCCGTAAAATCGATCAGGACCGGTTGCTCCGAATTTACCAGCGAGTCGTATACAGCCGGGGCCATCCCTACAACGGGGGGCTCCTTCATACCCCCTTCTACCGGGCGCTTTTCGAATGTCCAGCCCATGTAACCTCCTTCCAAGTCATAGATTTCCGTAAAACCGCTACCGGCCATGAGTTGTGCAGCGGCTTCACTCCGGGAGCCCGCCAGGCAATAGAGCGCGACAGGCTTGTTTTTCGCCAGGCCGTTGATTTGTTCCGCAAAATTTTTGCTTTTATAATCAATGTTCATCGCGTTTTTCAAGTGTCCCTGGGCAAACTCATCCGGTGTCCGCACATCCACCAATTGAATGGAATCCTGGCCATCCAGTCTACCGGCAAAATCGACTGCTTTTAGTTTGATCTGGGCTTGGATAGTGGTGTAAGAGAGAAGGAAAACTGTAATTACGCGAAGACAAAATTTCATGACCAGCCGTTAAAGTTTGTAAAGTGTAAAATTAGTTTTAAAAAGCTGAATCTAATAGGCAGTTAACGATTTTTTTGTTTTATTTTGTGCTTTGAAGAAGGAGCATATCCAATCAATTAACTTATATTCTACAAATGAGTACAATTCAATCCGTACACGCAAGGCAAATCCTGGATTCCAGAGGGAATCCGACAGTTGAGGTAGATGTTCGCACTGAAAATGGTTATGTTGGAAGGGCGGCAGTTCCTTCCGGGGCGTCAACAGGGGTTCACGAGGCAGTGGAATTGCGTGACGATGATCCGAAAGTATATGTGGGGAAGGGCGTTTTGAAGGCTGTTGAAAATGTAAATGATATTATCTATCCGGAGCTCATCGGGATCTCCGCATTTGAGCAAAACGAAATTGATAAAATACTGCTGGAACTGGACGGAACTCCCAACAAAAGCAAGCTGGGCGCTAACGCAATTCTGGGGGTATCACTGGCCGTGGCCAAAGCTGCAGCGCAGGAGGCAGGACTTCCCTTGTACCGTTATGTAGGGGGGACCAATGCCAATACTTTGCCGGTACCCATGATGAATATCCTTAACGGAGGGAGCCACGCAGACAATTCGATCGATTTTCAGGAATTTATGATTGTACCGGCAAAGGCCGATACTTTTTCAGAATCGCTTCGCATGGGTGTCGAGGTATTTCACGCCCTGAAAAAAGTGCTGAAAAGCAAGGGATACTCCACCAATGTGGGGGACGAAGGTGGTTTTGCACCCAATATCCGGTCCAATGAGGAAGCTATTGAGGTAGTGCTGCAGTCTATCGAAAAGGCAGGGTACAGGCCGGGTGAGGAAATCTTTATCGCCATGGATGCCGCTACTTCGGAATTTTATGAAAACGGGGTATACCATTTCAAAAAATCCGATGATAAAAAATTGACTTCGGCCGAACTTTCAGCCTACTGGACCGAATGGGTCAATAAATACCCGATCATTTCTATTGAAGACGGATTTGCCGAAGACGATTGGGACGGATGGAAACTCAGTACCGATGCGATCGGTAAGCGCGTTCAGCTGGTAGGGGACGATTTGTTTGTGACCAACGTGAAACGGCTGCAGCAGGGCATCGACCAGGGAGTAGCAAATGCAGTTTTGGTGAAGGTTAACCAGATCGGGTCTCTGACAGAAACCATTGATACCGTGAACCTGGCGAGGCGCAACGGCTACAAAAATGTCATGTCACACCGTTCGGGTGAAACGGAGGATGCGACGATTGCAGACCTTGCGGTGGCGTTGAATACCGGACAGATTAAGACCGGTTCTGCGTCCCGCTCCGACCGGATGGCCAAATACAACCAGTTGCTCCGCATTGAGGAAGAACTGGGTGATACGGCATATTTCCCCGGGTTAAAATTTTAATCAACCAGGCTGGGGCTGCCTGATGCAGCCTCAGCTTTATTTCCTGAACAGGCAATGGAAACGTTCACAAGGCTTCTCCGGTATTTTGGGAATTTCTATAAGGGAACTTTCATTGTATGGTTAATCTGGGTAGTGTTCCTGGATAATAATAACCTGAGAACGGTCTGGGCCAACTACAATAAGCGTGTAAGCCTGGAAGCAGATACCCTGTATTATTCCCGGAAAATCAAGGAGGTGAAAAAGGAAAGGGATGAGGTTTTCGGGGACCGCCGGATGGTAGAAAAGTGGGCACGAGAGAAATACCGCCTGCGGAAGCCGGGGGAAGAAGTTTTTTTAATTGTCGATGAGAACAACCGTCCTTTGGAAAAGGACGATAAATAGCAGCGACTGCCATCATTCACACCTGATCCGTTAAGGGCGATCCGGAATGGGGACAGCCTATCTAATCCAATCAACATGAATAAAAAAGTTATCCTGATCATTATGGATGGTTGGGGAATCGCCAAAAGAGGCGAAGAAGACCGTTCGGCAATCCTGGCGGCGCAGACTCCTTTTTATGACAAGGCACTGACTGTTTTTCCAAACAGTACACTGGCTGCCGGGGGACTGGCGGTGGGGTTACCGGATGGACAAATGGGTAATTCGGAAGTAGGACATACGAACCTCGGAGCCGGGCGTATTGTTTATCAGGACCTCGTGAAAATCAACAGGGCAGTAAGCGAGGGAACCCTGGCGCAGGAACCTGCGCTGAACGAGGCCTTTCAATATGCATTGGACACCGGTAAAAAAGTACATCTTATAGGCCTGGTGTCGGATGGAGGCGTGCATTCTCATTGTGAGCATCTTCACGGATTGCTTGCCATCGCGGCCCGCAAGGGCCTGGAGAAGGTGTTTGTGCATGCTTTTACAGACGGCAGGGATTGTGATCCCAAAAGCGGGGCGGGATTTTTGAGGGCGCTGCAGCAGCAGATGCAGGCCTCAACGGGCGAAATCGCTTCGGTAACGGGACGGTATTATGCGATGGACCGCGATAGACGCTGGGAGCGTGTAAAGCTGGCGTATGACGCAATGGTGCATGGTACCGGCAGAACGGTGCCGGCCGGAGCGGTAGTGGACGCGGTGGAAGAATCCTACGGGGCCGGGGTGACAGATGAGTTTATCAAGCCGATTGTAGCGGTCCGGGAAAATGGTGAACCGGTAGCGGTTATCGAAGAAGGGGATGTCGTGCTGTGCTTCAACTTCCGTACCGACCGGGGCCGGGAAATTACAGAAGTATTGTCGCAAAAGGATTTTCCGGAACACCAGATGGAAAAGCTTGACCTTTACTATGTGACCCTGACGAATTACGATGATACGTTTGTCGGAGTGAAGGTTATATTCGATAAAGATAACCTGAACAATACGTTGGGGGAGGTGTTGGCGAATGCCGGTAAAAGACAGATCCGGATCGCAGAAACGGAGAAGTATCCGCATGTGACGTTCTTTTTTTCGGGAGGAAGGGAAACCCCTTTCCCGGGAGAGCAGCGGTTGCTGTGTCCGTCTCCTAAGGTAGCGACCTATGATCTGAAGCCTGAAATGTCGGCTTACGGTATTCGCGATGCAATTATCCCTGAATTGATCGGGGAGTCTGTCGATTTTGTCTGCCTTAATTTTGCCAACACCGATATGGTGGGCCACACGGGCGTGTTTGAGGCAGCAGTGAAAGCTGCCGAAGTGGTCGATCAGTGTGTGGAGGCGGTAGTGACCACAGGTCTTGAACATGGGTATACCTCGCTGATCCTTGCCGATCACGGGAATTCCGATTATATGATCAATGAGGACGGATCGCCCAATACACAGCATTCCCTGAACCTGGTTCCGTTTATATTGGTTGATAAGGAATACCGGGAACCGCTTAAGTCGGGTAAGCTTTCGAATGTGGCCCCTACTATTCTGGAGTTGATGGGACTGGAGAAACCGGCGGAAATGAATGAAGATAGTTTATTGTAACGATACAGGCCGGCGTAACCGGCCGTTAACGGAATGGGATTGAAGCTTTTTTTGAGGATTGCTGTATCTGCCTGGGTGGCAGTCGTGCTGGTTAGCTGTGGCGTATCTTCACAGCAGGAGGCGGCAGAGCAGAAAGCATACTTTGATGTAGAGGCATTTGTGCAGGGGCAGATCGACTGGCTGGAACAATCCCGGCCGGAAGTGCGCAAGGAAATGAGCATGGACGGGGAGAAAGAAGTGCTGCAGACGCAGGAAATAGACTGGAACGATGAACTGGACTTGTTTCGCCAGGCAGATCTGAATAAGCCGGCACTGAGAGACAGCTATACATTGACCCGTCCGGACTCCCTTACCGAATGGTACCGGGTGAAGCCGGGTGAAAACTTGCCTGTAACCTATCTGAAAGTTGGATTTGAGCCGGAAACGCATGCAGTACGGTACCTCGAAGCTGCCTTTGCAACCGATAACCGGTTGTATCGTTCCCAAAAGAAAATAAGGCTGGAGTGCCGGCTCGAAAACCGGGAATCCCGGTTGAAAACCTATGAACTGGAAGGCTTTCAGAAATTAGCGATTTCAGCAGAAAAGCCCTTCTCGATTCATGCAACCATTTTGTGAAACTAAAATACCAACCGATTACCGGTTGTAACGTTAACCACGTCATATGATTCGTAAAGCTGTAATTCCTGCGGCCGGGCTGGGGACCCGATTTTTGCCGGCTACTAAATCCATGCCCAAAGAGATGCTTCCTATTATTGATATTCCAACCATTCAGTACGTAGTACAGGAGGCGGTAGATTCCGGAATTGAGGACATCCTGATTATTTCGGGCAAGGGGAAACGTGCGATTGAGGACCATTTTGACCGGAATTTTGAGCTGGAAGCACGGTTGGAAGAAAAGGAAGACCAGGCATGGTTTACGGAGATGCGCCGTTTGTCGGATATGGCCAATGTCCATTTTGTACGGCAAAAAGAAGCCAACGGATTGGGGGATGCGATTTATTATGCCCGGCATCACGTCGGGAATGAACCGTTTGCCGTGTTGCTGGGCGATACGATTATGGATTCGGTGATCCCGGTGACCCAACAGTTGGTGGATACTTATGAGCAATATGGCGGCTCGGTGATTGCGGTTGAAAAAGTTCCGGCTGATAAGGTCGACCGCTACGGCATTGTGGGCGGAACCTACCTGAGCGATTCGATCATGGAGTTGGACGACCTGGTGGAGAAACCCAATATAGACAAGGCGCCTTCCAACCTGGCCATTGCGGGCAGGTACATTTTGTCGCCGGAAATTTTCGATGCGATTGAAAATACGCCGAAAGGCAAGAACAGTGAAATTCAGTTAACCGATTCGATGCTGCTCCTGCTGAAGCGTCAGAATTTCTATGCACACCTTATTGAAGGACGGCGTCATGACATCGGCAATAAACTGGATTTCCTGAAAACAACGGTGGAGTTTGCCTTGAAGCGAAAGGAGTTTGCAGTTCCTTTCCGGAAGTTCCTGGAAGAAATACTGGCGGAAGGAGGTACGTTGTAAACGCAGTATGCGCAGAGACGTTACATGTAACCTCTCTGCGCGTGCCCGCCGAATCTTTCAAAAGAGATCAGGCTTCGACCTCCTTTTCATGAATCGTGATTTTTACGATTTTATCACCCTGGCTGATCGCGTCAACGACGTCAATGCCTTCAACTACTTTTCCGAAACACGTATGATTGCGGTCAAGATGGGCAGTGTTGTTGCGGCTATGACAAATAAAGAACTGCGAGCCGCCCGTATCGCGGCCGGCATGGGCCATTGACAGTACGCCACGGTCGTGGTATTGGTTTCCGCCTGTTAATTCACACGGGATCTGGTAGCCGGGACCTCCGCTTCCGGTTCCTTTCGGACAACCTCCCTGTATAACAAAATCAGGGATAACGCGATGGAAGGTAAGACCGTCGTAAAAACCTTTCCGTGAAAGATCTGTGAAGTTTTTGACCGTTCCAGGCGCATCCTGTTCGAAAAATTCAATCCACATGGTCCCTTTGTCGGTGACCATTTCTGCTTTTAATGACATATAGGAAAATGATTGGTATATGGTAGGTAAAACGGATCAGCCGCGTTGTGAGTTCCGAAACCCGCTCAATTAAATCAGTCAGCCAACGGGAAGGACATAATCTTTTTTATAGTCTCGGGGAGTTTTACCCTTGATCTTCTTAAAGTACCGGTTGAAATTGGACAAGGTGTCAAAGCCGCTTTCATAGGCAACCTGGGAGATGCTCCACGTGTCGGTGATCAGTAATTTGCAGGCGTGGCCAATCCGTATTTCGCTGATAAAGTCGGTAAGCGTCTTGCCGGTACGTGTTTTGAAATACCGGCAGAAGGCCGCTTCGCTCATACCGGCATGAGAGGCCACTTCACGCAGGCGGATTTCCTCCTTGAAATGCTGCAGGAGATAATTATGTACTTTTTGCATCCGCTCGGTTTCCGAGACTTTATAAGTGTTCTGATAACCATAGCTGGTGATCGGGTGCTTTTCAGACGTAAGCGCCAGTTCATGTAAAAGTATTAAAAGACCGGTAATGCGATGGAAATCAGAAGCGTCTGCTAGTTGGATGAGCTCGTTCCGTACCTGCTCCCGGATTTTCCCGGTAAGCACATAGCCACGGGACGATTCTCTTAAAAACTGCGCAATCTGAAACATTTCCTGCCGGTTGAACAGCTCTTTCCCCAGGAAATCTTCCTGGAAATACAAAACAATCCCGTGGGTCAGACGACCCGATCCGGGCTCGAAATAGGGAGGGTCGCTCCGCCATAAATGGGGGATGTCCGGGCCCAGGAATACTGTGTCGCCCGGACCGAAGGGCTGGATAGAGTCCCCTATCAAACGAGTGCCGGTGCCTTCAAATACTGAAAAAAGCTGGTAGTGCGGGTGAAAATGCCAGTTCGGATCGAAGTGAGGGTCTTTCAGGTTCTGGTAAATAACGGAAGAACGATGGTCGATATGTTTGAGTAACGGAGATTTCATGACGATGAAAAACGCTCTTTTATTTGCACAATGAGCGCTTGTTTTTGTGAAAAGTGGCAAAATATAGTCATTTATCGTCAACTTAGAAAGGGTAATTGCATGAAATAGGTGGTAATGTTGTACAAGGGAAAAAGCGATGATCTGCTCTTGTCAAGCGGCAAGGCTGGTAGTGTTTTTGCAGAAAAGTGAGCGGGATTATAGTAAATCGGCTCCTGTTGCCGCTTTGCTGATCGAAAAGGGTAGCAGGCGATGGAATCGAATTTAACCATAAACAATTGCTGAATGAAATACAGTATGAATCTCCTGCTTTGGGGCGGAGAAATGAATGAATCCATGTTCCCGGTGCTGGAATTGATCAAGGAAATTGGGTTTGACGGGGTGGAGGTGCCGGTTTTTAATACAAGGCCTGATCATTGGTTCGCCTGGAGAAAAAAGCTGGATTCACTGGGTCTTGCCTGTGAGACGGATACTATCTGTACAGTGGAAACAAATCTGATCAGCCCGGAACCTGCTGTCCGTCGTGCCGCGGTAGCGCATCTGAAGCAGGTATTGGATTGTTCACTCGTGCTGGGGGCAAGCAAACTTATGGGGCCCTTTCATAGTGCTATGAGTACGTTCACGGGGAAGCCTGCCACTCCGGAAGAATGGCAGCGGGGGGTAGCAGGTATCCGGGAAGTGGCGGACTATGCGGAGTCGCTGGATATTACGCTGGGATTGGAATACCTTAACCGGTTTGAGCTGTACCTGACGAGTTGTACAGACGAGCTGATGCGTTTTGTGAAAGACGTGAACCATCCGAACTGTAAAATAATGTTTGATACCTTTCACGCCAATATTGAGGAGAAAGATACCGGCGCGGCTATCCGGAAGGCCATTGATGATATTGTGTTTATCCAGCTCTCTGAGAATGACCGTTCTACTCCCGGGAAGGGAAGTGTGCGCTGGGACAGTGTTTTTGAGGCCATTAAGGGTACCGGTTACGACGGTTGGATAAGTATTGAGGCGTTCAGCCCGAAGCTGCCAGTGGCGAATATATGGCGGAAAATGTTTGATTCGGAAGAACAATTAATGAGAGAAGGGCTTGCCTTTATAAAGGCTGGTATGGAAGACTAAGGGCGCGTCAGGCGCGGATGGGGTAGTGTTACGCGGGAATTAAAACCTGTGCGGTCCTTACGTGTCGGCTAACCATCCTATTTGTTTATTAAGCGGGCATCCTTGCCTGCACATACTTTGAGTAGGCAAAGTATTAGTTATCATCACACTATACACACATGACGAAGCAACGAAATCAGTACGACAAGATCTTTAAGGAGAATATCGAAGCCGCCATACCTGGCCTGATTGAAAGACTCCTGGGCATCAGAGCACTCACTTCCGAAGAACTCCCGGATGCATTGCAGCATACCAGGGAACGCGAACCTGATGTACTCAAAAAAATTAAGGATACTAACGGAGATATCTTTATTTTACAAGTTGAGTTTCAAGTGACCGACGAATCCGAGATGGTCTACCGCATGGCTGAGTACTACCTGATGCTCTACCGCAAATACCAACTGGAAGTTGCTCAGTATGTACTTTATCTGGGCGAAAAGCCACCTGGTATGTGTACGAAACTGGAGACCCGAAAAATGACCTTCCGATTTCCGCTGATCACCTTGTCGGAAGTGGACTACCGGCTTTTCCTGGCCTCGAATCAACCGGAGGAAGTCATTTTTGCTTTATTGGGTGATTTTGGCAGTGACAGGCCGGAGGAGGCGCTGGGGAACATTATCCGGCGCGTGGAAGAAACCACGCAAAGTGATTTTGCGTTGAAAAGGAAATGGGTACAGTTGCGTATTTTGTCGCAATTGCGTAGTTTAGTAATTCAAACCGGGAAACTTATGGAAGGGATCAGCACATTTTTTAAAGAAGAAAACGATATCCTTTATAAACGAGGTATTGAAAAAGGTATAGCAACGGGAATGTCCAGGCAGGAACTACTTGATAAAAGAGCCTTTACTATTTCCCTGATTCGTGAAACGACCTTTGACAACGGAAAAATAGCTCGTTTGACGGGAGTTGCCCCGGCTTTTGTACAGCATGTCCGTGAGGAGATCGCAAATAGTTAATATCCGAATGTGGGATTTTCCTGCATTTTAACAGGCAAAAAGCGTTTAATAGGGCCGCTCACCTGACTCTGCCCGGGTTCTCTTCCACAAATGCCCCCCAGCCTCCTTTTTTTGCTTTGGCCGTTTTCGGCTTGGAAATACCTGCCGGTGTATTGGCGTGATAGTGGTGACAGATGGCGATGGCGATTCCGTCAGTGGCATCCATAAATTCCTGGTTTAATTGCATTTGGAGGATGCTTTCCAGCATAAAGGCCACCTGCTGCTTGGTGGCATTCCCGTTTCCGGTAACGGATTGCTTGACTTTTTTAGGGGAATATTCCACAATCGGGATATTGCGGGCCAGTGCCGCCGCCATGGTCACGCCCTGAGCCCGACCCAGTTTAAGCATGGATTGCGGATTTTTCCCATAAAAGGGATCTTCAATAGCCATTTCATCGGGAAGGTACTCTTCCAGTAACTGAGACATCCGTTCAAAGATTTTCTTTAGTTTGAGCTCATGTGTACTATATTTGCTCAATTTTATCACTCCGTATTGTAACAAACTGATTTGTTGCACATTGACGAGAATGATGCCGTAGCCCATCACCTGGGTGCCAGGGTCTACACCAATAATGATTTTTTCTGCCAATTTTTCTCCTTGCTGAATAGCCATGACGCAATTTATTAAGAATCTCCCGTCATCTGGTAAAATAGTCAGCAAAAGGTGGCTGCTGCTGAAGCTGTTCCTGAGCATAGGCGTACTGGGTTATTTGTACACAGCGCTATACCGCGACGGAAAGGGGATTACTTTTGGGGAAAGTCTGCAGGAAGTCTGGTCCTGGCAGAATGCGGGGATGATCCTGTTACTGGTGGCGCTGGTTCCGGTGAACTGGGCCCTGGAAAGCTGGAAATGGCAGCGACTGGCCGCCAAGGCAACTCCGGTATCTTACAGGGATGCCGTTAGAAGTACCCTGGCAGGCCTGCTGGCGGGACTGGTGCTTCCGGCGCAGGTAGGGGAGGTGTTGGGCAGGGTGGGCGCCCTCAGGTCCTCTGAACGGATCAAAACGGTAGGGGCCGTGCTGGTTTCGGGTGGTATCCAGTTTTATGTGTCGTTGGCTGCAGGGGCAATCGGTTTTTGGGCACTGCGGAATAAGCTGACGATGCCGCGAGGTGTTTTCGACGCCGTTTATGTCGGGTTGCTTTTGCTGGTGGCCGCCGGAGTGGCCGCCTATGGTTTCCGGAAACAACTTGCCAACATCAGCAGCTCCGGGGTATGGTTACAGAAATTCCGGCACAGCTTGCTGGTTGTAAGCCAGTATACAACAAAAGAATTGCTGACAGCATCAGGGATCGGGTTACTACGGTATGGTGTCTATACCCTGCAGTTTGTGCTGGCGTTACGGTTGTTTGAATTTCCGCTGCCGGTATCAGACCTGGTGGCTTGTGTGGCGGTGCTGCTATTGGCCAAAACAGTACTGCCGACTCTTACTGTTTTTGGAGACCTGGGTATACGGGGACTGACGGCGCTGTATGTCTTTGGGCAATTTGACATGAGCGCAGGGAAAGTAGTGGCCGTGTCGGTATGGGTATGGGTGTTGAATATCGTGATACCTGTCCTGATCGGATTAGTGATTTTGTGGGGATATAAGCGACGGATACATGCTGCTTGAAACACTGATGTGGCTTTGGATAGCCGGTTATGCGTTGTTTACGCTGGGGTTATGGCGTACCTGGGTACGTCTGGAGACTGCTCGGGAAGAAGCGGAGGCAGCAGAGGGGTGTGAGGTTTCGGTGGTTATTCCGGTCCGGAACGAAGCGGCCTCAATTATTGCGTTGCTGGAAGCGATCGAAAAGCAGTCGCTGGGAAAAGAGCACTTTGAGGTAATCGTGGTAGACGATGCCTCTACCGACGAAACGGTAATGAACGTACAGGCTTTCCTGGAGAAGACCGAACTGGACCTGCGCCTGGTGCTGTTGCCGGAAACGGGGCATGCCGCGCCTAAGAAGCGAGCCATTGAGGCAGCGATTGCCTGCAGCAAGGGGAAATTGATCGTTACCACTGACGGCGATTGCCTCGTTCCCCCGGGATGGCTGAAGGCATTCGTGTCGTGCCGGAAAGCGACGGGGGCGAAATGCATCAGCGGACCTGTGACGTTTACAAGAGAAGTTTACCTGACGGATTACCTGCAGGCCATAGAATTTTCCAGTCTCATCGGAAGTGGGGCCTGTGCCATTTCAGCAGGGTATCCGACCATGTGCAATGGCGCAAATTTTGCCTACGAAAAGCAGGTGTTCGAGGAGGTGGACGGTTTTCAGGGAGTAAACCATCTGGCTTCGGGCGACGATGAATTCCTGTTGCATAAAATCGCTGCCCGCTATCCGGGAGGGATACGGTTTCTCAAATCCGCTGAAGCGGTCGTATATACGGCTCCCCATCGGCGGTGGGGAGATTTTTACCGGCAGCGACAGCGCTGGGCCAGTAAATGGAGGCATTACAGCAACAGCGCGTCCAGGTTCCTGGCGGTTTATATTTTCCTGAGTAATGCGATTCTTGTGGGAGCGGGTATCGCGTGGGTAGCCGGTCTGGTGCAGGGATACTTCTTGCTTTCCGTACTGCTGCTTAAACTATTGCCTGAATGGTTGTTCCTGGGCGTAGTTCTCCGCTTTCTGGGAAAGGCGCACACGCTTTGGGCGATCCCGCTGGTACAGGTGATCTATCCGCTGTACGTGGTTTTCTTCGGTTTGAAAGGACAGCAGCCGGCTTATGAATGGAAAGGGCGAAAGCTCGAGTGAACAGGGGGAGATTACACGACATTTGAACAATGGGAGAGGAGCCTGCCGGGATGGGCACGACATAAAAAAAGGAAGCCCGTTGCTACGGACTTCCTTGGGCCGGGGCAGCTTACAGCCCCAGAGATTTCAATACTTCCGATACTTTTTGA
Organism: Telluribacter humicola; assembly: GCA_040394475.1. Taxonomy (GTDB): domain Bacteria; phylum Bacteroidota; class Bacteroidia; order Cytophagales; family Spirosomataceae; genus JBEBSD01. The sequence goes on along the minus strand of JBEBSD010000010.1, from coordinate 26,051 downwards.
GCGGCTTCTTTGAACGCAATGGCCGAATATACCTTGAGACCCGATTCATCAATGATACGGGCTCCTTCTTCTGCGTTGGTTCCCTGGAGGCGAACGATGATCGGTACCGGGATTTCTCCAATCGCCTTATAGGCCTCTACCACCCCGGCAGCTACACGGTCGCAACGGACAATCCCTCCGAATATATTAATCAGAATCGCCTTTACATTGGGATCTTTCAGGATGATGCGGAATCCGGCTTCAACCGTAGTCGCATTAGCGCCACCCCCAACGTCGAGGAAGTTAGCCGGTTCACCACCGGAAAGTTTGATCAGGTCCATGGTAGCCATAGCCAACCCCGCGCCATTTACCATACAGCCCACGTTGCCATCGAGCTTAACGTAGTTCAGGTTGTTCGCTCCGGCCTCTACTTCCAGCGGGTCTTCCTCGTTGGTATCCCGCATTTCAGCGAGTTCCGGGTGACGGAACAACGCATTGTCGTCCAGGTTCACTTTGGCATCGACTGCCAGGATTTTATTGTCCGATGTTTTCAATACCGGATTGATTTCGAACATGGAAGCGTCACTTTCGGCATAGGCCTTGTAGAGCGCCGTTATGAATTTCACCATTTCCTTAAATGCTTCTCCCGACAACCCTAAAGCAAATGCTACTTTTCTGGCCTGGAAGGGCTGCAGGCCAACCGTCGGATCGATCCACTCCTTGATAATCTTATCGGGATGGCTGGCAGCTACTTCTTCAATATCCATTCCGCCTTCCGTACTGGCCATGATCACATTGCGGTTGGAGCCGCGGTCCAGCAGGATCGACAGGTAAAACTCTTTTGGTTCGCTGGGGCCCGGATAATACACGTCTTCGGCGATGAGCACCTTGTTGACCTGTTTCCCCTCCGCGCCGGTCTGGTGCGTTACCAGGATTTTTCCCAAAATGTTTTTCGAGATGGTACGGACATCTTCCACCGATTTGGCCAGGGCGACTCCCCGTTGTTCACTACCGACAATTTTCCCTTTCCCCCTGCCTCCGGCATGTATCTGGGATTTGACCACATACCATTTGGTTCCGGTTTGTTCGCTAAGGTTTCTTGCTACTTCAACTGCTTTGTCAGGTGTATCCGCAACAATGCCCTCCTGTATCCGCACACCGTATTTTTTGAGAATGCTTTTGCCCTGATATTCGTGAATGTTCATGAGTATTATGGTAAAATTGGTATTTTCACGGCAAATTAACGAAATAATCAAAACGGCGAATAGAAATGAGGCATTAATTCGGCAGTTTTGGCATCCCGGCGCTTCCGGTGTCAGACAGGGGTGGGAAAAAGAATTTTTGTGCCGGTATTTAGCTAAAAATATATGGGATTATTACAAGTAACAAATGTGACACGGGCGTACGGGCCGTTGCAGGTGCTCAAGGGGATTGACCTGGAGATTGGAGAAGGGGAAGTGGTTGCGATCGTGGGTGCTTCCGGTGCCGGAAAGAGCACGCTGTTGCAAGTGATGGGAACACTCGACAAACCGGATACGGGGAAGGTAATTATCAAAAATAAGGACGTATTTGCGTTGAATGAGCGGGTGCTGGCGGAATTCCGGAATAAGGAGATTGGCTTTATTTTTCAGTTTCACAATCTTTTAGGAGAGTTTACAGCGCTTGAGAATGTCTGTATGCCGGCCTATATCGGAAAAGCCGGTAAAGAGGCAGACGTAAAGAAAAAGGCCGCACACCTACTGGAAACCCTCGGGCTCTCTGACAGAGCAGGGCATTTGCCTTCCCAGCTTTCGGGTGGTGAACAGCAGCGTGTGGCGGTAGCCAGGGCGCTCATGAACGAGCCTTCCGTTATTTTTGCGGATGAGCCGAGCGGGAACCTTGATTCCCGGAATGCCGAGGAGTTGCACCGGTTGTTTTTTGTGCTGCGCGAACAGCTGGGGCACACGTTTGTCATCGTGACGCACAATGAAGAACTGGCCGCTATGTCGGACCGGCGTCTTGTCATGCGGGATGGAAAACTGATTGCGTAACAAGGCGCCGGAGCTAGAAGTCGTAGCCGAGTGTCAGGTACGGGATTGGTTTCTGCAGGATGGAATTATCCACACCCCATGCATAGTCAAATTTGCCGTAAATCCCGAAAATCATAGTTCTCACCCCAATGCCGTATCCCCAGATATAAGGATTCCGAAAGTTGACTACCGTGGCACGGAACGGGAGGCCATTGCCGCCTACGACTTCGGTGTTCAGGCTGTTTTCCTGGCTGAAAGGTCCCTTGCCCGTCCAGGCTGTGCCAATGTCTGTGAAGCCTGCAAACTGCAGGTTACGCAGGAAATTGGAAGTAATAGGACCGCGGTAAAGGTATTTGACAAGGGGAACACGGAGTTCTACATTCGCCATCATGTAGGTTACTCCCGACAGGCGGTTCATATTGAACCCTCTCAGGTTGGTCGCAAATTCCGTAAAGAAAATGTCCCGGTTGTCGGCGTTTTCGCTAAAGTCAAAGGGATTGTAACTGTTGTCGTTATTGTCATATTTACGCCCTACCCAGTTTTCCATTCCGCCCATACTGTTGTATTTGGGAGACCTTCCCCCCGAATGACCGGCCGCCAGGCGTACTGCGAGAATCAGGTCCCGATGCAGTTTCTGATACCGGCGGAAATCCAATCCGACCCGGTAAAAACTGTCTGAGAGGCGACTGATCCCCAGATGGTTCTCATAGCGGATCTTGAATTTGGTCCCTTCCGTCATGTTCATCCCGTTAATAGTGGAATTGTCGAAAACGAGTTCTGTTTTAAACCCGAGGTACTGCGACGAGACGATAGGTCGCGCGGTAGTGGTTTCGATCAGATACGTGGAGGTATAGGTCGGAGAAACACTGATCCGGCTGGTTCGGGTAAACGGATAGGCCGCCGTGAGGGATACCCGGTTGAAGCGGTATTTCTGCGGATAGGACGACCGGATGAACAGGGAGCTGCGGTCATAACGCACACTGTAATCGACCCGGTATTTGTTAAGGTTGTATTCCATAAAGGCATCATAGGTCCTGAAAAAGCTCTCCCCGCTCATGCTCAGGAAGCCCCCTGCTTTTAAGACGTGGTTTTCAAGCAGGTCGTTCATGGAAACGAGCTGCTGATAGCCAAAACCCTTGATGGGGTCAACCCGCCAGTTGGACGAGGCGTCGTTGGTGATAAACAATCCTTTGTAATTGAAAGGCCCGGTGATGGTAATGTTTTCCCGCTTACGGAGCCGGGGACTTACAGAAGGGATATCACCCGAATTCCTGGAACGAAAGCGTGTGCCGATCGATTGGATCACATCTTCGTCAAACTGATAATTGTCGGTATCCACCTCACCCGGCCTCAAGTCAAAGGCGACAGCCTGTTCTTTATCGGCTTCAGCGGCCGGCGGAGCCGCGGTATCACCGGCGGCAGCCTGAGCGGCATTGAGTGTGGGTTTCCCGGGGGCTCCTTTGCGATAAGAGGGAGTTTCCGGAATTGCCCCTGTCTGAAAACGGTTGGCATAAGCGATTTTCAGATCTCCTTTGTCCAGTCGCAGGTACGCGAGCCCGCCGTTGCCGACAGGTGAGATGGCGGCGTTTCGTAGACCGCTGCTGGAGTTGGTGCTTTGGGAAAGCCGCTTGCTCCGGTAGTCATACTTGAAAATATTCTGAATGCCCTTGGTATCCGAAAGGAAATAAAGCTCGTTGTCGGTACTGTAAACCGGGAGGTTATACGTGCCTAATGAATCCAGTAATTTATTGGCAGTAGCTGCGCGGGGAGTACCGTCGTGTTCAAAAATCCCCAATACATTGCGGATCGTTTTGAAATCTCCTTTTACCTGCAGGCTGTCGCTCGGGCGGTTGGACGCAAATGCTACCCGGCGGTTGGAGGTGCCTATAAAACGGGGCGAAAGATCATCGTAAAGATCGTTGGTTAACGGAATGGTGGAGCCCCTCCCGACACTGATGAGGTAAAGGTCATTCTGCCCGCTTTTATCGGCGCTGACAGCCAGCATCGTCCCGTCCTTTGAGATGTCCATATTGACGATATGGTCCAGTCCCCGGATCACCGTCCGGGTCCGGATACGCGGTTTTTTAGTGTCAAGACTTTCGTAGACATAGAGGTTATGCCTGCCATACGCCGGTGCCAACACAGCGAGCGCGTTGTTGCGCGTCCAGGCGATAAGCGGTATCGTGCCGTTTTTAGGAGCATGGTTTTCGAGAATACTGCCCTGACGGATCACCATTTTTTTTCCTGTTTCCAGGTTGTAGGTCAGTATCCGGTAATTTCTTTTGTGGGGTTCGCTGATTGCCAGCATTTTATTGTCGGGAGCGATGCTGACGAATGCACCGGTTTTCAGGCGTTCCAGGTTCCCTATTTTGTAGGCCCATGCCGGGGTTACTTCCTGGTAGCTGGCGGCGGCTTCATTGGTAATGGCGGCATAGTAATCCCGCCATTCTCGAAGAAACCGTCCAAACGAGGGAATCCCCAGTGTACTCGTGATGCTCGTTTGTTCCGTCCGTATAATGCGGGTCAGGTTTAGTATATTGGAAATATTATCCTTTCCGTATTTCTCCGCAATATAATTCCAGATGGATTGTCCGATCAGGGTCGCATCCTCTCCTTCCAGCAATGACGGGCGTTTTACATTCCGGTTCAGAATGACGTCACGCATATAATCGTTGAGCTGGGGCGACCAGCCATCGGCCACATAGCTGGCAATGCCGGACATGAACCAACTCGGCAGGGTCAGCAGGATAGAACTCTGCAGCGCATCTTTCAGGTTTCCCCCGTAAAGCATGTCGTAGACAAACAGCATGGAAATATCGTGCACAAGCTGCTTCCGGAAACTGATCTGGTCGCCCGTAAAAGCGATCTCGATTCGGGATTGCGCCAGGTCGACTTCCAGTTCGTTGAGCTCCTCCAGCGAAGCAATTCCAATATTGCTTTGTTCCTGCTCCTCCGGAGAATTGAACAGGAATATTTTAATCCGGTTATAGGGGGTATAGCCGAGGGTCTCCGTAATGCGGTCAAACTCGGTTTCGGCAAATTGGGCGGTCAGGCGTGCCAGGTTGTTTCCGTTCTGATAGAAATAGACTTCAAAATTGGAGGTCTGGTAGATTCGCCAGTTAAAGGAACGATACTGAACGCGATTCTTGCCGAATTTCTCGTCGGAGGGGAAGTGCTGTGCGGACAGCTCAGTAGCGGCGATACTAAAACCAAAAAGACTCAGGAGAATAACCCCTTTATTTTTGAAAAAATGTTTCATATAAAAGTCACGCATGCTGCAGGTGGAAATATAACGAAAAATGCCTGCTAATATTCACTTCCGGGTGCAAATCTTCTTTTTTTTCAAGGAAATTTACAAACTGGCAGGCTAAATAAGGGGCCAGCGTAACGCCTTTGGTGCCCAGCCCGTTAAAGATACACAGATGCTGATAGCCCGGATGTACCCCTATGAACGGGCGGCGATCGTTGGTTGCCGGACGAATTCCCGCTTTTTGCCCCGTTACGCTGAAGGGGGCATTCAAAAGCGGTTGAACCTTACTGAGAAGGAATTGTCTCCCCTCGTCAGTGGCCTTCCAGTCGAGATCGTGCCAGGAATAAGTAGCCCCTATCCGGACCTTCCCTTTTGCATAAGGCAGTATGAACAAGCCTTGGTTGATAATTTCAGGAAGGTCATACCCGGTAATCTCTCCCTCAAGCAGCTGGCCTTTCACCGGGTTAAACGGTAACCAGCTGAAGTAGGGGTTATTCAACGCCTCCATTCCCTGGCATAAAACCACTTTTGCGAACCGTTTCCCGTCCCATTCGATGCCTTCCTCACGAATGACCAGATCCGAAGCCTGAAACCGGGCCGTACGGAAGGCGCCGTTTTCCCGGAAGAACATCCGGCTCAGGTCCAGGAACAAGGGGACATCCACCCAGCCCGACCGGGTAATGGTTAATCCTCCCAGGGGCACATGGATAAATGGATTGTGATACGTTTCCCGGGAACTAGCTATATACGTTTGAAGCTCGGGTGTCAGCGCCCGCTGCTGATAAGCCTTTTTTTCGTCGGGGGTGCGGTAGGGACGGAAAAGGTCTGCCTGGTGTACAAAGGGATGCCCCAGCAGGGAAGCAAGTTCCTGGTAAAAGGCGGCGGCATACGGGAAAATGGTATCTGCAAGCCAGGTTTTGACGAGTTTGCGGCCTGTAAGCGGGTTGAAAATCCCGGCCGCCACCCGGGAGGAGGCCGGGATGTCGTCGTCGTTTACAATCAGAAAGCGATACCCCCTGGTATGGAGCTGCCAGGCGAGGGCTGTTCCTGCTATTCCCTGGCCTACCAGTAAGAAATCATAGTCGTTCTGCATACTTCAGGTACGTTGATTTGCGGGGTTCTGTTGCTGAAGCAGCTGCATAATCTTCTTATCTGCCCAGTTTACAACCAGGTCGACTTGTTCTTCTACGGTAAGAAAAGAGTTGTCCAGCAAGTAAGCATCTGCGGCCTGCCTGAGCGGACTTTCGGCACGGGTCGTATCGATAAGATCTCTTTTTTGAAGATTCCGGAGAATGTCATCCAATGTCACCATTTCGCCCCTCAGGAGTAATTCCTGTTGCCGTCGCTGGGCCCGGATCAATGGATCGGCGGTCATGAAGACCTTCAGTTCAGCCTCCGGAAATACTACTGTACCGACATCCCGTCCGTCCAGGACCAGCCCTTTCATTTTACCCATCCGTTGTTGCTGGGCCACCATCGACCGCCTGACTTCCGGAAGCGCGCTTACTTCACTTACATTTTCCGAAATGTACATTTTCCGGATTTCCGGTTCCACGTTCAGGCCGTTGAGGTAAGTGTCATTGCTGCCTGAATCCGGGTGCCGGCGAAAGCTTATCTGTAAACGGTCCAGGGCTGCGGCCACTTCCTTGGAATTGGTCAGTGAGACCAGGTGCTGATGAAAAAAAAGCGTAACAGCCCTGTACATCGCTCCCGTATCGACATAGGCGTAACCCAGCCGCTGCGCAACCTGTCGGGCTGTGGTGCTTTTCCCGCAGCTGGAATACCCATCAATCGCAATTATTATCTTATACATACCGTTTGGCAGGATCATCAATGTGGCTACAAAAGTACTATTGTAGTGCGGATATTGGCTGTTTTCGGTTAAAAAACCATTCTTCAGACCGGATCGGCAACGGGTCAGGCGCGTTTTTCAGGGTTTTCGGCAATCAGCAGGCGAAAGGTAGTCCCTTTGTTGACTTCTGAATGCTTAATAAATAGCCGGCCGTTATGGTAATTTTCAATAATACGTTTCGCCAGGGTAAGCCCCAGCCCCCAGCCTCTTTTTTTGGTACTGAACCCCGGGTTGAAAATTTTCCCCTGGTTGGCAGGGCTGATGCCTTTTCCGGTGTCCCGGATATCGATGGTGATCTCGCGGGGCTTTGGAGCATGTTTCATGGTAATGTGAATTTCGCCCACGCCGGCCATGGCGTCTACCGCATTTTTACAGATATTTTCGATAACCCATTCAAAGAGGTTCCGGTTGATGACCGCTGTCTGCCCGGGAGGAAGCTGATCATCAATGAAGAACTCGACTTTGGTAGAAACCCGTTTTTGAAGATAGGTGATGAAATGGGCGACAATTTCAGAAATAGGTTCTTCCTTTAAAACCGGGGCGGAACCGATATTGGAAAAGCGGTTCGTGATCATATTAAGCCGCTCAATGTCCTTTTCCATTTCATCGGCAATGCCGGGATCCACATTGGGATCGGAACGAAAGTACTCTGTCCAGGCCATCAGCGAGGAGATGGGGGTGCCAAGCTGGTGGGCCGTTTCTTTGGCGAGACCTACCCAGACCTTGTTTTGCTCGGCTTTCCGGGTCGCGCTAAACGCCAGGTAGGCCAGGAAACCCAAAATGAAAATACCCGACAGTTGAATATACGGATAGTAGCGCAATTGTGTGAGTAAGAATGAGTTACTGTAATAGATGTAACCTACTTTCTGTTCCCCTAATTCCACTTTGATAGGGTCGTGGTCCTGTCCCATCGCATGAATGCGTTGCCGGAGGACCTCCTGCTGTTCCTCAATGGAGGCATTGGGAGGCATTTTGATATTGCTGTATACTGTGGGTTCACCGGTTTCATCGACATAGATCGCGGGAATTTCATAATAGGTATGGGCTTCCTCAATAATGCTGAAAACGGTGGTGAGGTCCTGGTTGTTAAAGTTATTCAGTGCATTGCGGAGTACCTGGGCATACAGATTGACCTGCCGTCTCTCTCGTTCTTCGAAACGGTTAACCAGGTTATCGGTATAGATAAGGGAAACAATGCTGACCAGCACCAGGTTAATCCCGATAATGAGTTTCAATCGTTCCTTTTGTCCATAGGCATACAGCGATCGCCCCCAATGCCATTTTCCCAGGAAGGATTCACTGTTGAGACGGGTGAAGGAACGAATTTTTTCGGCAGTTTTTTCCATTGGGTCAATGCATGCGAAGGTTCCGGGGTTTTTAGGCCGGTAAGCTACAAAGATAAGTAACGGAATAATGCATTCGTTAATTGATCGGTGGTTTTCAGACCGTTGTTACAGGAAGGTAACAACCGGCGCCGGACGGGGAGAGAAGCGCACCGGATATGCTGCCGAAACGCCTTTAAATAGTTGGTTTTAAGGGGCTAAAAAATGACCACGGTCATAAATAGAGAAGATTTTTGAAAAACTAATTTATAGGGTTTCTAAATTAATTGCCCGGAGATGCCAAAATAGGAATATTTGGTGCGTATGCGCTAATTTTGTCCAGTGTATTTAGTGTAGTTATGCAAAATCAGTTCCAGGCAGTCAGTTTATCGTACCGCAATGCTCCTTTGGCAATCCGGGAGCAGCTTGCGTTATCAGAAGAGGAGGCAAAGGCTTTTATGTTGCAGGCCAAAGAATTCTTTGAGGTATCGGATTTAATGGTGGTGTCGACTTGCAACCGTACGGAGGTGTATGCCAATATACCGGAACGGATGGGTGAGGAGATTGCGAAATTGCTGCTGATTTTCAAGCAGGTTTCCGCAGTAGGGGAGTACCTGAACTATTTTGAATTTTTCGAAGAGGGCGCTGCGCGTCACTTGTTTGAAGTGGCTACGGGACTGCATTCGCAGGTCGTAGGGGACATGCAAATTCCGAATCAGATTAAACAGGCTTACCAGTGGTCGGCTGACCTGCATTTGGCGGGACCTTTCCTGCACCGGTTGATGCATACGATATTCTATGCAAACAAACGGGTAGCTATGGAAACATCGTTCCGTGACGGGGCTGCGTCCGTGTCGTATGCAGCTGCTGATTTGGCGGCCTCACTGCTTGCAGACCCGGCCATCCTGGTGGTGGGACTGGGTGAAATCGGGGCGGATGTATGCCGCAACCTGGTAAGCGCCGGTGTGGGAACGGTGACGGTAATTAACCGGACCCGGGAACGTTCGGAGGCAATGGTTGCGGAAGTCGGATGCCGCATGGCGGAATTGGACGATTTGCAGGAGGAGTTACGGAAAGCCGATATCATTATTTCTTCGGTTGCCAGGGATGAGCCCTTTTTTACAAAAGAACTTGTGGCGGGGTTGGGAATTCTGTCCTTTAAATATTTTATCGATTTATCCGTGCCAAGGAGTGTATCACCGGCGGTTGAAGAAATTCCCGGGGTGGTCCTGTACGACGTCGATGCCCTGCGTTCCAAAGCCGACCAGGCGCTGGAGCTGCGAATGGCCGCCATTCCGCAAGTCCGGGAGATTATCGAAAATTCCTTGCAGAATTTTAGCAACTGGTCGGAGGAGATCGTCGTTTCTCCCACTATCAATCGCTTGAAAAGTGTCCTGGAGCAAATCCGGCAGGAAGAGCTGTCCCGGTATATGAAGGGGTTGAATGAATCCGAGATGGCGATCGTGGAGAAGATCACTTCTTCCATGATGCAGAAAATTATTAAATTACCCGTACTGCAACTGAAAGCAGCCTGTAAACGGGGAGAGGCAGAAACCCTGATCGATGTGTTGAACGACTTGTTCAACCTGGAAGCACAGCCGGAGGTCAGGCAATAGGCTGTCCGCCACAGATTGTGACTAAGGATTTACTTTTTTGGCAATAAGGGTGATCCATTCCCGATTTTCACCCATAGGCAGCGGTATCAGATAATTCTCCGCTCTCCCTCGTCTTAGACCGGGTCACGCTGACGACGGGAGGGTGAACGCAGGTCTCCCGACCTGCCTAATCAGAAACCAGCAAAATTACCCCGCTATCACGCTTTCACCGTGAACGTGGCCCGGTCCGGGAGACGGGAAAGAGCGGGCTCGCATACGATAAGGTAATGCCTCCGCAAACTCCGGTTGTCTCCTGGCCGAATAGGGGTCAAACCCGACGGCTTCCGCTCTCTGGTCCTGGGCATCGTATCATCCGGGAAATGGCTTTGGCACAATATTTGAGCAGTTATTCCTTGAACTTAAAAACCATCATAAAAATGAAAAGGACTGTTTTGTACGCGGGCATGCTGCTCGTAATGGGAGGGTTAACCCTGGGCGCCTGCTCGAAAAATACCAAGGAAGAAACGAAAGAAGCTGCCGAGGCGGCTCATTCAGACATGAGAGATGCGGCTGATAAAGCCGGAGAGGCAATCGATAATTTTGCTTCAGACGTTAAGGAAGGGGCAGAGAATGTGGCATCGGATGTGAAAGACGCAACGAAAGAGGCGGTGAGCGCTGTCAATGAGAAGGTGTCCAAACTGGATAAAGCGGCCCGTACCGAATACGATGCGCTGGAGAAGGAATTAAAACGGGTAGACAGCGAAATAGAAACGGCCGCTGCCGCGCAGAAAGCTAAACTTCAGGAAACCAAAGCACGGTTGGAAAAGCGACGTAAGGAATTGCTGGATTCTTAACAGCCCCTTCGTTCAAAAAAAGTTCAATGCATCCCGTTTTGAGGGAGACCGGGAAGCGTGCCGATCAGGTGTTGGCACGCTTTTTCTGCTTTCCGGACGCCTTCCCACAGGCCCGCACCGGTAAGCCACTCCTGGTTATAATACGTATGGAGATAACGGTCGCCCGAGTCACAGATGAGGGTCACGACAGAGCCGCTTTGATGGTGGGATTTCATACGCTGTGCCAACTGGAGGGTTCCCCAGAAATTGGTTCCGGTGGAAGCGCCCACTTTCCGGTTAAGCAGTTCGGATAAGAGGTGCATAGCCCCCAGGCTGGCGGCATCCGGAACGGCAAACATATGGTCGACCAGTTCAGGAAGAAAAGAGGGTTCTACGCGCGGACGGCCGATTCCCTCTATCCGGGAACCGATGGGACTGCATAGCTGCGGATCGCGGTGGCGCCAGTAGTCGAAAAAAACAGAATTTTCGGGATCGACCACACACACCTGGGTCGGGAAACGCTGATACCGGATGTACCGGCCGATGGTGGCAGAGGTGCCTCCTGTACCGGCCCCGATCACTACCCAGCGCGGCAGGGGATGGGGTTCCTGTTCCATCTGCCGAAATATGGATTCCGCAATATTGTTATTACCCCGCCAGTCGGTAGCCCGCTCGGCATACGTGAACTGGTCCATGAAATGGCCATTGGTATTGGCGGCAATCTCCCGTGACGCTTCGTATACGGCAGCCGGATGTTCCACGAAATGGCATTTCCCTCCATAAAATTCGATCGCCTGGATTTTGTCCGCACTTGTCGACCGGGGCATAACTGCCACAAAAGGTAACCCGATCAGACGGGCAAAATAAGCCTCCGATACCGCAGTAGAACCACTGGAGGCCTCTACGATGGTAGTCCCTTCTTTTAACCATCCGTTACACAGGGCGTATAGAAACAAAGACCGTGCGAGCCGGTGCTTCAGGCTTCCGGAAGGATGGGTGGATTCATCTTTAAAGTAGAAATCAATATCCGGGAAGGCAGGCAGTTTCAGGGGAATCAGGTGCGTATCGGCTGAACGCCGGTAATCGGCTTCTATCTGCTCCAGAGCATGGTTGCTCCAGGAATCAGTGCGTAGGATCGGGATGGTCAATTCCATGCAAAACAATTGGCTGGTAACGCCGTAAAGTTAAACAAATCTTTCACGGATTTCGGGGAATGTCGTGAGATTTTCGGATTGGCTGGTGGATTCAAACGATTTCCGTTAATTTTACCGTCGGGGCATTACGGAAACCTGTTTCAAAAGGGTACGCAACCGCCGCCGTTGGTAGTATGTCAAATGTTTTGTTAGATATGTCACAGCAAGTTCAATGGGAAACCATTAAAGATTACGAAGATATTCTTTTTCAGTTGCATGAAGGGATCGGGAGAATCAGTATTAACCGCCCTGAGAAGCACAATGCCTTTCGCCCTGAGACGGTGAAAGAAATGATTGATGCCATGCACATCTGCCGGGAGGATCCCCGGATAGAAGTGATCGTTCTTACGGGAGAAGGCGGCAAAGCCTTTTGTTCAGGAGGCGATCAGTCGGTGCGTGGGCATGGCGGGTATGTGGGCGGTGACCATGTGCCGCGTTTGAACGTACTGGATTTGCAGAAGATGATCCGGTCGATTCCCAAAGTGGTGATTGCCAGTGTGGCCGGATGGGCGATAGGAGGCGGGCATGTCCTGCATGTCGTCTGTGACTTGACCATCGCCGCCGACAATGCTCGCTTCGGTCAGACGGGACCGAAGGTAGGGAGTTTTGACGGCGGATTCGGAGCCTCTTATCTGGCGCGGGTCGTGGGGCAGAAGAAAGCCCGTGAAATCTGGTTTTTATGCGATCAGTACGACGCGGATGAAGCCTTGCAGATGGGTTTGGTCAACAAGGTAGTTCCCCTGGAGGAATTGGAAGCCACTACCATTGCCTGGTGCAGGAAAATACAGGTCAAAAGCCCTCTATCCATCCGGATGCTGAAAAGTGCGTTCAATGCCGAACTGGACGGACAGGCAGGGATTCAGGAACTGGCCGGAAATGCTACCCTGCTTTATTACCTGAGCGATGAAGCCAAAGAAGGATTTACGTCTTTCCTTGAAAAACGTACCCCTGATTTCAGTAACTTTCCAAAGTTCCCCTGATAAAAATAATTTTTCATACAGATGTATGAGCCATCAGAAGTCAGCTATCGGATTGCACGCAAGCCCACCTGGCCCGGCCGTACGCCGCGCGGCCGAAAGCTGAAAGCTGATATCTGAAAGCTGATATCTGAAAGCTGAAAGCTGAAAGCTGATATCTGAAAGCTGATATCCGAAAGCTGATATCTGATATCCGAAAGCTGAAAGCTGATATTCGAAAGCTGATAACTGTTAACTGAACACCGATAACTTTATTATAGAAATGAATCACTGGATTGTAAAATCAGAACCTTTCAAATATTCGTGGGATCATTTCGTTAATGAAAAACGGGCAATATGGGATGGCGTTCGGAACTATCAGGCGCGTAACAACCTGATGGCGATGAAGATAGGTGACCCGGTCCTGTTTTATCATAGCAACGAAGGAAAAGAGGTAGTGGGACTCGCAAAAGTGGTCGCTGAACATTACCCGGATCCGACGACCGATGATCCGCGCTGGGTGGTAGTAGAGCTGGAACCCGTGGAGAAGTTTCCCAAAACGGTAACACTGGCCTACATGAAGACGGATGAGCGGCTGCAACAGCTGCAGCTGGTTACCCATTCCAGGTTATCAGTACTCCCATTGAGCCCGGCCGAATTTGATATCATAGTTGGTTTAGCCCATGAGTAACGCCCATGCTTTTTTTAAAAGCTATTTTTTGATTGTAATAACCCTCTTTCACAGCCAGATTTTTGCACAGGAAGGGCAGCGGGTTGAACTCCCCATTCCGGGAGGAAGTGAAACGTATCAGACCATCCCGCTGGGAGAAAAGGGTGTTGTCCTGGTGTCAAAGCCAGGGAAAAGGACCTATAACGTACAGAAATACAACAGCAACCTGGAAAAGGAATGGTCGGTGGACGGAGATATTCAGGAGAACCTGGATTATGTAACGGCAACGTACGACGGCACATCCGTTTACCTGCTTTTCAGCCGCTATCGCAGCTCGGTTTACCAGGTGGTAAAGGTAAACGTAGGACCGGGCTTTGTCGAAAATTTTATACTGAATACCATCGACCGGTTTCAGATTACCGACTTCAAAACGCTGGGCTATTCGGCCTACATGGCCGGTACACTGCGCGATGAACCGGTGCTGATCCACAGCAACCTGCAAACCGGCCAGTCGAAGGTACTGCCTTCCACTATTAAGGGCGCCAACGCGATTCAGTCGATCGAAGTGGATACCGTGTACCAGGTGGTCAACGTCAGTTTTGCCGTGCAAAACAGGCGTTCTATGAAAATGGTTGCCCGCTCGTATGATGAAGGGGGACAGCTGTTTTCCCAGGTAACAGTGGAGCCGGAACCAGATTACGCCCTTCTGAACGGCCGTTTGCAAATTTTGAACGACTCCGTTCAGATGCTCGTCGGAACCTATGGGTACGCCAATATGCAGAGTGCAAACTCATCGGCTTCCCAGGGACTTTATATCAGTAAAATTGTCGACGGAGACGTGCAGTTTGTGCGCTATCACAGCTTTACGGAGTTCGATAATTTTTTCAATTTTATGAATGAACGGCAGTTGGAGAAAATGGAGCGGCGCATTCATAAAAAGAAACAGGGAGGAGAGGACGTGAAGCTCAATTACCGCCTGCTGGTACACGACATTATTCCGGACAAAGACCATTATCTGGTGGTGGCGGAGGCTTTTTACCCGGAGTACAAGTACAATACAAACCCCTATGGAGCCCGGTCTTATTGGGGGAACCCCTGGCTGTTTGGTTCTGGTTTTGGCTATGGCCTGTACAATCCCTATTTATGGAACCCGTACCTGGGAGGCAGGGGCTTCGGGAATAATCAGCAGGTATTCGACGGCTTTGTGTACACGCATGCTATTGTAGCGGGTATCGACTACTCGGGCCGGCTGATCTGGGACAACAGTATTAATTTTGACAAAGTAAAGAGCATGGAGCTCCGGGAGAAGGTGAATGTACAGCTGAAACCGGGAGGCGTCTCTCAGATCGTTTATAGTAATAAGGGGGCCATCCGGAGCAAATTGATTAAGGGCAAACAGGTGGTCAGTGAGGATAAAAGTGTGGCCTTGCCCACGAATCTTGAAGGAGATAAAGTCCGGGATACGGCGACTGATGCCGTTTCTCATTGGTACGGCGGCTATTACCTCGCCTGGGGAGAACAGCGCATCAGCAATGCGCACGCAGGCGATGCAGGCACCAGGGGGCGACGGACGGTTTTTTACTTGAATAAAATTGCTTTTTAATACGGTGCAGCTCATTACCCCGACAACTTTAACCGATTATGAATTAATCGACACCGGCAACTTTGAAAAACTTGAACGCTTTGGCGCCTATACGGTGTCGCGTCCGGAGCCTCAGGCGGTGTGGCAGAAAGCGCTTCCGGAAACGGAATGGGAGCGGATGGCACATGCTGTTTTTAAACGGGATAAGAACTCCCAGGAAAAAGGGCAATGGATGCAGCAGCCTGATATGCCGGATCAATGGCCTTTTCGCTATCAATCGGAGCATTTTGACCTGCGTGCAAAGCTGGCCCTTTCTGCTTTCAAGCATGTAGGGATTTTCCCGGAGCAGGCTGCCAACTGGGAATACATAGGAGAAAAACTGTCGGCCGGTCAGCCGGCTTCGGTACTGAATTTGTTTGCTTATACCGGTATGGCTTCCCTGGCAGCCAGAGCAAAGGGGGCAACTGTTACCCATGTCGATTCCATCAAACAGGTGATCAGCTGGTCGCGCGTCAATATGGAATGGTCGGGATTGGACAATATCCGGTGGGTGGTGGAAGACGCGATGAAGTTTGTCCAGCGGGAGGTCAGAAGAGGGAACACCTATAACGGGTTGATCCTGGATCCTCCGGCTTATGGGCGCGGCCCTTCCGGTGAAAAATGGCAGTTGGAAGACCAGATTGACAGTATGCTGGCGCATTGTACGCGTCTGCTGGCCGAAAAAGACTATTTCTTTCTGATCAACCTGTATTCCATGGGGTTTTCGGCTCTGATCCTGCAAAACCTGATCGATCACCATTTTCCTGATGTGAAGGGCAAAGAGGTGGGAGAATTGTATTTACAGGACCGGGCAGGCAGAAAGCTGCCGTTGGGGGTTTTTGCCCGCTTCTCAGACCACTAACTGTTTCGGAAGCTTATGAAAGGAGGAATTCGTGTGGTGTATGGTATTTCACTGGCTTTCGTAATGACGCTGTCCGACGGCTGTCAGCGTAGTGAGCGGGAAGAAGCACGCATTCCGCCACACTATTCGCCCGAACTTAAGAAACGCCATGAAGCCGATCTGATCCGTTACCTGACCTACTGCATCGGTAGGCGCGTGGATGTGGCAGGAAGCTACTACAAACGGTCCCGGGTTTATTTTGACCAGGGTGATCCCGGGAAGGCACTGGAAGATATTGACCAGGCGATCCGGTACAAAGATAATGTCGGTGACTATTACTTGCAGCGGGGATTGGTCAACCGGGAATTAAACCAACTGGAGGAGGCGTTGAGAGATGCCCAGCGGGCCGAAGCATTGCAGCAGAAAAGCCCGGAATTATATGTCCTGATGGCCGATGTGCTGCAGGAACAAAAAAACTATTCAGAGGCCGAAAATTATATCCGGAGCATTCAGAAAATGATGCCTTACGACGGTACCGTGTACTATGTAAATGCGATGCTGGAGAGTAAACGGGGAGATACGCTGGCGGGCATCGAAAATCTGGAAAAAGCAATTGCGTTAAATCCGAAATTGCTCCGGGCCTATAAGCAGGCAGCGGTGCTGTACGAACGGCAGGGAGCTGTCGAAGACGCGGACCGGGTTTCGGATCAGGCGTTGAGCTTCTTTCCCGATAATAGTGACTTGCTGATGGATAAAGCGTTACGGTACGACCGGCGACTGGTACTGGACAGTGCATTGATCTATTATCAAAAAGTAGCAGCGTTGCTTCCTGACCAGTTAGAGGCCCAGATTAAAATAGCGAATGTGAACATCCGGCTGCGGAATTATAACGCCGCATTGGCGCAATACGAAAAAATTCAGCAGATTGATCCGGATTATCCGGAGATACGATCGTTAATCGGGTTCTGTCACGAAAAAATGTGGCATTTTACGACAGCGAAAGAATTGTACCGGAAAGAACTGGAGCTTTCTCCGGGCTCGCCGCAGGCGCGCTCCGGATTGTGGCGGATCATGCAGCAGGAAAATCAGAAATATGAGGAAGAACAGCAAGGGGAGGTTGAAAAGGTGGAACGTACACTCGACAACAGTCGCCTGGAAATCGTACCGATTCAACCCCGTTCGCTGCCAAAATGAGGTTAAATGGAGTTAGGAATTATGAGTTATGAGTTATGAGTTATGAGTTATGGCTTGTCGTAAACAGTTACTTGATAACCTCTGACTTTTTTGGTGCTTTAGCTGAAGGGTGATTAACGCAATTAATTGCGTAGTTTGCCGGATGAAATTTTCGTTGGCTCCGGCTAGTAAAACAACAAATAACCTTTAAGATTCAACTCATAACTCCTAACTCATAACTCCTAACTAAAAAAGATGGATATAGCAGAGCGGGTTAGAAGCCTTGGACTGGTCCTTCCGGAAGCTCCGAAACCGGGAGGAAATTATGTGGCATTGAATGTACGCGGAAATGTTGTGTATGTAGCGATTCAATTCCCGAAATTAGGGGATCAGCGGCTTTATACAGGCCGTTTGGGATCGGATCTGACGACGGAGGAAGGGTATGAAGGCGCCAAATTGTGCGCCTTGAATATTCTTGCCCAGGTGGCGAGCCGTTTTGCTATCGCGCAATTGGCAGGACTCAATCACTTGGATGCTTATTTTCAGGCAGCGCCCGAATGGGACCAGTCGCCTCGGGTAATGGATGGCGCCTCCGACCTTTTTGTGGCAGTGCTGGGGGATAAAGGTATTCACTCCCGGGCGATTTTTGGAGTAGAACGGTTGCCCAAAAATTTTTCCGTGGGAATTACCGCCTCTTTTACATTACAGGAATAACGTACTAGCGGGAAACCGTATACCGTCCCACTTATAGAGGGCATTTCAGAAATAGCCTTATTTTTGTGGTGGGATATCCCTTTAGCTGGTAAATGCATTGAATGTTTTTAAATACATAATGATCGGCCTTCTCCTGCCAGGTCTGACCGTCAAAGGGCAGGAAGTCTGGTGGGGGCATAAGCTGCTGGGATATTCTTCCGAATATCGTCCGGGAAGCTACGGTCATCAATACCGGGCTATTCAGATACTGGGGGAACCGAACAAATTACCGGATACAGGCGACAGTCCCTGCGCCTGGACACCGGCAGAACCGGATGGCGCGGCGGAGGAATGGATTAAGGTCGGCTTTGAACGGACCATCCTGACCAGGCAGGTGGTGATTGCCGAAAATCACAATCCCGGGGCTATCGTCCGGGTATATGCGTATGACCCGGATGGAAAGGAGTACCTGGTTTCGGACGGAACATCCTTACGAAAAGGCGCGGAGGCCGGCAGGTTATTGCATCTTATACTGGCGCAGCCGGTAATGGCCAACGCCGTTAAAATTGTACTGAAACCTTCTTTGGTCCCCGGATATAACCAAATCGATGCGATCGGGCTATCGGATCAGGGCGCGCCGGTGCAGGTTCGTGTAGAAACCGCTTCCGATATGCCTGATGACCTGAAAAAGGTCAACCTGGGGCCGGGAGTTAACAGCCGGGGCAAAGAAGTGGCGCCGGTGATTGCTTCCGATGAGAAAAGTTTGTTTTTTACCCGGTCCGAACATCCCGGAAACACCGGACCTCCCGGCAAACAGGATGTATGGGTGGCTGCCTTGGAAGCAGATGGCCGCTGGGGGACAGCCGTCAATATGGGGCCACCTATCAACAATGAAGGGGATAACGCCGTTCTGGGGGTTTCTTCCAGCGGAAAGACGCTCTACCTGCTCAACGCATACAAGCCGGATGGCCAAATGGTACAGGGCTTTTCCCGTTCGCACCAGACCCGGAACGGCTGGTCGTTTCCGACAGCTTTTGTAATAGAAGATCATTACAATGACTCACGGACCAACCAGACGGAAATGGCGATATCCCCTATGGAGAATGTGCTGATTTTGTCTGTTCAGCGCCGGGATACCCGGGGGAGTAAGGATTTATACGTATGTTTTCTGAAACCTTCTGGCACCTGGTCGGCGCCCGTTAATATGGGATCTGTGCTGAATACGGCCGATTATGAGGGGACGCCCTATCTGGCGGCGGATACAAAAACACTTTATTTCACGTCGCTCGGGCACCGGGGATATGGGGACGGGGATATATTCGTTTCGAGACGGCTGGACGACACCTGGCTGAACTGGAGCAAACCCCTCAACCTGGGGCCGGTCATTAATTCCCCGGGGTGGGACGCTTATTTCTCTATCCCGGCTTCGGGGCAGGTAGCCTACCTGAGTTCCAGTGAAAACCCCGGCCAGTCGGACGACCTGTACCGCGTACCGTTGTATCCGTCGGTGCAGCCGGAAATGCAGGCGATGGTGACCGGGAAGCTGGTCAATGCGGAGTCAGGACAGGCGGTGTCGGGAAGGGTTACCATCACCCGGGAAACCACCGGGGAAGTGATCGGCGAAACCGACTTTGATCCGGAAACAGGAGCGTTCGCATTGCTGCTGCCCATGGAGGGAGCTTACCTTCTACAGGCGGAGAAGGAGGGTTTTTTTCCGGTGTCCGAAGAGATTATCTTCGAAAAGGGGCCCATGCTCCGGACGTTGCAATTGATCCCGTTAAAAAGTGGCCAGCGGATCCACCTGAAAGAGGTTCGTTTTGCGCAGAGTAGCGCGGTGATCGATAGCAGCTCCTACCAGGAGCTCGGCCGGCTGGCTACGCTGATGCAGCAGCACCCGGCGATGGAAATCCTGCTGGAAGGTCATACCGACAATCAGGGTGATTTCAATAAGAATGTAAAGCTATCGGAAGAAAGGGTACAGGCTGTGCTGACTTATTTAATCAGCAGAGGAGTGTCGGAAGCGCGGGTACAGCTAAAGGCCTGGGGGCCTTCCAGACCTCTGGGCAACAACCTTACCGAAGAATCGCGGAAGAGCAACCGCCGGGTAGAAGTAACCATTTTAAAAATTTGATCCGACAATTTTACTATTTTTGACAAACGTCTGTATAAGTAACCATCCGAATGTATTCAATTTCTAAGAACAGGTCGTGGATCCTGTTGTCTGTTATTCTGGCAATAGGAGCCCTCTTACGGTTTTACCACCTGGATACCTACAGTATTTTTTTTGATGAGAAAAGTACAATGGTCGTCAGCCAGGGAATCGTATTGGAGGGGGCCAATCAAAAAGCTGTCTTTACACAACCTTCCTTTACCCCGTCCGATTTCTGGGAACCCAAATCTGTGGCTGATTATTACGAAGCGATGACGCGCAGTGATATCGGGAATAGCCCGTTCTATTATTTGCTGCTGCATCTTTGGATGGATGTTTTTGGCCTGTCTGATTTTTCGGCACGCGCCCTGTCGGTCGTGTTCAGCCTGCTTATTATCGGGTTGACCTTCCTTTTTGCACGCCGGTTTTTCTCGGTGAATACGGCTCTGATTGCCGCTGCCATCGTGGCCATCGAGCCCTTTTTCATAGCATATAGCCATCAGGCCCGTAATTATTCACTGACTTTTTTCCTTGCGCTTCTGAGTACGTATTTTCTCTTACGTATCGTCGAAGACGAGCAGGATATCACCCGTAAACGCAGGAATTATGGCCCTTATGCGGGATACTTAATCGCTTCTTTTCTTTGCCCGTTAAGTCACTTTTTGACTGTTTCGGTCTTTTTGGCCCAGGGAATCTATGTGCTGTTCTTTCTGAAAGCCAGGAAGTGGCTGCCGCTGGCGGTAACGGTAGTGCTGGCCATGTCAGGGATTTGCTGGTGGCTGGTATACGGCGGCGGACAATGGACCCTGCATAGCCTCGACCACCAGGCTAAAGAATACCGCCGTGTGGCGGAATTGATGCCGTATGACAATCCTTATGGCATCATACTTCCTGCCACGCTCGGGAATGTGTTTGTCAAATCGCTGCCGATTTTTTCGGACCTGCTGATTTTTGCCAACGGGCTGGCGGACGCGCTTTCCGGGAAAAAGAACCTGATCGTCTCCCTCTTTGTCGGGTTTTCGATAACGGGATTATATCATTTCAGGGGCTTTAGGGCGCTCAGTCTGACGGTGAGAAGCCTTTTGCTGGCCGCCTTGTCAATCGGTCCGGTTTTTTATTATTCGGAGAGCAAGGCGCAATTTGTAGTGCTGTCGGTGGCTGTTTTGCTGTTGTCTTTTCTGCCGAGAATCCACCGGAAGGCCAGCGAACGCAAGAAACGGCGGCTGTGGCTGCTCTACATAATGGCGACGGTGCCCACGTTATTTTTAATCCTGTTTGCGTTCAAAAGCGGGCATACTTACGGACTTACACAACGATATTCCGGTTTTTCGTTCCCCTACGTTATTTGTTGGATCGGGTTACTTTTACAATATGTAGGACGTATGAAACTGCCGGAGTTTCGCGTGCTGATCGGGATAGTGTTATTGATGCAGGCAGGATTTGTGGGAATAAGGTTAACAGAATTTTACGGGGACCGGTCTGTAAAGTACGGTTATTTTGCCGAACCCCGGGATCCTAACCCTTATTATGCGGCGGCTCAACGGATACAACTTCTATACCAGCCGGGAGATACCGTTTTTTACGGCGCTCCCCCCATCCGCATTTTTAATGAAATGGATCGCACTTTTTTGCCGTATTCGGTACAGGATGCACAGTTGACGAACTTGTACCTGCCCAAGGATGCTGCGTACGTCCAGGTAATGGACACCATCCGGATCGATAAGATCATCCTGAAACAAAAGGTGACAGGTGACCTGCTCGAACTGGCCGATTTGACAGATAAGCGGTATTAAGGCGCCGGCAAGTGCACTTTTTTAATGCGTTAAATAGAATGAAGATGGTAATTGGCGTATTTGAATGTGATCATGTGGCACCCGACCTGAGGGGAATTGCGGGTGACTACCGGGACATGTTTCCGGCGTTGTTTCTGCCGCTGGCTCCCGATTGGGAATTCCGTTTTTTCGATGTGGTGACCGGTGAATTTCCGGCCGGTACCGGCGTTTGTGACGCTTGGATGTGCACCGGTTCCCGGTTTTCGGTCAATGACGATGCCGTGTGGATAGCAGAATTGAAAGATTTTATCAGGCAGTTGCATACCGGCAAGCGGGGTTTTGCCGGTGTTTGTTTCGGGCATCAGCTGCTGGCGGCAGCATTAGGCGGAGTTGTTCAGACGGCAGGCTGGTGCGTGGGAGTGCACCCTTTCACAATGGTGGAGAAAGCGGATTTCATGGAACCCTTTCAAAAGGAAGTCAACCTGCTGATGATGTGCCAGGACCAGGTCGTGCAGTTGCCGCCGGATGGCCATCTGCTGGCGCGAGCGGCCGACTGCCCGGTGGGGATGTTCGGAGTAGGGGATCATATGTTGGGAATACAGGCGCATCCGGAGTTTCCGAAAGCCTATAATAAAGCGCTGATCGAACTAAGAAAAGACCGGATCGGAGAGCGTAAAGCGGCAGCGGGAATAGCCGGCCTGACTGCCGGTACGGACGAACGGCTGGTCGCCGGTTGGATCGTGCAATTTCTGAGAAATTCTGTAATATAGCACACTGCTTTCGGGCGGGGCTTGCGAACTAAATCGTTTGAGTAATGGAAGAGCTAATAGAAAGGCAACGGATATTAACGCCGGTACAGATCCGGCAAAAAATCACCCGGATGGCTTATGAGGTGTATGAGCAGAATGTTTCCGAGAAGGAAATAGTGATCGCCGGTATTGTGGGTGAGGGCTACCAGTTTGCCCGGAGGCTTTCGGCCGAGATCAGGCGGATTTCCCCGCTGATCGTAAAATTAATAGAATTGCGTTTCGACATTCATTCGCCGAAACAAAGTTATATCGATTTCGGCGGAGGGCCCGCAGAATTGGAAGAACAGGTTGTAGTGGTGGCGGATGTCGTGTTGAATACGGCCCGGACCATGACGTTTTCGTTACAGCCGTTTTTGAAAGCGGGTGTCAGAAAGTTACAGGTGGCCGTTATTGTCGACCGCAACCATCGCAGGTACCCCGTGTCGGCTGATTATGTAGGATATACGCTGAGTACGACCATGAACGAACACATCGAGGTGATTTTAAGCAGACCGGAGGAGGAAGGAGCCTATTTGAAATAGGGATGATGGCCTGTAGAGATGTAGCATGCTACGTCTCTACAGGCCCCCCATCAGGTGTTCTGGTGGTTCAGTGTTCTGACGGCATGATCTGCGGCACGCGCTGTCAGCGCCATGTACGTCAGGGAAGGATTCACGCAGGATGAAGAAGTCATACAAGCGCCATCGGTCACGTAGACGTTCTCGCACTCCCATAGCTGATTGTTTTTATTCAGCACAGAGGTTTTGGGATCGGTTCCCATACGCGCGGTTCCCATTTCGTGAATACCGATTCCCGGGTTTTTAGACAGGTCGTTATACGGCGAAATATTTTTGAGGCCTGCTGCTTCCAGCATTTCAGCTGCGTCTTCCATCATATCCTTCCGCATTTTCAGCTCATTTTCGCCGTAGGCTGCATCGAAAATGACCAACGGCAGCCCCCACTTGTCTGTTTTGTCCGGAGAGAGTGTCATCCGGTTGTTTTCATCGGGGAGCATTTCTCCAAAACCACCCAGATTCATCCGCCAGGCGCCCGGTTTGGAAAGTCCGTCTTTAAACGCTGCGCCAAAGCCTTTCTGCCCGGAGCCCCGCGACCATCCTTCCCGGAATCCGCCGCCCTGATACCCGAATCCACGGATGTAGTCCCGCTTATCATTCCCCCAGTTGCGGTAACGGGGCACGTAAATGCCATTGGCGCGCCGGCCGAAATAATACTGGTCTTCAAAGCCTTCGTATTCGCCTGCCGCCCCTACCGCCAGGTGGTGGTCCATGATATTCCGGCCAAGCTGATCACTGTCGTTGCCCAACCCGTTGGGGAAGCGTGACGATTTAGAGTTCATTAAAATGGCGGAAGAAGCAATTGCAGAAGCGTTCAGGAAGATGATTTTAGCGTAGTATTCACGCGTTTCAAGTGTATGCTGGTCAATGATCCGGACCCCGGTGGCTTTTCCGAGGGATTCATCGTAAAGCACTTCCGAGACAATCGCATCCGTTACCAGCGTCAGGTTCCCGGTAAGCTGTGCTGCCGGAAGTGTGGCGGACTGTGTACTGAAATAAGCGCCGTACGGACAGCCTCTCATGCACATGTTCCGGAACTGACAACTTGCCCTTCCCAAATCGGTATGGACCTGATTGGCCTGGCTGAGGTTGGCCGTCCGGCCGATTATGAGTTTCCTTCCAGGGAATTTTTTCTCTACAGAGCCTTTAACGGCTTTTTCCAGGCAGGTCATTTGCATGGGCGGAAGAAATTCACCGTCGGGGAGTACGGCCAGGTTTTCTTTCGAGCCGCTGATTCCCGCAAATTTTTCCACATGATCGTACCAGGGCGCCAGGTCCTTGTAGCGGATCGGCCAGTCGACTGCAATCCCGTCTTTGGCATTGGCTTCGAAATCAGCCTCACACAACCGGTAGCTCTGGCGGCCCCACAACAAGGATCTTCCACCTACATGATAGGCCCTGATCCAATCGAATCCCCGGGTTTCGATGTAGGGATTTTCTTTATCGTTTTCAAACAAATAGCGGTGTTCTTCATTGGCAGTATAGCCCGTGCGGTAACCTGCCCAGTACTCCTCCCGGGCAACGGTAGTTACCCGTCCCCGGTGTTCCAGTTCCCAGGGGGCTTTTAAAGCTGTTTCATAGCCCGTTATATGTTTCAGGTCGCGTCCCCGCTCGATCATTATCACCTTCAAGCCCTTTTCAGTAAGCTCTTTAGCGGCCCATCCGCCGCTGATGCCGGAACCTACCACGATCGCGTCATAGGTAGCCTGCTTGGTTGCTTTTAAATTCAGATTCATTGATTAACAATTTTTTATAGCCTTGCTGCAAGGCTGAGTTAGATGGCCCAGGTTTTCTGACCGGCTTCCAGCGGGATGCAGCCGTTGAAACTGCCGGGTACCGGCATATAGTCCAATGCCTGGGTAGCGCCTGCCTCGGAGGTGAAATAGCCCAGGAGCGTAAGTTCTTTCATCAGACGGAAGAACGGAACGCCCGGTTCGTCAAACGTCCGTCCGGCATCCAGGGCGGCTTTACGCCTTTGTGCTGTCTGATCGGCAGCGGCGTAGGCGCTGTCTTCTGCTGCTGTGAGCCATTCAATACGCACTTCAGGGGAAGCGCTCATAAAATCCTTATCCGAAAGTTCCTGTAGTCCTTTGAGGAAACTGTTCTGATCCTTGGGATAATAGCAGTCTTTCAACATCAGTTGGATGAATTCGGCTACCTGTGCTTCTTTGGCTCCGGGAGTGTCGGTCGCGGGAATAATCACTTCGGCAATTTCTGCGACCAGCTTCAACTGGTCATTTGAAAAAGCGGTAAAGGCTTTTCCTCCGGATTGGTCGGCTGTTGTGCATCCTTCCAGGAAGGCAGCCATGGTAGGGGCTGATAAGGTTCCCCCGACCAGAAGAGCTACCCGGGCCAGGGCATCGCGTCTTTTCATTGCTGTCGTTTATAAGGTTAACAATCTGTGTAAAAATACATTGGATAAATGCAATTCGAAACGAAGCGTAAAGCATTTTTTGGAATTTCTTAAGTCTAAATATTTAATTGGTTGATTTACAGCTGAATGCGTCCATGGTCTGTGTCCCCACAGACCATTTTGGATACCGACCCGGAACGGAGTGGCCTGTGAAGACACAGTTCACGGTAAAAGAGAAGTGTTCTGTAAAGACACAGACCAACACGCCGTTATCCCGAGCTAATAAAGGTGCTTTGAGGTCAGTGTGAGAAGTGGCCTGTGGAGACACAGACCACGGACAGACCAACACGCTGTTATCCCGAGCTAATCAAAGTGCTTTGAGGTCAGTGTGAGAAGTGGCCTGTGGAGACACAGACCACGGACAGAC
>JBEBSD010000009.1:0-128949 GCA_040394475.1 Telluribacter humicola | reverse complement strand
AATAAATTACGAAAAGTAGGTGGCGGAGAAAAAGGAGTTTTTAGAGATGCCATTAGATCAGTTGACAAAATAGTGTTCATTTTTTGACAAAAAAAATGTCAGTCTGTGTCAAAAAAAATCACGAAAATTGCGCTTATATAATACACTTATTACTCACGCTACCCACAACAGTTCAGTATCTTGGTAAAGTAAAAAATCAGACAATAGAAAAGTATTCGATTATTATTGACAGGATATGTTAATGCGATAACTTTCATTTTTTGTCGTTATGTATTAACAGTATTAAAGTCTATTCTTTGCTTAAAACCTTGATTACAATTAGAATTATGATGTACTTATTTTACAATATTTAATCTGCAATCTTCACCCAAAAATCGTTTCAAATGAAAAAAATATACCGCAACAACCTATTCGTCAAAAAAGCCGCCTTGATTTTACTTTATGTGCTAGGCAGTTCCTCCACCTGGGGGCAAGACCTTACGTCATTTAACTGCTCTGCAATGGCCTACCAGGTAACAACCTCCGGGGGGGCTTCCAGCTCCACGCTTTACAGTTATAATGTTGCAACCGGGGTCCGTACATTTATAAGCGCGTTGACTATGAATGTAAACGCCATTGGATTCAATACGTTAGACAACTATTTATGGGGGGTTGTCGGTTCTAGCAATCAGGTGGTCAAAATAGGAGCCAACGGCGGTATCGAAATACACAACATTCCTAATCTGCCAGCCCCGTCGCTGGGATATAATGTAGGCGATTTTATAGGGGACGGCTATTGGTTTGTTTATGATAGGACCGCTACCAGGTATTATGTTATTGATACTAACCCCGCTCGTTCAACGTACTTACAACTCGTCGACCCAACTTCCTCCTTTGTTTTAGACACCGCTCCTTATGGAAATAGTTTTACCGGTCAGCTTGCCGGTTCAATCATAAATATATCGGATTTGGCTTATAGTCCCAGTTCGGGGCTTCTGTATGGAATGATGGATCCTTCCACTACAGGCGGAAATGTCTTTAAAAGAGTAACAATAAATCCTATTACCGGGCAGGTTACGCTTAGTGCCGGTGGTGTCAGTGGAGCAGGCATTCAGACAGAAGGCACAGCATATGGATCTGTTTTTGTAGACCAGGACCCTAATTTTTTTTACGTATTTGCAAACCAGCTAGGCAGGTTTTATAAGATCAATCTTGCAACGAATACCGCTTCACTTGTCTCAACATCCCCAAGTGCAGCAAACAACGACGGAGCAAGCTGCCCCAATGCTTTGCTTACCTCATCAATTTCAGGTAGCGTATTCCATGATCCCGATGGAGGAAACGTAAATAACAGCACGGGAAATCCCAATACGGTTCCTTCCGGGCTGTACGCCAATCTTGTAGGAACTGACGGGAATGTTGTAGCGGTTTCCCCGGTAAACTCATCCGGTTTCTACGGTTTTAGTGATATTGCCCCCGGCGAATACTACGTTGTTTTGAGTACGACAAATGGTACACCCGGTACGGTTGCGCCCGCGCCCAGCCTTCCCACAGGCTGGGTAAACACAGGTGAGTTTAACGGTCCGCCCAATACCGGCAACTCGGTTCCTGTCGACGGCATTAGCCCTCAATTCACATTGACTGTGAATAGCACAGATATCAATTTCGGTATCCAGCAGCCGCCGGTAGCAGATGCCAAAACATTTGTAATGGCCAATGCGGCATTCAGCGCGGCGCCTCCTGCGGGTTATCCCTCTTTGCCGGATTACCAATCCATTCCGGCTTCATCGGGAGATTTTACGGGCTATCCGACCCTTGGCTCGCTCTCGGGCTCAGACCCGGAAGATTGCGCCGGCGGCGGTACCTGCAACACGGGTACCGGCACCACTTTCAATATTGAAACGATCAACGCAGGTACCCAGTTGTATTATGATTTCGGCTCGGGAGCCGAGCCGATTGATCTGACAGGCGGCCCTGTGAGCATTCCGAACTTTGATGTCAACAAATTGGTGATATATGGTCAAAACGGCATGGGTACATCAGGCAACCTGATCGGTTTTACCTACTCTATTACAGACAAGGCAGGAATCACCAGCGCCGCGGTCCCCTATACGATTCAGACAGAATCTCCTTTGCCAGTCTCCTTGATCAGCTTCGATGTCAATCGGGAAGGACCTGTTGTGAACCTGCAATGGGCTACATCCCGGGAGGAAAACAGCAAAGCCTTTGAGATCGAGCGCAGCTTCAATACAGGCAACTGGTCTAAATTGGGAGTAGTGCCTTCCTTATCACATGAAATGGGAAGTACCAGCCGGCTCGACTACCACTTCACCGATACCGCGCCATTGAGTGGAACAAACTACTACCGTCTGAAAATGATCGATCTTGACGGCAGCTATGCGTACAGTCCGATCAGAGTAGCGTCTTTTGAAAAGGAGGAGGCAAGTATTTCCGCCTATCCTAATCCCGCTATGGACGAGCTGACCGTTACCGGGTTAAACGGCTCGGAGCTGATTAAGATTCTCGACAGCTCCGGGCGCACCCTGCTTGAAAGTCTCAACAGGGATGGCGGAAACAAGAAAACACTGGACATTCGTTCTCTATCTGGTGGAATATACCTGATCAACATTCAAATGCCGGACGGTTCGTCCATTTCTCAAAAAATGATTAAGGACAAGTAGCATAGTGCCCGGGTTTTATCGAATAACCTCCGGATTGATTTTTTCTCCGGAGGTTATTTTTTGAAATTGCATGCAATGAACTGTTCTGTCTGTTTTACCGGATTTGAGCAGATGCGCGATAAGGCGCTGGAACAGTTGATGAAGGGTCAGTCATTGACTGGTAAAGAGGGGGGGTCACCCCTTTACTTCAACAATTTTTAGAGAGCGCCCTGGGATCGGAGATGAATGCTCACCTTGATGAACAGGAGCGAGAATCGGGCAACAAACGTAACGGGAAAGGGGATCAGTCGGAAAAGTTGGGGGGATCTAAGCATATATATTGGCAAGTCTAAACATGAAAAATGGGATGTTGCTAACCCCTCTGAATTGCCTCCTGAGTGCCTTTATTTTGGCACGGTTCGCCGCGCGATTGAAGGATTCAGCTGAGGCATTGGTGCTTCTGTTGTCAAAATAGTTGAGTATGGTCAGATAGTGATTTTGGATTGTCCTGGCTAGTGTTCCAAACGACTTTAGTCCTGCTATTTCCACTTGGTTGTACCATTGCGCTAGCCGGGTAAAGGCGACACCCTTCACCTTTGTTGAGGAGAAAATATTGGACAGCTTTCTACTAAGCTGATAGGCTGTTTCCAAAGTTGGGTATAACCTAAAAAGGATTTCACCTCTATGGTGTTGTGAAGGCGTCCATTTAGCCTGATCCTTAAAAAGCAAATGCCTGCTTCTGGCTAATAACTGTTTGGGGCTATCCCCGTTAGCATATACTTCTGGGATATATTTTTCTTTCAGCTCTTTGGCAAGTGCCATCTCTTTGTTTTCCTGATCAATAGCTTCCCACCGGTATTCGATTCGGATTTGTTGGACGGCATCACCAGCTAACTGTTGCACATGAAAACGATCGGATACTAACTTGGCTTTAGGAAAAGACCGGCTGGCTATCTTCTCCATCGTTGCGGCCAGATCAAGCGTTACTTCTTTGACCTTCTTTCGTTTTGCCTCTGATATTTTGCGGAGTATCCGGATTACCTTCTGGCTTTCAGTACCTTTTATCATGGCCACCAATGCCCCCTTTTTGCCTTTGGCCGCTTTATTTGTAACCACCGTATAAAGTTCTCCCTGAGAGAGGCACGTTTCATCGATGCTCAAGTAAGATCCGATATTATCAGGAAACAGAATCCAATCCTGGGCGTGAGCTAATTGATCCCAATCAACAAATCCACTCAAGTGTCTAACATACTGATCCTGAAGAGATTTTCCGTCCATTTGAAAAAGCAAACCAATTGTTGTGCAGTTAATGGGATGAGTATCGATTAATCCCTTTTAAAAAAGAGGCGAATTCCTTCGTCATCCTGGTCCCTTTAGCTACCTCATCCCACTGGTGAAAAACAATACTGCCGGTATCATGATCCAACCATTTACGACGCCTCAAGTGAAGGAAGCAAGCCCGACCCCGCAAGGGAAAATCGCGGATCGTAATCGACTCAAAAAAGCCTTTTGACTCCAATTTATGTCCTTCAAGAGCTACAGGAGGAATATTCTTCTGAAATAAATACAAGTGATAGCCGTCTGAAAGGTTCTCAACTTTTTCCAGTTCAAATAGGTCGACAAGCCCGGAAGGCAACAATAGAGAAAGTAATTCCTTTTCCAAAATCAAGTGTTTGGAAGCGAATCTAAACCTTTATTTTATTCCCCCCAACTTTTACACCTGATCCCGGGAAAGGCAGACAACGACTTACGGATCAATAAAAAAGGGCAAAACGAAAAAAATCCGTTTTGCCCTCTCAAGTCGGGTAGACAGGATTCGAACCTGCGACCTCGTCGTCCCGAACGACGCACGCTACCGGGCTGCGCTACTACCCGAAAACGGAAAAGAACACCCGTTTTCCAAACGAAGCGCAAAGTAACGCAAAAAAAGCTTTTGACCAAGACTTCGGGAAGTGTTTATTACTGATCGCATCCACTCCGCAGAAAAGCAGCGAAAAGGGCCGGCGCCGGCCGGCGACTAAAGCGCTGACAATCAAGACAGGCGCTTATTGTTACCCTTTCAAGACGATCACCTTACTTCCGTCCAAAATCTGCCGGATTCTCTCCCCAGTATTCTGTCTCCCATTTCAGAACAGCGTTTTTGTACGTATTCGCCGCCAGCCACCGCTCTGCGCGTTGAAGGAGCTCAAATACCGGTTTATTGCGGGGGGTAAGTTCAAGCTTCGTATTGGCATGCTTCTTTTTCACCCAACTGATTGCCGTTCTCGAATCAGAATAGATGGGCAGCTCACTGTTATTTTGTTTCAGATAGGCAAGCGCATGTACAATCGCCAGGAATTCGCCGATGTTGTTGGTAGCATCGGCGAAAGGCCCCTGCAGGAATATCCGTTCCCTGGTCATCAGGTAAAACCCCTGGTATTCCATATCTCCTGTAGCCGTATTCCATGCGGCATCCACGACAATACTGTTCTGGATAGGGTCGCCGACGGAAGCCGGCCTTTTTTTGAGAGCCGGTTTGCCTGCGGTTTTATTCACAAACTCCCAGTAATTACGGCGAATCGCATATTCCGCCTCCTCGAGGGTATCAAATGACTTGAACTGTGCCCCCTCCACTCCCTTGATCTGCTCTTCGCACTGCTTCCAGTCGGTAAAAACCCCTGACTGCCGCCCTTGCCAGACTACATAGTATTTCGATTTCTTGGCCATGCTGTTCTCCTCTTTAAGCGCTTGTTTCGGCTTCCCAGATCTGCGACAAATGGATCATTACAGCCACGGCTTTTTCCATATCCTGCACCGAAACCCACTCCAGCCTGGAATGAAAGGCATGCTCGCCTGCAAACAGGTTCGGGCAAGGCAACCCCATAAAGGATAACCGCGAGCCGTCTGTTCCGCCGCGGATGCTTCTCCGCAGCGGCCGGAGCCCTGCCCGCTCAATCGCGCGAAGCGCGTAATCAACTACGTGCGGATGCTGGTCCAGCACTTCCCGCATATTCCGGTACTGTTCCGTAACCTCCAATTCAAATCCGGATCCCGGATAGGATGTCAGCACGGTCTCCACAATTCCTTTCAGCCACGCTTCCTTTTCCTCCAATCCTTCGGTTGAAAAATCGCGTATAATAAATGTCAGCTCAGCGCTGTCCTGGCCCCCTTCCAGGTGTACGGGATGGATAAACCCTTCCCTGTCTGCAGTCGTTTCGGGGGACAGGCGATCTTTCGGCAAGGCCGCTAAAATGTCAGCTGCTATTTTCAAGGCATTCTCCAGCTTCCCGCTGGCAAAACCCGGGTGCGTGCTGACTCCCCTGATCACGACCTTTACACCGTCGGCCGAAAAGGTTTCGTCTTCCAGGCTCCCCAGTGTTTCTCCATCGATTGTGTAGGCGTAAGCAGCCCCCAGCTTTTTCAAATCCACTTTCTCCGTTCCCCGGCCTACCTCTTCATCCGGCGTGAACAGGATCCTGATAGTCCCGTGAATGCATTCGGGATGAGAAAGCCAGTACTGTACGGCGGTCATGATTTCGGCCACGCCGGCTTTGTTATCGGCTCCCAGCAAGGTGGTTCCGCTGGCCGTTACCAGGTCGTTCCCTATCTGGGCTGCCAGATCCGGGTGTTCCGTAAGCCGGATCACCTGAGTCGGATCATCGGGCAATACAATAGCCGATCCGTCCCAATTGCGGTGCACCAGCGGTTTCACACCGGCGCCGCTGACATCGGGGGAAGTGTCCATGTGTGCACAAAAGCAAATCACCGGCACCTGCGCCTTGGGAGAATTGGACGGAATCGTCGCATAGACGTATCCATGCGCATCCAGCTCCGCATCTGCTACGCCCATTTCCCGTAATTCTGCGGCCAGCAAGGCCCCCAGCTGCTTTTGCTTTTCGGTCGAAGGGAAACAGATCGCCTGCGGGTCCGACTGGGTATCGATTTTTACATAACGCAGCAATCGTTCCAGTACCTGTTCTCGAATCGCGGTATTCATTACTTCCGGATTAATCATTCAGCAGCCCTTCCAGATCGGCAGGGGAATAGTTGACACTCTTAAGGGTTTTATCATCCCCCTTCCGGTAAACCAGGTATTTCCCGTTATCCTCCCTGAAGTAACAATCGGTCCCTTTCGCCTGGTAATGTGCTACAGTAGCCTCCGCCTCTTCCACCGACAGGCATGCTTTCGACATATTGGAACGCTGCACCTCATCAAATAAGGTCCGGAACTTTTCCCCCAACCCGAATTCCAGCACCGCCCCGGAAAGCACATACTGGAGATCGCACAGGGCATCGGCCACTTCTACAATATCTTTTTGAAGAATGGCTACTTCCAGTTCCTTCAATTCCTCCGCCAGCAACGCCACCCGCAACCGGCAGCGCTCTTCCGCGGGAATCTGGGGAGTTTTCAATACCGGGTGTTTAAAAGTGTCATGAAAGGCTGCTACCTGGTTCAGGCTATCCAATTGGTCCATAAAAACGGTTTGTATAATTTATAAAAGTAAACGGACAATACAGTCCGCTAAAATCAAAGCATGAGGTTCGACTTAAACAATTTAACGGCGATTGCAATCAGGATAATCCCGAAGATTTTACGCATCACATCCAGTCCGCCTTTTCCCAGTTTCCGCTCAATCCAGGAAGAGGACTTCAGTACGATAAAAATAAACGCAAGATTCAGGATCAGCCCGATCAGGATATTGGGCATTGCATAAGCCGTACGCAATGAAATCAGGGTTGTGATCGTACCCGCCCCCGCGATTAACGGAAACGCAATCGGTACGATGGAAGCCGACGTCGGCTCGGCCTCTTCGTGTTTAAAAATATTACGGCCCAAAATCATTTCAAGTCCCAGCAAAAATAAAATAATCGCTCCCGCTACCGCGAACGATGACACATCCACTCCGAACAGCCCGAGAATACGGTCGCCCAGGAACAAAAAGGCCAGCATAATTCCTCCCGCCACGATGGTCGCCTTTCCGGATTCAATGCGCCCCACCTTTTTCCGTAAACCCACAATAATCGGCACACTTCCCAGAATATCTATCACTGAAAACAGAATAAGGGTAACCGATAACGTGTCTTTGAAGTTGAATCCTTCCATGGATATGTGCTTTGGCACAAAAATGAAGAATTTTACTATCCCGAACAAACAGTTACCGGGTACTTTGAAGGCGCCCTCCTGCATTTCAAACAGGGAGTCGCCATGCGGCTTTTACCCTGATTTTCCCTTTCGTTCCTTTTCAGTACCGGGGATCTGTCAAAAATTTCGGTATCTGATGAATTCGATGCTATTTTGCGACGTTGTTACCAATAGAGAGCGTCAGGGTATTTGGAATTACCTGAGCTGTACGCAAAGCATGTCAACAAAATTCGATTACAAACCAGAACTCGCCAAAATCCCGCATGAGCCGGGGGTCTATCGCTACTTCAATGACAGGAACGAAATTATCTATGTCGGGAAAGCGAAGGACCTGCGTAACCGGGTAAGCAGTTATTTTGTCAAGTCCAACCAGCATAGCCGGAAAACCCGGCAGCTTGTTTTCCAGATTTGCCGGATTGAATTTACGATTGTCTATACGGAATGGGAAGCCCTTTTGCTGGAGAATCAGCTGATCAAAAATTACCAGCCCCGCTTCAATATCATGTTGCGGGATGACAAAACCTACCCGTTTATCTGTATCACCAATGAACGTTTTCCCCGGGTGATCAGCACCCGCAGCGTCGACCTGTCGGCGGGGACTTATTTCGGCCCCTTTGCCAACGTCCGGACGATGCATTCCCTGTTTGAGATGTTCCGCACACTTTTTACGGTACGTTCCTGCCAGTTAGTACTTTCCAAAGAAAATGTCGCCGCCCGGAAATTCAAAGTTTGCCTGGAATATCATATCGGGAACTGCAAGGGGCCTTGTGAAGGACTGGTCAGCGAGGAAGCTTATCAGGCAGAGATTGAGCAGATCAGCCATATTCTTAAGGGGAATCTGGCACAGGCCCAGCATTATCTGAAACAAAAAATGGTGGCAGCGTCGGAAAACATGGCTTATGAGGAAGCCCATCACTGGAAGGAAAGA
Organism: Telluribacter humicola; assembly: GCA_040394475.1. Taxonomy (GTDB): domain Bacteria; phylum Bacteroidota; class Bacteroidia; order Cytophagales; family Spirosomataceae; genus JBEBSD01. The sequence goes on along the minus strand of JBEBSD010000009.1, from coordinate 120,260 downwards.
CTTGCGTTGCTGAATGACTACCAGAACAAAACCACTGTTATTAATCCTAAAATCGGCGATCTTGATGTCTTGACGATAGTTTCGGATGAGGAGGCTGCCTATTTCAATTTTATGAAACTGGCAAATGGTCATATCATCGCAACGGAAACCCTGGAAGTCCGTAAAAAGCTGGAAGAAACAGACGAAGAATTGCTGGCCATGATGTTGGTAGAAATGTACGAACGTTATGGCGACGGTGCGCGGGAGGTTTTATGCAATATCAGACCGGAGGGTGATTTTATCAAGCCCGTTACAGTCCCGCTGATCGGGGACAAGAAAAAAGTACTGGATCTTTCTCTCAAGAACGTGCTCTATTTCCGCCGGGAAAAAGCGGAGAAGCGGGCTGCCGAACTTTCCGCTGCTTCTTCCCGGAAGGACCGGGTGCTTATCAAGCTCAAAACCGACCTCCGTTTAAAGACCCTGCCCCGCCATATCGAGTGTTTTGATAATTCCAACATCCAGGGGACCAACCCTGTGGCATCGATGGTATGTTTCAAAAACGCGAAACCTTCCAAAAAGGACTACCGGCATTTTGCGATTAAAACAGTGGTCGGGCCAAACGATTTTGCCTCCATGCACGAGATAGTCACCCGGCGTTATACCCGGGTATTGGCAGAAAATGCTCCCCTGCCCGACCTCATCGTAATTGACGGGGGCAAAGGACAGTTAAGCGCCGCCTGCGAGGCACTGAAAACGGTCGGGATTTACGGGAAAGTACCCGTGATCGGAATTGCCAAACGGCTGGAAGAAATCTATTTTCCCGGGGACCAGCTGCCGCTGTATATCGACAAACGCTCGGAATCGCTCAAGCTGATCCAGCAAATACGGGACGAAGCCCATCGGTTTGCCATTACCTTTCACCGGGATAAGCGTAGTCAAAACAGCCTGATCAGTGAACTGGAGACTATAGAAGGGATTGGAAAGCTGACGGCAACCAAACTCCTCCGCCAGTTCAAATCGGTCAAAGCCATCCGGGAATGTACCGTGGATGAAATAGCCGCCATCGTCGGGAACGATAAAGCGACCCGTATCAAAGCTCATTTTGAGCGGATCAGTCAATAACACCAGCCCACTGCTCAACAACGGGGTGTTAAAACCCCGGCTCATCGGTATGGCCTTCATTTTTCAACCAGGCCCGGATCAAATGCGTCAGCGGACCATAATCGATTAAAAAGCCGTCATGTCCATACAGGGAATCGATTTCCTGATAAGAGGCGCGGGGAATATGCTTTTCCAGGAAATGCTGTTCTTCAATCGGAAACAGGATATCGGATTTAATCCCGATCACCAGGGTGAGGGCCGTCACTTGTTTCAGGGCATTCGCCAATCCCCCGCGGTTACGTCCCACGTTATGGGAATCCATCATTTTGGTAAGGATCCAATAGGAAAAGGCATTGAAGCGACTCTTGAACTTTTCGCCCTGATACTGTTGATAAGAAGCCGCCCGGAAATCGTCCAGCTGCTCTGAATTATCGCGGGCTTGTGTAAAATTATAGGTGTCGTAATTCCGGTACGATAACAACGCGACGGAGCGCGCTGCTTTCAATCCCTCAAGCCCCGCGTCCTGCCGGTTTTCTTTCCAGCTTTCATCCGCAGCAATTGCCATCCGCTGCGCTTCGTTGAAAGCAATTCCCCAGGGCGAATGCAAGGCGTTAGTAGCAATTGTAATCAACCGCTTGATGACCCGGGGGTTTTCCACGGCCCATTCCAGGGCCTGCTGCCCTCCCAGCGATCCCCCTATACACACTTGTATCGTTTCAATACCCAACTCCTGCCGCAGTAAATCCAGCGTCCCGACCACATCCTTCACCGTCAATGTCGGAAAATCATGGTACCAGGACTGTTGCGTTCTCGGATTGACTGACAGCGGGTTGGTGGAACCATAGCAGGAACCCGGGATATTGGCGCAGACAATAAAATGCTCGGCGGGATTATAGAGTTTATCTTTCCCCACCAATCCGGACCACCAGTCACTCGGATCACTGTTCCCGGTAAGCGCATGACACACCCAGACGACATTGTCGCCTGTTTCATTCAGGGTTCCGTAGGTCGTATAACACAATTCAAACCCCGGCAGCGTCCGGCCCAGTTCCAATTTATATTCGTACGGATACTTAAAAAGTTTCTTCTCAGGCTGCATTCCTGTCATTCTACTAAAAAACTACTTGAGCGGTCAGATTATCCACTGTGCGGATGGCCTCCGGAGGCAGAACCCCGGAGGCGGACCATTCCTCCGGGGCACTTAACCTATTTTATTGCGGCAAAAGCTTGTTCAAGATCATTCCGGATATCATCCGCATGTTCAATCCCCACTGCGATGCGCAGTACACCGGGAGCCACTCCGGCTGTAATCTGTTCGGCCTCCGACAATTGTGAATGCGTCGTACTGGAAGGATGAATAATCAGTGTTTTTGCATCTCCCACATTCGCCAGATGACTGATCAGTTCCAGTGAATCCACAAACTTGTCGGCCGCAGCCTTTCCGGCTTTCAGCTTAAAAGACAAGACAGCGCCAAAGCCCCTGGTCAGGTATTTTTTTGCCAGGGTATGGTACTTACTGCTCTCAAGTCCCGGGTATTCCACGTATTCCACATCCGGATGTTGTTCCAGCCACTGTGCTATTTTCAGAGAGTTGTCCGTAGCTCTTTCCACGCGAAGCGCAAGGGTTTCCAGCCCTTGCAGCAGCAGGAACGAATTGAAAGGACTTTGTGCCGGTCCCCAGTCACGCAATCCTTCTACCCGGCAGCGCAACACAAACTGTATATTCCCAAAAGGTCCTTTTTTCCCGAAAACATCATTGTACACCAGTCCATGGTAGCTTGGCGAGGGTTCGGTAAACTGCGGATACTTGCCGTTGCCCCAATCGAAGGTACCGGCATCGACAATTACGCCTCCCATGGAAGTACCATGTCCGCCGATCCACTTGGTAGCCGATTCCACGACCACGTGGGCGCCCCAGGCGATGGGTTTCACCAGCGCTCCTCCCGCCCCGAAGGTATTGTCAACGATCAGCGGGAGATCGTATTTGGCAGCCAGGGCGGCAAACGCTTCAAAATCCGGCACACTGTAGCTGGGGTTGCCGATACTTTCCAGGTAAATGGCTTTGGTACGGTCGTCAATCAGCTTTTCAAAACTTGAGACATCATCTCCATTCGCAAAACGGGCTTCTACCCCGATGTTTTTAAACGAGTTTTTAAACTGGTTAAAAGAACCGCCGTATAAAAAAGACGTCGTGATAAAATTGTCCCCGACCGTCGTAATATTATTGATGGCCAGAAACTGGGCGGAATGCCCGGAAGCGGTAGCCAACGCAGCCACGCCCCCTTCAAGAGCGGCCATCCGCTTTTCGAATACATCGGTTGTCGGGTTCATAATCCGGGTATAGATATTCCCGAATTCTTTTAATCCGAAGAGGTTAGCCCCATGCTCAGAGCTGTTGAAAGTATACGATGTGGTCTGGTATATGGGTACAGCCCGGGAGTTGGTAGCGGGATCTACGACCTGTCCTGCATGTATTTGCAGGGTTTCAAATTGCAAGGATTTTACTGACATAACGATTTATTAAAAATTGAATAATAAAGAAAAGATTGTCCGACAGCCGCTGTTTCAATAGCTCCTGCAGCGGGGGCATCGTACCCGCAGTCTTACCGGGGCATTATCCCGATCGAAAAACGGGACATACGCTCCCCATCGGGAATACCCGGGAAACTACAGCTAAACGGGGCCTGCTGGCGAGGCCGGAAACAGTCGGTTTTCATGCGCGAAATTGGTTTATATGCCCTAAATAATTTAGGTGGGAGTTAGCACCTTGTCCCTTTCGGACAGGTTGCCAGAGGTTCTCTGAGCCCATTCTCTTCCCTCTTCTCTATAAATCAACCGCTGAATTGGAGAAGCAATTGATTGATGGCACAATATTACAAGCCGTATCCCTCAAAAACAAATATTGCCTGCAATAAATACCTCCGCCGCGCCTGACACCCCGCCCCTTCTTCCTTAAAACCGGAACGGCTTAATTTTCCCGCTCTTCAAAGGTTTTGCCGTCCGTTTCGTTAACTTTGCAGTTCCCTGTAAATCGCTATGGCAAAGTATTACCGTTTCAAAAAGGACAGCTCCTCCCGGAAACCCGGTGTCGTCAGCTTCAAAGAGGCACTGGCACAATTGCTGGATACCTACCAGCTCAAATCGGCTTTCGATGAAACCTATATTGCGGCTCACTGGGAAAAAATTATGGGTAAGCCCATCGCTGCACGGACGACGACCATCTATGTGCGGGAGGGCATCCTGTATTTACAGCTTGACTCTGCCCCGCTCCGGGAAGAACTGGTACGGGGCAAAACCAAAATCCTGCAGCACATCAATGACGAAATGGGACAGAAGATCATTTCGGACATTGTTTATATTTAACTGACTGCCTCGTATATGGCTATTACCCTTCCTCCCTTCCTGCAGCCCGGCGACCCGGTCGGCATCACGGCTCCGGCAGGGAACGTACAGAGGGATGCGCTCCTGAAAGGGTTGAAAGTGCTCCGCGAAAACTGGCAGCTGAACGTCGCGGAAGGAGCGGTAGTGTATGGCGCCTATTACCAGTATGCAGGGACCGATGCGGCCCGCCGGGACGACCTGCAGCGTATGCTTGACAACCCGGAACTGAAGGCCATTTTTGCCGTCCGCGGCGGCTATGGCTGCTCCCGTTTGGTTGACCAGCTTGATTTTACGACTTTCAAAAAGTATCCTAAATGGCTTGTCGGGTTCAGCGACCTTACCGTCCTGCTTTCGCATTTGCTGACGCTGGGGTATGCCAGTGTGCATGGCCCGATGGTCAAACAGTTGGGAGATGCTGCCATTTCCGATGAATCGTTGCGCCGGTTACTGTTCGGAGAACCCGTATCCTACGAAACAGGCGCCCATTCCTATAACCGCCCGGGGATTGCAACGGGCGTCGTTACCGGCGGGAACCTCTGTTTGCTGGCGCATTTAACCGGGAGTGTTTCAGAAACGGATACGTCGGGATCACTTCTTTTTCTGGAAGACGTAGGCGAACCGCTCTACAACCTGGACCGGATGATGCTGCAGCTGAAACGGGCAGGAAAGCTGTCCGGGCTTGCCGGGCTGATCGCCGGACAATTTTCGGAACTAAAAGACGGGAATGATCGCTTCGGTATGTCTGCTTATGAAATCATTCAGGAGCACACCCGGGACTATGATTATCCGGTTGCGTATGATTTCCCGGCCGGCCATGTCGCAGATAACCGCGCATTGCTCATCGGGGGACAGGCCCGCCTGGAAGTCACCCCCGGGCATACCCGTCTCACCTTTGTTTTAAGCCCTTCGGCTTAACGCCCCTTCGTGCTGCCCTTACAAATCTTCCGATGCTTATTAGTCTTTTTTGCCCGGCCGGAAGTACCCTATACGAACGGTTATTAAATCCGTTGACACCGCTTTACATACGGCATACATGCAAGTCCTAAAAAATATATTCCAGGTAGGAGGAGACCTGAATGGCATCACTTTTGACCTTCAGGGTGCCTTGTGGAACGATGGTAACAGCTATATCATACAAACCGGGGATGGTCTTGTCATGATCGACTGCGGCTGTGGCGATACACTGCCGCAGATTTTTGAAAACATGCGGTACTGGGACCTGTCTCCCGCCGATATCCGCTATTGTATTTTGACACATCCTCATTTCGATCATGCGGGGGCCGGGCATTTACTGAAAATGCAGGATGTCCGGTTTGTGGCCATTCGCGAAACTGCCGAAGCTGTGGCAACAGGCGATGCCAGGTGCTGCGGTTACTTATACCATAAAAAGTTCGTCCCTTTCACGGTCGATCAGGTCCTTTCTGACGGCGCACACTTCTCGGTTTGCGGATTGAGCTTCACAGCCGTACACCTCCCGGGCCACAGTATGGGCTGCACCGCCTATTTGCTTCAATGGGAAGGCCGGCAGTTAATTTTTAGCGGAGATGTAATCGGCACGCTGCTAGGCGGCGATTTCGGATGGTCCGGAAGTATCGATTTTAATAAAGAAATTTATATACAGTCCCTTCTCAAACTCTCACAGATCGACACCGACATCATGCTTCCGGGCCATGGGCTCATTTATTTCCACAAACCCCGCATCCGCGTAGAAGAAGCGCTGAATGCAGCGCTCATGGAGTGGCGCTGATCGCATAGCCGCTATTTTCCTGAGGCCCAATCGTCTTCACGCCGTTGTTTAGTTGCTAAAATATGGTTTTAGCAGGATAGACTACCGTTTTGTTAATAAATTTTAAAAAAATAGCGTGTAATATTAATAGGAAATCCCAATTATTGCTACTTTAGTAAAAATTCAGAAGCCTTCTGATTGTAAATCAATTAGCGGGTTTCATGCATGACACACCTCAGTTGAAATTCACTTAATCAATATAACTAGGATCAACCATCATTTCGTGTGCAAGCGCTTACGTCCGGCTCTTTGAGATCGCTTTTTTAAGGGATTTAACAAATCATCTCTGATTTTTATTCATTTTTCCATTTAAACACTTCATTTTATGCAGCTACCTTTCCAGGAATCTGTAAGATGTGGTAAAATGGCCCGTTCAGTGAAGAAAAGTATTTTCTTCCTTTCGGCCTTATCATCTCTTGCAATCATTAGTACGGCACTACAAACGGTGTATGCCCGTCCCGTGCCCGTTTTCGACCCGATCGATATCGCCGTGAGCGGAACGATCACCGACGACCAGGGTTCCCCTTTACCAGGTGTGAGCATTATGGTAAGAAACAGTACAAAGGGTACTACCACTGATGCCAACGGTAACTTCAGCATTGACGTACCGGACGGTTCGGCCGTACTGGTCATCAGCTTTGTCGGTTTCGTGACACAGGAAATACCGGTGAATCAGCGCACTACGATCAACATCCGGATGGACCCCAGCAGCTTCCTGCTCGATGAAGCGATTGTGGTCGCTTACGGTACCGTTGATAAAACTACGCACGTAGGATCTGCCGCCCAGATCAAAGCATCCGACATTGCCTTGCGTCCTGTTTCAAACGCACTGAATGCGCTGATCGGAGCGGCCCCCGGTGTGCAGACGACGATGGCCAACGGAGCGCCCGGCTCTGCCCCCAACATCCGGGTCCGGGGTTTCGGATCTATTTCCGCTTCCAATTCAGCCCTGTATGTAGTGGATGGCGTTCCGTATGATGCGGGTACGGCCAGTATTAATCCCGACGACATTGAATCGATATCCGTATTGAAAGATGCCTCTACCACGGCGCTTTATGGTTCACGGGGAGCGAATGGCGTTATCATGATTACCACTAAAAAAGGAAAAGCCAAGCAGAGTAATTTCAATGTGACCGTCTCCGGAGGGGTTATCAGCAGAGGGTTACCCGAATATAAAACCATCCCGCTGAATCAATATTATCCGGCGCAATGGGAAATTTACCGGAACACGCTGGTGACTTCTGGAATCGACGTTGCAACGGCTAACAGCATTGCCTCCGGACTGACGACCAGTCATGACGGCCGCACCTACCAGGGGATTGCCGACCTGCTCGTTTACAACCCGTATAATGTTGCAAAAGACCAGATCGTCGACGTAAATGGTCAGCTCAACCCCAATGCAAGCCTCCGTTATCCGGAAGACCTCAATTGGGTCGATGCTATTCAGCAAGGAGGTAAAAGCCGGCAGAACTACCAGGTTTCGTATGATGGCGGCTCCGACAAGTCCACGTATTTTGCCTCCTTCGGCTATACGGAGGAGCAAGGGTATCTGGTAAAATCGGATTACCGCCGGTTTACCGGTCGTATCAATGCCGAAACCCAGGCAACCAAGTGGCTCAAAACCGGCCTCAACATCAATGGCGCTTACATCCTCAGCAACGTTGACGGATCGGGAGATGGCGGAACTTCCATCATCAACCCCTTTTATGTGACCCGTTACATCGGACCCGTTTATCCCGTGCACGAACATGACCCTGCCACCGGGGCATATGTATTGGATGAAAATGGCAATAAGGTATACGACATGGGTCAGGGGCGTCCTTACACTCCCGGCAGGCATGCGATCTGGGAGAACCTGCTGGACGAGCGTAAACTGGTCCGCGGAAATGTCGGTGCACGGACGTTTGCCACCGTTGAAATCCTGCCGGGCCTCACCGCTACTACTAACCTGAGTTTCGATATGCAGGATTCTCACTACCGCCGCTACAACAACCCGATCATCGGGGACGGCGCTCCGGCCGGACGGTCCTATCACGAGTTCTACCGCACTACGAGCCGTACCTGGAACCAGCTTCTCGAATACAGCGGAAAAGCCGGTCTGCACAATTTCAGCATCCTGGGCGGACATGAGAATTACGCCTACAAATACAATTACTTGTACGGTGGCCGGGCAGGAATGATCGTAGACGGGGTGACCGAACTTCCCAACTTTGCCAACATCCTGACGTTGACTTCTTACGAAGACAACGCAGCTATTGAGAGCTACTTTGCCCGTGCCAATTACGATTTCGACAAAAAGTACATCCTGAGCGCTTCTATCCGCCGGGATGGCAACTCGAAATTCCACAGAGATGCGCGCTGGGCCAATTTCTGGTCCGTAGGGGGCGCCTGGAACCTGGAAAGAGAAATTTTCTTTAACGTTCCCTGGGTCGAGCTGCTGAAATTACGCGCTTCCTACGGATCCGTCGGAAATGATGCCGGTCTGGGTTACTACCCTTATCAGGCGCTCTATGACCTGGGCCGTAACAATAATGCCGAACCAGGTTTTATACAAGCCTCCATCGCCAACGAACAGCTGACCTGGGAAACGGCAAAAAACTTTGACATCGGCGTTGATTTTAACGTATTCAAAGGCCGGCTGGCAGGTAGCCTGGAATATTTCCACCGTACCACCAATGGCCTGATTTTCCCGGTTCCGCTTGCCCTCTCCAACGGCGGCACCGTAGCGGGATCAGATGCGGGCGCCTTCGAAGTGAACCAGAATATCGGTAATCTTTTCAACAAAGGCTGGGAGCTTCAACTCACCGGGCAGGTCGTCCAGGGCCCCGCCTTCAACTATTCGGCGACATTAAATGTGACCACCTTTAAAAATCAGATCACTAAAATGCCGGAAACGCAGAAGCTGATGCAGAGCGGTACCAAAGCGTATAGCGTCGGGCATTCTATTTATGATTTCTATCTGCGGGAGTTTTATGAGGTAGACAGCCAGACCGGCGCAGCCCTGTACCGGACAAACGCGTGGACAACGAATACCAGGATAGTCAACGAACGGGACACCGTGACCACCGAAATTGCGGAAGCCAATTACCGGTATACGGGCCATTCGGCGATCCCCAAATTTTACGGTTCTATGAACCACCGGCTGGGGTATAAAAACTTCGAATTAAGCCTTGTCTTCACCTACCAGGTCGGCGGCAAAGTCTACGACTCCGCTTACGGAAGCCTGATGCACGGCGGCAACTACGGAACAGCCATGCATGTCGACGCCCTGAATCGCTGGCAGCGGCCGGGCGACGTTACCGATGTGCCGGCTTTCACCAACAACAATATTGCCAACCAGGCGGGCGGCAGTACCCGTTACCTGACGAATGCCTCCTATTTCCAGCTGAACAGCGTGATCCTGAATTACGAACTTCCGAAAGACCTGATCAGCAGAATCGACTGCAAAGGAGTCAATGTCTTTGTGAGCGGTGAAAACCTGGCACTTTTCTCGGCAAGGAAAGGCATGGACGTTTCCGGTTCCTTCAACGGAACGGTACTGAACTCCTACACCTTCAATAAATTGCTGACAGTTGGCGCTAAATTCAGATTCTAATCCGCAGACTTAAAATGAAAGTATCAATGAAAAATCCTATAAAAACCGGAATTGCGGGATTGGCGCTGCTTCTCAGCGTGAGCGCATGCCAGCCCGACTTCCTTGAAACGGCTCCTACCGACCAGGTGTCGACTGTAGACGCCTTTAAAACGACCGATAATGCCTGGGCAGCCCTTAACGGGATTCACCGGATGATGTTCTCCCAGATCTACGGCGTACAAGCCCAGGGCGGACAGTCGGGGAATATGTTGTACATGGATATCATGGGAGAAGATGTCGTGTTCCCCAACTCCTCCAGCACCTGGTTGCTAAACGAGCACAAATGGATCACTCACCGTAATCCCAACAGCGGTATTGTCTTCTATAACTACGCCTTCTATTATGCCCTTATCGGCAACGCCAATATGATCATTGCCAATATTGACAACGCAGAGGGTCCGGAAGACGACAAACAAGTCATTAAAGCAGAAGCGCTTACCTACCGGGCCTGGGCGTATTTTCAGGCCGTTCAGCTTTTCGGGGAACGCTATGTGGCAGGGGCTCCTAACCAGGGCGATGGTATTCCGTTGGTAACCGAGCCCACCACCGAAATGACTCCCAGGAGTACGGTTGCTGAAGTTTATGCGCAGATCAATACCGACCTGGAAGCCGCGATCAGCCTCTTTGACAACTATTCCCGTCTGAATAAATCCCACTTCGATACGCGTATTGCAAAAGGCATCAAAGCGCGTGTAGCGCTCACGCAGCAAGACTACGCCACTGCTGCGACCTTTGCAGCACAGGCGCGTGAAGGATTCACCCTGATGTCGAATGAAGATTACCTGGGCGGCTTCAATAATTACAGCAACCCGGAATGGATGTGGTCGTCGCGGATTGTCGCAGATCAGACCAATTACTTCTACTCCTTTTTTGCCTATATGTCGAGCAATTACAGCTCAACCGTGATCCGCGCCTGCCCGAAGCTGATGTTCTCCGTCTTGTACGATCAGATTTCTGAAACGGATGTACGGAAACAGCTATGGGATCCGACGGGAACGAATGAAGCTGATTTCCCGCTTCCGCTGCCCACGTTTACCCGCTATAAATACCATCCTAAAAAATTCCGGGTAGCCGACGAATCCCTCAGCATCGGAGATGTTCCCTATATGCGTGCAGCTGAAATGTACCTGATCGAAGCCGAAGCCAAAGCCCGCCTCGGGCAAGATGCGGATGCGGCTGAAGCACTGTATACGTTAGCGGTAAGCCGGGATCCGGAGTACACGTTATCGGCCAACGCCGGTCAGGCCCTCATCGACGAAATCATGATTCAGCGCCGGGTTGAACTGTGGGGAGAGGGTTTCCGCTTCTACGATCTGAAACGTACCAACAGCCCGCTGGACCGCGACGGCGGCAATCACAACGCCACGCTCAGTAATGTAATGACCATTCCTGCCGGAGATATCCGCTGGCAATTCATGATTCCGCAAACGGAAATCAACAACACCAACGAGCTGGTCAAACAGAATCCGCAGTAAAACCGGAAAATCAATCAATAAAGGCGGCCCGAAAGCCGCCTTTATTGATTACTCACTTTTCTTACAGTCTGCAGCTAAACCGATTCCCAGCTCTTTCAGCTGTCCTTCCGAAATCGTGGACGGACTATCGATCATGACATCCCGTCCCGAATTATTTTTTGGGAATGCAATAAAATCCCGGATGGAATCAGACCCTCCGAACAGCGAGCACAGGCGGTCGAAACCAAAGGCGATCCCTGCATGCGGCGGCGCTCCGAATTCGAATGCATTCATCAGAAACCCAAATTGTTCCTGCGCTTCTTCGGCAGAAAAGCCCAGTACTTCAAACATTTTCTGTTGTAATTCCCGTTGGAAAATCCGCACTGATCCCCCTCCTACCTCGACTCCGTTGATGACCATGTCATAGGCGTTGGCCCGGATTTCAGCGTAGGCTTCATGTTCCAGGAACGGGATGTCTTCCGGTTTCGGACTTGTAAACGGGTGGTGCATGGCAAACCAGCGTTTTTCTTCCTCCCCGTATTCCAGCAACGGGAAATCCACGACCCAAAGCACCTTGAATTCGTCGGGGTTCCGTAACCCCAGGCGTTTGCCCATTTCCAGCCGAAGCTCGCAGAGCTGTTTACGGGCTTTATCGGTTTCGCCGGAAATTACCAATAGCAAATCCCCGGGTTTGGCATCAAATTGTGCCACCCAGCGCTTTAAATCATCTTGTGAATAAAATTTATCCACTGAAGACTTGATGGTCTGATCCTCATTGTACCGTACATAGATCAGTCCTTTGGCGCCGATCTGGGGGCGTTTCACCCATTCCGTCAGCTCATCCAGCTGTTTCCGGGTATAGGAAGCCGCTCCCGGCACATTAATGCCAACCACTATTTCGGCACTGTCGAATACCCCAAAATCCCGGCCTGAAGTTTCGTCGGTTTCCATTCCTTTCAATTCCACAAATTCCATCCCAAACCGGATATCGGGTTTATCGGATCCGTACCTTCTGGCTGCTTCTGCATACGTCATCCGCGGCACCTCCGGCAAATCGATCCCCTTTACTTCTTTGAACAGGTGGTGTATCAATCCTTCAAACGTATTCAGCACATCCTCCTGCGTCACAAAAGACATTTCGCAGTCGATCTGGGTAAACTCCGGCTGCCGGTCCGCCCGCAAGTCTTCGTCCCGGAAGCATTTGACAATCTGATAATAGCGGTCAAATCCCGATACCATCAGCAACTGCTTGAATGTTTGCGGCGACTGCGGCAAGGCATAGAATTCACCCTGGTTCATCCGGCTGGGTACGACAAAGTCCCTGGCTCCTTCGGGAGTGGATTTGATGAGTACCGGCGTTTCCACTTCAATAAAATCCAGTTTGTCCAGATAGTTGCGGGTATGCCTGGCAACCTGGTGCCGCAGCTGCAGATTTTTACGTACGACGGCACGGCGCAAATCCAGGTACCGGTATTTCATCCGGAGATCATCCCCTCCGTCTGTATCATCCTCGATCAGGAAGGGGGGCAATTTTGCCGGATTCAATACGGTTAACGCTGTCAGGCGAATTTCAATTTCGCCTGTTGGAATATTAGGGTTTTTCGACAGGCGTTCTATGACCGTACCTTTTGCTTCCACTACATATTCCCGCCCCAGCGAACGGACCACCTGCGCCAACCCGTGGGGCACTTTGGTTTCTTCCATCAACAGTTGCGTAATTCCGTAGCGATCGCGGAGATCGATCCATACCATTCCTCCTTTATCTCTTACCCGGTGCACCCAGCCGCAAAGCGTCACCTCCTCTCCTACCCCATTCAATCGTAATTCCCCACACGTATGCGTACGTAACATAATAGCAATAATCTAGTTATAATAGAGCAGTTTGACAATAAACGGGGCAAAAGTACGTATTTTTGGTACAACAATGGTAGTTATTTTCAACAGTCCTTCCGGTTCACCCCGAAATGGCCCGGATGGCCACAATCCGGTTCAAATCACGAATAAAAGTCCTTTTTACCGCCATTTTTTATAGCTTTGTTACACTATTTCAATGCGGCCGATTATCCGCAAACGCAGCAACTTAGATTCAATCTGTATCCCCGCCATGCATTCCGGTTTTAGTTCCGCTCTCAAAACACTACTCTTCCTGTTTGTACTGGGAGCCTGCAAGCATCCGGATGACAATCCGGAAAAACCGGTAGCCGAGTTCGAATCGACTCCCGAACAGATCAGTTTTCCACCCAATCTTATTGATGAAGCATCGGGAATGGCCCACAGCAAAAACCTGCCCGGCTATGTTTGGGTACACCAGGACTCGCAGGCCCCCGCTTCGGTGTACCTGCTGAGCCAGGACGGAAACGTATTGAAGGAATACCCCCTTCCCGGAACGCATAACCGGGATTGGGAAGATATGGCTTCCGGCCCCGGTCCGGATCCGGGAGCTCACTATTTATATATTGGAGATATCGGCAATAACAACACCCCTTCTCAATCGGAATTCACGATTTACCGTGTCAGGGAGCTCAGCTCTATCCAGCAATTAGCCTATTCGCCCGAGGACGTTGAAACCCTCCGCTTTCGCTACCCCGACGGGCAGCACGATTCGGAAACTCTCCTGGTAGATCCCGTTACGAAAGACCTGTACATAGTTTCGAAGGAAACGCAGCAAGCACAACTGTACCGGCTTGCTTATCCGCAATCTACCACTGAAGTAATGACTGCCGAATGGCTGGGGACCCTTCCATTTGTGGCGCTGGCGACCAGTGGCGATATTTCGAAGAACGGGGATGAAATCCTGATCCGTACGTATCTGAGTGTTTACTACTGGAAAAAAAGAGCCAACCAAACCATCGGACAAGCGCTTACTGCAACGGCACAAAAACAACTTGCTGTTGAGCTGGAACCTCAGGGGGAAGCCATTTGCTTTGATGCGAATGCCGCGGGATTCTACACCCTCAGCGAGCGCAGAGCCGGCAGCACGCCTGTGACACTGAATTACTACAAACGTAAATAAAGCCGTCGTTTACCGCGAAGCTGCTCCCTGCCGTGACACCGCTTATTCCGCCAGTGCGAACTGGATCGGCAAGGTGTAGCGTACCCGCACGGGCCGTCCGGCCTGCTTTCCCGGACGCCATTTGGGCATGAGCCGGACCACACGGACCGCTTCCTCATCACAGCCATACCCAATTCCTTTAATTACTTCTACATTGGCAATCGAGCCGTCGGTCATAACCGAAAATTGCAGGAATACTTTCCCCTGGACATTTGCCCGGGCTGCTTGCGGCGGGTACCTGAGATTCTTCTCCAGAAACTTCCGGAAGGCTTCGCTCCCTCCTTCGTATTCAGGTTGTTGCTCTGCCTTTAAAAATTCCTTTTCCTCCATTCCTTTCAATTCTATTACGTCGCCCTTGGCGGGACCCACCATTTCCGTGGGCGGCAGGATCAGGTCTTCCGTAAAGTTTTCTCCCTCCACGTTCTGAGCCGATATCTGAGCGGTTTCCATCTGTTCGATGGTGGGGAGCGGAGTTTCTTCAACCAGATCGGTCACTACTTCCGGCGGCAGGTAGCGCACCTGCTTCTGAACGGGAACAGCCTCTCTTACCGGCGGCGGAAGCACCACTTCCGGCTCCTGCTCTTTCAGAAAGATTCTCTCCAAATCGGTTTCCACCATCCGGTCCGTTACTTTCCCGGAACCCTCCGTTCCGAAAATCTTGGGTAAGGCAACGGCCAGGGCCATCAGCAGCAGCACGCACATCAGGGCTATCCGGATGTTTCTGGGATAGCGGGAACGAAGGACGTAGGCTCCGTAAGCCTTGTTCCGTCCTTCAAAAATAATTTCATTCATGGAAGCATTCATGGCTAATAGTTTTAAAGGATTATGATTCAGATCCTGAACGACCGCTACAGTTACTTCTCCCCGCAATGCGGCAAGCACCTCTTCAAATGGCTCCCCTTCCCACAATCGCTCTTCTACTTCACAGGCCAGATGATCAAGTAATTCGGGGAGCAATACCCGGTCGACCTTCGTTTCCTGCAGGAAACGCTTCAGCTCTTCTATTCGTTGACGGGATAACCGGATCATAGGAATGCGGTTTTCGGTTGATGGTCTATACGGTTGCCGGAATTACCCTGGGCCCGGCACCGCTGATTAACTGTTGTAAGGCATCCAGGAAACGCCCGAGCTCCTGGGTTTTAACGTCCGCCGTAGCAGTTCCCTGATTGGTCAGAGAATAGTATTTCCGCAGCCTGCCGTCTACTTCCACCGACTCCGTCAAAAGCATGCCTTCCTGCTCCAGCTTATGCAGTACCGGATACAAGGCCCCGAACGTCAGCGTAATGGTTCCTTGCGTCTGTTCCTTTACTTCCTGGGTGATTTCATACCCATACATACGCCCCTTTTCGGCCAGCAGGTTAAGAACGATCGTTTTTAAAGTCCCTCTCAGGTATTCGTTATTATTGGTTACAGGTTTCATATGTTTCCGTTTTGTCTTCCAAATATATATAAGATTTTTATATATACAAGTGTTTTTTTGTGTTTCTTTTTTGTGGGGGGGATTGGTGTTGGTTATGAATTATGAGTTATGAGTTATGAGTTGAGGGTTATGAATTATGAGTTGAGGGTTATGAGTTATGAATTATGAGTTATGAGTTATGAGTTGAGGGTTATGAGTTATGAGTTGAGGGTGAAGGGCTGATAGCCGGCCGATAGCTGATTTCCGATAGCCGATAGCCGATTGCCGATTGCTGACAGCTGATAGCCGATAGCCAAACAAAAAGCGGCGTTGATTCCGGAAAATCAACGCCGCTTTTTGTGACCGCCTTGTGTTATTTCTTGCTGCAGTCCTTTTCCAATTTTTCAAAATTCAGCACATACGACGGATCGTTCCCTTCTTTTGCCAGGGGCAATCCCGCGGCAGCATCTGCCAACGCTACGTCGCATTTTCCGATTTTCGCTGCAATTTTACCGCGCAGATAGTATACCCAGAACGCCTTACTGGTATCCAGGGCTTTGGAGGCCCATTCAAACGCTTGGTTCAGATCCCGGTTGGTGTCGAAATAATAATTGGCGGCCGCCAGGTAGGTGGGCACGGCAACTTCCGACCCTGCTGTTTTTTCTTTTATTTCCTGCACAATCCTGGCATCCGGATCCTGGCTGACGTTGAATCGCACCTGGGTATTTTCCCACCGGATCAGCACTTCCGCATGGGTAGGCGAAAAATCCCCTACCGCAATCGTAAAATATTCTTCAGTCCGGGCCGGCTTTTCCGTCTTTACCTTAAACCGCAGCACGTCATTCGCTTCCTTATAGGTATACGATCCCCAGGCATCCGCATCCTTATTCAATATGATCGTCCACTCGGAAGGGGTCGGAATGGTCAGCAATGCGTACTTACCCGCAGGAACTTTCCGGCCGCCGATTTCCATTTCATCCGAAAGAATAAAATTGGTCACCTTATTGGCCCCTGTCCTCCAAACCTGGTCATACGGCACCTGCGATCCGAACATTTTCCGTCCCTTAAGAGCCGGACGACTGTATTCAATTTGCATCTCGCCCAGGCCGATGCCCTGGGAAACTACCGCCGAAGGGCTTGCTGCGGGCAGCTTGATTTGTGCCGATGCAGCCCCCCAGAAACAGCATAAACCAATTGCAAAAGAAAGTAAACGGGTATTCATATTTATTGTATAAGTTAGTGACTGTTTTGACAACCGGCTACGGGAGCCGCTATTTTCCTGTACTGACGGTTTAACCAAACACAATTCCCAACTCCTTCGCCACCAGCATACTTTTTTGCTTTACTTCCAGGTACCGTGTTTGTACGGCAGCACATTCCGTTTCATCCATATCCTGTTTGAGTTTACCAATCAGTATCAGCATTTCCTCCTCGAGCGACGCCTTTAGCAACCGGAACATGGTTTGCATGCTGGCTTTTTCCAGGACATCCAGCTCGGTCGGAACGTAAATTTCATGCTTGTCAAACCAAAGGTTACTGACTTCGTATTTGGGTGTCACCCAGTTGATCGCCAGTTTTTTCAGTTCGGGATCTTCGTGATGGACAAAATAATCCGTCGCAGGAATACTCCCCTTTTCAAAACCCGACCGGCAGAGGCGCAGAATCGCATTATAGCCTTCATGCTGAAAATCCTGCCCTTCTACTTCCTCCAGGATGTAATGACATACCGTAACCCCCGGTTCAAGTTCAACGGTCCCGAAAAGCACTAGTAAACGGGCACACGATTCTTCCTGGTATTGCAGTTTTCCAATAACACCACTTTTTTCTTCCACCGGAACGGCAGCCAGCTCCGGGCCGTCCGGTGCGAAAAAGTCCTCGGGAGGCAAACCTGCC
Organism: Telluribacter humicola; assembly: GCA_040394475.1. Taxonomy (GTDB): domain Bacteria; phylum Bacteroidota; class Bacteroidia; order Cytophagales; family Spirosomataceae; genus JBEBSD01. The sequence goes on along the minus strand of JBEBSD010000009.1, from coordinate 102,581 downwards.
TGTTCACCGATCCGCCGGGCCGATTCCCGTTCCTTTTCCTTCTGCTTCTGCGCCGCCTGTTTACGGAGGATTTTATTCCCTTCCGATATCAGCGTTTGCTCCTCAATGTGCATCGTCGCCGCAATCCGGCTGAAAAACACCTGTCGTTTAATCGCTTCCGGAATTTTCATGATACTGTTTACCACGTCGGCAATCAGTTCTGCTTTCCGGAAAGGGTCGTCTCCGGCCTCTTTCAGCAACACCTCCGTCTTGAAGGTAATGAAATCTTTTGACGCCCCTTTCAGATATGCCTGAAACCGTTCCGCGCCTACTTTTCGCATGTAGCTGTCCGGGTCATCGTTATCCGGAAAGGTAACCACACTCACGTTCAGCCCTTCTTCCAGCACCATATCCAGTCCGCGGAGGGCGGCCTTTATCCCGGCGGCGTCGCCATCGTACAAGATGGTTACATTTTGCGTAAAACGGGCGATAAGACGAATCTGCTCGATGGTAAGGGAGGTTCCTGAAGAAGCTACTACGTTTTCCACTCCCCCCTGGTGCAGGGAAATCACATCCGTATACCCCTCAACCAGGTAGCACATCTCCGCCACACGGATCGCGTGCTTTGCCTGGTAGATCCCGTACAGGACCTCGCTCTTATGGTAAACAACCGTCTCCGGGGAGTTGATATATTTTGCTGCCTTTTTGTCGGATTTCAGGATCCTGCCTCCAAAAGCAATGACTTTTCCGGAAACATTATGGATCGGGAAAATCACCCTGCCGCGAAACCGGTCGAAGCCGCCGCTGTTGTCGTCTCTCCGTATAAACAAGCCCGCACTTTCCAGCAACGCTTCCGTGTGCCCGCCGGCGCGCGCCTCCCGGGTTAGGGCGTCCCAGGCTTCCGGACTGTACCCCAGCTCAAATTTTTGTATCGTCGGATCGGAAAAGCCCCGCTCTCTGAAATAGGACAATCCGATGGACCGTCCCTCTTCCGTCGCCATTAATTGTCTCTGAAAAAAACTTCTGGCAAACCCCAGAACGATGAACAGACTTTCCCGTTCATTCTGTCGCTGGCTTTCGGCATCGGTTACCTCCTCTTCCTTTACTTCAATGCTGTATTTCTGCGCCAGGTATTTCAAGGCTTCGGTATACCCGATCCCATCCATATCCATCACAAACTTGATGGAATCTCCCGCAGCGCCGCAACCGAAGCATTTATAAATCTGCCGTACCGGATTCACATTAAAAGACGGTGTCTTTTCATTGTGAAACGGACAACAGGCCTGGTAATTCGCGCCCCTTTTTTTCAGGGACACATAATCCCCGACTACCTCCACAATATCTGCCGCTTGTTTGATCTGATCCGCGGTTTCGGAGTTGATTTTCAATGTATTGATTCGTTGAATAGCTTGTCAAATCCTGCAGACCGGCTCCTGTTGTCTGCGACTACAGTTTCCTGGCCTTCAATGCTTCCTCTCCATATTCCCTGCGTAACCGGGCGATACGGTCGTTTTTGTCGTAACGCATGTTCAGCATTTCCACGCCGAACGAAAACGCCATTGCGAAATAGGCGTACCCTTTTGGTATTTCATAATGGAACGCCTCCGCCACCAGCAAGGTTCCGATCATGATCAGGAACGACAATGCCAGTATTTTGACTGACGGATTATTGTTTACAAAATTACCGATTCTGGAAGCAAAGACGATCATTATGACGGTTGAAACCAAAACAGCAATTACCATAATAGCAACCTCCTTTACCATTCCAACGGCAGTCAATACGGAGTCAAAGGAGAAAATAACGTTTAATACGGCGATCTCTGCCAGCGCCCTTCCCATCGAAAACGTCACTTGTTTTTTGGGTTTCTTTTCCTTTTTATCCTCGAAACCGCTCAATTTGTGATGAATTTCTTTGGTGGTGCTGAACAAGAGGAACAACCCTCCTCCCAGTAAAATAAGATCACGCCCGCTGAACCCGTGCCCGAAAACAGTGATCAGATCGGCCTTGAGCCCTACTACCCACGAAATTGCAAATAATAAGGCCACCCGGAGCACCAACGCGATGAGCAGTCCGTAATTGTGGGCTTTAAGCTGCTGCGACTTGGGGAGCCGGCCGGCGATAATTGAGATAAAGACAATATTGTCGATCCCCAGTACCACTTCCAGAAGCGTAAGCGTCAGCAAACTGATCAATCCTTCTGAGGTGAGTAGTGCTTCCATAAAAATAGTTGTTAGGTGGTGGTTGTTAATAGGTCGTTATGCTTCATGCACGCCGGTGTATTGCCTGGCAGCAGGATCTCCACAGCTGACGTCCCTGCAAAATAACAGTAGAATTACGGCTTCGCAAGGGGTCACAAAAAAAATGATTCCGTCAGGTTTTCCATTTGTCCACAGGAATTAGCTACTTTGTGCCTGTCATTGCTTTCCCTATGTTACAAACCGACAAATTTCTTCAGGCACTTCATAACGAAATCGATAGTTCCCGCTACGGCACTTACCCCGACGAATTATACGAGCCGATCCGCTATTTGATGGCCTTAAACGGGAAGCGTTTGCGGCCGCTGCTTACCCTGCATGCTGCCGCCTTGTTTACGGATGAATGGGAAAAAGCCCTGAAACCGGCACATGCCGTAGAACTATTTCATAATTTCACCCTGATGCACGATGATATTATGGATCAGGCTCCGTTGCGGCGCGGGGCGCTGACCGTGCATAAAAAATGGAATGAAAATACCGCCATTCTTTCCGGGGACGTTATGCTGGTGCAGGCCTATGAAGCGCTCGCCGGAATCGCGCCGGAATACCTTCCCCAGGCACTGCGCCGGTTTAACAAAACCGCTTCCGAAGTTTGCGAAGGCCAGCAACTGGATATGAATTTTGAAAGCCGCCCGGATGTCTCCATAGCGGAATACATTGACATGATCCGCCTGAAAACTTCTGTGCTGCTGGGGTTTGCCCTGGAATTGGGTGGCCTGGTCGGTGGCGCTGCACCTGCTGATACAGAGACACTTTACACAGCCGGCGTCCGTATGGGAATTGGCTTTCAGCTCAAGGACGATCTGCTCGATGTTTACGGGAATCCGGAAAAATTCGGAAAACGGGTCGGCGGTGATATCATTTCCAACAAAAAAACATTTTTACTGCTGAAGGCGCTGGAACTTGCCGACACCTCCACCCGGGAGGCGCTGCAGGCGTGGCTGACGTCCGATTCCGCTTCCCCGGAAGAAAAAGTCGCCCAGGTAACGGCGCTTTACGACCGGCTGCACGTCAGGGAACTTACAGAAGGCCTGATCTTGTCTTATTTTACAGAAGGAATGGAAGCGTTGGAACGGTTACCGGTCAGCAGTTCCTCAAAAACACCCCTGCTTGCATTTATTCATTACCTGATGAACCGGGAAAAATGAAAAATATCCCGGTATTTTCCCGCTTAATTTACTAAATCCCGTTTATGTCTGTTACCCTGTATCTCGTCATCATTACTATTGCCATTTCCTGGTATTGCTGGAATAATCCAGCCCTACTTGAAAAATTATTGCTTAACCCGGTGAACGTCCGGCGACGGAACCAATATTACCGTTTTGTCACGTCGGGTTTTGTCCATGCTGATTTTGGCCATTTATTGTTCAACATGATCAGCTTGTGGTTTGTGGGGGAAGCAATTGAAAATTTATTCATACACCTCTTCGGTGCTGCCGGGATCTATTATTTTATCGGGTTGTACCTGCTGGGCATTATCGTTTCGGACATTCCTTCGTTTTTAAAACATAAGAATAACCCGAATTACAATTCCCTGGGGGCGTCAGGCGGGGTGGCAGCGGTGTTGTTTGCTGCGATCCTCTTCGCCCCTTTGATGCCGGTTTACCTTTATTTTGCCATCAGGATGCCCGGATTTATCTTTGGCCTCTTGTTTTTGGGTTATTCCTTCTGGCAGTCCAAAAATGCAGGCAGCTACATCAATCACGATGCTCACATGTACGGCGCCATTTTCGGAATGCTCTTTATGGCGGTGGTATACCCGGACGCTGTACCCGGTTTCTTTCAGCAACTTTCACAATGGAGACCGTTCTGAAATAAGAGCACAGAGGTACCTGCACACACATTCTTCAACTTTTTTCGTTGTGTAAGCATTATAAAAGTCTTTCGCAAGGCTTTGCTTTAGGTGTTTGCCCGTGGTCTGTGGTCCCGTGGTCCCGTGGTCTGTGTCTTCACAGACCACTCCTACCACTCCACCCACTCCGACCACTCGGATACCTGGCCGGTATTGAAAAGGGTGTCTGGCCGGTATCAGAGTGTCTGGTCGGTATCTAAAATGGTCTGTGGGACACAGACCATGGGCGGGTACCTTTAATTGTTTAGTGACCGGAATGATTCCGGTGGCCATGTTAATCTTACTGTATCGAATGCCCTGCATGAGTGCTATTGTATCGTTTTGGTTGTGGGAGTTTTTCGGGCGCTTGCACCCGATGATTGTACACTTTCCCATTGGTTTATTGTGTGTTGCGTTGTTGATGGAGCTGATCGACTGGCGGGGAGGGAAGCAACTCCTCCGGCCGGCCACCCGGCTATTAGTCATCACCGGAACGGTCTCCGCCTTTTTAGCGGTTCTATTCGGCCTGCTGCTCGCCGGCAACCAGGAGGCAGAAGGCGACCACGTCGAGATCCACCGATGGGCCGGGATTGCCACTTTTGCCCTGGCTGCACTGGCCTGGATCACTTTTGCCAATAAACGCCTCTTCCGCGCGTTCCTTCTGGCCTCCAGTCTCGGTGTGGCAGTTGCGGGCCACTATGGTGCGATGCTGACGCATGGAGAAAATTACCTGACGGAAGTGCTGCCGGGCGGAGCGGAGCCGAATCAGGTAGCGCCGCCGCCTATTACGCTGGCTGCTTTTAGTAACGACGTGCTCAGTCCGCAGCAAGTGGATGACCTGAACCTTCAGGTGCGGACCATTCTGGCTCATAATTGTTACAACTGCCACGGAGAAGCCAAGAAAAAAGGAGGCTTTCGAATGGACAGCAAAGATTTCCTTTTTGCAGGCGGAGAAAGCGGTCCTGCCTTTACCCCGGGGAATGCATCAAAAAGTGAACTCATCCGGCGTATTACCCTGCCCAACGGGCATAAAGAACTGATGCCCACGAAGGGGAAACGCCTGAGCGACGACCAGGTAGCTGTTTTGAAGCTTTGGATCGATAAAGGAGCTCCCTGGCCGGATGGAAAGGAAAAAAGCATTTACCGGGTGGCGGAACTCGAGCCCAGGCTTCCGGAACTTCCTCCTGCCACAGCGGACCATCCGGAACCCATCGACCGGATCGTCAACACCTATTTCAATCAACATGCCATTTCATGGCCCCAAACCGTCGGAGACCAGGTTTACCTCCGCCGGGTATATCTCGATATTATCGGATTGCTCCCCACTCCCGGGGAAACCCGCGAGTTCCTGGACGATAACCGTCCTGACAAACGGGAGCACCTCGTCAAAAAACTGCTGGAACGCGACCAGGACTATGCACAACACTGGCTTACTTTCTGGAATGACATGCTCCGGAACGACTACTCCGGTACCGGTTACATTACCCGGGGCCGGTTTGACATTACCCGGTGGCTGTACGGATCGCTGGAAACCAACAAACCCTATAACTGGTTCGTTAAAGAACTGATCAGTCCTACCCCGCTATCAGAAGGGTTTATTAAAGGGATCAAATGGCGGGGAACCATTAACTCCAGTCAAAGCACCGAGATGCAGGCGGCACAGAACGTAGCGCAGGTTTTCTGGGGGCTTAACCTCAAATGCGCCTCCTGTCACGATAGTTTTATCAGCGACTGGAAGCTGGAGGATGCCTATGGCTTTGCGACCATTTTCTCGGAGAATCAGCTGGAAATCGCCCGATGCGATATCCCGACGGGAAAAATGGCCGGCAGCAAGATGTTATTCCCGGAACTGGGAGAAATCCCTGCGGATGCTCCGACCGAACAACGTCTGCAGGAACTCGCTGAATTTATGGTACAACCCCGCGATGGCCGCTTGTACCGTACGCTGGTCAACCGTATCTGGGCCCAGTTGATGGGGCGAGGACTTGTGGAGCCGGTAGACGAAATGGACAACATTCCCTGGAGTGAAGACCTGCTCGACTGGCTGGCCTATGATTTTGCAGAAACGGGTTATGATATCAAGAAACTGATTTATAAAATCACCACCTCGAAAACGTATCAACTCCCTTCAGTCTCCGTTCAGGATGCTGCAGAATTAATGGCTTCCGATTTTACCTTTAACGGCATGATCCGGCGGCGGCTATCAGCCGAGCAGTTTACCGATGCCATCAGCCTGGCCTTTAGTCCGGTATACGGCGATTCGGTCATGGCCCTGAAAAAATTACCGGAAACGATCACCAGCCAGATCCCTTTTGCCAGGGCATCGCTGGTGGTCAATGATGCTTACATGACCGCACTGGGGCGTCCGAACCGGGAAACGGTCAGTACCAGCCGGGTTTCTCAGGCCAACCTGCTACAGGCACTGGAACTGACGAACGGCCAGACCTTTTACGCGACCCTGAGAAGGGGGGCGGCGGTCTGGAAGCAACAATACCCCGATTGGGACACCCTGTTGAATGCGTTATATTTAAATGCTTACGGACGCGCCCCAACCGCCGAAGAGTTGGCCACTGCCCGCCGGATCCTGGGAAATGAACCGTCGGAGGAGGCCATTCAGGATCTTGTTTGGGCAATTGCCTTATCGCCTGAATTCCAGTTAATTTTCTGAAGAAGCTATAACCATGAGAAGAAGAGATTTTTTAAGAAATACAAGCGCTGCAACACTGGCCGCCATGGCCGCGGGAGCCCCTGTTTCTGCATTTTTAAATGCCTGTTCCCGTAGCAAAAGAGCGGGTGCAGACGCCACCGCCGATACCGTAATCCTGCTCTGGATGGCAGGAGGCATGGCACATACGGAGACGTTCGACCCTAAAAAATACACCCCTTTTGAAAAAGACATGGCCGGGGACCTGGTGCTTAGCACCTTCAAATCCATCCCGACCGCTCTGGACGGCATCCATTTTTCAGAGGGCCTGGAGGGTATAGCCGGTGTGATGGACAAAGGAACCGTTATCCGCTCGTACGTGGCAGCCGACCTGGGCCATATCCTCCACTCGCGTCATCAGTACAATTGGCATACCTGCTACGAACCGCCACAAACGGTGGCAGCTCCCCACATCGGCTCCTGGATCGCCAAAGAGCTGGGACCCAAAAATCCGGTTATCCCGGCGTTTATCAATATTGGTCAACGGTTTACTGTCGGAGAAGCGGAAGAGCTGAAAGCCTTCCATACCGCAGGCTTTCTCGGAAACGAGTATGGCCCCTTTCTGATTCCGGACCCCAGCCAGGGACTGGAAAGCGTGCGCCCGCCGGTGGGGATGGATGCCAGTCGTTTCGAGCGCAGGAATCAGTTGTACAACGAATTGATCAGTAAGGGGCCTCTGGAAGCATACGGAAGCGATTATCAGAAGGAATCACTGCGACGTTCCATGGAGCAGGCTTATATGCTGCTCAACTCCCCGGAATCCAAGGCATTCGATCTCAGTACCGAACCAAAGGAGGTCTACGATAGCTACAATACCGGTCGTTTCGGGCTGGGTTGCCTGCTGGCACGGCGGCTAACCGAACAAGGCGCCCGCTTTATCAGCGTAACCACAGAATACGAACCTTTTAAAGGCTGGGATACCCATGAAAATGGCCATACCCGTCTGGTGGATATGAAAAAGATGATCGACGGCCCGGTAGCGCAACTCATTAAGGACCTGGACAAGAGCGGGCATCTGGACCGCACCCTTGTCGTACTTGCCAGTGAATTCAGCCGGGACATGATGGTAGAGGGGCGTCCTGACCAGACGGTCAAGGAGCAGGTCGATCAACCGGATATACTTTCCGATATCAAATACTACGGGATGCACCGGCATTTTACGGACGGCTGTTCCATGCTGATGTTTGGAGGCGGTATTAAAAAAGGCTTTGTCTATGGCAAAACTGCGGATGAGCGGCCCTGTAAAACCATTGAAAATCCGATCCGGATTGCAGAGGTGCACCAGAGCATTTACCATGCTCTGGGAATCCCGCCGGAGACTTCCTATGATGTTGAAAAAAGACCTTTTTACACCACTCCGGATGGGAAAGGAGAACCCGTACATGAATTATTCAGTTAAACAGCCCGGTTCAAAAACACGGATACCCGCCGGGAATAGGATAGGGCAGGACAGATAAAAAAACTTCTTTCTGCAATTTGCGGCATTGAGCTAATTTAAATCCTAAATTACCCTTTAAAAAGAATATAGCCAGTACTTACAAATTGCCAAACCTATCTTTTCACCGTGGTCAGCCGGAATAACCCCTTTCCTGAAGTTATACTGCTGATATTTTATTCTTTATAACCCCATATATGTTAACCAAATCGCTAAAAATCCCCGTTTTACTGGCGTTAATCTCTTTCGCAGGCTTTTGTTCCTGGGTCATGAAAGATGGTTATATGCGCAAATCTGCTATCGAAAACCCCAAGATCGACAAGTTAAAACTGCAGCCGGGTTTCGTTGCCGAGCACCTGTTCAGTCCCTCCGAAAGCGGACTGGGTTCCTGGGTAGCTATGGCTTTTGACGACAAAGGCAGACTGATTACCTCTGACCAGTATGGTGGGCTTTTCCGGCTTGAACTGCCTCCTATCGGTTCCGGCGGGCAGCCGAAAGTCGAAAAACTCAAGATTTCCGAGACAGACGGCAAGCTCAATATGGGCTATGCACATGGGTTGTTATATGCCTTCAATAGCTTGTACGTAGTCATCAATAACCGGGCGAATAATGCTTTTGATAAAAACAGCGGGCTTTACCGGCTTCAGGATACCAACGGTGACGACCAGTTTGACAAGATTACCCTCCTCAAGGAATTCAACGGTCAGGGCGAACACGGTCCTCATAGTATCATCCCGTCCCCCGATGGAAAATCGCTGTACCTGATTGCGGGTAATCATACCGACCTTCCGGAAATGGATGTCTATATGCTTCCTAAAAACTGGACGGACGATAATCTGTTCCCGATGATCAAAGATCCGCGCGGGCATGCCAACGACCGGCATGCACCCGGCGGCTGGATTGTGCACCTGGATCCGGAAGGAAAAAAATGGGAGCTGATCAGCGCCGGTTACCGGAACGCGTATGACATTGCTTTTAATGAAGCCGGTGACCTGTTTGCTTATGATGCCGATATGGAATGGGATTTCGGGCAGCCGTGGTACCGTCCTACGCGCGTCAATCACGTTACTTCCGGCAGTGAACTCGGCTGGCGCACCGGGAACCAGAAATGGTCGCCCGGATACCCAGACAACCTCCCGGCTTTGGCGAACATCGGACAGGGATCCCCTACCAACCTCATTTATGTGAACAAAGCTCGCTTCCCTCAGAAATACCGGAATACCTTATTTGCTTTCGACTGGAGTTTCGGAATCGTGCATTCGATACGGCTGACACCGAGCGGAGCATCTTATACTGCTGAAAGGGAAGAATTTCTTTCGGGTGTTCCCCTGCCGCTGACTGACGGTGTGATCGGACCCGACGGCGCGCTTTACTTCATGACAGGCGGGCGGCGTTTGGCTTCGGATGTTTATCGCGTCTATTACAAGGATTATAAAAACATCGCACCTGATGCCAATGTAGTAGCCACTGAAAGGACTGCAGAAGGCAAACTGCGGGTGACGTTGGAAGCCTATCATGGAAAAACTGATCCCAAGGCAGTTGAGGCCGCCTGGCCTTATCTTCAGCACCCCGACCGTTTTGTGCGGTACGCGGCTCGTATTGCGGTTGAAAACCAACCAGTCAGTCAGTGGCAAAGCAAAGCGCTGGCGGAAAAAAATACCGAAACACTGGTCAACGCGATGCTTGCATTGGCGAGACAGGGTGAAAAAAGCGTACAACGGGGCATTCTGGACAATTTGACTGGAATCAACTTTAATTCGCTTTCAGAGCGTCAAAAAATTGACCTACTGCGTACATTTGAAGTTACTTTTTACCGGATGGGGCAACCGGATGCCGCTACGAAAACTAAAGTGCTGGCATATCTGAACCCTAAGTATCCTGCAAAAACTGCCGGGCAAAATCAACTCCTGAGTAAAGTACTGGTATTCCTGCAGTCGCCGGACGTTGTCGCTAAAACCCTTGCCCTGATGGAAATCGAGAAAGAGCCGGGAGATAATGTAATGGACGATGTAACCGCCGCTACTTCTTCTGACCTGATTTTCCGGAATCCTCAGTATGGATTGGATATTGCAGGCATGCTTGCCAATATCCCGCCGCTGCAGCACACGTATTATGCCGTGGTTCTGAGTCAGCAAAAAGTGGGATGGACCACCCAGCAGCGTGACAAATACTTCTCATGGTTCCAAAAAGCGTTTGGCTATAAGGGCGGTCGGAGCTACGTAGGCTTTCTGGATAAAGCTCGTAAAATTGCCCTTGAAAATGTGCCCAAAGCCGAATTTGACAAATACGATAAACTTTCGGGCGGTGGATTACTCAGCAAAAATGGGAATGACGTCATCGGTGAGTACGCCATCGTCGGACCGGGCCGCGCCTGGAAAGTAGAGCAGGCCGACTCCGTTGTACAAAGCGACCTGAAAAACAGAGACTTTGAAAAAGGGCAACTGATCTATAGCGCTGTCCTTTGTGACCGTTGCCACGCGATTGGCGGTACCGGTGAAGCGGTAGGACCGGATCTTACGCAGTTGGGAACCCGCTTTTCTTCAAAAGACATGCTTGATGCCATTATTCATCCGGATAAAGCGATTTCTGACCAGTATGCCGCGACCGTATTCTCCCTGAAGGACGGTAACTCAATTGTAGGGATGCTGGTAAATGAAGATGCCGCAAACTATCATGTAGCGCAGAACCCGTTCACGCCAAATGAGTCTACGAAGGTTCCCAAAAACAACGTTGTTTCTACTAAATACTCCACGGTTTCAGTGATGCTTCCCGGATTGATCAATGGATTAAATCCGGACGAGTTGAAGGACCTGGTGGCCTTCCTGAGGGCCGGAGGAAATAAAAACAGCCCGGTGTATACTTCCAACTAGGAACGGCACCCAAAAGGTTATGAAAATAAAAAAGGCGCCGGAACAAAGTTTCCGGTGCCTTTTTGCTTTATAAGGTAAGTATTTCTCTTAATTCCCATCCCTATGAAAAGAGCTGTTTTTCTACAACTTGCAGCAATTATGCTCCTGTCGGCAGGATTGCTTATGGTGCTGCCCGGAGCATCCGCTAAAAAACACCGAGTCCTGCTGATCGAGGGCCAGAACAATCACAAGAATATGGCCGACGGATCGCGGATGATGAAGCAATTCCTGGAAGAGACCGGCCGCTTCACGGTAGATATCCTCACTACGCCGCCAAAAGGAGGTGATATGAGCGCTTTTCGCCCGGATTTCAGTAAGTACCAGGTGGTGCTTTCCAATTATAACGGCGAATCCTGGTCAGAAGCGACCAACACTGCTTTCGAAAAATTCGTCCGGGAAGGAGGAGGTTTTGTGGTCGTACATGCCGCAGACAATGCCTTCCCGAAATGGGAGGCCTATAACCAGATGATCGGTATCGGAGGCTGGGAAGGCCGCAATGAGCAGTCCGGGCCCTATTTATACTATGATGAAGCGAAAAAAGAACTGGTCAGGGATATTACCCCGGGGGCCGGCGGGAGTCACGGCAACCAGCATGAATTTGTTGTCACTACCCGGGATCCGAATCACCCGATCATGAAGGGACTTCCGTCAGCGTGGCTGCATCAGAAAGATGAGCTTTATGACCGCTTGCGGGGACCTGCCGAAAACATTACCGTTCTCGCCACGGCCTTTGCGGATCCTGAAGAACGCGGATCGGGCCGGCATGAACCGATGTTAATGGTGCTTCGCTATGGAAAAGGCCGTATTTTTCATACGACTCTGGGACACGAAAATTACTCCCAGCAGTGTGTAGGCTTCATTACAACGCTTCAGCGCGGCGCGGAATGGGTTGCGACCGGAAAAGTTACCCAACCGGTACCGGCTGATTTTCCTTCCCGGGAAAAAGGGAGTGCGAGAAAATAAGCCGCACTCCCGTCTGTCCTTAATGTGCTGCTGCAGTCTTACGGCAGCACTTCGGCAATTTGTCGTGTGCCTGCTGGTTCGCCGCCAGGTTATCGGCGTCATAGCCTGTTTTACGGATCGTTTCACGGATCGCGTCTTCACTGGTTTTTTTGGAGTTATACTGTACCGTGAGCACTTTGTCCTTTAGGTCCAGCTGCGCCGATTCAACTCCTTTCGACAATCCGAGTGTCCGTTCCAGCCGGGCTTTGCACATTTTACATTTGGCGGATGTCTGCACCTTCACTTCCTTTTTCTCCGTTACACCAGCGGCAAAGGTTGTACCATTCAGCACTATCAGGGATAGCGCAACTAAAAGAAAACGTTTCATGGGTTATTAATTAAGTAGTTATACAATTTATGGTTATTTCTCCCCTACCTTATCGAGGGGAATCCGCTCCTTCCCGGCTTCCTGTTTATAAACTGCCGGAGACTTGCCTGTGACTTTCTTGAACTGGTTCGATAAATGCGCAGCACTGCTGTATCCCAGCCTCCAGGCGATTTCGGTTATACTCAGCTCGTTATAAGAGAGCCACTCTTTCACTTTTTCAATCCGCTGGGCAATGATATACTGCTCTATGGTCTGTCCGGTTTCGGAAGAGAACAAATGGCTCAGGTACGAATATTCATAACCTGTCCGTTGTGCCAGGTATTCCGAGAAATTCATACTATCCGGCTTGTTTTTCTTCAGATACTGTACTTCAGCGATGATCAGCTTCCGAAGGAAATCCACCAGGGCTGTCCGTTTATCATCGATCAGCTCAAAACCGTTGGCCAGCAAGACGGTCCGCACATGCTCCAGCGCTTCCGGCTGCAGTTCCTGCCCGGTCTCCACGTTCCCGAGTTCGATCCTGTTTACTGTTATTCCCGTTTTTTCCAGTTCTTCCCGCACCACCCGGATACAGCGGTCGCAGACCATATTTTTAATCCGTAATTCCATAGGTTCCTATTTTAAAGCGGACACCGGCATAAATCAGTCTCCCGACGACCGGTCCCCAAGCCATACCGGCATCAAAACCATGCCCGAACGGGTTTTCAGCTCCTGCAACAGGATTCCGCTGTGTAAAATTACCGAGGTTTTCTCCCCCCAGGTAGATATCCCATTTAAGGAAGGTCCGGGTTACCTGTGCATTGATATTGTAGTACGCAGGGGCATCGAAACTTCCGCTCACCCCCCCATGGGAAGTGTGGTCCGTTGCCAAATGCGGCATCCGGCGCTTTCCGTTCCACTGCACGGTTGCATCCAGCTTCCACTTGTCATAAGGCAAGGCATACCCGGCATTGAACAGCACCCTGTCCCGGCTTACCATCATCCTGGGAAGTAATGTTTCCCGCATCGAAACGTCCGTCAGGGTCTGCCGGTTATCAAACAAACGATAAGCCAGCTTCACTTCCATACGTTTGGCGGGCTGAAGGTTCACCTCGGCCTGAAAACTATTCGCAAATGCCTGTCCCCTCAGGTTATAAAAATAAAGATAGTCATAATCCTCCAGGTCGGCCACTAACTGGTTCTCAAAATGGGTACGGAAATAGTCAATCACTAGGCTTCCCTTCATATCACCGACAAATAAATCCCGGGAAAGGCTCACCCCGTAATTCCACGAAACCTCCGGCCTGATCTGTTCGCGGAAAACCACCTTTCTGTTGCTGGCAAGGTTTCCATAATTTTCTGCCAACGGATTGGCTACCCGGAAACCCCTGCCGGCCGACGCGCGCAGCGAAGTGGCGGGATTGATGTCATACTTAACATGAAGGCGGGGCGTGAACTGCATCCCGAACAGGTTATGATAATCCACTCGGGCGCCGGCCACCACCACCATGGCATCATGGTCATTATAGGTATATTCCACAAATGCCCCGGGCACCGATTCGGTGCGCTTCATCGTCGTATCCCGGAATACTTCATGGTAACTATCCAACAGATAACTCAGGCCCGTCCGGTAAGTATGGTTGGTATTTCCCAGGATATTCTGATAAATCAGGTTGCTGTAGAAGGACCCTTCACGTCCGTCGTAACGGGTCAGTCCGAAATACGACGCCTGATCATGAAAACTTCCGTTCAGGATCAGTCCCAATCCTTTGTACGGCTGTTGCGGATAAAGTCGTGCTACCTTGGCAAATGCTTCGTACCGGTTCACCCGTGCGCCGAAGCCATAGGCCCGTGTCGTATTTTTCATCTCCGTGCGAAAATTCATTTCTCCCCCCTGCCGGTCTTCATAAAGCGCTTTCACTCCAAACTGGGCCATCAGCCGGTCGCCGCTGTATTTCCAGCGGTTGATGCCGTTCAGCTGTGTGTACCGGGGCATATCCAGAAAATTATCGCCGTTTTTATCGATACGGCCCGGCAGCGTACTGGCGTGCGTCAATATCCCGGTGCTCCACTTTTCCGACAACTGTGTTGAGAGGTTCAGGTTGAGCTCCGTCCGTCCGAAGTGGTTGACATAGGCATTGAAATAAACGTCCTCCCCGGCGTCCGGTTTTTTTAGCTCTACATTAATTTGTCCGGTCATGGACTCGTAGCCATTGACCACCGAACCGGCCCCTTTCCCGACATCGATCGACTGTACCCAGGTACCCGGAATATAATTTAAACCAAATGTTGTAGCCAGCCCCCGGATACCCGGGATGTTTTCAATATTCGTCTGAATATAATTCCCGCTTAACCCGAGCATCTGGATTTGCTTGGAACCGGTTACGGCATCGCTGTAGGACACCGTCACGGCAGCGTTGGTTTCAAAACTTTCCGACAAGTTACAACAGGCCGCCTTTTCCAGCTGGCGGGTATCGATGATCTCTGTATGCAGGGGCGACAGCCTGTCCAGTGTACCCGGATTGCCCCGGACCGTTACTTCTTCCAACGTCGCTTCCGGTGTTAAAACCACTTCGACCGGCTCGCGCCCGGTAATCCGCAGGGTATCGTTCCGATAACCGACAAAACTGAAAACGAGTTGATTGGTATGTTCATTTGGAGAGATGGCGAACATCCCCTCTATGTCCGTCAGTACCCCTTGGGTCGTACCCGCCCAGTAAACGCTGGCTCCGATGAGCGGCATTTTTTCACCGGACGCCTCCTCCCGGACGATCCCGGTAACCTGTCCCGATACGTTTGCCGCACCGAAAAACAGTAGTATTCCTATTAGGTGATTTTTCATGTCTTTCTGATTGATTCAACACATTTTTTTCGTCAACAGCATTGACGACTTTCAGAAACCAACAGGATAGCCCTGTTCATTCCCGTCAGAAAATGGCATCAAATCAGAAATTTCTGGACAAAGACGAGCATGCTCCGCCCATAGAGCAAGGATGAAAAAGAACAGGCTGAAGATACAGCCTCCCCTTGTACCAGCAGCCGGCCGGTGGTCCACAACCTCAAGTCGTCGAACAGTCCCGTGCAGGCATCTCCGACAGTTTTGAGGAGCTTTGCCAGTAACTGAGAAAAAGAAGAAAGGAAAGAAACGTTTTTAAACGAATGCTTTTCCGTACAGCAATTGGTTTTCCTGAGCAGGGTTTTCCCGGCACTGTCGGGCGCAACGGTGGCGACCCGGCAGCCTTTACAACCCTCCTTTTTTTCTTTGGAAAACAGTTGAAGCGATTTGCCGCGAAGCATGCAATGACTTTCTACCAGACCAATGCCCGTACTGGTAAGCAGTACGACAAAAGCCATAAAAATGGTAAAATACCGGTAGAATGCTTTTTTATTCACAATACAAAAGTACAAAACAGAATGAATCAATGCAATTTCCTGCTGGTACGGTTCTCATCGAACCGCATTATACCTGCAAAGGTAAGGCTCCCTGCCTTCCTGAACCTTACATAATTCCGGGGAAACCTTACAGCTTTCTCTCTAAACGGGCCGTCTACCAGTCTTCGAGCTCCTCCTGCAGCATTCTTTCCGCTCGTTTCAGTTCCTCCAGTGTCCGCCCGTTTTGTTGGGTGGCAGCCAGGCTGATCCCTTGCCGGTAGACTTTCAATGCGTTTTCACCTTCGTTGAACGCTTCGTATAATTTTCCCAGCTGGTAGTAAGCAGGCAGGTAATCCGGATGTTCTTTCAGCAGCGCTTCCAAATACTGCCTGGCCTCCGACCCGTTGGTTGGTACCAGTGCCATGGCAAGGGCATAGGCATTGAACGGATCCGTCGGATCTTCCTGGTAAAACAGTCGAAGTTGTGTGAGCAATTCCTGGTTCTTCATCTACTGGTATGGCTCTGGTTTGTAAGAGCGGTTATTTTTAGTTATTTAGTATAATTCCAGCGTCACGCTGAGTCCGCCGCTGCGGTGACTTGAGGCAATGGGGAACAGGCGATTGCTGATTGCTGAAAGCCGATTGCCGAAAGCCGATCGCTGTAAGTCATCGCGGCAGCGGACCGTCCTGAGGCCGCGGTGACTTGAGGCAATGGGGAACGGGCAATTGCCGATTGCTGAAAGCCGAAAGCCGATCGCTGAAAGTCACTGCGGCGGCGGACCGTCCCGAGACCTGTCGAAGCTTTTTCGAAAATTCATTCGGTTTACTACCGAATAAACTAGTATGCGTGCATACTAAATTACTTGAAATTTCTTATCTTCGCGTTTAACAATTTATTCGTTCATTTTTACAAATGCCAGACAAATGAAAATACTCGTTTGTATCACAAATGTTCCGGACACCACGGCCAGAATCTCTTTTACCGATAATGACACCAAATTTAATAAAACCGGCGTACAATACATTATTGGTCCTTACGATGATTATGCATTAGCCCGGGGAGTTGAACTGAAAGAACAATTCGGCGCCACGCTGACAGTCCTGAATATCGGCGAGGCCGATAGTGACCCCCAATTACGCAAGGCCCTGGCCATAGGAGCTGATGATGCCATCCGCGTTGACGCTGAGCCGGCCGATTCCTTTTTCGTTGCCACTCAAATTGCTCATATCGCCCGGCAAAACGAGTACGACCTCCTATTGATGGGCCGGGAATCCATCGACTTCAACAGTGGTATTGTGCACGGCCTGGTCGGAGAAATGCTTGGAATCCCCTCGTATTCCCCGGTGATGCAACTAACCATAGAAGGTCGTCAGGTGCAATTAACCCGTGAAATAGACGGGGGAAAAGAATATCTGGAAGCAGCTCTTCCGCTTGTGCTGGGCTGCCAGGAACCAATTGCCGAATGGAAAATACCGAATATGCGCGGTATCATGTCGGCCCGGACCAAACCGCTGCAGGTAGTCGCGCCTGTAGCAAGCGAGGTCACTACAGCGCTGCTCTCTTATGAGTTACCTCCGGCAAAGGGAGCCTGTAAAATGATCCCGGCCGATCAGCCCGAACAACTGATCCATTATTTGCGTACAGAAGCCAAAGTTCTTTAAAAGTCTCGCCCCACTCACTAAAATCAACCTTTGATATGTCTGTTTTAATTTTTGCAGAAACCGATAACGGCTCTCTGAAAAAAAATGCCCGGGAAGCTATTGCTTATGGGGCAGCCGCGGCCGGTTCTCAACTGGTAACGGTGCTGGTGCTGGGTCCGCTCGCTCCGGAGGAACTGGCGAAAGCCGGGCACTTTGGCGCCACGAAAGTACTCCATGCAGCCGATGAACGACTGGCTCAGGAAAACAGCCTTGCCTATGCCTCAGCCCTCACGCAGGCCGTGGAAGCTACCGGGAGCACCCTGGTAATCCTGGCCAAGTCCGGCTTAGGGGATGCCGTCGCTGCCCGGGCGGCCGTCCGCTTGAAAGCGGGGTTGGTCTCGGGGGTAACAGAGCTCCCCCAGCCCGACTTCCGGGTCAGGCGCAGCATTTACTCGGGCAAAGCTTTTGCAACAGTAACGCTTCAGACTGCCATCAAAATACTGGCCATCCGTAAAAATAGTGTTGCGGTAACCGAAAGCGCCCCCCCCGCGCCTGTGGAAGTCTTTACGCCCACATTCACGCCCGCCGATTTTGCAGCCCATGTCACCAAAACCGAAAAATCAGGATCCGATATTTCACTCACCGATGCGGATATCATTGTTTCGGGAGGGCGCGGCATGAAAGGTCCGGAGCACTGGCAGCCCCTGTTGGACCTTGCGCAGGCCCTCGGAGCAGCCACCGGTTGTTCCAAACCTGTTTCCGACCTCGATTGGCGCCCGCATCACGAACATATCGGCCAGACGGGTATCAAAGTTGCTCCGAACCTGTACATTGCCTGTGGTATTTCCGGCGCCATTCAGCACCTGGCCGGTGTAAACGGCTCGAAATGCATCGTGGTCATCAACAAAGATCCGGAAGCTTCTTTCTTCAAAGCGGCGGACTACGGTATCGTAGGAGATGTTTTTGACGTCCTCCCCCGCCTGACCGCTGCCCTGCAGCAAGAAAACTAAATGCCGAATTAAGCGGATAACCCGTCATGTATTTTTTTATACAAGACGGGTTATTTATTTTTGCACTCTTAATCAGGACAAGCGCGCTGTTTTTCAAGCCGGATAGACAGGACGCCTGTTGATTTGTATCGATCGCAAACGTGAAGAAAATAAAATTAGAAATCCTGGGACTATCACCCAGTCAGTCACAACAAGGTTCGTTTGCACTGGTTTTAGGAGAGGAGTTTGGCAACCGCAGACTCCCGATTATTATTGGTGTTTTTGAAGCCCAGGCAATCGCAGTGCAGATGGAAGCTATCGTCCCCAATCGCCCGATGACGCACGATTTGTTTCGTTCCTTTGCGGATGCCCTCAACTTTACCGTAAAGGAAATCGTTATTTCCGATTTACGGGAAGGGGTGTTTTACTCTAAAATTGTTTGTGGCGATCAGCTTACCAATGTAGAAATAGATTCGCGCCCGTCGGATGCCATTGCCATCGGCCTGCGCTTTAACGCGCCTATCTATACCATGGAGGCAATCCTGGCCGAAGCCGGCATCGTTTCCTCCCCTCAGGAAGAAGAGGAAGTGGAAGAGGCTGATACGCAGCCCGGCAAGATATCCAAAGCCAATTTCCCGGAGCAAATCAAACAATTGCCTACCGATGCCCTGAAAAAAATGCTGGATGAGGCATTGCAGAACGAGGAATACGAAAAAGCCGCTCAATTACGGGATGAATTAGGGAGGCGTAACTAGCAGCCTGGCCGGCCTGGTTCCTGGCTTCCTCTGGTATCCTCCCGGTATCCATCCTACTGGCTGGCAACAAAATGGTCTGTGGGGACACAGACCATGGGCAGAACCTATTATTTGGTGTACAAGCCATGGAACAGTCGCTATGAATTACCTGACGAAACTAGTATCCGGTTGCATCCTCTTGCTGATTTTATTGGCAGCCCGTGAAATAGCCGGCAGCACCCTTTTGCCTGCCGCCGACGTCTTGCTGAAGGATCACATCTATGAGGAAACCATCAAGACGGTGCTCCTCTACCCCACCTCTCCGGAGAAGGAAAGAGCCGCCCGGCTGTTGCAACAACCTATTTTGTCACTGCAGCAGCACAAAACCCTCACGCTGGAATTTGATGACCTGCAAGCCGATTATCGTAGCTTCCGCGCTAAAATCATCCATTGCAACGCCGACTGGAGCCAGTCCGTCCTGAACGATGTTGAATTCACCCAGACCTTTAACGAGTTTCCGGTGCTGGACTACCAGCAATCATTCAGTACCAAGGTGCCCTATTACCATTATTCGTTTGAGGTCCCGCCCCTTAAACTTGCCGGTAATTATGTTTTGCTGGTGTATACTGAACGGGACAGGACTCCGGTGCTGACCCGGCGTTTTATGATCTATGATCCTAAGGTACGCATCGAGGGCGCCGTGCGGTTTTCGGAAGGCGTAAGTGAACAAAAGACGCATCAGCAGGTCGACTTCAGTATCGACTACAAAGGCTACGTACTGAATGCCCCGCAGACCGAATTAAAAGTAGTGATCCGTCAGAACTTCCGTTGGGACAACCTAAAAACAGACTTCAGGCCGACCAGCGTTAATGCCTTTGAGCAAACCGCAGGGTACCAGTTTTTTCGTCTTGAAAATAATTTCCCCGGGGGGAATGAGTTCCGTTATTTCGACAGCCGTACCCTCACTGCCCGTGGCTTCGGCATCCAGTACATCGAGCGTCTGGACGAATTCACGCGGCTGATCCTGGCGATGGACAAGCCCCGGGCCCGTGAAGGATATTTCCAGTCGGACGATTTCAACGGGCACTACATTATCGACCAGCGGGAGTCAGGCAACGGCAGCACAGAAGCCGACTATACCCCGGTCGTATTTTCCCTGAAAGCGCCGGAAAGCGACCAGGGCGACGTTTATGTTAACGGCTCCTTTAATCTCTGGCAGCTAAACGACCTGAATCGTATGACCTACAATGCGGAGACCGGCACCTACAATGCGGTTATTTTACTCAAGCAGGGTGTCATTAACTACGATTATGTCGTTCAGAATACAGACACCCGGATGACCAATGAACAACTGCTGGAGGGAACCTATTCCACAACTGAGAACGATTACGATATACTGGTATACCACCGGCCACCGGCTGCCCGGTCAGATATACTCATTGGCTACCGGACCCTGGAATGGAACCGGAGGCGTTAGATCTGCTGTTTTCCCATCACCTAACAATCATCCTGAATTTTGAAAAGATTATTTTTCCTCGCCCTGATCGTCACCTTTTTCGCCGGATGCGATTCCAAATCCCCGGAGCCTGTTGATGAATATGCCTATTTTCCGCTCAGACTCAACGCTCCGCGCAGCTACCAGGTTACCCAAACAACCTACGCTGCAGGCCAAAGTGAGCCGGTCATCACGACCTGGCAGGAAAAAGATGAAGTTATCCGGATCAATACCGGCACGGACGGATTTCCGGTATACGTACTGGCCCGCTCAACCCGCAGCACTCCGACTGCTTACTGGCAGAAAGTCAAAGAGTATACGGTGACCCGCTATCCGGACAAGCTGCTGCTTTCCCTCGATAATAAGACCACGATTCCGATGGTATTCCCCATCACCACAGGCGTTCTCTGGAACTTAAATCAATACAATACCAGCGAAGAAGAAAAGTGCCGTTACGCCGACATCAAAACGCCGCGTACTATAGGAGATTTCACCTTCCCCAATACCATACAGGTCAGCGGCCGGGAGTTCACTCAAGATATCTTTGTACGTTACCACCTGGGCTTCAGTCAATATGCCCTGGGCGTAGGTTTAATCTACGAAGAACAGACCGATTACTATTATTGCCAGGAAGATCATTGCCTGGGCCAGCAGCTTATCGCATCCGGCACCAGCACCATCCGGCAGCTCATCGACTACCCGGAAGCAACTGCTCCATAACCGGTTCCGGCGGCTAAAAAAAACGGGTCAGCCCCGTCAGAACCCCCATTTCCATTTTTTTTTTGAATTGTATTGTATATAAAAAAAATACACTTAAATTTACCCCGGCTATTAACTCGTAAATACTAAAGAGATTTAATCATGAAAATTTCAACTTTTCAAACAGAAAATGAAAGGAAGGCTTATACAGCACCATTATTGAAACATCTTGGAGAGGTAAAGAACTTGACGAAGGAAGAAAAGGGTAGTGCAACTATCGACAACCCTACAACCATGGAGAGAAATTTCGATTAACTCTCTATTTCTTTAAATGTCATTTGGAAATTTCACCGGGCTAGTATTATACAAAAACCAGCCCGGTGAGATTGTTCTGTCGCATAACCACTCTCCAAACTCTGTATCAATATGTGAAAAATTTCACGCGACTGCCAATCGATCCAATACAGGTATTCAGTTCTATGTGCAGGGTAAATCCGCTACATACGAACTAGATAACGAAAATACCTGGAAGGAAAGCCCGCTTACCTTTGAAGATTTTTTAAGTAAAATATCGAACCCTTCTACTAGTCCCTATTTGGGAATATGGTTTGATGAGTCAAGTCATTCATTATATATCTCTCGTGAGGCATTCGGTAGAATACCTGCCTACTACTTACATGTTCCCAACGAGTTTTTGATAATATCAACAAATCTTTCAGAGATTACACTTAATCCCCTCGCTCAAGATTATCTTTCTTATAATCCTATTGTTATTTACAATTATCTTACCCGCAGGGATCTGGGTTTACAATATTCAGGTGAAACTTTTTTCTCCCGCATCCATACTACTTTAACGGGACACTTAACGAAGTTCACATCAACAGCAGTTGACTCTAGCTATTGTCTAAGTTTCTCACCATCCAAATGGTCCCATTTAAAAACAATTGACGATTTTGGAAACGAATTCAAGAGGCTATTTTCCAACTCCATTACAAAATCCATTGCCCTGCGTCGAAAAATAAGTGCTCACTTAAGTGGTGGTTTAGACTCTTCTTCAATTGTATGCATGATTCGTCATCTTAAACCAAATGATCCAATAAACTGTTTCTATTTGGATGACGACCTAGATAAAAATGAAGCAATGTCAGACGACAGAAAATACTGTCATGACGTAATCACCAATACACAGGCTACTCTATTTGAGCTAAAGACCTCCTCTCATCAATTTTTGGAATCTTCAGTTGAATATATAAAGATTCTTCGGCAGCCACCGGTGATGGTTCTTCCCGCTAACAACTTCGCAATACTCGAGAAAATGAAAGAGCAGAATTCAGCTGTTTTGTTGACGGGTTTTGGTGGTGATTATATAGTAGGTTATGGTAAAAACCATCTAAACGAGTTATGGAATTCAAAAAACTGGCAACATCTCAAAGAAGCATTCGACAAACTTGAGATGCTGAGTCACAGTAAACAATCCATTCAGCCCTCAAATTTAATAAACACGAATATAAAGTTATCCTTCATTCAAAGGAAATTAATCGACAACCTAAAAGCTCTGAATGTTAAAGAGTTCATAAAAAATACCATATCAGCGAATAGGCATTTCGATATAGCTTTTTTAAAGCTGCTTAAATTGGTTCTAAAGCCTCTATCTTACTACATCAAGCAGCGATTGAATACCAACAAAGAAAGCCCTTTGAAAGCGATTGTAACTAGTCAAAAAAAACAAAAACACAGCAATAAGTACATAAAACCTTCTCCCGTTCCTGAATATGCCAAAATTTGTGACAATCAACTAATAAAGGTAGTGGAAGAGTTTTTTCATCTTTCCAATCATTTCAATTGTTACATTGATCATCCATTCTTGGACCTATCACTTTACGAATTGTGTGTTGCAGTTCCATCTAAACTTAAATTTAGCAATGGAATAGGAAGAGGTCAGCAGCGGGAAGGATTAAGGGGAATATTAACTGAAGCTGTAAGAAATCGCTATACTAAAACTACACCAAACTTAGAACAGGCCAGATCCTGGGTTTTAGCTTTACTAGATGAGTCCGCGGATTTAGTTTCACAACATAATTCAGTTTGGGAATATGTAAATCGTGCTGCCTTCTTTCACAATGTTAGCCTTCTTCAAACAAATCAACTGGACAAAATCAACGGCTTTAAAGTCGTATTCCAAATCAGTCGAACTATATCACTCGCTATATGGTTAAATCAAATGCAGATTGATCACCTTTCGAAGAAAGATGCGCTCTAATTGGCTATTATGATTGTACCTCCTATTTCTCCCATAGAACCATCACTCTTCTGAAAATGGATACGATAAAAATACATCCCAGACGATAAATGTTCTAAGCCGGTCCAGTACCATTCTCGAGTATTACTATCTTGTAAATCTCGCTTCATCTGGACTGTCCCCATACTATTATAAACATAGCAACTTACTATTGTATCAACCTCACTTCCTACTTCTATGGCAAAATGAGCGAAGCGGTTGGCGGGATTAGGGCTTACCACGACTTTTGGAAGCTTTTGTTCTGTTTCTTCCTGGCTTATTACAGAGAACAATCTTCTATAGCCATTAGATGTTGTATTTCCCAATTTATCATATCCGATTAGTAAAATTTCATATTCACCCACTTCCAGTTTTTTATCATACTCGATCGCGATCTCCCTATTGGAAGTACTATACAATTTACTATTTGATAAATCCAGCTTGTCAAATTCACAACTGTTGTCCCAGCATTTCTTTAAGTAAACTTCTATCAATTCCAAATTTTCGGAAAGTACACGATCATCTTCTAATAGAAAGTGGATTTTCGAATTAACTAGTATTTTCGCCCTATTGGCAACTTCCATATTATCAAACGTTACTTTAACGCGAGGTTCGACTATGTCCCTCAACGTTTCCATTGGATAATAGCTTGCTTCCCTGGCAACGTCCCAATCAATTATAAGATCCGCCACATTATTATGTCTGGTAAACTCTTCTAACTTTTTTTCAGGGTCAATATTCACCTCAATTAGTTCCACCTCTTCAGATTTGTCCATCGCGACCCATAAGGTATCACTAAGTCGCATAGATTTCATAGTACGAACGATTCCTTCCATCTCTCCGTTTCTTTTGGAAATTGTGATGTGAATTGGTATTTCCTCGTCTTGCTTATATTTACCTGCATTTGAAATCACGACTGCAATTTTAATCCGGTCTGCATCTCCAATAGTTTTGCCGTCTTGCTCCGGAAAGACGTAAATACCGTCTTCTGCATCTACCACATAATCCACATCATCAACACGCACCAGCTTCAAAGCGGGATCTCCTTGTAAACAAACTTGATGAAGATTAGCTATATCATAACTATTGGGATTACTTTCGACAATCCTTGCACAGGTTTCTTGCAATACTCTGCCGATAGGAAAGTTCATCTCATTCTCGAACATCACCTGATAAACTGTATTAATATGTCTTTCAGAGGAACTAATATAGCTTTTATAGGAGTTCGCCATAATAGCGATGGCACCCTTGTTGGGAGTAATGATCCAATCATCCGACAATATATGCGTATTACCCGTGCTAAAGATATTCCCCACTCCGCAACCATTGAAGTATATAAAAGGATATCTATTTTTATTATTGAATCCTCTATTAATATCCGATGCATAACCAAAATCAAGGTCTGTAATAGTCTGTGCACCATGCCCGAAAAAAGACATCATTCCAACTCCTCTATTGATCTCTGGAGAGATATCTATTTTTTCTACCGTATTAATTGTCTTTACAATAGGTTTTACGCTTCCACTTAATTCACTATTTTCTACCAAAGGAGTAAGTCTACTCATAATCCCCCGTAGCTGTTGAATTTCTAAAGTAGAATGTCCTCCACTAAGATGTAATACATTTTTCCTCCACCCTATATTCTGTTTCTCACTTTCATAGCTTTTAACCTTTTCCAAATAGCTTTCCACTTCGTCATTTGTAAATGCTCTTAATCTCCCTATTGGAATCGCCGGAACATCTTGGTGTGCACCCGCAATTCCAGAAACCAATAGTAGATCGGAACCTGGATCTCCAAACGTCGGCACTTCTCCTTCTAATTCCTTTTTTATATATTCCGGTCTGGTAACTGACTTCCCTATCAAAAACAAATTATGTTTATCTATTCGCAGCCCCTCCTTTAACATATACCGCATAAAGGATCGTATAGCAATAGGGCTCGGTTCTCCATAATTATACAAATCATATATATCCCTGATATCCATAACCAGTGTACGATTCCCTCCCCCCTCTTCAGAATCTCTATATTGAGCATACTTAGTAGCACTCTCTGAAAGCGTACTATTTGTGATAATAATATAGTCATATTTATCCGTCGCTACCGGGCCATTCATGACATCCGACTTTTCCAGATAGTTATATATCGGCTTCATGCGCGTTTCACTGACGTGCGCCTTCTCAAGTTGATTAATCCCAGCCGATGATACTGCAATAAGTTTGAGCTCCTGTCCACTCTTCCTAGACACCATTCCCTCCCAACTCTTATCAGATGATATGGTACCCTTTATCTTTTGAATTTGTCCAGTTTGAGTTATATTAAATACTTCAACATCCGAGGCAACATTAGCTATCCGAATCCTACTTTTCATTTCTTTAGTCTTAGGAAAAGAAAAAATAGCCATCGGCTGACTTCCCATCTCAACCAATTGCGGGTAGGTTAGAGCATAGTACGATACACCATAAAAATCCAGATCCCAATCCGTTTTGGAAACCAATTTCATATATAAATCTCCAGAACTTGAAATATCATCTGGCTCTAATTCGAAACTTCCTTTCTTTCCCGTCCAACCCGAAAAGACAAATTCATCCGCTACCCGATAATTATTCTTATTCGAACTAACACTTATCTGGACGCGATGTCCGGCAGTATAAAGTCCGGCCAATGCCAATTCCATCCTAGGTTTAATTGTTGCACCTTTTACCCAATTATGCAGTTTTACATCCGCGTTAAAAACAGTATCTTCAAAAAGTGTCGGAATAATTGAATTGATTCCTACTACAGTTGGACTTGTATGCATATTAACCGATTCATAGAAACTATTGTTCAGACTCGTACCCATACTATATGTGGTGAAAGCAAATTGATCAGAATAAGTCTTCACTTCTTGTTGTAAATGAAATGGCTCTATTTCTCCAGACAGCTCCCCCCCATCAACTTGCTGAACTCGAAGTGGATTATCAGCCAAGGTTAAAAAATAAACTCCCTTATCCGAAAACAGATTTGTATATGGATTAAGACGGGCTGTTCTAGGTCTATACATTAACGAATCCGAAGCACCATCATTCACATCCCCATAGAAAATAATTTCTGTTGTATTTGCTCGTATAATCCCCACCTCTTTCCCTCTATGCCAAAGTTGAAATCTATCAGGACTACTTTTCGAAAATTGCGCAGGTAAATCAATTGTATTTAAACGTTGAATACCCGTTTCAGTAATTTGCAAACGGATATACTGTTTAGAATAGTCAATCCATTCGTTCCCAAATAAGTCATCACTCCATTGCGCATAAGCTCCTCCAGAATTTACTAAAATTGAGAAAAATAATGCACAGACAGCCAGCCCGTTACGAAAAAATAGCCCAGTTAAATTTTGTATTATCCCCATAAAAAGCACCATAATTACATACCAACTCCCTCTATTGTTTCAAAAGATTTTGTCTAACAACCAGACCTTCTTCTGTAGTAATCTCTAAAATATACATACCTGCGGAAAACTCATGTATAGTAACAAAAGCTGCTTCCCCAGTCTTTAGAACCATGCCATTCATATTGAGCAATTTCCAAGATTTCATACCCAAAATTTCTTTATTAGTTTCAATATAGACTTTATCATTTCCCGGATTTGGGTAGATCGTCACGTATTTTGACGTAGGTACCATCACAGAAATCATATTAGAATAAGTATGTTCTCTCTTTCCTGATTGTCCAAGCTTATCCAGTTGCTTCAAACGATAGTAGTTAATCCCTTTAAGAGGTTCAATATCCAAAAACGAATACTTACTCCCCAATGTTTCAGTTTCCAAAATCTTCACCGATCCTATATTTATAAAAGTCCTACCGTCCGAACTTCTTTCAATTTCAAAGGAATCATTATCCTTTTCCCATGCTGTTTCCCATTCAAGATAAACCGCATTTTCTCCTACTAACTTTCCTTCAAACGATTGTAATTCAACTGGCAATGTTGTTGACTGGATATTTAGTATATTAATAGAGGGATCTCCATGTATATTTGTCTGGTGAATATTTGCTGTTACAATATTATCTGCTGCACTAATCCTCCCGGCTGTCCCACCGCCAAGAGTTTCTTTGGCTACATCCACCCAAATTTTTCCTATACTTTTTCTTCCTGCATCACCTACTCCAAATATTCCTGCATAAAGTTTACTCATATAACTACTAACAGTTGCTATATAAGCCTTGTAAGAGTTAGCCATCAGCACAATCGCCCCTTCATTTTCTAAGACCAACCACTTTCCGGCAAGTTCTTGTTGCGACTGATAATACACATCACCAACTCCACAGCCAGTAATATAGACAAACGGATATTTTCCATTAAATGTAGATGGCTGATACCGATCTTTGCTCGGATCCTCCATATTATAAGCCATTGTCCCTCGATTTCCATGTCCGAAATAAGCAATCATACCCACTCCTCCATCTGCAATTTTTTCATCCACTGGAGCCATCTTCTTTGTATTATCATAATTACCCAGAGCATCCTCGTTCGCTATTGTTTCGATCCTCCACGGGTATACGCCTTCATTAAGCATATTACTTTGGGCTTGGTTAAAAGCCCCTTTAAACGTCCCCACCTGACCGTTATGAGCTCCAACAATTTGAAGTACTTTCTTCCTCCATTCTAATTGGCTAGCAGACTGGGCAGTTGTTTGAGATTCGTACTGCTTAACCTTATTAAGATAGTTCCTCACTTCCTGAGTACTGAAAGCCGTTAAACGTCCAACAGGAATTGCAGGTATGTCGGGATCACTCTGGGGGGAATGTCTCAATTCAGAAACCAATAATCCATCTGACGCAGGATTCCCATATGTTGGGACTTGTCCTGGTAATTCTATCTCTATTGCTCTAGGAAAAGATACTGCATGTCCTATAATAAATAGATAGTGATTTCCCCTAACACCAGCACTAATCATATAATCAACAAATCTGCGAATTGCCAGAGGACTAGGCTCTCCATAATTAAACTGATCATAAAGCTGTCGTATAGAAACTAACAATGTCCGACGAGATCCTCCCACTCCGCTACCTCGGTAATTTGCATATTCTCTTGCTCCCTCAAGAACATTTCTGGCAGGCAAATCCGTATGTGTAATCATCAGATAATCGTATGCCAAAGGGTTAATACCACCATTAACTAAAATTGAATCCTCTTGAGACGTTCTACTAACTAAGGCATTAAACGATACTTCATACACTTTAGATGCTTCTATTGTCTGAACTGCCACCGTTTGCAACCCTACCCAAAGTTTCAATGGCTCACCTGTACGAGTTATGTCCATTGTCAAAACATTTCCAGCATAACTGGTATTAGTTATATGTGCAGGATTATACGGGTCCGAAATATCAAATACCCATGCTTCAGAAGCAACATTCGTTAACTCGACTTGACGTGTCTCAGTAACTGAATTATAAAAACTAAATTCATGAGAAACGAGTCCTTCCATGTCCAGCTTACGAGGGTATCTTATGCTATAGTAAGAAAATCCAAACATATCTTTGAATCTGTCTTCTGTTTTACTGGATTTAATACCAAAGTATCCCTCGCCGTCATCAGATATGTGATTTGTTGGATTCAAAACAAAACCTTCCAATTTACGATGACCAAAGTTATAAATACCATTGGTTTCAATAGTTGTCTCTGATGAATACAGTCCGGCCTCATCTGGGCTGATTGACGTGATATAGTTATGTGAATCCAATGCATCCACTAATTTATATTCTCCATTTCCATGTACGGCATACTCAAAGATAATAGGTTCCGATGGTTGAGCGACGTATCCTTTGAGGATAAACTTCTCCTTAAATTCAGTAGGGGGTATGGCGTCAATTACATTTCCATACCTAAAAAAATTCAAAGGGCTTGCAACATCTTGTATAAAGGCATTCGGTGCATTAAAAAAACTACTATTAAGCAAATCGGTATTTGTCTCCTGTGAAAAAGCAAACCCCATATACATATTAGCAAATCGACTTTTACCATTAACGTCCAACTTTTCTCCGTTATTCCGAATCAACGTTTGCACGCTATAACTTTCCTTCGTCGTCCCAGCTGCCGGCTGTCCGTTAACGCTGGTGCTTCTTTTCGGACTATCGGCCGTCGTAAAGAAATACGACCCTTCAAACGAATAAAAGCTGGTTGTTTTGTCGAGCCGCGCCTCAGGTCCCGGCCGGAACATCAACCCGTCGGACGCGCCATCGTTTTTTTGGCCGTAAAAGACAACTTCCGTGTCATTGGCACTTATAACAGCTACCTCTTTCCCGCGATGCCAGATTTGGACATTCTCTTTGGTGAAGGGTGTTCCATCGACCCTAGCATTCAGATTCGCTAACGAAACCTTGTAAACTCCATCAGCTGTTACGCCGACACGTACATAGGGCTTGGTATAATCCTCAATCCACTCATTTCCATAGGGATTGCTTGTCCATGGTGTAAGATCCTGCGCCTGGGCTGTCATCAGCAGCAGCATAAAAGAGGTCAGGAAAAACAATGAGGTATAACGCTTGCAGTTCATAAAGATGAGATGTTAGAGACTTAGAGGCATTTGTACACACTAATAACTCTCAAAGTTACATCAAAATAAATCGACTTTGTGTGGGATTGGATAGGAAATTTATCCTGTAAACCAGAAAAAAAGGGTGTAAAAGCTCAAAAAAGGGATGAAAGACTGTGTCTCCATCCCATTCTTGTTAAAAAGGATACTGATTTGCTGCTATCAGGGATCCGGCTATTTCTCTCCGGAGCTGCTTCAGATTCACGGGTTCGGCTTTTGTAAACCGTTTCAACCCCATCAGCATTACCCGGAGCTCATCCGCTTCGGCAAAAGAGGTGATGGCGCTCCGGCCTGAACGCGCGACTTTCTCTATCGCTTCCTGCAGGTAAAGTATTGCCATTTTACGCTGTATAGCCGTTTGCTCCTCCCCTCTCAGGCTGGTCAGCTTTTCGACTCTCAATAACACCGATTCGGCCACATACACCTCAATTCCCATGTCGGCAATGTCCATGATAATCTCCTGTTCATCCGATAACGACAGCATAAACTTCTGGACTGCCGCACCGGCTACCATCAGAACCGCCTTCTTCAGGTTGCGGATCACCTTCTTTTCCGTGCTGAAAAGCCCCTCTTCCTCCTCACTTCCAAAGTCCGGAATGGACAGGATCTCTTTGGAGACCGCCATCGCCGGTCCCATCAGGTCCAGCTGTCCTTTCAGCGCCCGTTTCAGAAGCATGTCCACGGTCAGCAACCGGTTGATCTCATTGGTTCCTTCAAAAATACGGTTGATGCGGCTGTCGCGGTACGCACGGTCCATCGGTGCATCAGCACTATACCCCATTCCACCGTAAATCTGTACCCCTTCATCGACTACATAATCCAGCGTTTCCGAACCATGTACTTTCATCAACGCACATTCAATGGCAAATTCTTCCAATGCCTTTAATTTAGCCTGTGCATCCGGCGTTCCCGACGCCTTTAACGTCGCAATCAGGTCGTCAATATGCTGTCCTGCCCGGTAAGCAGCCGATTCGGAAGCGAAAATACGGGTGACCATTTCCGCCAGTTTGTATTGTATAGCTCCGAAGCTTGCGATAGCCACTCCGAACTGTTTCCGTTCGCTGGCATAACTGACCGCCGCATCGACCACTTTTTTCGCCCCGCCCAGTGCGGCCGCCGCCAGTTTGATCCGGCCGACATTAAGGATATTAACGGCTATTTTAAAACCATTGCCCCGATCCGACAGCAGATTCGATACCGGGACCAGGCAGTCATTGAAGAACAGCTGGCGGGTATCCGATCCTTTAATCCCCATCTTGTGTTCCGCAGGATTCATCGTAATTCCGCCAAAGCTTTTCTCGACAATAAACGCAGAAAGGTTCTTATCGGGTTGCCCGTTCTCATCCGTTATTTTGGCAAACACGATGAATAAATCCGCAAAACCACCATTGGTAATCCACATTTTCTGTCCGCTTAACACGTAATGTGTCCCTTCCGCGTTCAGCACCGCGCGGGTTTTGGCCGCGTTGGCATCGGACCCTGAATCGGGTTCCGTCAGACAGTAGGCCGATTTCCACTCTCCCGAGGCCAATCTGGGTAAGTATTGTTGCTTTTGCTCTTCATTCCCGTAGTAGACAATCGGAAGGGTACCAATGCCGGTATGCGCAGACAACGCCACCGAAAATGAATGGCCGGCGCCTGTCCGTTCCGTCACGAGCATGGAGGTATTAAAGCTCATCCCAAAACCACCATATGCTTCCGGCACAGCAATCCCGAGGAGGCCCAGCTCACCCGCTTTATCCATCAATGAAGCAATCAGTTCGGGACTTTCGGCTTTGTCAAGTTCATCCAGGCGATCCCAGATTTCCGCTTTGAGGAAATCGGAACAGGTATCTGCAATCATTAACTGTTCTTCCGAAAATTCTTCGGGAATAAACACTTCCGAGGCTTCTGATTCCCTGATCAGGAATTCACCCCCTCTGATAGTCAATTTCTTTTCGGTCTCAACTTCCATATCTATAAGTAAGATGTCAAAATGAATAATCAAACGTAACGGGTAGTCCACCGGGAACCCATACAAAAATAACCGGAAAGAAATTATTATGCAAGCATACTATTTAAGAAATAACAGAAATACAGTGTCGTTACAGGATGGTTACTGAAGAAGCCATATACTCGTTTTAACAACCGAATGATTTCCCTTCAATACTTCACCACCTTTATCCTTCGGCGCACTTCTCCCTCACGGACTGCCTCAATAAAGTAAACACCCGTTCGAAGGCCCATTTTCCCGACATTAAGCTGTGAAAGGCTGCCGATTGTGGTTACAAATTGCGCCGGGATAGCTTCCCGCCGGCCGGCGCTGCTCACGACCGTAAACTGATAGGGCCCTTCGTGGGGGGCTGTCTTTAAATTGATCACATCTCTGAACGGGACAGGATAGGCGGTCCATTCGGGCATATCCCCGGTGAGGTCACCATCCGCTCCCTTGCCGATACTGAAGGCGATTGACGACACAAACAGCAGGGAGTCATTCCAGGTATAAGCTTCTCCGCTCAGCGTATACCGTCCTATAAACGGTTTGAACCCCGATCCAACAGGATAATAGGTAAAAGGGACACGCCGGGTGCGCGTCTCATACTCATACGGTCCGGAAACCCGGAGCACCAGGCGATCGAAGTTGTAATTTCCTGAAACGGCAATATTCAATAATTCCGGAAGTGAATCCAGTTGAAAAATATCGTTTGCAGCAATTTGTCTCACAATATTAGGATCCGCTATTCTCCCTCCTTCCTGTAACGTAAAATTAAGAAAGGGCTTTTCCACCCTTAGAATAAAGGGTGCATCTACCCACGCACCATAATTGTCATAAGCTCTGACAAAAAACCTGTATTCACCTTCTGCGGGCGGCGTACCGGAAATCCGGTTGAAATTTATACTCATCCAGGTCGGTTGCCCCTGCAGCACCACGCTGGCAATGTAACCGTCGTGATCCACAAACGTATCCGAGTCGAGCGTGTAGCTGAACAGCTCCTTTTCAGGACCGTATTGAACCGGAATCGGTTTTCGTATCTCAGGAGAAGCATTCAGAAACTGGGGTTCCACAACCTTCAGTTCAAAAAAGGTCTCTACAAACGCATTCAAATCGTCGTAGGCTTTCAGAATAACCCGGTAGTCGCCAAGCTCCGGCGGGGTGCCGCTGAACACCCCATCCTTAAAATGGAGCCAGCCGGGTAATTCCAGCGCCTCTATTTTGGTAACCGAACCGTCCTCATCCGTAAACAAGCCCGCCGGCAGCGAAAAAGAAAAAGGTTCATGGATACGGACCGCAAGGGTCCCTAACTGAATCCCCATCACCGGCGGTTTATTGGCATTTTCACGGGTATCAATTCGCACGGTAAGAAATGCCGTAAACGTGCTGCCTTCATCATCCGTTGCAGTAACCCGAATACGGGTATCTCCGAGTGTGCCGGATTTCCCGGTCAGTGTTTTCCCGTCAAAATGCATCCAGCCCGGCAGCCCGTCCATTTGAATCCTGACAACGTGTCCGTCCAGGTCATCGAACGTTGCCTCCGGGATGTCAAAACGAAACTCCCTGTCCACCGCTATAATCTGCATCGGAAGCGGAGTTTTCAGATAGGGCGGACGATTAGCGGCTACGTCCCAATACGACGGAACCAGAAAATCGTCTCCCGGAAGTACCCGGACCGGCTGCGGATTGCCCGGATCTGCATAGGCCATATTTCGCCAATGGGAGTAGATTAACCCCAGAATACTTTTCTCTACAGCCATTAGCTGACTGTAATAAAGCGATTCTTTTTCGATCAGCTCCGACTTGGGCCGGGATTGCCAGTTGGCTACTGCATTCCGGATGACGGGCTGGAAGCGGGTCATTTCGCGGGTCAGGGAAATCACAAAAGTGACCATGTCTGCACCGTGTGCAAAATTTTCATTCAGCTGTGTTTCCGCATCTACAAGCGGCAAATCGCTCCGGCCAAAAACTTCATTGGCCATAAAGGCGCCTCTCGGAAACCCGCCCCGAACCACATCCATGGTGAACCTGTTGTCAGACTCGGGGGCATCATTGATTTTGATACCATCGGCCATTTTATTCAAATCTCCGAAAAGCGTGGTTCCTCGCAGACTGCTCACCTCGTCAAAAACCGAGCCGTAATCCGACACGTACCTGATCTGGGAATCCACCTTTTTTACCGCCCGGATCATCGTCTCCGTATATTTTTTTATCTGCTCATGGCGGAACAGGTACCAGTCCTTCCCATAGCGCAGCCTAAACGTAGCGGTCGGCTCCCAGAACGTCAGGTGGGGACCGGCGGTCTCAAATGACTCGAAGTTCGTTCCCCAAACCAGGTTCAGCCGTTCTATCTTCTTATAATGATCCTGCAGCCACGCCCTGAATTCGGTCATGGTCTGGTCGGAGCACTCATAAATGGCAGGATAAATCTTAGGTGTATTCGTATCCGGTTCAAAATTCTCGTACGGAAATCCGGCCTCCTGTTCCGGCGTATTGGTAACACTGACGAACACCAGCTTATGCTGCTCGTGTACCCACTTGTACCGGTTCACCACCTCCGTCACAAACCCTGCTGCCTTGGCGACAGCCGGTTCATAGTTGTACCGGAACGTGGTGGACTGGAACGCCCCCATTTGCGAAATTTTAGCGTGATCCTTCATGCCGTCCTTCTCCCAATCCCAAAAACCATTCAGTTGGGATTTATTCCTTGCGACATGGATCCGGATTGCTACCGACATCCCAAGGCTCGTAATCAATTGAATTTGTTCATCGTATTGCTGCCATTTCGGCGAGTCAGTAGGAGAACTATGGTAGACCCGGTCCCAGGGTATGGTGAGGTAGACCGAATTCATGCCATAAGCATGCGCCATATGGATTAGTTTCAGTTCCTCGGCCCCGTCGTTGCTCAGGTTCAGCAACATAAGGGTTACATAGCGCTGAGTGGCAGCTTCCCGTGCAGACGGGGAGCTCTGAGCTCCTGCGTGCATCTGGAAAGCCATCCACAGCCCAACAATTGTTAAAATTCGCTCCATGATCACTATCAACGGCAAAACGTCTTGCCCATTACCCTGCTTTACATACCTTTCTTAAATCGCCTTCTCTGTCCCTATTCTTTCAGCAACACTTGTAACATTGATTCCGCCACCAGTTTATTGCCCATTTCGTTTAAATGTACGCGATCGGTGGTCAGAATGTTTCGTTCATTGTTATTGGGATTATGCCCTGCCAGAAAATCCTGAAAAGTCCGGCGGAGATCGCATAGTTCCAACCCTTCATTTTTTGCCAGACTGCGGATCAGATTGGCATAGTGATTCAGGTCGCCGTCCTGCGGATTGGATGCATCCGCCCGTTCCCCGATCACAGTAGGAGTACACAGAATAACGCGGATATTCTGCTCTTTAAGTTTTTTAATAATTGCCTGATAGAACTTCACATACTTATCCGGATCTGTTCCGGTACCGTGGGAAGTCTTGTGCCATACGTCGTTGATCCCCACATAGACAAAAACCACATCCGGTTTTTTCGCCAGCACGTCTTCCTCCATCCGCAAATAGAGATCGTAAATCTTATTTCCTCCAATACCGGCTCCCAGCAGTTCGTAGGTTCCTGTCAGATTCCGGCTTTTCAGCAAGGCATCCATTTGTGTAATATACCCTACCGGTGTTACGCCTGCCTGCGTAATAGAATCTCCAAAAAAAACGACCCGGGTGGGCTTCCCGGAATTAAAAGCTAAAAACGGAAGAAGCCCCGCAAGCATTGCCAGTTTTTTAAAGAATCGGGTCATAGCTCGAAAAAATGTTAAAAAAAATAAATTAATACTATAAATATTTATACATTTGCAACATTCTATCTTTTAATTGTAAAAGTAGAGTGTTTTGTTTTCATAGGTGAGAAAGTCGGTTTTTGCTATAAGGGCCGACTTTTTTGTGCTTGTCGGAAATTGGCTTTCGGTAATCGGCTTTCAGCAATCAGTATACAGGTTGGCGGTTTGATAAAATGGCTTTAAAACTATTGCCTCGCCCATTGCCTGACACTTGAAGCGCATGTACATTTGCAGTCCATTTATCCTGCAATGTAGCATTCATGAAAATCATCGCGCTGCTGTTAGTGTCTAATTTATTTATGACTACCGCCTGGTACTGGCATCTAAAGTACAAAGAAACCTCCATTTTTACCGTCATTCTTATCAGTTGGGCACTTGCACTTGTCGAATACTCGATCGCTGTCCCTGCTAACCGCATCGGTTCGTTACGGTTCAATGCATTTGAACTGAAAACCATACAGGAGGTAATCAGTCTCTTCGTTTTCGCCCTATTTGCAGTCTTTTACTTAAAAGAACCCATCAAATGGAATTACCTGGTCGGTTTTTTCCTGATCGTCGCGGCGGTTTATGTGATTTTCAAAAAATGGTAACCCCGCTGACTACCTTTCCGGAAGCGCCGCTTCGCCGACTACCCTTTTGGCTTAGAGGCCTTGCTCTTATTCGGCGTACGGTTACGGTTAAACCTGCGCTGGGGTGACGGATTACGGGAAGCCGGCAGATAGGTCGGCGCCGGCCCCAGGTGCTCCGGAAGAGGGATTTTAGCTACCTCTTTCCCGATCAGGTCCTCAATTCCGGCAAATTTCCGGGATGCTT
Organism: Telluribacter humicola; assembly: GCA_040394475.1. Lineage (GTDB taxonomy): Bacteria > Bacteroidota > Bacteroidia > Cytophagales > Spirosomataceae > JBEBSD01. The sequence goes on along the minus strand of JBEBSD010000009.1, from coordinate 65,773 downwards.
TGTCATTTATAAAGGTAATGGCGGTTCCCGTGCTGTCTGCCCGGGCCGTACGGCCGATACGGTGAACATAATCCTCCGGATCCGGGGGGATATCATAATTGACGACCAACCCTACCCCTTCCACGTCGATTCCACGGGAAAGGATATCCGTTCCCACGAGAATTTTCAATTGCTTGTTTTTAAAACGCAGCATTATTTCTTCCCTTTCTTTTTGATCGAGATCGGAATGAAACGCTTCGATAGACAATCCCAGCCGGTTCAGCTCCCGGTCCAGCACCTTTACATTATCCTTGGTTGAACAAAAGATAATAATACTGCTGTAGTCATTCTGATTCAGAATATGCTTCAGCAAGCCCACCTTCTGGCTGTCATACACCATATAAGCCTGCTGCAGGATGCCGGCTGCCGGTTTGGAAATCGCCACATTGACCTGTTCAGGCTGATGCAGGATGGTATTGGCCAGCTTCCGGATTTTAGGGGGCATGGTAGCCGAAAACAACAGGGTTTGCCGCTTTTCAGGCAGGTACTTGATAATTTTTATAATATCGTCGTAAAAACCCATGTCCAGCATGCGGTCGGCTTCATCCAGGATCAGGTGCTGTAACTGATCGAACCGGACCTCACCCGAAGCCAGCATCGCAATCAGCCTTCCGGGTGTTGCAATGACAATGTCAGCTCCCAGGCGCAACGCCTTGCGTTGCTGGTCCCACTCCGCGCCGGAGCCGCCGCCATATACGGCAATGGAACTGATATTAATAAAATATCCCAGCGCCTCGGCCTGTTGGTCGATCTGAGCCGCCAACTCACGGGTGGGAGCAATGATCAGGGTGTTCAAATGTCGGTTCTCCGTAACGGCGATCCGGTCCATGACAGGCAGCAGGTAAGCAGCCGTCTTTCCGGTGCCGGTCTGGGCACAGGCAATCAGGTCCTTCCCCTCCTGTATGATGGGAATTGCTTGCTGTTGTATGGGGGTGGGAGACTTGTAGCCCATGGATTGCATACCGTTGAGCAATCCCTCGTTGAAATTAAAATCTTCAAATAACATATAGTAACAAAAACCAATATTACAACAACTTTGACAGGGAATACAAATTATTTCCTAAAAACTCTTGTGAACCTCCTGAAATAATGACCGCCGGGTTATCTAACGACCTGGCTGTCTCCCTGTTGCCTCCCCCAACAAAAGGAAACGGATTCGTTGTCGTAAGCGCTGTTTTCAGCAACGCCGAACGCTTGATAAAGCGTATCAGTTCCCGGATGGTTGGAATACCGTCCGGCAGGTCGCTCCTGCGTTCTTCTTTTCCCCGGATTTACTCCCCGTATGCTAACGACGGAACAACCGGGAATACGAATTGACGACCCTGCGGCGCTTACGGTTATTACCACCGAAGCCGCTGCTATCACGGAGCGGCAATCCACTTCATATCGCCTCTATGGCCACTTTCTGTATTTTTAATATTTCTAAATAATATAAAATAGTACTTTCATTCAGTAACATTCGTATTACTTTTACTCTTTGTCATATCAATAATCAACACCCATATTTTACCGTTGCAATGAGTTTTCATATCAAACAACAAGCTACGCAATACGATGTAGCCATTGTCGGATCCGGTGCAGGAGGCGGAATGGCCGCCTATCAGCTGTCCAAGGCCGGAGCCAAAGTCGTCCTCCTTGAAGCAGGAGGGTATTTTGACCCTGCAGATCCGAAATATATTACCCAGCTGCAATGGCCTTGGGAATCGCCCCGTCGCGGCGCCGGAAATCACCGTCCGTTTGGTGATTTTGATGCTGCCTGGGGAGGATGGGAAATTGAAGGAGAGCCCTATACCCGCACGGGGAACACCCGGTTTGAATGGTTCCGCTCACGTATGCTGGGGGGAAGGACCAATCACTGGGGAAGAATCTCCCTGCGTTTCGGCCCTAAAGACTTTAAAAGAAAAAGTGAAGACGGACTGGGAGAAGACTGGCCCATCAGCTATGACGACGTAAAGCCTTACTATGACCAGGTCGATAAACTCGTCGGCGTTTTTGGAACCGTTGAAAACTTCCCGAACGAACCGGATGGCATTTTTCTGCCGCCCCCCAAACCACGGCTGCACGAACTCCTGCTTGCCAACGCGGGGAAAAAGGCGAACGTACCCGTCATTCCGTCGCGTCTGTCCATCCTGACCAAACCTATCAACAACGAACGCGGTGTTTGTTTTTACTGCCGTCAATGCAACCGGGCCTGTCAGGCTTATGCCGACTTCTCTTCCTCGTCAGTCCTGGTCATTCCGGCGCTGAAAACAGGGAATGTTACCCTGATTAACAACGCCATGGTCAGGGAAGTATTAACCGACCCCAATACCGGATTGGCTACCGGGGTTTCGTATGTCGACAAGGAAACACTGGGAGAACAAACGGTCAAGGCAAAAATCGTCATCCTGGCTGCCAGCGCCTGTGAAACCTCCCGTATTCTGCTGAATTCCAAATCGCAGCGCTATCCGAACGGCCTGGCCAATTCCAGCGGTGTGGTCGGCAAATACCTTCACGATTCTACCGGCGCCTCCCGAAGTGCTTTCCTGCCCCACCTGATGGATCGCAAACGGTATAATGAAGACGGCGTGGGCGGAATGCATGTCTACACTCCGTGGTGGCTGGATAACAAAAAACTGGATTTCCCGAGGGGATACCATATCGAGTACGGCGGCGGCATGCACATGCCCGGCTACGGATTCGGATTCGGAATAGAAGGACAAAACGGCAAATATCCCGACAAAAACGGAACCCAGAAAAAGGCCGGCGGTTACGGGGCTTCCCTGAAAGAAGATTACCGTCGTTTTTATGGCGCCAACGTCGGGTTTGCCGGACGCGGCGAAGCAGTGGCCGTAATTGATAACTATTGTGAGATCGACCCGAACGTAGTGGATAAATACGGGATCCCTGTATTGCGGTTCAATTATAAATGGAGTGATTACGAGCGCAAACAAGCCAAACACATGCATGAGACATTTGAAGAAATGATTCATGCCCTGGGCGGCGTCGCACTCGGTACCAAGCCCGGTCCGGAAAACGATTATGGTCTCGCGCTTCCCGGACAGATCATCCACGAGGTCGGAACAGCCCGGATGGGAAATGATCCCAAAACCTCGGCACTCAACAAGTACGCCCAGGCCCACGATCTCAAAAACGTATTCGTGGCCGATGGCGCTTCTTTTGTGTCTCAGGCGGATAAAAACCCAACCTGGACGATCCTGGCACTCTCCTGGAGAACTTCGGATTATATCCTGGATAAAGTCAAGAAGAAAGAACTCTAGTCGAAGCGGTACCGCATTTTTAGTTTAGGATTTTATAAAAGATCATATATGAAACGGAGAGACACCTTAAAAGCCTTAACCCTTACGTCACTGGGGATAGCGGGTTTTAATCCACAGCAGGCTCTTGCTGAACAACACGATGAGAAGGCGCTCATGGAAGCGCTTTCGGAAGACATCGAAATTCCCGCCGGACGTCTGAAAGATGAAGCCATTCGTGACGCCCGTCTTAAAAAAGAACAGTTTCTGACCAAACATGAATTAGCTACTATTACCGTATTGTCGGATATCATTATTCCCGCCGACAATACGTCCGGAAGCGCCTCCCAGGCCGGCGTGACGGAATTTATCGACTTTATTGTAAAGGATATGCCTCATTACCAGGTGCCCCTGCGGGGCGGCTTGAAGTGGCTGGATATCGAATCCAATAAGCGCTTCGAAAAAAACTTTACGGACATTACAGCCGCTCAGCGTATTCAAATCGTTGATGATATTGCGTACCCGCTGGACGTAAAACCCGAGTTCACACACGGCGCCAACTTTTTCAGTCTGATGCGCAACCTGACGGCCACTGGCTTTTATACCAGTGAAATCGGGATCAAAGACATTGGTTACGAAGGAAATACTCCCAATGTCTGGACCGGTGTTCCGGATGACGTGCTCAAACAATACGGTCTTACCAAAAATGATATCCGGTAATTAACCTGTAAGCCGCTGCTACGGAAACCCTTTGCAGCGGCTTACTTGTATCCATCCCCCCTGCCAGTACACGGCGCTCCGCCCCCTGTCACCTGCTTCTTCGACAGGGCAACCACACAAAAACGACAAATTACCCCTACCTTTGTGCTTTATTAATCGTACAAGAAGCGTGCATGGGCACCTGTCATGAGTAAGTATTATTTTTTAAAAGTAAAAGAAGTAGTCCAAGAAACAGCCGATACCGTAAGTATCCATTTCTGGCACCCTCTGAATGAATTGATCAAGTACAAACCGGGACAATTTTTAACCGTATTGCTGCCGCAGGAAAACGACAAGAAAATAAGGCGTTCGTATTCCATGTCCAGTTCTCCCTATACCGACGTTTCGCCCGCCATCACAGTCAAAAAACTGCCCGGAGGGACGGCTTCTGCCTTTCTTGCCGACGGGCTTAAAGAAGGGGATATCCTGGAAGTGATGGAACCCATGGGTACTTTCGGAATAGAACCTGATGCAGACGTCAGCCGGACCGTCGTTTTAGTCGGAGCCGGCAGCGGGATTACCCCGTTGATTTCTATTGCCAAGTCCATATTGATTGTTGAGCCGGAAAGCCAGGTCATTCTTATTAACGCCAACCGCCGGATAACCGATATTATTTTCAGGGACCAGCTGGACACCCTTCAGCAGAAATACCGTTCCCGCTTCAAAGTAGTTCACTCCCTGACGATGCCTCCCGCCGACTGGCCCGGCGAAAGCGGACGGCTAACGAAGACACGGCTTTTAAAAATCCTCGAAACTGCAGACGTACCCGATTACAGCCAGGCGGTGTGCTTTCTCTGCGGTCCGGACCTCTTCATGGAGGAGGCCCGGCAGGCGCTGACCATTCTGGGGGCCACTCAGATTTTTCATGAAAGCTTCACGACCCTGCTCAAACCAGCGGAACCTCCGGCAGCCGATGAGACGTCTTCACAGGCTACTACCCGCCAGATTACCCTTCACTACGAAGGGCAGGAATACCTGCTACCCGTAGCCCCGCATCAGACCATCCTGGAAGCAGCGCTGGAGCGGGACATCGACCTTCCGTATTCCTGCCAGGCGGGGATGTGTACCGCCTGTCTGGGCCGGTGCCTGTCAGGGAACGTTCATCTCGACGAATACGATTCTCTCACAGAAGCCGAAGTCAAAGAAGGGTTCATCCTGACATGCGTAGCCCATCCGTTAAGCGACGATGTAGTCGTTGAAGTGGAATGATCAGACCATCCGGGAAAGGTACGCCATGCCCTTCTCCTGCTTCCTTTCGCAAGGCATACTTCTGAAGGGATAAGCGGGGCGACAGCTTTAAGAACATTTTAGTAGCGGGATGCCTTCTCCCGCCCACTTTAAAACCCTATTTTTGCATTTTGAAACTGTAACTACCAACTAAATCATAAATCTCTCAATGGCAAAGAAAATAGTAGCGGGTAACTGGAAAATGAATAAAACCTTCGGGGAAGCAGTGAGCCTGGTTTCGGAGGTGGTCCATATGGTAAAAGATGAAGTACGCAGTGACGTAGAAGTCATCCTGTTTCCTCCGGCGCTTTATAGTTCCGCGCTTAAACCTTACCTGGCCGAAACCCCGCATATTCTTCTGGGTGTCCAGAATATTCATGAAAAAGCATCCGGCGCCTATACGGGTGAACTCGCTGCTCCGATGGTAAAATCACTTGGGATCACCTACACGCTCGTCGGCCACAGTGAGCGGCGCCAGTATTTCGGTGAAACCAACGCCCAACTGGCAGACAAAGTGAACATTGCATTGGAGAATGACTTGATACCGCTTTTCTGTTGCGGGGAATCCCTGGAACAACGGCAGCAGGAAGACTATATCGCTTTTGTAAAAAACCAGCTGACCGAAAGCCTTTTTCACCTGGATGTGGACGCGATCTCGAAAGTGGTGATTGCCTATGAACCGATATGGGCCATTGGGACAGGGTTAACCGCTACTGCCGGCCAGGCGCAGGAAATGCACCAGGCATTGCGTACGCACCTGGCCAGCCGGTACGGTACAGCAGTGGCCGCCGCCATTCCCATTCTTTACGGAGGGAGTGTGGGCGCCGCCAACGCAGCAGAACTTTTCGCGGAACCCGATGTAGACGGCGGTCTTGTGGGAGGCGCCTCTTTAAAATCGCGCGACTTTACTGAAATCATCAAAGCGCGGTAAACAGCCTGCTGACGCCTTAAAATCTCCTTCCAAAAAGGTTTACCGGAATTCCTGCGGTAAACCTTTTTGTATTATCATCTCATTTTATTATATTTCATCGTTGTACTTCACACCATGCGAACGATCAGCAAGTAGTAGTTAGATGAAACAGAGGTTCAAAGGTCTGAATGTAGTAGTAAAAAGAAGCTTTCTTGCCGGTTTTTTGCTTTGGGTGATCTCGGGGGGCGTAACAGCTTTCAATCCCGGCAAACCGGATAACCCTTTTCTAAGACAAGAAGACAAAGACAGTACGATCGCAGCTGTACCGGCGAAGCCCCGGCTGCAGCTGTTACGGCCTGCCGGCCCGCCACAGGTGCTCCCTGATGGTGCGTGGGTAGATAGTATTTTTAATACGCTTACCCTGGAACAAAAGATCGGGCAATTTTTTATGCTGGGGACTTATTCCAACCGGAATGAGACCGAATACAAAACAGTTGAAAGCCTGCTGCAGCGCTATCACCTGGGGGGACTTCTGTTCTTTCAGGGCGGTCCTGTACGTCAGGCCACGCTGACCAACCGTTACCAGGCGTTATCAAAAGTACCATTGTTGATCGGAATTGATGGCGAATGGGGGCTGGGAATGCGCCTGGACAGCACGCTTTCCTTCCCTCGTCAAATGACATTGGGGGCCTTGCATGACACCGAATTGATTTATCAGATGGGATATGAAATCGGCAAGCAATGCAAGCGGCTGGGTATACATGTTAATTTTGCCCCGGTAGCGGACGTTAACAGCAACCCTAAAAATCCGGTTATCGGCACCCGGTCGTTTGGAGAAAACCCTGAAAATGTCGCCAGGAAAGCCCAGGCCTATATGAAAGGGCTGCAACACCAGGGCGTGCTCGCAGTAGCCAAGCATTTTCCGGGCCATGGGGATACCGAATCGGATTCCCATTTTACCCTTCCGGTGGTTAACCGCTCAAAAGCACAGCTGCTGGAAGCAGAACTTTATCCCTTCCGGCAGTTGATCAAAGATAGTCTGCTGGCCGTTCTCAGCGGGCATTTATACGTTCCGGGACTGGACAGTACCCATAACCTCCCCTCTTCTCTTTCTCCCCGTATTATCGACGGGCTGCTGCGCAAGGAGATGGGATTCCGCGGAATTGTGTTTACCGACGCCATGAACATGAAAGGCGTCCTGAAAGCAGGAAAACCCGCCGATGTCAATCTGCAGGCTTTGCTTGCCGGAAACGACATCTTGGTCACGCCGGAGGCCATCGGGGAAACCATTGCCAAAATCAAGGAAGCGCTTCAGAAAGGGATGATCTCCCAGGACTTTATCGATCAGAAAGCAAAACGCATTCTACGGGCCAAATACTTTGCCGGATTAAACGAGTACGTACCGGTGACCATGGAAAACCTGCAGAAAGAGCTGACCACCGGGCACGCCGTCGAATTAAACAAGCAACTGGGTGAGGCCGCCGTTACCGTTGTAAAAAATGACGGCTCCCTCCTACCCATCGATGACAGCCCGCGTAAGCTCGCCAGCTTATCCGTAGGAGATGGAAACGGCACCACTTTTCAGCAAATGCTCAGCCGCTATGCCGAGGTCCGGCATTTTAATTTCTACACCACGAATCAATCGGAACGCGACCTCAATGAAATGGTTGCCAATATGGCCGGCTACGACGCCGTGATTGTCGCGGTACATCGCATCCGGTCGGGCCATAAAAACAATTACAACATCCCGGCAGCCGCCCTGACTGTTATCAACCGCTTGAAGCAGCAAGGCACCAAAATGATCCTGTGTACATTCGGGACCCCTTACAGCCTCGCAGTTTTCCCGGAAACGGAGGCGGTTATTTGCGCGTATCAGGACGATGCCCACGTCCAGGGGACAGCAGCACAGCTGGTTTTCGGGGCCGTCACTTCCACGGCATCACTCCCTGTCGCGGCAGGCATATACAAGGAAGGAAGCCATATTTCTACCCCGGTATTGGGGAGGGTCAGCTACGGAGTACCCGAGAGTGTCGGGATGAACGGAACAATTCTGTCACGCATCGACCAGGTGGTGAAAGAAGCAATTACACAAAAAGCTTTTCCGGGATGCCAGGTAATTATTGCCCACAAAGGGAAGGTTGTATTTGACAAAAATTACGGGCACCTGCGCTATGGTACCGAAGAGCCCGTAACGGATGAAACACTTTACGACCTGGCATCCATTACAAAAGTAGCGGCTACCACGCAGGCTGTGATGCTGCTATACGATCAGCGTGCCATTGACCTGGACGAAAAGGCCTCCTTTTACCTGCCTGAATTACTCGGAACCAACAAACAAACTTTTACCGTCCGGGACCTCCTGACGCATCGCTCCGGTCTCCAACCTTTTTATCCTAAGCTATGGAAATCTACCTTGACAGGTCAGGGGGATTTATCCCCGGTCTATTACCGCACTACCGCCGATAGCAGCTACACACTTCCGGTAGCTTCAGGGGTATTTGCCAAACCCTCCCTGCAGGATTCCGTTTGGAAATGGATCATTGAATCTCCCTTGCACCGGAAAGGGATGTCGGAGGGAAAACCCGTCTATGTCTACAGCGACCTGGGCTTCCTGGTGCTTCAAAAAATTGTGGAACGCATCAGCGGTGCGCCCCTTGATGCCTTCATTACCTATAACCTGTACGAACCGCTCGGACTTTCTCATTTGACATTTAATCCGCTCAAACGCTTCCCGGCTTCCCGGATTGCTCCCACCGAGGACGACACCAATTTCAGGAAGGAGCTCCTCCAGGGAACCGTTCACGATCAAATGGCTGCTATTAATGGGGGAACCTCAGGTCACGCAGGTCTTTTCGGAAATGCACACGACCTCGTCACCCTGTTTCAGATGAACCTTTGGGGAGGGCTCTATAACGGAACCCAGTTTATACGCCCGGAAACCATCGCTCTTTTCACCCGGCTGCACCTGGACAAGGCGCACAGAGGCCTGGGGTGGGACAAACCGAACATCAGTTCGAACAGCTCGTATGTTTCGGAAGTCGCTTCGCAGGCGACTTACGGACATACCGGTTTTACAGGCAATGTTGTTTGGGTGGACCCCGCGAAAGACCTCATCTATATCTTTATTTCCAACCGGGTTCATCCCCAGGCCAATAACAACCGGATCAACACCTTACGCACCCGCAGAAGAATTCATGATATTGCCTATGAAGCCCTGCTGAGGCCCGTTGAGAGCTAACCTTCCGTACGCGTGCAGCACAGGATTACCGTTAGTTTATTCAGGAGAATTCCAATCCCCGCATTAAAAAAATATCTCTAACTTTGGGAATCTTTATTATTCATCCGGTTTAAAAATTAACCTATGCGTCTACGCTTATTCACACTCTTTACTGTTATCCTGTTTACCCTGACCAGTGTACTGGCGCAGACCATTACTACCGTAACGGTGACACCCGTTCCTGCTTGTGCAGGCGGCGACGTATCCGTTACCTTTGTTACTACCGGAACTTTCGCAGCAGGTAACCAGTTTACGATACAGCTTTCCAATGCAGCCGGGAGCTTTACATCCCCTGTCAACCTGGGCACAGCCACCTCACCCGCCAGTGTCACCATTCCGGCCGGTTCGGCAACCGGCGCGGGCTATAAAATCAAAGTACTCGCCAGTAATCCTGCGGTATCGAAAGAAAGCGCCGCCTTTACCGTAACGAATCTGGCCGCACCTGTAATCAGCGGCACCGTTGCGGATGTCTGCCAGGGAACACCGGTTACTGCCGGCACCCTGACGGCCGCGGTAACAGCCAGCGGTGGTGCGTCCTTACTCTGGTACACAGCCGCTACCGGTGGGACTGGTACCGCTTCTCCTGTCGTTGCCGGCCTGACCGCCCTTGCAGGTACCAAAACATTATACGTGTCTCAAAAATCGGGGTCATGTGAAAGCGCGCGGGCTCCGTTGAGCTTCCAGGTCAATGCTGTCCCTACTGCTCCTGCTGTTTCCAATCTGGACAATACCTGTGTGAACAGCAGCGTGACGGCTGCCATGCTCCTGGCGAAAGTAACCGGCGGCAGCGGACAACTCAAATGGTATCCCGGTCCTTCCGGCGGAACTGGTTCGACTACGACACCCGTCCCCAGTACTACAACCCCAGGGACCAAAGACTTTTATGTCTCCCAAACCGTAGACGGGTGTGAAAGCCCCAGGGCCAAAATCAGTTTGGTCGTCAACGCGATTCCTGCGGCTCCCGGCACTACAAATTTAGACGACGTATGTCTTAATCAACCTGTTACTGCTGCTATGTTACTGGCAAAAGTGACCAGCGCCAGCGGACAGCTCAGATGGTATACGACTGCTACCAACGGGACCGGTTCCACGACAACCCCCGTCCCTAACACCGCCACAGCAGGCACCAAAGATTTTTATGTCTCCCGCACGGTAGGCGGGTGCGAAAGCCCCAGAGCTAAAATCAGCCTGGTCGTCAAACCCAATCCGGCGGCTCCGACCGTTATAAGTCCGCTTAATACTTGCTTTGGCACCTCCCCTGCCCCGGCGCTGACGGCCACCGGAACAGGCTTGCTTTGGTATACTTCTTCGTCCGGCACCGGTTCTGCTACCAAACCCGTCGTCAGCACGGCCACTGCCGGATCAGTCGATTATTTCGTCACGCAAACTGTCAATGGCTGCGAAAGCCCCAAGGCGACGATCAAGGTGAACGTTTACCAAACCGCCAAGCCGGTAGTAACCGACAAAGCGTACTGCCGAGGCGAGACACCTGCTGCCCTAACGGCAACCGGCACTGCCCTCAAGTGGTATACCACCGCCACAGGAGGCACTGGCAGTACGTCCGCGCCGACCGTGACCACCACTACCGTTGGAACACAAACCTACTATGTAACACAGACACTTAACGGTTGTGAAAGTGATCGCGCCCGCATCGATGTCGTGATTAAACAAGTACCTGCGGCCCCCACTGTGACTGCATTACCGGATGTCTGCCAGAGCACATCGGTTACAGCGACCCAGCTTTTAAATTCGGTGACCACGGCCACCGGGACGCTGAAGTGGTATACCACCGCGACCGCGGGAACCGGCCAGGCAACTGCTTACACTCCGGTCACCACTACCGCAGGCACGCGCACCTATTACGTATCACAGACGGTCAACAGTTGTGAGAGTCCCCGTGCCGCTATTTCAATGGTTGTAAAAGCCTTGCCGGCGGCTCCAACGGTTACCACACCGAAAGAGTTTTGTCAGGCCTCCGTAGCAACCGCGCTGGAAGCTACTGCCGCCGCAGCCCATACCCTCAGCTGGTATACCGTACAAACCGGTGGCACCGCGCTGGCAGCTGCTCCGGTCCCCTCAACCACCACTGCCGGGAGTACACCTTATTACGTAAGCCAGGTTCAAAAACATTCGGCTGCTCTTTCCTGTGAAGGCCCCAGGGCACGCTTAAATGTGGTCATCAATCCGTTACCGGCACAACCAACCGTTACCAATCAGGTAGAATGCCAGACCCGGACCGACCAGACGCTCCCTTACAAAGCGGCTGCAGGAAGTGGCAACAGCCTGCTTTGGGCCGCTGCCGCTACGGGTGGTACCGAAAGCACTACCGTTCCTTCCGTTAACCTGAAAACAGCCGGGGAATTCAGTTACTTTGTGAGTCAGAAGACTGCCAAAGGCTGTATCGGTAATCGCAGGGAGGTGAAAATCCGGGTAAAAAAGCTACCAGGTCTGCCGACGGTTACCCCTAATCTGGAATATTGCCAGTTTGACGATGCACCGGCGCTGTCAGCAACTCCCGAATCCGCTGCCACGATCAACTGGTATGGGCAGTTGGCAACAGGCGGAAACCCGGTTGCCTCCGCTCCCACTCCTTCTACAATGACAGGAGGCAACTTCTCTTTCTTTGTCAGCCAAACGTTGGAAGCATGCGAAGGTGATCGGGCGGAAATCAAGGTGCTGATAAAAACCACACCCGAACCGGCGGTCAACTCCCCGATCTCCTACTGCCATAACGAGGAAGCGGTTCCGCTTACAGCTACCGGCCAACAATTGAAGTGGTACCGTCCGACAGGCGAAATGCAGACCAATCCTTTTACTCCGTTCACCCAATCCGTGGGAGATCAGTATTTTTATGTTACACAAACCGGAGACAATGGGTGCGAAAGTCCCAAAGAAGAGATAAAAATCACTATCAAACCGAAACCATCGGCGACTATTTCTGGAACAACCTCCATTGAATACGGCCGAACAGCTACCATTAAAATTGATTTTACCAGTGAGGGTCCCTGGAGCTATAAGTTGTCCAACGGCCTCGAAGGCTCCACGGAACATAACCCCCTGCTGATCCAGGTCCAGCCATCCACGACTACTACTTACCTGGTGACGAATGTGTCGAATAGCTGCGGGGAAGGTACGCCGATCGGAAATGCGGTAGTAACCGTGCTGATCCCTACCATCACTACCGGTAACCCCAATCTGGTTACCATCTGTGCCGGAAAAATCCTTACGGTCCCCTTCCAGCGATCCGGCACGTTCCCGTCTGACAATAAATTTGTCATACAGGTAAGCAAAAGCGAAGACGACGACAGCTTTGTCACCATCCCTACAACCATTTCGGGCACCAATGCAAACGGGACCGTGCCCGACACCTTATCCGGCGGCAATTACTACATTCGCGTTGTCGGAGAAAGTGCACTTCCCCCCATTGTCGGGAGTGTGAGCGGGGTTTCGGTTACGGTACAACCCCTGCCCACGGCTACGCTTACCGAAAATAAGACTATTCTGATCGGGGAAACCGCGCAAATCCCTGTAGTACTCACAGGAAACGCTCCCTGGACCTTTAGCTACAGCAACGGCAAAGCAACATTCCCCCCCGTTACGACGGATGTCTCGCCTTTCCTACTGAGTCTCACCCCCGACACCACCACCGTGTATACCCTGACATCAGTAATCAATGCATGCGGGTCGGGGGCTATTAACGGGCAATCGCGGATCCAGGTAGATCCGATCCTGGGAATAGAACCGGAGAAGAATAACTGGGTAAAAGTGCTTCCTACGCTGATAGAAGAAACCTGTACGATAGCAATAACGGAAGCAATCCAGCCGGGCAATGCCGTCATGCAGCTTATGGATATTACCGGGCGGACGCTTAAAACGCAGAACATTCAATCAAAAATCACGGAGGTTCGACTTTCATCACTTCCTTCCGGTATCTACCTGATGCATATCCGAAACGGCAACGACAGGGCCCTTGTCAAAATTTTAAAACAGTAAAGGACAGGCCCCAACCGCTTCCTATGTTTTATTTTGCAGATACTCATTACATGACAGAAGCCCTCAGGCTGGGGGAAGAAGCCGCAGCTGCGGGTGAAATACCGGTCGGGGCCGTTATTGTGTGTCAAAACAGGATTATTGCACGTGCTCAAAATCAGACGGAACGTCTGAATGATGTAACCGCACACGCTGAAATCCTCGCCATCACGGCCGCGTCTGAACACCTGGGCGCCAAGTATTTGCCCGATTGTACCCTGTACGTAACACTGGAACCCTGCCCTATGTGTGCAGGTGCATTGTTCTGGGCTCAGATCGGACGGGTTGTTTACGGGGCCTCTGATCCTAAAAGGGGTTATAGCCGGTTAACCCCTTCCCCTTTACACCCCAAAACCATTGTTCAAAGCGGCATTTTGGAAACAGCGTGCAGCGACCTGCTTTTAAAATTTTTCTCCCAACTTCGAACATAAACCCCGTAGGCTCTGTTTAACAAGTAGACAATTACTATTCTTTCAAATAAATCTGATAACAATGGCTTTTACACTAGATCCGTTACCTTATGCAAATGATGCATTGGAGCCTCATTTTGATGCTCAGACAATGGAAATCCATCATGACAAGCACCACCAGGCCTACGTCACCAATCTGAACAATGCGATTGCCGGTACTGATAATGAAGGCAAATCCCTGGAGGAACTTGTTGCCAATGCCGGCGCTATTTCCCCGGCAGTCCGGAACAATGGAGGAGGACACTGGAACCACACATTTTTCTGGAACACTATTTCTCCGCAAGGAGGTGGCGCACCAGTAGGTGATCTTGCCAAAGCAATTGATGCAAAATTCGGTTCTTTCGACGGTCTCAAAGAAGAGTTCAAGAAGGCAGCCGCAACCCGCTTCGGATCCGGATGGGCCTGGTTGATCGCAACAGGCAACGGTGAGGTAGCCGTCACCTCTACACCTAACCAGGATAACCCGCTGATGGATGTCGCCGAGGCCAAGGGGACACCGGTTATCGGCCTGGATGTATGGGAGCACGCCTATTATTTGAAGTATCAGAACAAACGCCCTGACTATATCGATGCCTTCTGGAATGTTGTTGACTGGAATGCTGCCGAAAAAAATTTTAAGGCTGTAAAATAAAAGTTTAAAAAAGGATTGCATTCCATTTGTAAGGATGCAATCCTTTTTCTACTTTTGTGGCACCAAACGGAGATTGTAGCTCAGCCGGTTAGAGCGTCGGATTGTGGTTCCGAAGGTCGCGGGTTCGAACCCCGTCTTTCTCCCCTTCTTTTTCTAGTAAGAAATTCAACAAAGAGCCTGTTCAAACGGGCTCTTTTGTCTTTTGGGCCCGCCCGAATTTGCAAAATTGGGATCATCCATCCATGGTCTGTGTCTCCACAGACCATTTTGGGAATTAAGCATAAAACGGTGTCTCCACAGACCATTTTGGGTTCAAGCATAAAACGGCCTTTAGCAAATTGCTTTTTGAAAATCCCCGGTTCCTACGCTGACACCGGGAAAAAAGCAACACGGAGGGCACAGCGGTAAAAACACGGAGGAAAATGACTTGAGAGGTTCTGAAAGGCTCTTTTTGCCATTGTACCGACAAATTTTGGCGCACAAAATCCACCGTTTGGACATCCTGACACCGCCCGCTATGAGCTCCGTAAGATCCTCCGTAAAATGAGATTGAGCCAAAGTTGCGGAGGTCCCGAAATGCAACTTATTCCAAAAAAGGGTATCTTTGTACCAGTGAAAAAATTGTTGGTCATATTCTTATTAGCTGCTTACTTTTTTTCAACCACTGAGTTAGGGCAGCTGTTGAAAATTCCGGTGTTGATATCCCATTTTATCGAACATAAGGAACACGACAAGGGTATGACTTTTTGGGGGTATCTGGTACATCACTATGGCGGGCACGAAAAGGATGCGGATTGGGAAACCGACATGAAGCTTCCCTTTATGCGGCACGCAGATGTCCTGACCATATTAATAGTTCCTCCTGACTCCCCTGACTATTTATCCGGGCACATTACTGATTTTTCGATATCCAGGCAAGTTGTCTGTTACCAAGACGGCGCTGTGCCTTCTTCTCACCTTCAGGCTATCTGGCAACCGCCAAAATTCTGTTAATCGACTACCCTGCTTTGCTTATGCGCCTCTTTTCCGGAAATAAAATCCGGACATTGCGCTATTGCCCCAGTTATTAACCATTCGATTCACAGGTTCTTCCAGTATGCTTACTAAAATCATTGAGTTTTCCGTGAGGAATAAACTCATTATAGGGCTATTTACGCTAGCTCTGATCCTATATGGCAGTTACGAAACTACCAGACTACCCATTGATGCCCAACCCGATATCACCAATAATCAGGTACAAATCATAACAGTAGCTCCTTCATTTGGTGCGCCCGATATTGAGCGGCTTGTAACGTTTCCTATCGAACAGGCCAACACTACAATTACCGGTATTGAAGAAATCAGAAGCTTCTCACGCTTTGGATTATCCCTGGTCACCATCGTCTTTAGCGACAATACCGATGTGTATTGGGCCAGGCAACAGGTTTCAGAACGACTGCAACAGGTAAAAGACCAGATTCCTGCAGGAATAGGCGTACCGGAATTAGGTCCGATCTCTACCGGCTTGGGCGAGATCTACCAATATGTAGTCCGCCCGGAAAAAGGGTATACACACCGGTATGATGCAACCGACCTTCGCACCATTCAGGATTGGATTGTCAGAAGACAATTACTGGGAGTGAAAGGCGTGGCAGAGGTCAGCAGCTTCGGCGGCAAGTTGAAGCAATATGAAATTGCGATCGATCCCCGGCGGCTGCAAGCCCATAGCCTGACAATTAACGATGTTTTTGAGGCCCTGGAGAATAACAACCAGAATACCGGCGGCGCCTACATCGAAAAAGGTCCTGTCGTTTTGTTTATCCGCAGCGAAGGTTTGATCAGCAGTGAAGAAGACATCAAAAATATCACTGTTCAATCGGCAGGAACACCCGTATTTATCAGTGATGTCGCCGAGGTCACCATTGGATATGCCACCCGGTACGGGGCGATGACCTACAACGATGAAGGTGAGGTATCAGGCGCTATTGTCATGATGCTCAAAGGAGCCAACAGCAATGAGGTGATTGCGAATATAAAAGAACGTATCGAAGAGATACAGAAAACCCTGCCGGAAGGTGTCGTTATTGAACCATTCCTCGACCGGACCAAAATGGTCAATAATACCATCGCTACGGTTAAAACCAACCTGGTAGAGGGAGCGCTGATCGTGGTTTTCATTCTTGTACTGTTCCTTGGAAACTTCAGGGCCGGGTTTTTAGTTGCCTCCGTCATTCCGTTATCGATGCTTTTCGCCATTATCATGATGAACATCTTTGGAGTAGGCGGTAACCTGATGAGTCTGGGTGCATTGGATTTCGGACTCATCGTAGACGGTGCTGTAATCATCGTGGAAGCGGTGATGCACCAGTTGACCCGTTCCGAAAAATTCGCACAAAGCAATAGACTCAGTGCCGGTGAAATGGATAAGCAAGTGGTTTCTTCGGCCACCCGAATGGTCAATAGTGCTGTCTTCGGCCAGATTATTATCCTGATTGTTTACCTCCCCATCTTCACACTGAGCGGGATTGAAGGTAAGATGTTCAAGCCCATGGCGCAGACCGTGGCCTTTGCCCTGACCGGGGCCTTTATCCTTTCTCTTACGTATGTACCGATGATGAGCGCATTGGTCCTGAGCAGGAAGAAAAAAGTGCTCCTAGGTTTTTCCGATCGCATCATGGCACGAGTAGAAAATGTCCATCAGCGCTATCTGATCAAAGCACTGCGCATTCCAAAGCTGCTTATCGGAACAGTAGCCCTCCTATTTGCCGGAGCGGCAGGTACCCTGACCCGGATGGGAGGAGAATTTATCCCCTCTCTGGAAGAGGGGGATTTCGCGGTAGAAACACGCATGCTGCCAGGCAGCAATATCAGCACAACGATTGCGTATACGAACAAGGCCGCAAAGATCCTGAAAGAGCAATTTCCGGAAGTAGAAAAAGTGGTTACCAAAATCGGAAGCGGGGAAGTCCCTACCGAGCCGATGCCAATGGATGCCGGTGATATGATCATCGTACTGAAACCCAAAAAACAATGGACATCCGCTAAAACGTTTCCAGAGCTGTCCGCAAAAATGAGCAAAGCCGTACAAGCTGTTCCGGGTATCACTACCGGCTTCCAGTTCCCGGTGCAAATGCGCTTTAATGAGCTGATGACCGGAGCCCGCCAGGACGTGGTTTGCAAAATCTTTGGTGAAGATCTGGATACACTTGCCCGCTATGCACAAAAGCTTGGCGCCCTCATACAAACTGTCAGGGGTGCTCAGGACCTCTATATCGAGCCGGTCAACGGCATGCCCCAGGTGGTGATTGACTACGACCGAACTGCTATTGCCCGGCACGGGACGGACATTGCAGCTGTCAACCGGATTGTAAACATGGCATTTGCGGGACAAAGTGCAGGAAAAGTATTCGAGGGTGAAAGGCGCTTTGATCTGGTGGTACGTCTGGACACTTCCGGGAGAAAAAACATCGGGGACATTCAACATATGCTGATCCCTACGCCGGGCGGCGATCAAATTCCTCTCAGCCAACTCGCCAGAGTAGAACTTAAAAACAGCCCTAATCAAATCCAACGGGAAGATGCCAGACGCAGGATTGTGACCGGGTTCAATGTCCGGGGGCGCGACGTACAGGGTATCGTGGAAGAATTACAGCAAAAAGTCACTACTGAGATCAAGCTTCCCACGGGATATTACATTACATATGGCGGAGCTTTCGAAAACCTGAACCAGGCAAAAGAACGTTTGGGAATTGCCGTACCGGTTTCATTGGCATTAATCTTCCTCTTGCTCTTTTTTGCTTTCGGTTCGGTTAAACACAGCTTGCTTATTTATACAGCCATTCCGCTGTCCGCCATTGGCGGTATCTATTTTCTCGCTTTACGAGGAATGCCCTTCAGCATCAGCGCCGGTGTCGGTTTTATTGCCCTGTTTGGCGTTGCCGTGCTGAATGGAATCGTATTGATCAGCGAATTTAACCGGCTGAAAAGTAAGGGTATCCGTAGTACTGCCCGTATTGTGCTGATGGGCACAAAAACCCGCCTGCGCCCGGTATTAATGACGGCATTTGTGGCGTCGCTGGGCTTCCTCCCAATGGCGGTCAGTACCGGTTCGGGCGCCGAAGTACAACGGCCGCTGGCGACAGTGGTCATCGGAGGACTGATGCTGGCTACTTTCCTGACTCTCTTTTTACTGCCGGTTCTTTATACAATTTTTGAAAAAATTAAAGGGCCCAAACGCATCCCGAACAGGGTCAGGATGGCCGGTATCTGCCTATCCATGCTGGCAGGGATACCGGCATTTTCGCAGCAGCCCATCACGATAGAACAGGCAATCGACTCCGCTGTCAGCAACAGCTATCTTTCAAAAAACAGCCGGCTGCTTACCGCGTACCGGGAACAGCTAAAAGAGAGCCATCTCGCTATTCCACAGACCAGTGTCCGTGCCGAGTATGGCCGTATAAACGGGCTGGCGACCGACTATAAAGTCGGGATTGCACAAAACATTTCATTTCCTGCTGTCTACAACAGTAAAAAAAACGTGCTCGCTCAGGAGTGGAACGAAGCGGTTATCAGCGAAAGCATCGCCAGGGCCGGTATGGTGAAAACGGTTGCTGAAATATTTTATCATGTACTGGTTTTGAAAGAAAAAGAACAACTGCTGGTAAAAACAGACCGTTCGTATCAATTGTTTTTAGAAAAGGCGACCGAGCGGCTGGAAAAAGGAGCATCGGGCCTGATTGAGAAAACAACCGCAGCGGTACAGCGTTCACAAATTGCCATCCAGCTGAAAGAATTACGAAACAGCTATGAGTTAGCATTGCTGCAATTCCAAATGCTGCTGAACACAGCAGAAAAATACGTACCGGCCGGCCCGGCATCCTATTCGTTACATAGGGAAGGCGCGGAGGTATCCGAACCAGGCAGTCACCCGGAGCTCGCGCTTTACCGGCAAAAAATACAAACTGCCGAAGCCAGGCTGAAATGGGAAAAATCCGGGCTGCTACCGAATATTTCGTTGGGCTATTCCACGCAAAGCATGTCGGAAATCAACTCCGGCGTATTTCCCGTTGTTGAGGTCGGAATGGGTATTCCCATTTTCACCAGGTCGCAAAAAAAGGTCATACAGTCCGGTAAGCTGCAGGTAGCAATTGCCGAAAATGAACACGCCTACAAAGAAGCAGCCTTGAAAAATGACTATCAGCAAGCCCTGCTGCACTACCAAAACAGTTTGCAGGTTGTTTCAGATTATCGGGAAACACAACTACCCAACGCCGGGATACTTCTCAACACCGTCGAAAAACAATTTCATGAGGGTGAAATCAACTTTCTCGAATATGTCATGCTGAACAACCAGGCGATCGCCATTCAGAGCAGTTACCTGGAAGCGTTACAACAGCTTAACCAGTCCATCATCCATCTCAATTATCTTTTGTACTCCAACTCATTTTAGCCATGCCGTATTTACCAATCATTCTATTCGCAATGCTCCTCGCAAGTTGCGCCAACGAAAAGACAGCAGCCGTTAATAAGGATGACGAAGCGGTTGCAACCCGTATCTTCCTTTCCGATGAACAGCTGAAAGCCACTCCGGTGGATACCATTTCGCTGGAAAGGAAAAATCTGCCTGCCACGATACGACTGACCGGGAAAGTGGCCGTCAACCCGGATGACCTGGTATCGCTGTCCAGCGCACTGGGCGGCCGGGTCCAGTCCGTAAACGCGCTGCCGGGAAAAACGGTCCGGAAGGGCGACGTGATCGTGGTCCTGGAAGATCAGCAATTCATTGAAATACAGCAGGATTACCTGACAACAAAAGCCCGTCTGCTGAGCGCAGCCCCGGATTATATACGTCAAAAAGAACTAAACGCCAGCAAATCCGCCAGCGACAAGGCGCTGCAGCAGGCCGAAACCGAGTACCGCGCCTTACTGGCAGCCCGAAGCGCCCTGGAAGAGAAGCTGCATTTGATCAACATCGATCCCGCAGCTTTGACCTCGGAAACGATCAGGCGGAGCATTCAGATCCTGGCGCCGTTTGATGGCGTGATCCGGAGTGTTTTGGTAAATAAGGGTAAATATGTGGCCCCTTCAGATGTATTGGCAGAGCTGATTAACCCGGAAGGATTACTCCTGAACATCAGGGTATTTGAGAAAGACTGGTCCAAAGTAGCCATCGGACAGCTTGTAGAAGCACATACGAACCAGGAACCGCACCGGAGATTCCAGGCTAAAATTATCACGACCGGCCAAGCCATCAACGAGGATGGAAGTGCGGAAATTATCGCCAGACCGGTTAGTCCGAACGCGGTAAAACTTGTATCCGGTTTATATGTGAATGCCCTGCTGGAAGTCGGAAATACGGAAACGTTCTCCCTTCCGGAGGAGGCTGTGGTTTCGTTTGAAGGGAAAAACTATGTATTTGAATTCCTTGATCGAAACACGTTTCAACTGCAGGAAGTTGCTATCGGGAAAATAGCTGAAGGAATCGCAGAAATCACGGATTACCAATCGCTGAAGGGCAAAAAACTGGTGGGCAAAGGCGCTTATACATTGCTGATGGCATTGAAAAACAAATCGGACGATTAAAGGAACCCCGGATTTTGCCTTTCGACCAGGCTCAATGCCGATTTACCAGCCGATATACCTGAAAATACCGCCGTTTTGTGTATTGGTAAAATAAATCAGGAAGAGGTTCACCACGATAAGTATAAAATACCAAAGTTGGATGAGCCATCCGGCCCGTCTTTTTCCAACATATTTTACCAGGAACGGATACATATTCAGTTCAGAAAAAACAAAATTTTGTAGATATGTACCGTTTCTTCCAGCGAACCGGTAGCGATTAATACACAGGACAGCACAAAAAACAATGTGGTCCCCACCCGGCTTGCCAGCTTTGCCAAGGCATGGTCGGGCAGTACAACGTAGCCGGCGGCAAAAATGCCTGCAAACTGAACCGCTCCCCAGGCCAGGTAACGAAAACTAAGTTCATGCCAGAGTCCGATGATTACCATCGTCATTAAAATACCTGCCCGCGGGCTCCGGAAACGGGAGGCTACCGGTGAATAAATATAATCCCGGCAGAATTCGGACAACGACATATGATACCGGGTCCAGAATTCCCGCATATTGAGGGCGAAAAACGGATAATTAAAATTCTCATTGATCCGGAAACCGCCAATCCGCGCCAACCCGATCGCGATATCCGAATACCCGGCAAACTGAAAGTAGGCATTGAAGACAAATACATTCAGTTTCAGGAACGTGTACCACCAAAGATGCTCGTTTTCCAATCCGTCCGCATACCTTCCCAGCTTGTAGGCAACCAGGAAATTCGCAACGATCACCACCTTGCTGAAACCATATACGACCCTCTCCAGTCCATAACTCGCGTACTCGGGGTCATAACGCCGGCGACGGTAGTCTTTCAGAAAATCCCCGAACCGGTTAATGGGGCCCACCAGCAGTACCGGGAGGAAGAAATTGTATGCCAGGTATTCCTTCAAACGTACTCCTGCATTCCTGCCTTTGTAATAATCCAGTACAAAGTGAATGTTCCGGAAGGAATAATAGGACAACCCTAACGGGATCACCCAATCCTGATCCAGCTGCAATTTTAATTTGGCCCCTAGCAGCACGCCCACAATACCCGTCAGGCAAATGGCTGTTTTAACATGATCGCCGAATGGACTTCTATATAAAACAATGTAATTAAGTCCCACCATTGCGGTCAGAATGCCCGCGCTTAACGGTGAATAGCGTGCCAGGAAACCCACTGTGGCCAGCATGATCAACGGCATGGAGTACCGGGCAGGGACCATCCAGGAAACGGGCATCACCACCATGGACAGCAGGAAATACTCAATTAACCTCGTCATGCAGGGCGCTTAATTTTAAGATCATCCAGTCCAAAAACCGGTCGGTCCCGATACGCGAGAGATGCGCTCCGTCCACAAAAAACTGCTCAGTAATCAGACTGTCCGGCAGCTTCCATACCGCCTCCGGTACTTGCTGTCCCAGATCTTCCAACACATCGCCGAGCTGCCTGCTGTAAGCAGCCGGAACACCGGTTAGTGGATAGTGAAGCAGTACAACCGACGTATTTTTGGAAAGCATATTGAGGGCATCCTTCCAGGCATCTATTGTCGCTACCGGGGCGTATTTTCTTTCCTGCAGCGCACCGGAACGGCTCAACGCCTGTTCTCCCGTATGATACTCCTTTAAAAATTCGTTTTGGAGATTATCCATAATGTTACGCATAGTGGCCTGCGAGGGATACAAGAGTGAGAGCGGGTATTTGGTCAGATAGAAAACCGTAAAATCCCTTTCCCACGCAACCTTATCTTTTTCTTCTGCTGCTTTCATAAACATATTCCCTTCCAAAAAAACGTAGTCGGGGAAATACCGGTTTATATGGGCAGGCAGGTCGTTTTGCAGCAATAAATCAGCATTTACGGAATTTATCACCATTCTTTCCAACCTGACCGGCTGTTTCATCACCGATTCCAACCTCCGGATGAGTCCACTCTCCGAGGGTCCCAAAGCGTATTTCGTCAGAGAAGTTCCCAGGAAAAGTACCTGAACGGTATCCTTTCCTGCATGGTGCATCGCCGTAATCCTGGATTTGTAAACATCGAATACATGCTGCGCCAAAGAAGCGTTAAGCCGATAGGCCATATACAGCGAAAAGAAAAGCAGCATAACCGCCACGTTTCGCCATACTTTTAAATCGGGAACCATTATACTTTCGACTGGATGATGCTGCGAATGGCGGCCAGGCTGGTCATCGACATGATCTCTTTTGTATCAAACCTGACCCCGAAAGCTTCCTCCAGGTTGGTAATCAGTACAAAATGATTGAGCGAGTCCCACCCTCCTACTCCGCCCTGTGTACTGGTCATACTGATTTCACGGAGGTCGACCTTAAACGTGTCAGCGGCAATGCGCAGGAGCTGATCATCATTACTCAAGTCATTTCCTGCCGTAATTTTGGAATCCTGCCAAAGCGCCTTCAATTTCGGAATATCCACCTTTCCGCCCGCATTCCGGGGAAACTGATCCATAAAAACAACGTTGGCCGGTACTTTCTCGGGCTCGAGCTCTTCTCTTAAAAATCTGAATACATCATTTTCTGTAAACGCCCCGGTATTCACTTCGATAAACGCCACCATTTTCTCTACCATTACCGCGTCGTCGCAGCCTATCACAATTGACTCATGAATAGGCAGGCGGCCCAATACCTCTTCAATTTCCTCCGGGTGTATCCTGAATCCCCCGCTGTTGATCATCCGTTTCTTACGACCCGTTATACAGATATGTCCGGAAGGTAAACGCGCCGCCAGATCTCCTGTTTTGAGCCATCCGTCGTGAAGTACCTGGTCTGTTTCACCCGGGTTTCCATAATAAGCAGCCATCAGGTGCGGGCCTTTCAGCCACAACTCGCCGGCATCCGCTTCATTTCCCCGTTCATCCAGCATCTTTATTTCACAATCCACCGGAACTCCCACAGTACCGATCCTGTGGCTGTCATCTCCGGGAATGGCATAAAGACTTCCGTTTACCGTTTCGGTCAGCCCGTATACATTGGCAATATTCGTCTTGAAAAGGCCCTGGAACCCGGACCAAAGCTGGGGATCGAGCCTGGCAGCAACCGATATGATGTATTGAAAATCAGCCGTCTGAAAAGAATCCTCGTATCCTTCTGCGTACTTTTCCAGAAATGTAAGCATGGTAGGGACCGCGACCAGGTGCGTAATCCGATATTTATAGATGGCCACAAACATCAGATCCAACCGGCTCATATCCGGTTCAAAAGGCGAAACCCAGGTTCCGCCGGTAAGGAATGCCAGTAATGGTCCCTGGTTGACGCCATCTGCATGGAACAGGTTCAGGTTATTAAATATAACCGTGTTTCCGGACATTTTGTACACCCTTTTCAGCGTATCCAGATGGCTGAATAATGCCCCGTAGCTGATCACCACTCCTTTGGGATTGGAAGTGGTGCCCGATGTAAAAATGATATAGGCTGCACTGCCGGGGTCGATCGCCTCCGGGAAATTCCCGGTTGCTGCCGGATAGTCGGCAAGCCGCTGCGGATAATATCCAGACTGCGTCTGCGCACTTTTTTTAAATACCTTCCCGAACAGGCCACCCTTCTGAGAACCGTCGCGCTTGATTGCCAGCTGATTCTCTTTCGTCACCCCCCATTTTTCAAACAATGCTTCATCCATAAAAAAGGAATCGGGCGCAGTGGTCGCCCTAATGCTTTCCACCCGCGTCCTGCTGCTTTTCGGATCCATCAGAATCAAGGTAAGTCCACACCGGTAGGCCGCCAGCAATAATTCGAGAAAGCTCCGCTTATCGGAAGTCGACAGGAGCACCTTCGCACCCGGACCAAGGCCGGCTTCGGAAAAATAAGTACGCAAACGGTTCACAGCTGTCAGCAATTCTCCGTATGTAATCTTTTCATCATTTTCGACAACAGCAAGCACTTTTGCGGAAAGCTGCTCTGCTTCATTGAATCCGTGAATAATGGTCACTTAAAATTTCTATTGTTCGTCTGAATTAAGTCATTGCCGGAAAATGCACACGCTGCCCGTCAGGTAATTTTACGTAAAACTCAAAAATATTCATTTTTTCCGGATAGTTTCCAACCCAGTTTCGCTCCATCCACTTTTCCGTTGGCAGTACGCGGAATAACATCGATTTCCCTGTATACTATCGGCACCTTCCACTGACCGAAACGCTGCACCAGCCTCTTTCCGATCATTTCTTTCGCTGTCTCAAAATCTCGTTCCTCCCCCGCCAGATAAATAACAATTGTTTCCAGGTCATCGACTACCTCACCCGCAATCGCAAAGTCGGTAATCCCGGTCTCCCCGATTTCCGCTTCGATCACGGAGAAATAAATGACCTCACTTCGCGGGCTTTTGATGAAATCCGAGCTGCGTCCCACCAGCACGATCTTTTCCCCTTCCGTCAGCTCAACCACATCTTTCGTGCGAAACCACCCGTGTTCGTCGACAGCTAGGTTGTCCTCATTTCCAAAGTATCCTGGCGTAAGCTGCTCGCTGAAAACATACAATTCCCCTTTAGTACGGCTTCCGTCAGTCGGTTGCAGGCGTACCAGTGCATCTACGCAATGGCCGATGGAACCGGGCGCCTCATAATTTTCGGTTAAATATTCACCGATGCAAATTCCCGAGGTTTCGGTCAGGCCATAATAATTCCTGATCGTAAGGCTGAGTTCCGACTGCAGCCGATGCAGGAGATGCTGTGTCAGATTACTGCCTGTTACCAGCCCCAGGCGAACATTCTTCGTGTAAACCTTTGCGTCTCTTACACGCAGCAATTGCAGGTAAAATGCCGGGGAACCCGCCAATATCGTCACTTCGGCAGTTCGTACATATTCGGCTAACCGACCGGGCAGCTGCATTTCAACCGGGTCCATCATTACCACTCTTGAACCCGACAGGGCCGTTACAAGCAAACTGTTCCGCAATCCGCTCATCGACCCCATATCGCCCACCGCCAGCAACGCATCCGAGTCCCTCCACTGATACGTATGTACCATATTGGAGGCACTTTCAAAAAGCTGGGCATGCGTCAGGATCACTCCTTTGGATCTTCCTGTAGAGCCTGAGGTGAACAATACGACTGCGGGATCATCTTCATATACTTCTCCGGCTGCATCCTCCGGTTCATCTCCAAGCCAGTTGGAAAAATGCTGCGGCTCTTGCTCATCCCCCTCAAAAAAGACATTCTCCGCGGCTGCCGCTACTTTTTTGTTTGTAAACAACAGTACCGGATTAAACCGGGCGGTCAGTTCTCCGATTGCTGCAAGCCCTATCGCACTATTAAAAGGAACACAGAGGATCCCCAATTGCATGGCTGCCCAGAACACTCCCGCTGAAGCCGGCGAAAAGGTACTCTCCAGCAAAAGCACGTCACCCTTTTTCACACCCGATCGGATGAAGCCGGCGATAACGTGTTTTGCAATCTGATCGGTTTCTTCAAAGGTAAACGTAGCCCCCGTAGTCGCCTCTCCTATATAGAGGGCATCGGAATACAGCAAACAAGATTTCCGCCAAAGATGCCGCAGCGTCCGCTCTCCGGAGACTTCCGGCCATTTTTGAGTCGCAAAAAAATACTGCAGACGCCTTGCTGCTTCAGAAACTCCGGACACTGTTATGATGTCCAGTTTTTCCAGCCTTTCAAGCGTTTCCCGGAATAGCTCCTTCCCGACTCCCGTTTTTTGCCAAACCCTGACAACCGGTAAGCCCTTTCCGATAAAATACACAATCTTTCGCTCGGTATCGTTTAATTCATAGCCGACGGCTTTGGTCAACTTAGCCAGATAACAGGGATGCCTCGAAAGATGGTGCCTGAACCCGGGGACAGGGCTTACTTCAATAACGCCGAGCACATTCACCCGAAGCATCGGGTTGAACAATGCCTGGCATTCGGTCAGGTCATGGTATTCTTCCCACGCATAAGGACGCAGGTTTTCTGAAAAGTCCTCCGGCAGCAGCGCCACCACGCCGTTGTAGTCAGCCGTACAGGGGTCGGGGGCGACCCGTTCCTTCTCCCGCGATTGGAACGCAAACAATTCCGGTTCGGAAAAAACAAACGCCTGGTGGTTGGGGAAAGCCTCTGAAAAGAATTTTTCATAAGCCGTTCCCGATAGAAGATCGCCCCCTCTCTCGAAGAAAGGATCCGGCTGGTTATTCGCCAGATGAACATGCGGGAAAAATACAAATCCGTCTTCGGGGATCACCCGCTTTATTTCCGTCAGCAACGTGGATCTGCATTGATGGTGCAGGGTATCATAGCCGAAAACCATCCGTATGCTTCCGTCTTCAAAGGGCAGTTTTTCACGAATATTCAGAAAAAGTATCTCAATACCGGGAGTATCCGCCGCAACATTAAACCAGTAATTAAACCCCTGGTAGCCCAACACGTCGGAGTTCCCTGCCCAACAACTGATAATCTTATTTTCCGGAAAAAAAGACGCCAGTAAAAAAGCGGTCCATCCTGTCCGGTTGGAAAGGTCCAGGATACAATCCCCTGGTTGAAGTGTCTTTTTCAGCTGGTGGACAAATGGATAAAATGCCCTGAGTGATTCGCTGAAAGGATTGTAAAGTGCGTAATTGTCAAAATACGGTTTCAGGAATTTCTTCCGCCCGAAGCGTTCATACGCGTTGGAATCAAGCTGGTCCGCCAGGTTCCGGGTTATCTTTTCAGGAAGCTCCGCCAGGTGCAGGCTTGATTCATTGTGAAATCGGATATGACCAATTGAAGGAGTAAACAACATGAACGTACAAGCTTAATTTCTATTTAATTGCCCTGACCTGCTTTACAAGCAATGTATACCGGCGGCTCTCTACCAGCTGCCGCCCCCTCCGCCGCCGAACCCGCCGCCCGAAGAACCACCGCCGCTGCTGCCGCTGCTGCTGGATGGCGTACTGACCAGTGTTCGCTGCACCTGTGACATAGTTGTACCGAAACTTCTGGTAAAATGCTGGCTGGAAAACGGGATTCCCGTGCTGCTGGTATACCATCCCGGCGGCGGCGCTCCCAATTGCTCAAACTTTTTCCCCCATCGTTCCAGGAGCCCGAAAGCCATCGCATAGCTCATGGTTTTTTCAAAATAAGAAGGATCTTCGTCCAGCAGCATTTTGATGCGCTTTTCCTCGGCTACCCGGATGAACATCCGGAAACCCTTTAACGCAGACAGGAGTTCATCGCCCTGCGGATTCCGTTTGAGCATGCTATAGTTAATGCACAACAACAGAATAGCGGTGACCAGGGTAGCGCCCGCAGCCCAAAACCCCCAGTAAATCAACGCAACGGCCGTCCCCAGCAACAGGAACACAACTAAAACAACGTAGAGGATAACCTTCAGGCGACTGGATACGGGCAGGTAAAAGGGCGCAGCGGCCTCTTTTACCTGTCCGATGGCCGTTGCAAGGGTTGTATGAAATTTCTCTTTGAGCGTGCTGATCCTGACAGCCGAAGAATTCCCTTTGAACAGCCCCTGGAAAAGGGTCCTTTCATACGCGGCAGCCGTTGACGGAAGTTCGCCCAGCCGGTGAATGATCGTATCTGATTTGGACAATATGTTTCGTCTGGGGACTTCCTCCACTTTGATAATACCCTGGGTCCCCCAGTAAGGAATCAGCGCCATCAGGTCGTTCACCTCCATCGTTCCCTTGTCATTTTCAAGATAGCCGGCCAGGGCGGGGTCTATGCCCTCCGGAGGATAGTAGGTAACAACAGCCACCACCCTGTTATCCTTCCCATGACGCCACCACAACCAGAAGTACCCCAGTAAAACCATTCCCAAACAGGCCGTCCAACCCCACTCCTGCCAAAGCGTTGTCAGCGCACCGGCGGGGGCTATATAGTTCCGGGGCAACCGGATCAGTACCGTCAGCGCCTGGCCGCTGTCCGAGGTAGCTCCTGCAACAGTCTGGCCGCTGAGGATGCCGTTGGCATACCTGAGCGCCACCTGGTCACTGGGCAGCGTATCGCCCTGGTTACCGTAATAAACAACATAATCGGAAGGGGTCAGGGGAAGGTTTTCCGGCAGCTGTATGCGAAAACGGATTGTATGAAAGCGCGCGTGCCAGTCGGCCGGTTTGATATTCCAGTAAAAAAGGGTTGCCGATTCATTATACGCCCAGGCATTTGTCACCCGGTAATTAATTTCATAGTGCTGCGAACCCGTAACGGTTTTGTCGGGATCCCCGATTTTCACCTGCTTGACCTGGTTAAACCGTTGAAAAAATCCGCCGGTTACCTGGTAGGGATGGCCAGGCACCCGGACCTGGCTTATCTGTATATCCTGTTGGTTCACCTGCCCGCTGCTGTCCTTTACGTCATAGCGGGTCACGATGTCACGGTAAATACCATGTTTGGCGGAGAAGAAACGGAGGTTATACACCTCCCGAACCAGAAAGCTGCCGTTTTTATCAATCGTAATTTCCACCGCGCAGGAATCTACTTCAAAATCCTGCGAGACCACCGCAAAGGGCAGCAGCAATAAGAGCGCAGTACGTATCACAATGGTATGGTTATGAGCGCAAGGCAACAGGCGACAAGCCGGGAGATCCTCACTGTTATGAATTTCCCGAAAAATCCACCTTTACATTTTGCCGGCTGGCATCATCCGTCTCAAAAAAGTCGAAATGCTTATAACTGAACATCGAAGCGAACAGCGCTCCCGGCAGGCTTTCCCCGTACGTGTTGTTTTCCCGGACAGTCCCGTTATAATAGCGGCGGCTGCGCTCCAGGTTTTCCTCCAGGTCGCGGAGTTGCTGCTGTAAGTCAATAAACCCGGCGTTGGCCTTCAGATCAGGGTAGGCTTCACTAAGGGCGAAGATACTCCGAAGGGTTTGCTGCAGCTGGTTTTCGGCCTTTATTTTAGCATTGATATCATCGGCAGGAACCTGCATGGCGGCATTTCTGGCCATAATAGTAGCTTCAAGCGTGCTTTTTTCATGCTGCGCATATCCCTTTACGGTTTCAACCAGATTCGGGATAAGGTCGTAACGGCGCCGTAGGGCAACATCGATATTACTCCAGGCATCTTTCACCAGATTCCGGTTGCGCGCAAACGTGTTAAAGCTGGTAATTGCCAGCACGACCACCACCAGGACAACACCAAAGACAATCAGTACAGTTAGCATAGATAGTTAAAGCAGGTAGAAGGATCCGTTAGCTATTAATGCTCTAAGTTAGCTACTTTTTTCATTTCCTTGTTAGTAATGAAAGGGGGAAATGATTATCCGGTATCCCGGAAGAACCGCAATTCGCAGAAAAAAGCCGGTCCCGGATTGCTGCCTATGGGTGTGCGGCGCTTTCCAGCTGCTGCACGACGGCGTCAAACTGCTTTTCAAGTTCCGGATCCGGGCGTGCTTTCGTTTTCCAATCCGGCGAACCGTAAACACCGGCTTCCGATGGATCAAAAGGTTTGAAATTAATTTTTTGAATCACCTGATCGCTTTTAAAACGGAAGTCAAAGGCTGCCGGGTCCGCAAAGCCCGGATCGGCAATCAGCGAATGCCGGTCTTTTCCATTTTGCTGCCAGTCCCGGAGTGTTTCGCCGGCAAACAGCACTTCGGCGCCCCGGGCATCATAGTAACAGTTAAAATCCGATTCCAGGTTGATCTTGTGCCAGTTACTCAGCAGCAGGTTTCCGGTATTATAGTAAACAATGTTGTTGGTAAAGGAAAATGACCGGTGCGGTTCCACCCGGGTTGCCTGAAGCTGGGCTTTGATATTACTCGCAAATATATTATTCCGGATGAGGTTGTCTTTCCCGTAGTGCTGATGAAACCCGGAATTCTTGCAGGCGTATACCAGGTTATTTTCCATGACGACCCCGGTGGACCCTTCATCGGTGTAGAGTCCCCACCCGCCGTAGTCGTAGGAGTAAATATGGTGGATTACATTGTTTTTTACCACTGTTCCTTCAGACGCCCCCAGTGTATACACGCCCCCCATATCGCTCAGTTCTCCCCATCCGATATGATGCAGGTGGTTATAGGCAATCAGGTTCCGTTTTGAAGGACTATGGGAATAGCCCCAGACCCACCCCACGGAAACAGCCGAATACCGGAAGTCCCCTATATCATTATGAGTCACCTGGTTGTCATGACCGTGAAAAATGATCATGGCCACTGCACAGGGAAAAACATGTCCGCCCGATCGCATGATGTTGTTATCAACAACGATGTGATGCGTGATTTCATCCGGATCAGGCCGCAACGTAGTCTCGCCTATCTTCACCCCTCCCGCTCCAAGGTCGTGCAGGTAACATTGCCTGACTTCTCCGTTGGAGCAAGCCCTTCTGAACCAGATTGCATTGCCGCCGGTATGGGCAATTTCGCAGGCAACAAACGAAATATGATCTGCAAAATCAAGCTGCATAACGGCTTCAATGGAGGCCGCTGCCTGCTGGGGCTCTGTCCCTGCAGACGGGAACTGATATCCTGCAACCTGAAAAGAAAGGTTTTCGAAGCGGATATGGCTCACACGCCTTCCGGTGCTTTCATCTCCTTTTATGACGACAAATTGATCGAGTACGGGAGCCAACGCAACGGTCTGCCGGAGCGTTTCATCAGGAAGCGGGTAGTAATAGAGCGTACCCGACGGATCGAGGTACCATTCACCGGGCTGATCAAGGGCCTTCTCCAGGTTTTCAAAATAGAACTGGGACTGCTTCCGGATCGGGTTCCAGGGTTTCATAGCTCCTCCTGAAATATAAAGCGCTGTGTCGGCCTCACTAAATGACACGATCGGTTTAATGGTATTGTCCCAATTGTGATAGAAGTTAACGCGTATCCCCGACAACTCCCGGGCCGACAACCCCTTCAGCCAGTCTGCGCTCTCCGGGGGAATGCCTATCTTCTGTACTGCATAGTCGTTCTGACGGGTACTGTCCTTCCGGATTATTGTTTCGGTAACATAGCGCGGCCGGAAGAAAGTTCGCGGACCTGGCGTACGGGCCCGGACAGCGCGTTTCCCATTGACATATAACTGCTCAAACTTCCAGCCAAAGCGCCTTACTTCCGGGATTTCGACTTTCCAGAGGGTTTCCGACACTTCCTCAAAAGGCGGAAGCTGCTGTCCTCCATACAAAACCGGCGTACTTCCGGGTGCTCCCTTAATCACCAGCGGGGCCTTTTCGCTACGGTTATGAGCGGTGGAGAGCATCAACGGCTGCTCCAGGTAATAATTCCCGGCTTTCACCCTGATTTCAACTGCTTTTTCCGGATACGCCCCGGCAGCATGATCTACCGCAGCCTGTAACGTAGCCATCGGAGCTCGCTCGGTTCCGGGCTGCCGGTCATTTCCGTCAGGAGCAATGTAAATGACTTGCGCGGAAAGGGACGTTGCCCCCGGCATCCACCAAAGTAAACCAATCAGCAAGCAGAAGCTATTTTTCATAAAGTCAGGTAGTATCAGGTCCTATCAGCCTATAAGTACTTTGAAAAACAAAATCTACTCCTGAAGAACTGTGATAAGTAAAAATCAGCCGGTAGTAAACTTTACACAAGTATAACAAGCCATAACCTACTACCTATTTCCTAACACCTAAAACCTATTACCTATCACTTAAAATCTATCACCTAAATGGCACGTAAAACAAACGCCTTTTTTATCCGCCGGACGGCGATGCTGCTGGTTATTTTCTGGTCCTTCACGGTAGAGATCGAAGGGCAGGTCCTGGCGGAAGCCAAACCGGAAACTGTCGGCGTCAGTACCGAGCGTCTGCAACGCATCGACCAGGTGATACAGGGATTTGTGGAGAACGGGCAGGTTCCGGGAGTGATCGCCATTGTAGTGCGGAACGGAAAAATCGTCTACCACAAGGGACTCGGTTTTGATGACCTGGATGCGAAAACACCCCTGAAACGGGATGCTATTGTACGGATCGCCTCCCAGAGCAAGGCCATCACCAGCACGGCGGTCATGATGCTATACGAGGAAGGAAAATTCTTATTGGATGATCCTGTTTCCCGTTATTTACCCGCTTTTTCAAACCCGCAAATACTCGAACGATTCAACCCCGAAGACAGCAGCTATACTGCGCGGCCTGCTAAACGGGAAATTACAATACGCGACCTGCTGACCCATACGTCGGGGATAGGGTATGCGGTAATCGGCACAAAAGAAGCAAATGCAATCTATGCCAAACATGAAATCCCGGTAGGTATCGGAACCCCGGACGCCAGTCTGGCGGCGGCAATGGACCGCCTGGGAAAGCTGCCTCTTTTTAATGAACCTGGGGAGAAATTTTTGTACGGGCTAAATTCCGACGTGCTGGGATACCTGGTGGAGGTGGTCAGCGGAAAATCCCTGGCGGCTTTTTTACGGGAAAGATTGTTTGAACCGCTGGGCATGCAGGATACCTATTTCTATTTGCCCGACAACAAGCATTCCCGCCTTGCCTGGCTGTACACGGAAGATAGTGAAAAGAAGACGGTAAAGGTAGCATCGTACGGCAGTACGATCGTCAGCGACGGCGCTATGGCGCAAGGATATCCTACCCAAAAGGGGTCGTTTTACGCAGGTGGAGCCGGTTTGTCGTCCACTGCGCTGGACTATGCCGCTTTTCTCCAAATGCTGCTGAATGGCGGGCGCTATAACGGCAAGCAGCTGCTCAGCCCGACCACCGTACGCCTCATGATTACTAATCAGATAGGCCATTTAAAGGATGGGAAAAACAATTTCAGTCTGGGTTTCGGGATCACTACGGAAGAGCAGGCCCTTCGCTTCCCGATTCCGGAAGGCAGCTTCGACTGGGGCGGGGCGTTTGGAACATCGTACTGGGCTGATCCGGTGGAGGGATTGGCCTGTGTGCTCATTACCCAAAAGCAACCCAGCTCCTGGGGCGGCGAATTGACTAATAAATTTAAAGCATTGGTCTATCAGGCAATTATTCAAAGTAATAGGAAATGAGTTTTTCAAGTGCCAGGCTTTCATAGGAAACAGCGTATTTCCGCACCTTTCCGGCCGGGATGTCGTGATCGCTAAACCGGTCAGGACACCCCGGCCGAAACGTTTCGGCCTAATCAGCGTGCAATGTTTAAGTTTGGTCAAACAATACTTACTTTTGCTCCTGATATTCCCCTACCCCTAAAAAATGCCTCGACTGATTCCGGCCATTCTATACGTTATCGGACTTTCTGTAATACTCTTGCTGCCGCAATCAGGAGCTATGGGACAGCGTGTCACGCTACCTGTTCCAGAGCATATTACCGGTGATCAGGGGTTGCCGCAGGCCTTTAATGCTGCGATTCTACAGGATCGGCAAGGGTTTATCTGGATAGCCACATTGGACGGACTGTGCCGGTACGATGGACGGAACTTCAAAGTGTTCCAGCCCTCTGCCGACAGCAGGCCGTCTCTGTCCAGCGCAGCAGTGATCGACCTGAAAGAAGACCGGGATGGACTTATCTGGATCATCACCGAGAAGGGAACCATTGATTGCTTCAATCCTTCTGACGAAACTTTTGAGAACGTTTCCGAGAATCCGCATTTTCAAAAGGCGTTTCCCTGGAAACCCTGTGAAGTACTGGTCGACAGCCGGAATATGCTTTGGATCAGCTTTCCGGGACATGGCGTAGCTGCTTTTAACCGGCAAACACAACAGACGATCCACTACCGGAACGATGCACAAAATCCGGGATCGCTGAGTCATGATGACGTAAATGGATTGCTGGAAGACCAGCAGCAGCATGTCTGGATGGCCGCGTCCTACGGCCTGGATCGGTTTGACCGGACTTCCGGAAATTTCCGGCACTTCCGGCACGAAAGGGGGAATTCCCGGTCGCTGCCGGAAAACGATATCCATGGAATCTATCAGCGGCGTGACGGAAGTTTGCTGGTGGTTTCGGAGAAAAATGTTTCGCTTTTCGACATAGAACAAGGCGTCGTGAAATCATTTAGCCTGCCAGGAGGGGGGAAACCGTCGCAGCCAATCCAGTTTGCCACCGACCGGGAAGGGAATAATTACTTTATTCGGCACGGGAAATTATACCTGTTTCATCCTGAACAGGGAGTGCAGATTCTGTTAGGCAGCGGTGACACTTTTGTCGTCAGAAGCCTCCTTATAGACCGCAATAATGTTTTGTGGGCCGGAACAGCCGGTCAGGGAACCTACAAGTTCAACCTGGCCGCCGGTCGCTTTCAGGCACTGCCCTATCGGAATAATTTCACGGATGACCTGCTTGTCGGGCTTCTGGGCATTCCCCGGTCCGGATTACAGCTCCCCTCAAAATATTCCTCGTACTATTTCCGTGCTGCCATTGATCAAAAGAAAAGGATATGGTTCAATGTAGGATCAACGCCGTTTTACCGCTGGGATCCGGATACCCGCCGGTTGGATATAATCCCTTTCCTGGTTTCTTTTAACAACTACGAGCCTTCTCCGCCCGCTCCGTTGGCAACCGATCCCGGAGGGACGGTATGGGCCGTATACGACAATATAGCTGCCTGGTATGATGAGCCGGGCGGAACCTGGCACGAATTCCCCCACCCGCTGAATTTTCCGCAGCTTACCGGCGACCAGACCGGCTATATGCGTCTGCTGCAGTTTGTCGTAGACGACGGCAATTTGTGGATCATCACCAATACACACGGGCTGTTCCAGGTGGACCGTCTTACCGGAGTGATAAAGCGGCATGCGAACCGCCCTCAGGACGCTTCCTCGCTAAGCAGTGATGCGTTATTTTGTATTGCCGCCGATCCCGACGATGCCGATATTTTATGGATCGGCACCTTCGGCAACGGGCTTTGCCGGTTTGACAAACGGACGGGAACGTCAAGGCGGTTTACCGAAGAGGAAGGCTTGCCGAATAACGTCGTTTATGCGGCTATACCCGATCTTAACGGCTACCTGTGGCTGGCGACCAACAAGGGGCTTTGTAAATTGCACCGGACCACATTTGCCACCGAAAGCTATACCCACGCAGACGGACTGATCGCCAACGAATTTAACCGCTTTCATTTTCTCCGTACCGCAGACGACCGCATCATCCTGGGCGGGCTGGAGGGGATTACGGCCTTTTACCCCGATCAGATCTCCGAAGACAGCTTTGAACCCATAACGGAAATCACCAGTATACAGATTAACAACCACCCCTGGCGGCCCGACAGCAATTCCCGCTGGCTTCCCGGTGGGATGCTGCCTTTGCACCGGGCGGAGCACATTGACCTGGATTCCGACCAGAATTTCATCACCGTGGAGTTTGTCGGGCTACAGTTTAACAATCCTGCGAAAATGCGGTACCGCTATCTGCTGGAAGGTGTCAACCGCGACTGGGTAGTTTCCCGACGGCCCGAGGCCTCTTATACTAATCTGCCGCCCGGCACCTATACGCTTAGGTTAAATGCGTCCAATACTTCCGGTCAATGGAGCCCTCATGTTCGCACACTGACCTTGCACATTGCATCACCCTGGTGGGCTACCTGGTGGGCATATGCGGCCTACCTGCTTATGGTCGTGTGTGTGATCTACATAGGAGTCAGGCTCTATGTCAGGCAACGGGAAGTAAGGCAGCTACGGGAGGTAGACGGGCTGAAAACACGCTTTTTCACCAATATCACCCATGAGTTCCGAACGCCCCTGACGCTTATTCTTTCTCCCGTCCGACAGCTTAAAAAGGCGAGCGATCTACCGGTAGAGTGGAAGAAAAACAAGTTCAGGTTAGACCTTATCGAAAACAATGCAAATCAGCTGCTCCAACTGGTCAACCAGCTATTGGATTTGTCTAAAATGGAGGCTCGTACAATGGAAAGCCACCAGATGCCGGGCGATCTCACGGCCTTTGTACGGCAGTTGGCGGAGGGCTTCCTTGATCAGGCCAACGAAAAAGGATTGCAGCTGCTGTTCGATTCCGATCTCGGGGAACAGTTCTACCAGTTTGACGACCGGAAACTGGAACGCATCGTCAATAACCTGGTTGGCAATGCCGTTAAATTCACCTCCCCCGGCGGTCGTATCAGGGTCACTCTGACGCAGGATCCCGGCGGGGTCAGCCTTCGGGTAACAGATACGGGGCCCGGCATCCCTGAAAGCAAGCTTGGCATTATTTTTGACCGGTTTCAACAGGCCGACGACGCTACGACAAGAGCCTGGGAGGGCGCCGGCATCGGATTGGCGTTGGTAAAAGAGCTGACGGAGTTTCTGGGCGGTCATGTTGATGTAAAAAGCAAAGTGGGGGAAGGAGCTGCCTTTACCGTCTTTCTGCCTTTTCCGCCCTTACGGGATCTGCAATCCCCCCCATCGGACCTGGCTCCCGAAAATGACTATAGCATGGCGAAAGGACCGGTATTTGAGAATACTTCTCTGTCGGAATCTCCGGTCCTGCTGCTTGTAGAAGACAACCGGGAACTTTCTGATTTTATCGTCGACAGTTTCCCGGATCATTTTAAGATAGAACAGGCATTCAACGGTAAAGAAGGCCTGGAAAAGACGCTTGCCATCATGCCCGACATCATCATCAGTGATGTGTTGATGCCCGTCATGGACGGGTTTGCGCTTTGCCATCAATTGAAAACCGATCTCCGCACCTCCCATATTCCCGTCGTGCTTTTAACGGCAAAAGTATCACACGATAGCCGTATGGCAGGATTCTCGGAAGGCGCCGATCATTACATGACCAAACCGTTTCATGTAGATGAACTGCTCTTGCGAATCGCCAATCTGCTTGAACAGCAGCACCGGTACCGCCTCTGGCTGCAATCCCAAATGAAGAGTCCGCCGACGGTTTCCGAAGACATTCCGGCCGTAACCGCCGATCCCTTTATCAGAAAGATCTACCAGCTTCTCGAACAAAACCTCGACAATACCGCTTACGATGTAAAAGAGCTGACCCGGGAATTGGGCATGCACCGCTCAACCTTGTTCCGGAAGCTCAAAACCCTGGTAGATCTGGCTCCGAACGACCTTATCCGGGACTATCGCATGCGGCGGGCGGCGCAATTTCTCAGCAGCGGCGCAGCCGTCACCGATACGGCTTACCGGACCGGGTTTGACAACCTTCCCTATTTCAGCAAATGTTTCCGCGACCAGTTCGGCATGACGCCTTCTGCATACAGCCGAAGGCATACGCGCTGATCGGAAGCGGTAGTTATCTGCTAATCCCCTTTTTCCTGTACATTCCGTGCAAGGCAACTACGTCCTGCAACCAGACTGACAATCCTTCTCAGGTAAAAAAACGTGCTTTGCGGACGTTCATTCTCTATAAAATATCTTCCCGGATAATAAACATGCCCGCCATACCTTTATAACCAGCCCTTTAAGGTTCCGGAATTCGGCTGCAGGCTATTTTTTCAAAGATCTCCTAAAGAAAGCCGACCTTTATGTCTTTTAATGCTAATCGCCAGGGTGGCGGGTTTATAGCTTAAACAATTCCTGATAGGTTTATTTAGTAACTATGCAGAATTTGAATCGTAGAAATTTCGTTAAATTGTCCGGTGCCATCGGAGGAGCAGGGCTCCTTGGAGTGGCACAGGGATGTACTACCCCTAATCAGGAAAGCATGCCCGTAACAGCACCACTAAAAGGCGCCATCACCATTCAGGATACCAGTTCTTATTTTGAACGGGAATCCCTGTTTCCCTACCGCTTTAAAGGGAGCGCCGTAACGGAGGTGTGGCAATCGGTTGCGATGCTGGAAAGTGCTTCAGGGAAGCGGAAAATCGGATTAGGTACTCAAAGTGTCCTGTGGTCCGACGCCAGTGTGTTTTTTGAACACTCAGAAACGGGTGGGAATGCGCTCATGTTTGCCTTAACGACTGAGGCACTACGGATAATAAAAGGGATGTCTTTCGATAATCCGGTCCAGTTGCTGGATTACGTTTTTCCACTTATCTGGGAATACGGTAAAAAAGTGACCGGGCATAGCCAGCTCCGGAAAACGTTTGCGCTGAATGCCCTGGTCCCGGTAGACAATGCTGCATGGCTTTTGTATGCGGCGGAGAATAACCTGAGCAGTTTCGACGAAATGATACCACCGGAGTATGCACAAGGCCTGTCGAACCGGAATACGAAAGTAGCCAGTATCCCTTCGTTCAGCCCGGGAGTGCCGGTGGAAAGGGTAAAAGAAGCAGCCGACGAGGGGTATTTCATTATGAAACTGAAAACAGGGGCTCCCGGTACGCAACAGGAGATGCTGGAAAAGGATATGACCTTTTTCACGGCTGTTCACAAGGCCATCGGGCACTACGAGACACCTCATACGGAAAATGGCAAAATCCCTTATTATTTTGATGCCAACGGGCGCTATGAGAAAAAGGAAACGCTGGAGCGTTTTCTGGATCATGCCCGAAAAATCGGCGCTTTCGAACAGCTGGCGGTCATTGAGGAACCCTTTGATGAAAGCAATGAGGACTATGTCGGCGATTTGGGAGTCCGGGTTGCCGCAGATGAAAGCGCCCACACCGTAGAAGATGCCGCTCACCGGATCGAGCTCGGATATTCGGCAATAGCCGTGAAAGCCATCGCCAAAACCATGAGTATGACGATGAAAATCGCCCAGCTGGCTTATGAAAAGAACATTCCCTGCTTTTGTGCGGATTTAACCGTCAACCCGATTTTGGTAGAATGGAATAAAATGGTAGCGGCACGTTTACCTGCATTCCCCGGGATGACTGTTGGATTACAGGAAAATAACGGGCACCAATATTACAAAGAGTGGGATCGTATGGCCTCCTACTATCCATTCCCGGATGCACAATGGGTAAAATCTGAAAAAGGAGTGTTTGAGCTGGGACCTGATTACTACGCGAAAAGCGGCGGAATTCTTGAACCGGTAGCCCATTACGAAGCCATCTTCAATACCGAAAAATTCCAGTAGAGACGCGACGATCGCATCTCAAGACAAAGACACGAAAGAGTAGAGACGCGACGATCGCGTCTCAAGACTAAGACAAAAAATTATTAACCATGGCCTGTGTCTTCACAGGCCACCACCGCCCGGAGTGACAAAACAAAGGAGCACAGAGTTTCAAGGAGGAAAAACACAGAGAGAAAACACAGAGGAAAAATAGAAGAAAATAAAAGTCCCTAACGTTTTTTCTCTGTGCAGCTCCGTGTAAATCTCCTTCTACTCTGTGTTATTTTTGTCATTCTGAGCCGGACTCTCAATCCCAAACAACGGAACAAATAGGTTGTACAGAGAAAATGAAAGCGCCCAGCGTTTTTTCTCTGTGTACCTCCGTGTTTTTACTCAGTGTCCTCCGTGTTACTTTTTGCAATTTTTGGGGCCTGTACCCTCGATCCCAATCAGAGGCCTTCGAAATCAAATGATTCCAGGAACTTGGTCGTAAAATCCCCCGACCGGAATCCCTCGTCATCCATTAACCGGATATGAAAAGGAATGGTCGTTTTTACACCTTCAATGACAAACTCCTGCAACGCCCTTTTCATACGGGTAATTACCTCTTCCCGTGACTGGCCGCTGACGATAATCTTGGCAATCATTGAGTCGTAGTTGGGAGGAATGGTATAACCCGTGTAAACATGACTATCGATGCGGATACCATGCCCCCCCGGAAAATGCAGGTTTGTGATTTTGCCGGGATTCGGACGAAAACCCTTTCCGGGATCTTCCGCGTTGATACGGCATTCCATTGCGAACAACTTCGGCTCGTAATTATTGCCGGAAATACGTTGGCCGGCAGCCACTTTTATTTGTTCCTTGATGAGGTCAAAATCGGTAACTTCTTCTGTAATAGGGTGTTCTACCTGGATACGGGTATTCATTTCCATAAAGTAGAAATTCCCGTGTTTATCCAACAGGAATTCGATAGTTCCTGCACCCTCGTAATTAATGGCTTTGGCGCCTTTGACAGCCGCGTCCCCCATCGCCTTACGCAGTTCAGGTGTAATCGCCGGCGAAGGGGTTTCCTCCACCAGCTTTTGGTGCCGTCTCTGAATGGAGCAATCCCGCTCTGAAAGATGGCTTACATTGCCGTACTGATCTCCTACAATCTGGATCTCGATGTGCCGGGGTTCTTCCACAAACTTTTCCAGGTACAAGCCATCGTTACCGAAGGCAGCGCCTGCCTCTGTACGGGCATCGTTCCAGGCCTTTTCAAATTCCTTTTCTGCTGTAACAATCCGCATGCCGCGTCCGCCGCCGCCTGCTGTAGCTTTCAGAATAACCGGATAACCCATTGCCGCCGCCAATATCTTCCCCTCTTCAATGGAATCCAGCAAGCCCTCCGAGCCCGGAATGACGGGAACTCCCGCTGCACGCATGGTATTTTTTGCCGTGGATTTGTCACCCATGGCATTGATCTGGTCGGCTGAGGCCCCGATAAATTTGATTCCGTAGTCGGCGCAAATTTGTGAAAACTCAGCGTTTTCCGACAAAAAGCCATACCCCGGGTGAATGGCATCCGCACCGGTAATTTCGGCTGCAGAGATAATATTCAAGATATTCAGGTAAGACTGGCGACTGGCCGGAGGCCCGATACAAACCGCTTCGTCCGCAAATTTTACGTGGAGACTGTCCCTGTCTGCCGTCGAATAAACGGCAACTGTTTTAATACCCATCTCCCTGCAGGTACGGATAATTCTCAGGGCAATCTCTCCACGATTTGCAATTAGTATTTTTTTAAACATAAGATCGGATAGGTCGGCCCGTCAGGCTGGTTCGACAAGGAACAACGGCTGATCAAATTCTACAGGAGTAGCGTTTTCAACAAGTATTTTGACAATTTTTCCAGAAAATTCAGATTCAATTTCATTGAACAGCTTCATCGCCTCTATTACACAGACAATCTTGCCCGGTTTAATCTCATCCCCGACGTTTATATAAGCCGGTGTCTCCGGACTGGAAGCCCGGTAAAAGGTTCCGATCATAGGAGATTTGATGATGAGAAGTTCATCCGTCGCGGGCGCTGCCGGTGCCGCCCCGCTTGGTTCGGGTACGGAGACAGCTGCGGCGGCCGGGGCCGAAGCAGCCGGTTGTACAGGAAGCGCCGGAGTGGCGATCATCGCCGCCGTTCCGTAGCGTTTTACTTTTATCTTCAGTTCAGACGTTTCAATATTCACCTCGTCCAGACCGGACTGGGCAATAAAGTCTATCAGTTTTTGTATTTCTTTGGTTTCCATGAGTAAGTGGGCTAGAGATGAATTCATCAATTCATCGTAAAGGAGAATGCTGACAATTATTTAACTCTTTCCAGGTAATCGTATGTCTTGGTGTCCACCCTGATTTTATTTCCCTGTTCGATAAACAACGGTACCATAATTTTGGCGCCTGTTTCTACTTCTACGGATTTTTTGGGTGAGTTGGCAGTATCTCCCCGTATTCCAGGCTCCGCATAAGTAACTTCAAGCTCCACAGAGCCCGGCAGCTCACAGGTAAGCGGCGCTTCGTTTTCGGTGTTGATCAGCACTTCCACCTCCTGGCCTTCCTTCATTAAATCGGCATTGACAATGAGCTTCTCTTCGATAAGGATCTGATCGAACGTTTCACTGTTCATGAAATTATAACCGGTTTCATCCTTGTACAGATACTGAAACTTATGACGCTCTACCCGAACCGGCGTAATGCTTGCTCCCGAATTGAATGTATTGTCAAGAACCTTTCCGGTGGTAAGGCTTCTCATCCTGGTCCGTACAAACGCATTGCCTTTACCCGGCTTTACGTGTTGAAACTCTATAATCTGAAACAGGTCGTGGTTGAAATTAATTACTAATCCATTCCGGATATCTGCCGTTGTTGCCATTCTTTTAGAACCTTTTGTTGCCCGCCGATGCGGTCGTAAAATTGATTTAGATTGATTGCTCCTGATAGGCCCACTTAATGTAAGCCGCAGCCCAGGTAAACCCTCCCCCGAACGCAGCCAGGATCAGGTTGTCGCCTTTATTCAGCTGCTTTTCGTAATCCCACAAACAAAGCGGGATCGTCGCAGCCGTAGTATTTCCGTAATGTTCGATGTTCAGCATCACTTTTTCCATCCCTACGCCCATGCGGTTGGCTGTGGCCTCAATAATACGTCTGTTGGCCTGGTGCGGAACAAGCCAATGGACATCGTCGCTCTGAAGTCCGTTCCGCT
Source organism: Telluribacter humicola (assembly GCA_040394475.1). Taxonomy (GTDB): domain Bacteria; phylum Bacteroidota; class Bacteroidia; order Cytophagales; family Spirosomataceae; genus JBEBSD01. The sequence goes on along the minus strand of JBEBSD010000009.1, from coordinate 22,635 downwards.
CCATTATTTCGGCTGCAATTTCTGCCATATTGGTGACGGCAAACTTAAAAACATGCTGTCCGTCCTGATACACATAGTGCAGGCGCTGGTCGATTGTTTCATGGGTCGGCGGATAACGGCTCCCTCCGGCTTTCTGATGCAGGTAAGGGAGGCCCATGCCATCCGACCGGATAATGGAATCCTGTATCCCCTCTCCTTCCGTATTCGCTTCCAGCAATACCGCCCCGGCACCGTCGCCAAACAGCACGCAGGTCTTCCGGTCGGTGTAATCGATGATCGATGACATTTTATCGGAGCCCACCACAATCACTTTTTGATACTTCCCGGTCTCGATAAACTGAGAAGCCACTGTCAGTGCATAGATAAAACCCGAACAGGCAGCCTGAATATCAAAGCTCCCTACGTTTTTAATACCAACCATATCACACACCAGATTGGCGGTGCAGGGAAAAATATAATCCGGGGTAGTCGTAGCACAAACCAGGAGATCAATGGCTTCCGGCGGCGTGCCGGTTTTGACAAGCAACCGTTTTACCGCCTCTGCCGCCATGTGGGAACTCCCCATCCCCTCCCCTTTCAATATATGACGTTGTCTGATGCCGGTACGGCTATAAATCCATTCATCGGTAGTTTCTACAATTTTCTCCAGGTCCGTATTAGTAAGAATATCGGCGGGTACGTAACCCTGCACTCCGGTGATTGCAGCTCTAATTTGGGTCATTTCTATTTACTTAGTCTTTACCATTTACCACTTACTTAGGAAAGTGCCTTTACTATATGCTTATAAGCACCGGCTTTTACCTGTTTATAAGCCCAGTCAAGCATGTTCCGAATGGCCAGGGGGGTGGAGATTCCGTGCGCAATCATTACATTACCGTTTACGCCAATAATGGGACTACCTCCTATTGCTTCGTAATTGGTCATGTCAATAAAGTCGTCCCGGAAACCCCTTGCTTTCGAGATCGGATAAAGCGACTCGCCTAATTTATAGAGGATATTGCCGGTAAAGCCATCGGTTACGATGACATCGGCTTTGTTGGTAAAGAAATCTTTGCCTTCAATATTTCCGATAAAATGGATGCGCTTATTATTCTGCAACAACGGGAAGGCGGCCTGTGCAATCAGTGAACCTTTCTGCTCTTCCTCGCCGATATTCATCAGGGCTACCCGCGGACTTTCCAGTTTCAGGGTATACTGGGCGTATAAGGAACCAATTTCTCCGAACTGGGCCAGTGTTTCCGGTTTACAGTCGGCATTGGCGCCTATGTCCAGCATAATGGCATGCGAACCATCGATCTGGGGAACGATACCGGCGATGGCAGGGCGGCTTAAGCCTTCGATGGCCTTGATACTGAACAAAGCCCCTACCGTCATGGCGCCCGTATTACCGGCGCTGGAAAAAATATCAACTGCCTGCTCCTTCAATAGCCTGAAACCAACGGAAATACTGGAGTCGGGTTTCTGGGCAAGGGCCTTGGTAGGGTGCTCCGCCATTTCAATCACTTCTCCTGCATGCACTATTTCGAGACGATCACTTTGAAAACCGTGTTCCTGCAAGATTTCCCGGATACTTTCTTCGCGCCCAATCAAGACAATATTGGCATCTGCAGGCAATTCCGGAAGGGCTATCATGACACCCTCGACGATTGCCCTCGGGGCAAAGTCGCCACCCATGGCATCTACTGCGATTTTCATTTACGCGATGTTATTTTGCACAAAGGATAATGAGTGTAAAATTAGCAGTTGAAATGAAGTAAAAAAGAATTTCGCAACAACTTTTATGGCCGTTGCGAAATTTCGGTATACTAACCTCTTGAATCAGACGGTTTTCGTGTAATTTTCAACCACCAGTTTCCCCTGATAGTAGAGATTGCCTTCGTGTACATGTGCACGGTGAAAGAGATGGGTCTCACCAGTTACCGGATCTATCGACAATTGTTTGGTAGAAAGTGCATCATGTGACCGGCGTTTATCACGACGGGTAGACGAATGTCTGCGCTTGGGATGTGCCATAATTATACGTATTTATTCTGCTCTTGTTTTACTTTGCTATTTATTTTATCTTTTTCAACGACTCCCAGCGGGGATCTGTTTCGGCTTGTGCGGCAGTCGCTGCTCCCGAACTGTAGATCAGGGTATACTCTTCACTGTGGTTCTCTTCCCGGAACCGGGGATGCAACCGTTTTACCGGTAACGCCAGCACGATGAAGTCATAAATGTAACGGGCAATGTTAATCCGGATGGTTTGCCGGTTGATTATTTCTATTTCTTCGGTGAGCTCCTCATTACGATCCCCGAACTTCAGGAAAAATGGCTGACGCACGTGAAAAGGTTCCTGAAACAACTCCAACGACCGGTCACACGACAATTCTACAGTCCCGCTGATGTCAAAATTCAACTGAATCATCGTAGCGGATTTTTCCAGCCGGACCTGTGCCGTGAAATGACCATGACGGATCAACTCCTGCTGCATCTCCCCGAAAAACTCGTCACCTGATTCGTAATCGTAGACATACTCCTTGTTGGCAAGGCCAAAGATGTCTATGTCATATTTTTTTAACTCGCTCACTTGTTCTGCAAAAAGGAGTGCAAAGATAGACTTTTCTACTGGTTATTTCAAAATAATCGGGAAAATATCGGGTTGAAATCCCTGCTGTCAGATCGGGGCCGCAGGATTTCCGAAAACAGTCGTTTCCGCAGCCACGTCCTGGATAACGACGGCGCCGGCGCCGACCCGGGCATTCCTGCCAATCGTAATTCCACCCACCAATATTGCGCCCGCCCCTATAAAAGCGCCCGATTCGATCGTTACTCCCTGGTTGACAATGGCTCCCGGCCCGATATTGACGAAATCGCCGATCGTAACAAAAGGCTCAATCAGGGCGCCCGTCTGGAACTGGTTGTGATGTCCGGCCGTCACATCAGGCCCGATAATTGTTCCTGCGGCAATCAAGTTCCCGTGGCCGATCACGGCCAGCGAAGAAACCAATGCTTTGTCATGGATGGCATTGACCGGCATGGTCTTCCGGCGCGACTGGAGCATTTCCGTCAGTCGCTGCCTGACCGGACGCTCACTGATCGCTATAAATGCCTCGCATTGGTTGCCGATTACGTCGAGGAAACTCCCATCACCGGTGTCGCCCAATACCGTCACTTCGCCAATTTCCTTGCCATGCAGCTCCTTCCGGTCATCCAGGAAGCCATAAACCAGCACACTGTTCCGGCGAAAAATATCAAACACCTGCATGCCGGTTCCCCCGGCGCCAAATATCAATACGGGATTTTCCAATTTTTTAAAGATTATCTAGTTCTAATGAAAACTGTCTGACAAAAACAAAAACGATTCTACGGAACACGCTTTCGATCACCCTGAGTCTGTCGAAGCCGTTCCCTGAGATAGCTCGTCGAAGCCGTTCCCTGAGCTCGTCGAAGGGTGGTTCGACAGGCTCACCATCCGTAAAATAAAGCTGTCACCCTGAGGCCCGTCGAAGCCTGTCGGCTGAGCCTGTCGAAGCCCTGTATTTGCACTACAACAGCGTCACCCGGAATACAAAGGGACTGCTGTAATGCGAAATATTCTTCACCTGGGTGCCAGGACTGTAATAATTATAATTGATCGACGGATTGATATGGTTCTGGTAATTAAAATTATACAGCAGGGTCATATGCACGCCTTTAATAAACCGGCCGCCGATCGGTTGTGTATACCCTGCCCCCAGCATGGGCGAACCTAACCAGGTTCGTTCATAAATATTGGGGTTCCCCTGGTACTTGCCGCTACCGTGGTTGTAGAATTTCACATTCATCAGCTCATATTCTCCCTGCAAATGGACATTCGGGAACAGGGAATACATGGCGAATGCCCGCCCTCCGTAAAAACTGGTAGATCCGGAGGGAATAAAATAATCCGGATTGCGCATGAAGATGTAATTGACTCCCAGTCCTAACGTGAGGTTCTTTACGACTTCCACTCCTACGGCAGGAGCGACATTGATGGTCGTGAACTGTCCGATCCGCAGGCCGAAACTTCCTCCCAGCCGGAGTTTGTCAATAAACGGCAGGTCTTTAAAATCGTCGACGGCGCTTTCCTTTTTCTCAGACGGTTTTTCCCGCTGAACCGGCGGCGCTTTTTTATCTTCTATTTTAAAATACTCTTCCTGCGCCGCTACCCGGCCGGAAAAAGCTGTACAAATGATCAGGAATGTGAGTGTCCGGAGGAATCTATGCATGGAAGCCTTACTTTTGTTGTTTTGTTATACCTTAACGATCATTAGCCGTTTTTTTGTCAGCAGGTCACTAAATACTTTCACCATTCGCTTATTCCTTATATCGATGATGCTTTATTCTCTTTCCGTACCGGATCCCGCCAGTCATTACCTCCATATTGAGTATACCATCGGACACATCAACACTCCCACGCTCGATATCCAGCTGCCGGCATGGCGGCCGGGAAGGTACGAAATCCAGAATTTCGCCAAAAATATCCGGTCATTTTACGTAACCGACCACAAAGGTAATCCAATTTCTTTTCAAAAAATCACCAAAGACCGCTGGAGATTGCAGACAGCGGGTGCAGAGGCGCTCACCATTTCGTACACCTATTATGCCAATACGCAAAATGCCGGAACCAGCTATGTTGACGGCGAACTGTGGTACCTCAACTTTATCAATTTCTGTTTGTACACCGAAGGCCGCATCGGGGAGCCCTGTACCGTACGGCTGGACCTGCCGGAATCGTATCGCATCGCCTGCGGTTTGGAACAGCCGGCGCACGGAAACCTCCATGCAAAGGATTATTACCAACTGGTCGACAGTCCGTTAGTAGCGGCGCAAAAACTGCTCAGGTATGACTACGAAGCCGGTGGGATTCCCTTTTATTGCTGGTTTCACGGAAGCCTGGAACCTGACCAGGAACGTCTGATCCGCGACTTCAGGGCCTTTTCAGAAGAACAGCTGGCGACTATGGGTGAATTCCCGGAACAGGAATATCATTTTCTGAACCTCATCCTGCCCGCGCCGATGTACCACGGAGTGGAGCACCGGAACTCGACGGTGATCGTGCTCGGACCTCATGATGAGGGCGAAGGGCTTTATACCGATTTGCTGGGGGTGAGCTCTCACGAATTGTTCCATGCCTGGAATATCATCCGGATACGACCGGCCGAATTACTGCCTTATGACTTTACCCGTGAAAATTACTTCACCACCTGTTTTGTGGCCGAAGGGTGTACCACCTATTATGGCGATTTGTTTTTGAGAAGAGCAAACGTTTTTGACGACGCCGCCTATTTTCATGAACTGCACGTATGTATGAAACGCCATTTTGAACAAGCAGGCGAAGCGGCGCAATCTTTAACCGAGTCTTCATGGGATTTGTGGCTGGACGGCTATGAAAAGGGGGTTCCCCGGCGGAAGGTATCGGTTTATCAGAAAGGAGCCCTGGCCGCCCTGATCCTGGATTTACACATAAGAAAACGTTCGGCTCATGCGAAATCCCTTGACGATGTCATGCGGTTATTGTGGAAACGGTTCGGAAAGCCCTTCATCGGCTACCGGCTGGCCGATTACAGGACGATTGCAGAAGAAGTAGCCGGTGAAACCCTGGACTGGTACTGGCAGGAATGCATTTCGGGTAATACGCCTCTGGAAAAGCGGTTGAACGAGGCGCTGGCTTTTGTTGGATTGGAAATGTATGAAGAGCCGGAAACCGGAATTCAGCTCCGTATCGACGGAACGCCCGGTGCTGTCCGGGAACGTGCGCGATGGCTGGCGTCCGCCGTCAGATAACCGGCTCCTTACCGGACCAGTACTCCCTGCTGTAAATACGTTTGAAAGGCCAGTTTTTACGGCGAAGCGACAGCGGCAGGTAAGCATGGGGTTCTTTGGCCGACGTACTGTAAAAATAAGGATCGTCATCGGTAAGGATCAGGCCCTGGTATCCCTGATCGGTCTTGAGCGTGAGATCGGCAAAAGGCAGCTCCCGGCCGGCATACGGAATTTTGTCCAGCAACTGATCGCGCAGCAACAACTGGCTTCTATGCCTCGGTGTTTCCAGCGGCTGGGGTAGAAATTTACCATCTGAAACCTGGTGTGCATATTCCAGGTAGGCTTTGAGCAGCCTGGGGCCGTTATGGGCGCTGTTTTCCGTTCGAAGCTGCAGGGGCCATAAGCTGGTGACCATGTGGATTTTCCGGCGGGCACGGGTGACGGCAACATTTAAACGGTTTTCACCGCCCTGTGTATTCAGGCTCCCGAACTGCATCATCAGCCGGCCCTGCGCATCACTGGCATAACCAACCGAAAAGATGATCACATCGCGCTCATCACCCTGCACATTTTCGATATTCTTTACAAACAGCTCCGGAAAAACAAGCTGTTCCGCTTCCAGTAACTCTTCAATAAGCTGCTGCTGGGGATAATTAAAGGTCACAATCCCTACACTCCGGGTAGTCACCTGTAGTTCCCGGACGAGTTCCAGGACTTTTTGTGCTTCTATTCTATTGATTCCTTTCTCCCAGATACCATTCACTTTATGATACGTAATTCCCGGCTCCGACCGGTTGATATACTCAAAATCAGGCAACAAATGCAGACTGTTTTTATAAAAATGCGCATTGGAAAACTGAATCAGATCCAATGACAGGCTGCGGTAATGTCCCGTCAGCTGACAGGCAGGCAATCGCTGCGACGCCAGGTCGAGCAATGATTCTACCTCCAGCTCCACCGGCACGTTTTCCGTTTCTTCCAATACCTCCTCAAAACGTATTTTGTAAAGATCTGTAGGCGGCAGCTGCTTACTGTCTCCCGCTATCACCAACTGTTTTCCCCGGTATGCAGCGGGAAGCGCATATTCCGCATAACATTGCGAAGCTTCGTCAAAAATAACCAGATCAAATAACCCGGCCGTCATGGGAAACATGGCCGACGCGGCCTCCGGCGAGGTCATCCAGCAAGGGAGCAACCGGAATACTTCTGCTCCCATCGTTTCCAGCAACTTCCGGATAGGCCAGATACGGCGCTTTTTGGTTACCTGGTGCAGGAGTTCCCGGTACGTAACCAGGTTCCCTAACCTGTTTTTTTCGGTATCGGTGTACAGGTATTCTTTCAGCTTCATCCGGACAATATCCCCGCTCAGTTCCTGTTTACGGATAATCCCCTGCTGCAATGTAGTTTCCAATTGCTGCATTTTCAATGAAGAAACGGCTTTCAGGACCGGGTAACGTTCTTCTATCAGCTGTATCCAGGCCAGCCGGACACTATTGTCGAACAACACCACATAGTCGCTGTCCCGTTTCAGGGCCATTGCCATTCCCAGCGAGCAAATGCGTTCGGTTGCGGTGAGTTCTTCAGCGCTGAAATCGTTCCGAAGCGCATCCATTTCTACCAGCTCATCGAAATCCCGCGTCAGTTCCCGCAGCAGTTCCTGGCTATGGGTTTCCGGACGATCCAGCAATTCCTGGAGTTGTTCCGGTATCAGCCACGGTTCCAGCGCTTCCAAATACGATTGCCAGTTGGCAATCCACGCGGAAAGCTGGTCGAGCTTTTGCAGCAAATGCTTCTTATCTGCAGTTGCTTCGGTCAGCTGCGCAAACAACGGTTGGGCGACCTGGAAGAGTTGCACCACCTCCGAAGCCTGCGCCGCTTTTTGCAGGAACGCAAGGTGGGCATCGGCGTACTCAGCGCCGGAACGGATGTACTTACGGTCGAACCGGAGTAACGGGTTACGGAACCATTCCTCCAGATCAAGGCGATTCTGGATGAACTGGTTCAACTTCATGAGATCTTCCGGGTGCGTGTTCAGACCTTTTTTTGCTCCGATGCGCCGGATTTCTTCCCGATCCTCGCCAAACCATTCCCAAAGCAGCCCATAAACGAACGATTCTTTCCGCCTGATAACGCCGGCAAGCTGTTGCTGGAAAGGTAGTAAGCGGTCGGCACTCAACTGGGTCTCAAACCCGTCTCTGGCCTGAAGTGCCTGTATGGTTTTCCGGATAAAGCGAATCCGGGCGCTATTATCCGCAGGAACCCGGTTGTACGCCCGGAACAGTTCAAAAACAACCGGATCCTGAAGGAGAGCGGATGCTTGTGCAATGTTTTCCGTTAACACATCGAAGTACGTGAAGAAGCTTTTCTCGAGATGACGGGCCGTGATCTCCCGGAATTCCTGCTGCTGTCTGCCGTAAAATGCCGGCCATTCGGCGAGCAGTTCCTCCATCCGCTGGTAATCGACCTGTTTAAAGCAGGAAAAATCCCGGCGGCGGTACCACGTGTGTTCCGGTGTGATCCGCAGCCAGTAGGCCATAAAATACTGCAGCCGGCGTTTAAAAGCCTCTGCTCTTTCCATAGGGAATGCTTTCAGGATATCATTGAGAGGAATTGCCTGTGCATCCGCCCGGGAAGTCAGGTACAATTCCTTTATACTGACGCCTGCCAGTTCCTCGTCCGATAATGCCTGCCGGAAGGCTTCCAACGCTTCGACAGCCTGATCGATTTGCCGGCATTCCCGGTAATATTCCCGTTCTATAAAAACCGCGTCAAGGCTGTAATTCTCCTTCCGGTAGGCTTCCACACCCTGAGCCTGGCCAGCGATTTGCTGGTACAGGGCCGGCCGGTCATTCTTATAATCATGGATCAGAGCCGCGAAACCACCGAGACCCGCATCCTGCAGCCGTTGATAAACGACGTCGAGCGCGGCTCTTTTCTGGCAAACCAGCAACACCTTCTTGCCTTGCGCTGCGAAATCAGCCATCAGGTTACAGATAAGTTGCGACTTGCCCGTCCCTGGCGGGCCCTGGACCACAAGAGATTGTCCTTGCTTGACGGCCCGGACGGCTTTTTCCTGGGACAGGTCCAGCGGAAATGGCGTCAGCAACAGCTCCTCTTTTACCACACCGGGAGCCGGTTCCGGATTTACCTGTGCCAGCGGCACACTGTCCTGCCCGATCAGGTAGTGGTAATCCGGTTCCAGGTACGAGCCTGATTGCGGAAAAATACCCAGCACCGCCTCCGGGTACAGCTTCAGTTCGCCTGCTTTCTCCTGCAACTCCAGCTCGCTGCCTTTCAAGGCATCAAACGAGCGAAGCTTGTCTTCAAAAAGCTCCTGGTTAAAATTGACCTGAAAAGGTGATTCCTTCAGCCATTTGTACAATTCCGTCCGGAAGAGCGTAGCATGTGTCGGGAAGTCTTCAAATACGGTTTCCAGGATGCTATCCGGGATTCTCGTTTCATTGAACTGGGCATAAGCCAATGCAAAAGCCCGGTTAAGCACTACTCCGACATCGTTCCGGCACGACAGGCACCATTGTTCCCGGTCCATTTTCAGGGTAACCGGGAAAAACAGCAACGGGGCGTGGACAACGGCACCATTTGTAAATTTCCCCCTGACAAACGGGTAACCCACATAAAGGTCGCGACTCCCCCGCTCCTCGGTGATAAAGGCTTCGGTACGCGCGATTTTACGGAGGGTGCGGCTGAGCAGATTGACCTTTTCGTAACGCGGGTCGGCCACGTCGCAAAGCGCAATACGGGTCCGGCGCTGAATAACCTGCTGCAGGATTTCAAAGGAAGGCGTATTCAGTAAGAAATCCGTCGCATGCAAATCGGCAAATTGTTCGGTAATCAGCCGCGGGAGCAAGAGGGATTTGTTTCGGCTACTTAAATTCGTCAGACGTTTAAGATAACTTTTTAGAATACGACTCATTTATTTCTGGTGTGCAAAACGGATACGATGAAACAGGCTCGTTGAGGTAGCCACCAAAACAAGCCTGTAAATCTAACGGTTAATCTGCTGCTTTATTGACGCCGGCCCTAAAAATCGCACGGGCAGTTTTACCCGCAGCGTTAACGTATATTCTGAAAAAACACCGGACTGTTGCCGTAGAGGGGTGTTTTCCCATCCCATTTTTCAATAAACTGCTGCTGAATCAACAATGGTGTAAGTGTTTTTTGCCGCAATTCATTCGCCCGGGCATCCGCCTCGGCTTCCACTATTTTCTTTCGTGCCTCTGCCTCTGTTACCTTCAACTCGTTTTCCACTTTCATCGCCTGCTGGACAGCCTGGTTTTTAGCGTCAATTGCCATCACAATCGTTTCCGGATACAACAAACCACTGGTCATTTGCTCCAGTTTGAAACCGTTGAGGGAAAAAGACGAATCGAGTGTATTCTGTACGTCTGACTCGAATTGCTGACGGTTACTGATAAGTTCTTCCGTGGTATACTTATTCATCTGGATACGAAACGCATCTTTTACATAATTATAAAGAGTGGTCCGGGTAATGACCTGCAGGTCCTTCCGGTATTTTTTGAATATCTGCGGACTTTTCCCCTCCATAACGAGAAAGGAAATAGTCGGATCGACTCTAAATACACTTCCGTCTTTTGCATTTACGCTAAACGGATCATAATCCTCGGTTTGTACAAAAACCGGGAACTGGAAGACACTTTCCGTGAAAGGATTGTACCATACCCGACCGGTCACCAGTGATACATCCTGAACACCTTTGTCACTCCCATACATTTTGACTAAAATCCCTTCATACCCCGCGTCAATGCGGGTACAACTGGAGGCAAAAAAAACAGCCAGCGTAATAAAAACAGCAATTGGAACAAGTATTTTTTTGATCATAGGAATTAAATAAATTTAGGAGTGATTAACGACGAAAAGCACCGGCAAAAAAACGAAGAAGCAGGTAATTTGCTCCCAATAAGAGTGACAGCAGCAGGACTCCCAATACCACAGCGCTATCGGAAGCCTGGCGAAGAAGGGCTGTAATCCACCCGAACAGGTAGAGGTCGGCGGCAATTACTACAGGAATACAAAAAATCAGCAGGTGGCGAAAGGTCATCTATATCCGGTTAATTAGTAAAAATGGAACCTGTTCCAATTAACGTAAAAAACAGGGATTTTAAAAATGCGATCGGACAGATGGTTGCAGGATTTAATAAACGGTCGCAGGAAGCAGATCGCAGACACGACCGGGCAGGTTGGAACTCCGCCGGGCGGCTCCTTGCAAAACACGTGTTGAAGAACACCCGTTACCTTTTTTTGAATTGTTCCCGGCTTTGATCCATTTTTCACTGAAATTTGTTGTGTAGGCATGGAAGAGGAATCATTGTATATACGTATAGGTGGCGACACTACACTACGGCAGCTGGTAGCCGTTTTTTATGACCAAGTCTTTTCACACGAACTCATTGGACGGTTGTTTCAAACAGATCAGGAAGTTATCAGGGAAAAGCAGCGGCTCTTTCTGACACAGTTTCTGGGCGGACCGCAATTGTATACGGAAGTGTATGGGCATCCCCGCATGCGCGCCCGGCACATGCCCCACCCGATTACGGAGGAGGATGCCGTGGCCTGGCTTTCCTGTATGGCATTTGCCATTAATTCCCTTTCGATAACGGAGGACCTGAAGGACGAATTATTCAGCCGCTTCCCGCAAACCGCCCGGTTTATGGTGAATACCTGAAGTATCCGCAACAACCCGTCGTTCTGAGCCCGTCACGGAGAGCCTGTCGCGGTTGGCCCGCGGGCCAACCTGAGCGTCAGTCGTTATTCAGTCCTCGTTTCCGCATCAGGTGTACCGGGTTCGGATCCGTTCCCCTGAATTTACGATATAACTCGGCCGGCTTTTCCGTACCTCCCCTTTCCAGAATGTCGGAACGGAAAGAACGGGCCAGCTTTTGATCAAAGAGTGACTTTTCCTTGAAAGCCGCAAAGGCATCGGTATCCAGCAGCGCCGACCAGATGTAGCTGTAGTACCCGGAAGAATAGCCACCTGAGAAGATATGGTTAAAATAGGTGCTGCGGTAGCGGGGAATAATCGCCTGCGGAAGTCCCAGTTTTTGCATGGCTTCATTTTCAAATGCGCGGACAGCTGCCGGAAGCTCCTGTTGGGCCGCATGATAACTGAGGTCCAGGTAAGAGGCCGCAAGGTATTCAACTGTTGCAAATCCCTGATCGAATGTACCGGCGTCTTTCAGCTTCGTCACCAGTTCCTGCGGAATCGTTTCGCCGGTTTCGTAATGCTTTGCATATAATTTCAGCACTTCCGGATCGGCCGCCCAGTTTTCCATTATCTGGGAGGGCAGCTCTACAAAATCGCGAGGGACAGAAGTTCCCGCCAGGCTTTGATACTGCACATTAGACAACAGTCCGTGCAAAGCATGTCCGAATTCATGGAACAAGGTCGTCACCTCATCAAACGTAAGCAATGCCGGTGTATCGCCTATGGGTTTGGTAAAATTACAGACCATGGAAATTACCGGCGCTATCCTCCGGCCCTCCTCTTTTTTTTGCGGGCGATAAGACGTCATCCAGGCGCCTCCTCTTTTAGAGGCACGCGGAAAAAAGTCTGCATACAGCACCCCTACATGCGTCCCGTCCGCCTCCGACACTTCGTACACCTCCACTTCCGGATGATAAACCGGAACGTCATTCAGCGTCTTGAACTGCAGCCCGTAGAGGCGGGTAGCCACGTCAAATGCTCCCTCTCTCACGGCTTTCAGGCTAAAATAGGGCTTGATCTCACTTTCATCCAACGCGAAACGCTTCTTCCGGATGATTTCCGTGTAATAGCGCCAGTCATAAGGAGCCGCCTCAAATGTATCCCCGGCAGCCTCAATCTCCTTTTGAATATCGGCAAGCTCAACCATGGATTTGCTCAGTGCCGGTTCCCAAATACTGTCCAGGAGCTTATAGACATTTTCGGGATTTTCAGCCATGGATTCTTCCAGCACAAAGTGCGCGTGAGACGGATAGCCCAGCAGGTTGGCTTTCTTCAGGCGCAGATTGGCCAGTTTGTGCAGGATCTGCTTATTGTCCTGTTCATTGTTATTGTCGCCGCGCTGCTGGTAAGCTTCCCAGAGCTGCCTGCGGAGGTCCCGGTTCGCTGCATACTGCAAAAACGGCATGACACTGGGGTTCTGAAGACTGAAGATCCATTGCTGCTGCCGCCCTTTTTCGGCAGCAGTTGCAGCGGCAGCGGCCACCAGGCCATCAGGAAGTCCTGCCAGCCCGGCCTGATCGGTAACCACTAACTCATAGGCGTTGGTTTCTGCCAGCACATTCTGGCCAAACTGAACGGTAAGCACCGAAATTTCCGCATTGAGGTCCCGCAACTGCTGTTTCTGTACTTCATCAAGATTGGCTCCGCTGCGGATAAAATTCTTGTAGGTCTTTTCCAGTAAATATGCCTGCTCCTGATCGAGGTGCAGACTGTCCCGTTGTTCCCAGACGGTTTTGAGCCGTTTGAAAAGAAGATGGTTCAGCATGATATTATCCCGATGCCTGGAAAGGACCGGCGCCATAAATTTGGCCAGCGCCTGGAGGGAATCGTTGGTATGGGCGCTGTTCAGGTTATAGAAAATGGTGGAAACCTGGTTCAGCAGCTGTCCGCTATTTTCCAGCGCCTCCACCGTATTGGCAAAAGTAGGAGCTTCGGCCTGTGCAGCCAATACGTCTATCTCGGCAACCTGTTGCTGCAATGCAGCATCAAATGCCGGCCGGAAATGTTCGTACCGGATGGAATCAAAAGGAGGTACTCCAAAAGGGGTGTCAAACCGGGCTAACAATGGATTCTCTGCATCGGTAGCGTCGATATCACAGGATGTGACTAAGGGTGTAAGCATAATAAGCACTAGTAAATGTTTGGTTCTGATCATGGTTATAGTTCTTGAATGTTGGAATCCGGGCAGAAGGGCAGGCCGCCGCCAGGCTGTCTTACAAAAATGTAGTTATTCAGGCAGGTTTCCAAACAGTCAGGCAGGTTCGGGAAATCGAATTATTTCCGGCTGACAAATTACCCGAACCGCACCGAAGTCATGTTCAGAGAACCTCCTACCAGCTTGTCGTTGAAAAACACAGGTTCTTCATGCTTTTCCTGTAACGCCAGGCTGTACAGCAACGGATAGTAATGATCCGGAGTGGGGATGGCCAATCGCGCCGACGGTCCCAGTTTTTCATAGTGGATCAGTGATTTATGATCACCTTCAGCGATTTTATCCATGAACAAATGGTGCATTTCAACGGCCCAGTCGAAGCCGTAATTTTCAGTATACAGGTTTTTCCAGTCAACCATGCGCAGATTATGCACCATGTTCCCGCTCCCTACAATGAGGACTCCCTTTTTTCGCAACGACGCCAGTTCTTTGGCCAGGCGGTAGTGGTATTCCGCCGGCTGATGATAATCAATACTCAACTGCAATACAGGAATATCGGCCTGTGGATACATCCTCCGGACCACTGTCCACGCGCCGTGGTCCAACCCCCAGTCATGGTCCAGCCCTACCGTTGTAGTCTGTATCAATGCCTGTGTGGCTTTCGCCAGCCCGGGCGCGCCGGGAGCCGGGTACTCGACATCGAAAAGTGCCTGTGGAAAACCTCCGAAATCATGGATGGTCCGCGGATAATCCATAGCGGTAATATGCGTCCCTTTGCTCAGCCAGTGCGCCGAAATGACCAGGACCGCTTCAGGTACCGGGATTTCCTTCCCCATTTCCTCCCAACGGCGACTGAACGCGTTGTCTTCAATCCCGTTCATCGGCGAGCCATGCCCTATGAATAACACCGGCATCCGCTCCTCCTGCTCGCCTAATCCGCCGGTAAACTTGTTAAATGCTGCTAAACCTCCCATACTTATTGCACCGGATACCGATGCCAGAAATTGTTTACGATTCATTCTTATTCCTAAACCTTTGGTTGCCGGTCCGTTTACCGGGTGATCGTGCAAAGATCGTACGCAGCCGGGCGCGGCGCCTTGATATAGGATAAGAAATGGCGTTAACTCATCTTCCGGTATATCGTGGTCGCTTCTGACTGGGCCGAGGCCAGGATCGTTATATCGGCAATCGTAACCCGGGCAGGCGCATTGACCGCATAAAAAATAGCGTCGGCGATATCTTCTGCCTTCAGCGGCTCGAAGCCCTGGTATACTTTGTCGGCTTTTTCCAGATCCCCCTTGAAACGAACCAGCGAAAACTCCGTTTCTACCGCTCCGGGGGCGACGTTCGTCACTTTAATCCCATGCTGGGTAAGGTCTTTCCGCATCCCCGAGCTGATGGCCTCTACCGCAGCTTTGGAAGCGCAATATACACCCCCGTTTTTATAGGTTTCTTTTCCGGCAATGGAGCTGATATTCACGATATGCCCCGATTTCCGGGCAACCATTCCGGGCATGATGGCCCTGGATACATAAAGCAGGCCTTTTACATTGCCGTCAATCATGGCATCCCAGTCCGTGATGACTCCCTGGTGCATCGCACTGAGCCCATGGGCGTTCCCTGCGTTATTGACCAGGATGTCAATCTTTTCCCAGGAGGCATCCAGTGAAAGAATGGCATCGTGGGCAGCCGCTTTATCGCGGACATCAAAGTGGAGTGTATGCACCCGCGTTCGGACTTCCAGTTCGCTTTTAAGCTGCTGCAAACGGTCTTTTCTCCGACCGCACAGAATGAGGTGAATATCGTGCTGAGCGAATAGCCGGGCAGTGGCTTTCCCGATTCCCGAAGTCGCTCCTGTAATAAATGCAATACGAGACATTTCTATAGTTGGGTTAAATGATCATTCGGCTGGCAACAGCCCGGCCGCGCGGTACGCCGGCTGCCTGGTATAATAACTTAAAAATGGACGGTTTCGTTTGGAAACAGGCGGCAATTTGGTGGAAAGTTTGTGAGTTTTATGAGTTAGGAGTTATGAGTTGTGTGGATTGCCGGGTGGCTGTGTGTTGGGAAATAAATCGTTCTCCATGGTCGGTGTCTTCACCGACCATTTTATCACCAGCCCGTACATTTATCACCAGCCCGTACTCAAACCATCAGGCCACGGTACCCGCATGCTCTCAAAAAACGAAAAAGCCCTTCCTGTACTTATTACGGGAAAAAATAGTATCTTTATTTATTGTTTAAACGAACTTATACGTATAGCTTATGAAGAACTATACCTGTCGTATTATTTGGATAGTCTGCTGCTGTCTGACCGGGGTTCCGGCGGCGATTGCGCAGGCCTGGAAACCTGCCGAACCGCTCTCACTCCCTATCAAACGTCATGAAAACGGACTTTCCGCTGCGAATGGCCGGCTGTACCTGCTGGGTGGACGGGGCGGGATGAAGCCGGTAGACGAATACGATCCTAAAAAGGACACCTGGGTCAGCAAGGCTGAAACACCGATTGAAATGCACCATTTCCAGGCGGTGACCTACGAGAACGAAATTTACGTACTGGGAGCATTTACCGGGGATTTCCCGCATGAAAAGCCCCTGCCGGTGATGTATATTTACAATCCGGTGAGCAATACCTGGCGGACAGGACCTGAAATTCCGGCTGAACGGCTGCGCGGGGCAGCAGGTGCTTTTGTGTATAAGGGTAAAATTTATGTGGTTTGCGGGATTCAGGATGGTCATTATGACGGGCATGTTTCCTGGTTCGATGAATTCGATCCTAAAACCGGCACCTGGAGACAATTGCCGGATGCTCCCCGGCGCAGGGACCATGTGCATGTTTCGATGATCAACGACCAGTTGTATGTTGCCGGAGGACGGCTGTCAACCGCACGGATTAACCAGGTCCTGAACCGGACCGTTCCGGAGGTAGACGTGTACGATTTTAAGACGGGAAAATGGACGACCCTGCCTCCCGGGCAAAACCTGCCCACCCTGCGGGCCGGAAACACTTCCGTAACACATGGACGCAAACTGTTGGTGATTGGAGGCGAAAGCGATAAACAGGTGGAAGCACACCGCGAAGTGGAAGCATATGATCCCAGGACCGGACGCTGGGAGCCGCAGATGCCGCTCACGCAGGGACGCCACGGAACGCAGGCGGTCGTATTGAATGGCAAGGTCTATATCGTTGCCGGCTCGGGTAACCGTGGCGGCGGCCCCGAACTGGACTCTATGGAAATCCTGCAAAAATAGGTGAAGCGGTGACGGGGTCAGAACGGATACCCTACGCCGATATTGAGGTTGAGAAAATTGGTCTGCCGGTTATTGAACAACTTACTGAATTGCAGCTCGTCCAGAACAAACCGCTGGAGGTAAGGATCGTACACCTTAGCGCCGAAGTCGAAACGGATTACCACGAAATTAAGATCGTACCGCAGTCCGAAACCGGTACCGACGGCAATTTCCCTGAAAAACTTTTTCCACCCGAAGGTTCCGGGACCCAACTCCGACCCCGTAAAATTCCACACATTGCCTGCATCGACAAACAGGGCATAGTCAATTTTCCCGAAGAAATCGACTAAATGGCCCCGCAGTTCCAGGTTGCCCTCCAGCAGCAGTTCGCCCGGCGCTTCAATGGACAGGTTATTGGAGGTATAGCGCGGCCGCGTAGACCCGGGACCCAATCGTCTCGGAAGCCAGGCCCTGATGCTGTTCGAGCCCCCGGCAAAAAAGTATTTTTCATAAGGCGGCACACTGCTGATCCCCTCGCGGTCGCCGCCGTAACTGTGCACACCGCCTGCATGAACCCGGCCCACCAGCGATGTCCTTTCGTTGAGCTTCCAGTACCTTCTGAGATCAATATTCCAACGGACGTACTTGAAAAACTGCAGCGTATCCTTATCGCTTCCAGGATTAAACACCCGGTTAATGACCGGCATCTGCCCCGGAAACAGGTTCAGGGAAGTCCCGCCCGATTCGATCACGGTCCGTAAATACCTGGCATTGGCCGGCCCCCCGAAAATCGGATTGGTATTGTGCACAAACGTAAAGTTAATGTCAGAAACGAACGATCGCAGGAACGAGTTCTTGAGGTTATTGCCCTGCAAGGCAAGTGAATCCAGCAGTTGCTCAAATTCCCGGTTAATACTCCGGGTATTCAAAACACTCAGATCGATCAGCGACAAGCTGTAGAAAGTCGTGGTCTTGGGCTGCAGCGAATAGGTCAGGGCCGATTTAACACTGGTACGCACGTATTCCGGCCGGTCGACATAGTTATACCCGACCGTCATTTGCGTCTTTGGATTCATATGCCCGTATTTATACCGCAGGCTCCCCACCGGGACCAGCAGTTGGGGAAAGGTAAGGCCGCTGTTTACCCCCAGCTCGGTACTCCGGTAAAGCAGGTTTTTGCCTCCATAGCCCGACACCGCCTCTATACCGCCCCGAATATTGACCTCAAAATTTTCCAGCCCATTGAACACGTTGCGGATTTTATAGGAAAAAGTGGCAAACGGACCGGGCGCCTGCGCCTGGATGACGTTCAGGCCAACATCGGTTGAAAATTCGTATTTGTTGAGGGGCATTACTTCGATACGGCCATTGAGATGGCTGCCCGTCGTATCGAAGGTAAAATTAATGAACTGAAACTGATCCGTCAGCGAAAGCTGCCGTTGCGAGAACCGCTCGTTCTGCTGGTTATACAACTCCCCCGGACGCAGGCGTATCATGGAATTCAGTATGCGCGGCGAGTATTTTTTATCACTGTGAATATACGTGATGCCCTGCCATTGTACCGTATCCTTCACATCCAGCTCCTGCGGAAGCCCCCGGGAAGGCCGGATATCCATGGTCAGGGTGCCTATTTTAAAGACCTGTCCCTGTTCCGGGGAAGGAATGCTGACCACCGTCCGGATATCGACCTGCCGGAAAAGACTGTCTGTCGGAAAGGTAAGCGTATCATTCACCAGGAAGGATACATTTTGACGGGAAAATCCATAGTAGCCGTTATTCCGGAGCAGGGTTTCAATCCGCACCCGTTCCTCTTCAAATGCAGCCCCCTTATAGCGAGCTCCCGCTTCCAGGGTTGTGGAAGGTATTTTCACTGCATGGATGAGACTGTCAACCCCTTCGTTGCGGCTTCGCCAGACAAGTTCCCGCAAATGCGTCGGCCGGTTTTCACTGATCGCATAGGTCGTCCGGATACGTTGAAAAGCAGTATCCGTACTCGTGCTGACCTGCGCCTCGAAAAAGCCGTTATTGAATAAAAATGCTTCTATTTTAGCCGCATTCCGATCGATCACCTCCGGCGAATAATACACCGGCGGTTCCCCGGCCACCCGCATCCACCAGTTCCCCTCCTCGGCGCCCAGTCTGGCCTTCTCGATTTTCCGGCCGTATTTTTTGCGCAGTTTATTCTGCTGACGTGCCGTGAGATCCGTTGCGGCCGCCTTTTGCTGATATTCCAGGCTAAGTTCTGTGAACTGTCTGCGATAATGCTCTTTGTTGTACACACTGGACCCTACGCGGTACAGCCATAAATAGGGGTATAAGGGCAACCCGAGGAACCGGCGATTGGGTTTTTGAAGCAGAAGCGCTTCGATCTCCGTATTTTTTATATCTTTATTCCCCTTTATACGGGAGTTGCCCAGCAAGTACTCTTTTTCGCCCAGGGTATTCACACTGGCGCAACTTGACATAAAAACAATCAAAAGGCTTGCCAACAGGCTGAAATATAGCGGGCGGATAGAATAATATGCTTTCAAAAAATCAAATTAAATATATTAATTCGCTGCAAATTAAGAAGTTCAGGCAGATTCACCAATCTTTCATAACCGAAGGCGCTAAAAGTGTGGAAGAATTGCTAGCCTCTGATTATGTGGTAGAACTGGTGGCAGGTACCGAAGCGTTTCTACAGGAATATGCTTCCCTGCTCGCCCTACCCCACCTTCAGGTCGTTGAAGCCAGTGCCGAAGAACTGTCGCGGCTGGGGAGCTTCCAAACGAACAACACTTGCATTGCCATTGCTAAAACGAAACAAAACAGCTTTTTAGCCGCCGGCGAAGGGGAATTTGTTTTGGTACTGGACGATATCCGGGACCCCGGCAACCTGGGAACCATCCTGCGGATAGCCGATTGGTACGGGTTCCCCAAAATTATCTGCTCCGAAACCACTACTGATTTTTACAATCCCAAGGTAATAGCCGCCAGTAAGGGCTCGTTCACCCGAGTCCAGGTCTATTACACCGACCTTGCCGGGTATTTTTCACAACTTGACAGCCCGGCAATTATCGGCACCTTCCTGGAAGGCGAATCCCTGCACCGGTTCCAGGTCCCCGCTACCGGCGGTTACCTGGTCATGGGGAACGAATCAAACGGCATCGGGGCAGCCGTAGCCGGTCATGTCACCCACCGGGTAACCATCCCCCGTTTCGGGAAGGCCGAGTCGCTGAACGCCGGCATTGCAACCGCGCTGGTGTGTGATACGATTTGCCGCCAGGTAAAATAAATATGGAGGCTACTATTGTACAATCAAAAAAGCACGCGTACTTTTGCACCCGTGTTTAACGAAACACTACTTTACTTTTAGAGAGTTGGCGGAGTGGTCGATCGCGGCGGTCTTGAAAACCGTTGTACCGCAAGGTACCGGGGGTTCGAATCCCTCACTCTCTGCTAAATACAATAATAAAAAACACTAAAAGCCTGCAAATCAGCGATTTGCAGGCTTTTTTTCTGCTGACAGTATCCCAAATTGTTCATTAAATCCCAAAATTCTGGTGAGCTATTCGGTGAGCAGTTTAGACGAAAAAAAGTGCTCACCAGAATTGATGTAACTTATTGTTAATGAACATGTTCACAACAAAAACATCTTGATTTTAAAAGGCTGCAATCTTACTTTTATTCACTTAAAATTTGATTGCTATGTTAACAAAAAGCTTCACGCTGCTCTTTTACCTGAAAAAACGCAGCGACTACGTTACAGGGGAACTGCCTATATACATGCGGCTTACAGTGGATGGGCAACGAGTTGAACTGACTACCAAAAGGGGATGTGAGCCCGGTAAATGGAACGCTGCCTCAGGAAGAAAAAATGGGACCAAGCAAGAGGTAAGAGCTCTTAATGCCTATCTGGATACCCTACAATCTAAAGTTTACGAAGTCCATCGCCAGCTCATAGAATCGGGATCAGAAATTTCGGCAGAAGCTATCAAAAATAAACTGACTGGGGTTGCGGATCGACCAAAAATGATCTTGGATATTTTTCAGGTGCACAATGATCAGTTGACCCAACTGATCGGCATCGACTATGCACCCGGAACCTTGGAAAGGTACAAAACGTCGCTGAAACACACCCGTGATTTCATTATATGGAAGTATAGAGTTCCGGACCTGGAGATTCAAAAACTTGATTATGAGTTTATGGCTGATTATGAATTCTGGCTGAAAACTGTCAGTAAGTGCAGTCATAACACCACCATGAAGTACCTAGCGAATTTCAAAAAAATTGTACTCATCTGCATTAAGAAAGGATGGCTTACCAGAGACCCTTTCTACGCCTATAAGATGAGTAAGCACGAAGTTGACCGTCAGGCTTTAACTGCCAGTGAGCTTCAAATTGTTTCGAATAAGGATTTCGGGGAAGGTCGGTTGAGCCTGGTCAGGGACATCTTCTTATTTTGCTGCTACACCGGTCTTGCCTACGCGGATGTATATAAACTCAAGCGGTCTGAAATAATTGAGGGGATTGACAAGGAAAGGTGGCTAGTGATCAAACGTCAGAAAACAGATTCTCCATCCAGAATCCCACTTCTTCCTATGGCTTTAAATATACTTGGGAAATACAATGATCATCCACAGTGCATCAACAACGACAGACTGTTACCTGTATTATCAAACCAAAAGATGAATTCTTATCTCAAGGAAATTGCGGATCTATGTGAAATTGGGAAAAACATCACCTTTCACCTTGCCAGACATACCTTCGCCACGACTGTTACATTAACCAATGGGGTCCCTATTGAAAGTGTTTCAAAAATGCTTGGTCATCGTAATATAAAGGCTACTCAATTGTATGCAAAAATAGTGGATAAGAAGATCAGCGATGATATGAGAAGGTTGAAGGAAGTGTTGTCAGGCACGCAGCAATGAAGAACTTCAACAGTTTCATATATAACGGATCGAGTGGTTTTATAAGGAGTCTGTAAAATAAACTATGTTCACCGGCTGAAGGGGACGGATCCGCTCCTTCAGCCAGTGTGCATACTGCAAACTTAACAACATTCAGCCAGGAAACCTTATTGCCAATTTCTGCGCCGTAACCACCCATTTGGACAGTGGCTTAATTTACTTCTTGGGGTGTTACCATGATAGAAGAAAAGCCGCATGAAGATGTATTGTACTGGCCAAAAAATACATATTTAACTGATTATGGGAGTGTAATTTGAACTCTGTCTGGTTGTCAATAATTGTTTAAAGTTATTTTTTTCATTCCGATTTCAAAAGCCTTATGGTGTTAGTAATTGATTTTGTCAAGGGCGGGTGAGGCACGAGCCCGTTTATATACCCTTGATAAGATCAATTACGAGCTAATTTTGCTTTTGCCATCGGAATGATATTATAGATCCATTTTCATCCTATCCCCGAACTTGATAGCCAGTTGTTGGGCGGTTATGGCCCAATTTTGCAAGGGCGAGGTCCATTTTTTGCTGATACTTTGGACGGCCAGATAGATTAGTTTCAAAAGGGCCATATCGTTGGGAAACGCTCCTTTTGTCTTCGTAATTTTACGTACCTGCCTATGGAACCCCTCAACCGCGTTAGTAGTATAGATCAGCCTTCTAATCTGCTCATCATAAGCAAAATAAGTTGATAATTTGTGCCAGTTGCTATACCAGGACTTGATTACTATAGGATATTTTTTTCCCCAGCTCTCATCGAGTTTTTCGAGTTCAAGTTCGGCTTTCTCCTGAGTTGGAGC
>JBEBSD010000008.1:0-131052 GCA_040394475.1 Telluribacter humicola | reverse complement strand
TCGCAACTTAAACTTTAAACCCTTTTCTAAGAAATGGCCCGGTACCCGAAATGGTGGTTTAGGTAACGGCGCCCTTGTGTGGCGCCCGGGGCCAACAGCCGGAGCGCGCAACGGTTCTCTAATTGACCAACAGCCTTACCGGAGGTAATCCCTCCGATCGGAGGATATAGACGCCGGGCGTCAGTGCATGGAGCGATTCGATCACGAGTTCGTTGCCTGTAGCGCTGCTGATCGCCACTTTTGCCTTCCTGCCGTGGAGATCTACCAGCTCCATGTTGGCGGAGACGTAGTCGGCTGACACCAACACCTTGATTTTCCCGGCAGAAACCGGATTCCCCAGTACGATCAGACCGCTTTCCGGGGTGTTCGGTGCGGAAACGGAAATAATCCCGGAGTATTCGAAAGAGCCGTCGAGGTCGACCTGCTTCAGGCGGTAGTAGGTGATTGCTTCACCGGGGTTCAGATCCCGGAAATGATAGGTCCGCCGGGAATCGGATACGCCGGCAGCCTGTACGGTGCCGATTCGGGTGAATTCCCTGCCGTCGGTACTGCGTTCCACGTCAAAATACGCCGATAGCTGCTCCGATTCCGTATTCCATGTTAACTGGATCGTTCCGTTTTCGGTTTCGCTTTCGAAAGTTGTGAGCCGCACCGGCAAAGTGGTTTCACACTGGTAACATCCGCATGAAGCATGAAAATAAAAATCGTCAACCCCGTTTATTTCAATATTGTCGATCGCCAATTCCACGTCCGGGTCGGTTGCGTGGTAGGGATAGATATGAATATACACTTTCTTGTTAGGCACGTAGCCCCATGCCAGGATTTCGCCCGCATACAATGGCATTTCATACAAGCCGTTTTCAAAGCGGATTTCATCGTCGGTACTCAGTCCTTCGACGATAAAATCGTTCTTGTCCGTTACCGATTCAATCAGCGAGAAGGCGACATAAAACCTGTCGGGCCCGCCCGTCTCCGTTGAGAACCTGAATTTGAGGTTTTGGACAAACATGTCATAGTAACATTGGTTCTGAATAAAAAACGTGAAATGGGCGTCGTCGACAGCAACATTTTCCCAGGAAGAGGCGGTGGACCACCCGGAGCCGTAAAAAGCGCCTCCGTCTGGATCAGATCCGCCGTTCGTTTCAATTCCCGGGCTTTTAATGGTCCCGCCCGTGCCGTTGAGAAATGAGAATACCGAAGGGATTGCCGGCACACCGGGAGAAACGACGCCGGCGGCCGAAGTTTCGAAATCCCAGGTAATAAAATTCGTCCACGAAGGATCGTCCCATCCCTGCCCGGACAAAGAGCTTGAGAAGCCAACGGCAAACAGGGCATGCAGTGCAAATTTGAAGATAGTTTTCATAAGCGTTAAATTGTTAATTAAAGTAGCTGCCGGTTCTCTCAGTTCCCGGCGGGAGATACAATGCCATTGCGACGTACAATCGCGACCGGACTTCGGGCACCCGCTGTTGCTTTACCTGAAAAAAGGCGGTGTGAAGGTAGGTGTGGGCCGGCTATCGGATTGTCAGAAACAAGCCAAATACTGACAATTTCGATTCACGCAGGGATTTTTGCGGGAATAATCCGCGTAAGGTTATGCATTTATCTTTTTTTGTCTTTTCCCCGCTATAAATTGAGTCGGTGTTACTGCATAAAGATCCCGGAAGCACTTGCTGAAGTAAGAGAGGTTATCGAAGCCCACTTTATAGGCTGTTTCCGAAACGGTAAAGCCTGCTGCAAGAAATTGCGCCGCACGTTTCATGCGGTAGTCCCGGAGAAGTTGGTGCGTGGGGATATCGGTGAGTGCATTTGTCTTTCGGAGAAGGGTTGTCCGGCTCATTCCCAATTCGAGCGCCAGCGTCGTGACATTAAGGGAGGTGTCGTCCAGGCGCTCCTCGAGCAAGCGGTAAAGCCTTTCAAGAAAAGGATCGGATTGTTCGATGGTCCGCAGGCCAAGATCGGAAAGGAACTTCTCAAGCTCCGACTGTACCTTATGCTTGTATTTTTTCCGTTGCTCCAGCAGATTACGCACCCTGAGCTGCAGTTCTTCCAAATGAAAGGGTTTGGTAACGTAGTCGTCCGCTCCTAACCGCAGCCCTTCTATCTTTGCAGAGTGCGAGGCCCGGGCTGTTAACAGGATCACCGGGATGTGCGAGGTCCTGATATCGGATTTTATTTTCCGGCACAGGGAAAAACCGTCCATTTCCGGCATTAGCACATCACTGATAATCAGGTTCGGCATCAGTTCCAGCGCCTTGTGAACACCTTCCGCACCATTTCCGGCACATTTGATCTTGTAATCGGAGGAAAGGCATCCCGCGATAAAAGCGGCCAGTTCCGAATTGTCTTCCACCAGCAGTATCGTGACGGGGTCAGGGGGTAGGCCCGGTCCGGACAGGGCCGCCTGGCCGGGAACAGCGAAGCCGGGGTCTGCCACTGCTGCTTGTCCTGTCGGGTGAAAATCGCCGGTAACCGGACGGTAGGGCAGGAAGATTTCGAACCGGGTTCCTGATCCCGGTTTGCTGGTGACGTCAATGCGCCCCTTCTGAAGAACAACCAGCTCTTTCACCAGGGCCAGCCCGATGCCGGCCCCTTCTTCAGAGCGGGTACTGGAGTCGTCTACCTGATAAAAGCGATCGAAAATCCGGGGCAGGTTTTCGGCGGCGATTCCCGTTCCGGTATCCGAAACAGCCAATGCTACTCCCTGGTCGAAGACTCCGAGGCTGATCGTGATTTTCCCTCCCGGCGGTGTAAACTTCAGGGCGTTGGATAACAGGTTACCCAGGATCCGTTCCAGCTTTTTAGCGTCGAACCAGTATTCGGGAGCCAGTTCGGCGGCATTCTCAAATGAAAGCTGAAGCTGTTTTTTACTCGCTTTTACCAGGAAGGATCCGATAAGGGATTCCACAAAAAAAGTAAGGTCACCGCGGGTTTCATCGGTTCGCATGGAGTGCTCGTCCAGTTTATGAAGGTCCATCAGCTGGCTGACGAGCTCCAGCAATTGCTGTGCGTTTTTATCGATGGTATCGACCAGTCGCAAGCCGGGATCCGGTATGCGCTGGGTACGGATCAGTTTCCGAAGTTGTTCGGCCGGGGCCAGGATGAGCGTGAGTGGCGTCCGGAACTCGTGTGTGATGTTGGAAAAAAACCTGGTTTTGAGTTCGTCTATTGTTTTGAGGTGCTGCGCTTCTTTTTGCTTGATGTATAGCCGGACGAAGCCGAAAATAATTCCGGTCACGGCCAAAGCATAAATCAGGTAGGCCCACCAGGTCGCCCAGAACGGCGGATGTACGATAACGGGCAATGCTCTTATAGAGGGGCTCCATAATCCTGATGTATTCGATGCGTTGAGCTGCAGCCGGTATTTTCCGGGGTTAAGGCTGGTATAGATCGCTTCCGGCCTGTCGGTGTAGATCCATGCCTTATCTAAACCCTCCAGCCGGTAACGGTACCTGACTTTACCGGGATTATTAAATTGCATACTGGCAAAATTCACCGCCAGAAAGTTTTGGTTATGCTCCAGGTCGAGCTGATCGATCATATGAAGCGGCAGCGAAGCCGTTTCAGGAACGGGCTTGTTGTTGATCCGGATACCGGTAATCTCGACCCGCGGTTGAAAATTGTCATCCCGGAGACTGTCCGGATGGAAGGTGGTGTACCCTTCGAGTCCGCCCAGGAACAGCTGCCCGCCCGGGAGCTTCAAAAAATGGAAGCGGTTGAATTCGTTGGCGATTAATCCGTCCAGATGGGTATATGTAGTCATTTCAAGGGTCTCCCGCTGCATTTTGCAGAGCCCTCTGTTGGTTGCTATCCAAAGATTTCCCCGGTTATCGGGAATGGCTGCATACACTACGTTGTTGGGCAGTCCCTCTGAAACCGTGAAGCGTCTGGAGACTCCCGTTCGTTTGTCGAATTTACACAAGCCGCCACCCTGCGTGCCGATCCAAAGGATGGCCGGATCTGCAGGGTCGTCGAACATACAGAGTATTCTGTCGTGGCTCAGGGAAGACGGATCTTCCGGGAGGTGCCGGTAGTGCGTGATCTGACCGTCGGCACGGCTAACCCTGAACACACCCAATGCGTCCGTCGCGATCCATAGCGCTTCGTTATCCACGGTGAAATGAAGAATAGCGGTTTTGTATTTGGTGGAGTTAAAGTCGGAAGTAGCGGTTTCCGGAAGTAATCGGTGGGGGAATTTCTCCCATTTCCGGTGCGGTTCGTCGTATCGGTAGGCTGTGGAATCGTAAAGCGCCCATACCGCTCCTTCCGGGTCGGTGGCCAGTGAAAGGGGGTTGGGGTCGACATACTCGGGCACATGAACGGCAAAGGGCATCTCGGTCAGTTCTTTGGTGTCGGTATCGAAAATAAAGAGTGGCGTGGCGCCGACGTTAAAGAGTAGCTGTTTGTTCTTATTGAACGTATACCTGAAAGCGTAAGGGTTCGTGCCCGGTGCAAAAACGGGTAGCCGGTGTTGCGGCAATCCTAATCCCCGGACAAGGAGGTCTTCATGGAAGACGGATTGGTATCTGAAAGACCGGAAGGCGGTTGCTTTCAGATCGTATCGCCGCATTCCGGTACCGGTCGTGCCCACCCAAAGTACATCTGTTTGGTCGATAAGCAGACTTCCGCATTCCAGTTTTTCATCTTCCTGTGGCAGCTGGTGTAACTGCTGTCCGTCGAAAACAAGGAACTTGTTTTTGCAGCCAATATAGTCGTTCCCCTTGCTGTCGGTAGCAAACGCTACCGGGAGGACAACAGGCGTATCGAATGGGAGCTTCCAATTGTGATACTTTCCCGTAGAAAGTTTGAAAACGGTGAGATAGTTGCTGGTCAGGATGAGTATATCCCCGTTGCTTCGTTCATGAAGGCTGAGGATGGCGGCTTCGGGGAGCGCTTCCGGACGTACCGGTATGTGTGTAAAGAGGCCGGTAACAGGATCCAGGCAATCCAGTCCGTTTTGGGTACCCACCCAGGTAATCCCTGATTTTGAATGCACTACGGCGCGCACGACATCGCTGGCGAGTGATCCCGGGTTATCCGCTTCGTGCCTGAAATGACGGAATTCACGGGTTTGGGGATCGATCCAGGCAAGGCCTCTTTGGGTCAGCGTTACCCAGATTTTGTTATCGGGAGCAGGGTAAACA
Source organism: Telluribacter humicola (assembly GCA_040394475.1). GTDB lineage: Bacteria > Bacteroidota > Bacteroidia > Cytophagales > Spirosomataceae > JBEBSD01. The sequence goes on along the minus strand of JBEBSD010000008.1, from coordinate 125,908 downwards.
TTGGATAGGCTGTTCCCAAACAATTGATCAAGCGAAGGATCGGGTGAAAAGTTTTCGAATTGTTCCGAAACCGGGTCGAGCCTGTCCAGGGTGCGGGTAGTAACGGCCCATATCCTACCGTTAGGATCCTTCCTGATACTGAGGAGTACAGATCCTGCTATAGAAGATTTTCTACCATCTCCGGGCCTGAATACTTTAAAGTTTTTCCCGTCGAAACGACATAATCCGTCTGAAGTCGCCAGCCAGATGAAACCGCGATCGTCTTGTGCCAGTCCCGGAACAAACGATTGGGGCAGGCCCTGGTGGTCCGTAATCAAATCCGGGGGCGGCAGCCGGAAACGTTGCGAAAAGACCGGTGAAACGCCCGAAACCTGGATAAGAGCGAACAGTAAAAAGAGTTCGGGAAAGGAAAAGTTACCTTGTTTCATAACGCAGGCAGGCTGTATGATGCCCCGGGTCTTTGTAACCACGCATCGGTAAGAATACACGCGGACAAAAGTCGGAGAACAAAAAGGGTTGCATTGTCAATTATGAATCATAATTTAACAATTATGATTCATTTGTGGGGTAATTGATGCTGTTTTTTGCGGATTTTTAATAAAAACGATAGTTGCGGGGCTTTGGAAGTTTGTTTTCCAGGTGCTGGCGAATGTTTCATGATTGCTAGAATTTGGCTTTTTTCTGACAATCCGACCGGCGGGGCATCCCTAATTTTGCAGCTGGATAAAGGGGTGCTCGGCATCTTAAATCCGGACTTATAAATAAACCGGTTATGAAAAGAAGAAATCTGCTAGGGGTTTTGTTAGTCATTTTTGGGATGCAGTTGCCGGCAAAAGAGCAGGGACCGGAGGAGCCGCGCTTCTTACGCCAGACAGCCGATTGCCCTGTCGGCACTATTGTTCTCACCAACCAGGATGATGTCGACGGGTTTGTGGCCAACTATGGCAGCTGTACAGAGATCGACGGGGATTTAGACATCTACGACCTGACAGACCTGTCCTTTTTGAGCAATCTGACAACAATCAGGGGAGAATTGTTTATATATGATATTCCTGCCCTCACCAGCCTGGAAGGACTCCACAACCTGACGTTGGTGGAAGGAGATTTAGCGCTCTATAACCTTGGAATTTCAGGACTGGATGATTTGGGACAGCTGGAAGTGATCGGCGGGAATTTTGCCCTGGAGGCGCTTTCCTCCCTAACCTCTCTGGAGGGGCTTTCTTCCCTTACGACTGTCGGTGGTACCGTTCATATCGTATACAATAGCGCGCTTTCTTCCTGCGCGCTGCAGCCGATATGCGAAAAGTTGTCGATCAGTCCGGATGCTGTCAATTTTGATGGAAACGCACCCGGTTGTTATAGTCCGGCACAGGTTAAGGCAGCATGCGGCGTCACCTCCTGTATGGGAGGGGATGCGTATATCGGCAGCCAGGAGGAGGTGGCTGAATTCCTGGCGGATTACGGTACTTGTACGGAGATTTCCGGGGATTTGACTATTTCCGGAGTGACAGATCTGACATTCCTCAGCAATATAACTGCAATACAGGGATCGCTTATCATAACCGACAGTCCCGGGCTCCTCACGCTTTCGGGTTTAGACAACCTGACTTCGGTGGGCGGAGAGCTTTGGCTTTTCGATCTCGGTATTTCCGACCTGGGCGCACTGGGGCAGCTGGCAAGCGTCGGCGGAGAGCTTTCGCTTTATAATCTTGGTATTTCCGATGTGGACGGGCTGGAGCAGCTGACCACTATCGGCGGCGGGCTTTCGTTTTACGACCTCGGTGTAGCCAACCTGGACGGACTGGGGCAGCTGACTACTATCGGCGGGGGGCTTTCCATCGAGTTGCTGCCCGCCCTCACTACCCTGGGCGGGTTAGCTTCCCTGGTCTCCATAGGAGATTTCATAAATGTTGTAAGCAATGCTTCGTTGGGTTTTTGCACACTGGACGCTGTTTGTGAAAAACTGGCGGATGATCCCGACGTTATTTTTTTTAATAACAACGCCGCCGGATGCCTGGATACGGATCAGGTGGCGGCATCGTGCGATACCCCGGATCCCTCCGGCTGCCCTGCCGGTGATGTGATGCTTTACAACCAGGAAGACATTGACAATTATATCTTTAACCATGGGAGCTGTACCGAGATCACAGGGGATTTATTTATAGGGCCCTTTCCCGATCTTACAGACCTGTCGTTTTTAAGCAACGTAACTACCGTCGGAGGAAGACTGATTATCCGGGGTTGCCCGGCCTTAACCAGTCTGGAGGGGTTGCATAACCTTACTTTTGTAGGCAGTTTTATGGCATTACGTGAGCTTGGGATCACGAACCTGGAAGGACTGCGGAGCCTGACCCAGATCACGTATGAACTCACGCTCGAAAAACTCCCTTATTTAACTTCACTGACCGGCCTTTCTGCCTTGACGAGCCTGGGAACAGGTTTTCTCAATATTTTTGATAACCCGATGCTGAGCGAATGTGCGATTGAGGCGGTCTGTCAGAAATTAAGCGGCCCGGCGTTTTGGATTTATATTACGAACAATGCAACGGGCTGTGCGACAGCCGGGGAGGTAAGTGAGGCCTGCAACGCGCTGCCCGTTACACTCCTCCGTTTTGATATTGCAACAGAAGGTCAGGTTGCCCGTCTTGACTGGACAACTACTTTTGAAAAAAATAGCAAACAGTTCGAAATCCAGCACAGTCCTGATGCTGAAACCTGGCAGCCGATAGGGGCTGTCGCGGCCGGCGGAGACCATGCTACAGCATTGGACTATCATTTCACAGACAGCACTCCCCGTGAAGGCGTCAACTATTACCGGCTGAAAATGATTGACCTGGACGGCAGCTATTCTTACAGCCCGATAAAAAGCGTCGAATTTAAAACAAGTCCCATCGTTGTTTTTCCCAATCCTGCAGCAGACAGAATCTATATTCGTTCCGGCTACGGACAAGCCATCGTCACGGTCTCTCTGGTTGATCTTACCGGGAAAACGATCTATGAGACCCCTTACGTTTCCGGGGAAGGTATCCCGGTCCCGGGGCTGCATAAGGGGGTATACATTGTAAAAGTGCATTATGCCGACAACACCACGTTTGTTCGCAGCGTCGTTTTATCCGGGAGGTAAAGCAGGTAGCTACAGATTTTTACTGGTGTTATTAAATCATTACTTTTGTCCTATGCCCAGGAGAAAAGACGACGTCCTATTGAAGAGCGCTTTTGAAGAAGCCTTCCCCGACCTGCTCCGATTCTATTTTGAGGAAGCAGATGCCCTCTTTGATATGGACAAGGGCTTCGAATTTTTAGATAAGGAATTAATTGAGCTGTTTCCCGAATTGGAAAAGCATGGCGGCAACCGCTTTGTGGACATGTTGGTAAAGGCCTTCCTGAAGGATGGTACGGAGGAATGGATCTTGCTGCACCTGGAAATACAGGGAAGGGGCGCCAACAATTTCCCGGCCCGCATGTTCCAATACTGGTACAGGATCTTTGACCGGTATGGTGTGAATATAGCGGCATTGGCAGTGTTTACCGGCGACAAGAATCAAAAGCGGCCCGACACCTTTTACAAGTCGTTTTTAGGCACCGAGGTAAGCTACCGGTACAACTGTTACCATATCCTTGACCATACGGAGGCCGAACTAATAGCGATGAACAGCCCCTTTGCACTCATTGTGCTGGCGGCACAAAAAGCACTGTTGACGGGCAGGGTGCCCGAGGAGGAACTGGCTGAGCACCGGCTGACCGTGGCTCGCGCCCTCATAGAGAGCAAAAAGTATGACCATGAGCGTATTATCCGCTTTTTGTCGTTTTTGAAGAACTTTATCTATATTGAAAATTCAGAAATAAATCGTAACTTTGATAACCAGATTGACCGTTTAACAGGAAAAAAGAATACTATGGGCATTATAGAAACCATAAAGAAAATAGAACGGGAAGAGGGCATTGAAGAAGGCATGGAAAGAGGCAAGGCAGAAGTGGTGAAAAACCTGCTCTTGGCCGATAAGTTTACCTTGGCCGAAATAGCCAACTTTGCCAGCGTTACCGTTGCCTTTGTAAAGAAGGTGCAAAAGGATTTGAAACTACTTTGATCAACAGATTGATCGGTTAATAAAAAAGGAATATGATGGGCATTGTAGCATCTTTCCCATCATTAAAAAGGGGAGCACTATAGATCGGCGTCTTCTTCCGATTACATCAACCCTTCATCGGCCAGAATTGATAGGTCCCTTCCGGTCTTTTAAGATGAGATGATCCAGTACGTCTACACCCAGTATCGGGCACCTCTTCACCCAAATCTGTTACTAATTATACAGCTAAAATGCTCGTGAGCTGTCAGCAATCGGATTTCAGCCATCAGCACTCCAGCCATCATGACTAAGCAGCTGACTGCTGATAGCTGACGACTGATCGCCGATCGCATTTCCCCCAAACCATTTACTTGTACATACAGACGAAGTCATTGATAATTGTTTATTTTTGCATAAAAAGTAATTATGTCTTTTCGATCCCTGGGTTTGTCACCTGCGCTATTAAAAGTACTGACAGACCAGCATTTTACCACACCCACTCCTGTTCAACTAGCCGCTATACCAGCCATTTTAAGGAAAAAAGACGTTCTGGGAATTGCTAAAACAGGATCGGGGAAAACGGCAGCTTACGTCTTACCACTGCTAATGAGTCTTCAGGGAAATCGGGAGGTACGAAATCGCCATGTCAACGTGCTGGTGCTCGTACCCACGCGTGAATTGGCGGAACAGGTAAAAGAGGTATTCAAACGTTTTAGTCAGGCGCTTTTTCAACCGGTTAAAACGCTGGCCGTGTACGGCGGCGCTTCCATAAATCCACAAATGATGGCGATGCGGGGCGTAAATGTCCTTGTTGCAACACCTGGCAGACTATTAGAATTAGTGGAATCCAACGCAGTGCATTTGTCAAGTATTGAAACATTGGTGCTGGATGAAGCGGATAAGATGCTTAATCTTGGATTTAAGGAAGAAGTCAATAAGATAATAGCACTATTACCAGAAAGGCGTCAGAACATCCTACTGTCTGCCACTTTAAGTAATGATCTGCAAAATATTCATCAAATTTTATTGCATGATCCTGTAATTGTTCAGATTAATACGGAGGAGGAATCACTGGATTTGATCAAACAGGTAGCCTATTTGGTTTCAGCAGAGAAAAAGGGCCCTTATTTGCGTTATCTGATCGAACACCATCACATGAAACAGGTCTTGGTTTTTGCATCATCTGTTCATCAGGTAGACGCCCTTGTCGTTAAGCTTTGTAAAAATAATATTGATGCAAGAGCAATTCATAGCAAAAAAAGTCAAGGCGCGAGAACAGAAGCTTTAGCGAATTTTAAGTCGGGCAAGCTGAGGGTATTGGTTGCAACCGATCTGATGTCCAGAGGGATCGATATCAGTAGTCTCCCTTTTGTAATCAATTACGAATTACCACGATCTCCAAAGGATTATGTGCATCGTATCGGGAGAACCGGACGGGCAGAGGTTGCCGGAGAGGCTATATCACTGCTTACTCCGGACGAATTGCATCATTTTAAGATCATCCAGAAGAAGATGCGTAAGACCGTAGACGTGATTGACATCGAAACTTTTGTTTAAATCATCATCCATGGGCTCACCGCCTGCTGAGCCGACTACCGGTCACCGCACCGTCCTGAAGGCTTGTCGCCTGAAACCTGTTTTTTCCCGGATGAAAAAAGTAAGGGTACAAACGGGATGATTGATTTTGGCGCGCTCATTCCGATGTACCCTTAAACATGTCAGGTTTACAACCAGCGATTATCGAGCAATGATGATTTTATAGGTACTGATAATGCCGGATTTATTCGTAAGCTTCACAAAATAAAGGCCGGCGCTCAGGTTACTCACGTCAATACCTGAAGCTGAAACCTGCCTGGTTGTCAACAGGGCATTCCCGCTGCCATCTATAATGGAAGCTTCCGTTAGTGTATTCGAATCCGTATCCTTGATAAACACGATGTCCGAAACCGGGTTGGGATAGAAAGTAATTTCTTTATTCCCAAATTCCGCGACCTCAATATGACTATAGGTATAAGACGCATCCCGATCTGTCATTCGCAATCTATAGTAATTACTTCCGGCAACCGGATGGGTATCTACAAACCGGTACGTATACAATTCCTGACTTTCACCACGTGCACTGATTTGTCTGATTTTACGCCATTCCTTAACGTCTGCACTTTTTTCGATTTCGAAGTGGTCGCTATTTGATTCTGCTGTTGTTTTCCAGGTCAGTTGTACTGTGTTGTAACGTCCTTCATTTATGGGGAGTACGTCAAATGAAACGAGTGTGACAGGTAAACTACATTCCACGGTAATCACACTACTTGCCGGACTTATACAGGCAGGATTCTGATAAAACGCGTAGTAAGTTCCCTCAGCTACCGTTGTGGGATCTGCTACCAGCGATTGCGCAGACGGAACCGAGGTCGTATAGAATACCAGTTCGTTATCTAAAGGTGTGGAGCTGGTGATCAGTGCGGTTAAATCAAAAGTCGTTATCGGGCAGGGGGGCAGCGTGCCGGGTGCACTTATCAGGGGGGCAGCCGAAGGTTCATAAACAGCTAATGCTGCTTCACTGGAAGTGGAAGTACATAACCCACTTAATACGATAACCCGATACAGATTGCCTTTCCATGCGGTTGTAGCCGGTGTCACGATCAGGTCTGGCGTTGTAGCACCTTCGTAAGTCCCATTGGCATCGCTGACGCTGCCACTCTGCAGTGCGGACCAGTTTTCCCCTGCGTCGGTACTTACCTGCCATTGATAGGACAGGGGGGAGGCGCCTGAGCTAGTGGCGATCGTACTGAACGTCCCTGTGTTTTCCGTACAAACCGAAAGATTGTCAGGCGCCGTAATATCGGTATCACAAATAATACTTGTTACACAATTCGCTCCATCATTATTGCCGGATGGTAAACTGGTCGATAGCAAAGTGGCTGAGTTAATGTCACTGTTTATCTGGTAGAAATTTCCCGTAGTATTCTCAAAGGCATAGAACATACCCGTTGCATCAGCAAAGATGGCCCCATAAGTATTTCCTCCGCTTAAGCCGTTAACAGGTGTGCTATTGGCTGTTACATTTCCGGTAAAGGGGCTTAAGCTGTACAGCGTGCCGCTTTGTGATAGACCATAAAGCATTTGCAGATTGGGCGAGAACGCGATATCGGCTACGGGCAAATCGCCATTGACAGGGATTCCGAAGGCGGGTCCTGCCAATGCAGTATACCCATTGGCAGGATCCACGAGCTGAAGGTAAGTAGGCCTGGCAACGTTAACGTCCACCACATAGAACTCAGGCCGACTGGTCTCATAGATCATCATATAGCCGTCAGGTAGTTCAACTCCGACATTATAACTGCTGAACGGAGGAGGGAGGTTTGTAACCGAATGTTCTGTGGTTCCTCCTGCTGCATTAATTCTTAACAGCGTATTTGTGTGATTTTTAGTTGCCCATAGTTTATTGTCGGTCGAATTGTAGATCAAAGAATTAACAAGGTAGGGCAAAACCGTAATAAGGTTCCGATCGCCTGTTGTTACGTTGTATTCATATAAAGAGGAACCCGTATCTCCTCCGGATGCGGCTACCTGGTAGGTCATGCCTTCGGTACATTCAAATTCCGGATCGTTAATGATGATGTTCGGACAATTGGCGCCATCATTATTGCCGGAGGAGATACTGCCGGATAAATAGGTGGCGGTGTTATCCAGGATATTTATCCGGTAAAATTTCCCGGTATTGTTCTCAAACGCATATAACATGCCCGTTATATCAGCGAAAACCGCGCCATAGGTAATTCCTCCGCTTAAACCGTTTACCGCTGTGCTGTAGGCGTTCACATCGCCATTAAACGGATTTAAGCTATACAATGTGCCGTTTTGCGATAACCCGTAAGCCAATTGCTGATGGGGTAAAAAGGCAATATCCGCAACCGGTAAATCACCATTGACAGGGATTCCGAATGCTGGTCCTGTCAGTGCGGTATAACCGTTGCCAGGGTTCACGAGCTGAAGGTAAGTAGGCCTGGCGGCATTAACGTCTACCACATAAAACTCCGGCTCACTGGTTTCATAGATCATCATATAGCCGTCGGGTAAGGCAACTCCGACATTATAACTGCTGAAAGGAGCGGGTAGATTGGTAATCGGGAATTCTGTAACACCACCTGTTGCATTGATTCTCACAATAGTGTTGGTGTGATTTTTAGTTGCCCATAGTTTATTGTCGGTCGAATTGTAGACCAATGAATTGACAAAATGCGGTAAGGAGGCAATAAGGGTGCGATTTCCGGTAGATGCGTTGTATTCATATAAAGAGGAACCCGTATCTCCGCCTGAGGCAGCCACCTGGTAAGTCACCCCATCGGTGCATTGAAATTCAGGATCATCCAGAATTGTATTCGGACAATTGGCGCCATCATTATTACCGGATGCGATACTGTTTGATAAATAGGTGGCCGTATTATCCAGGATATTTATCCGGTAAAAATTTCCGGTATTGTTTTCAAATGCATACAGCATACCGGTCGCATCAGCGAAGACAGCGCCGTAGGTGTTTCCTCCGCTTAATCCGTTCACGACTGAAGTATTGGCTGTTACATTGCCGCTAAACGGATTTAAGCTATACAAAGTGCCGTTTTGCGATAATCCGTAGGCCAATTGCTGATGCGGTAAAAAGGCAATATCCGCAACCGGTAAATCACCATTGACGGGGATTCCGAATGCCGGTCCTGTCAGTGCGGTATACCCATTGGCAGGATTCACGAGCTGAAGGTAAGTAGGCCTGGCAGGGTTAACATCCACCACATAAAACTCCGGCTCACTGGTTTCATAAATCATCATATAGCCGTCAGGTAACTCAACTCCTACATTGTAACTGCGTACGGGAGCAGGGAGATTGGCAATCGGATATTCCGTAACACCACCTATTGCATTTATTTTTACAATCGTATTGGTGTTATTTTTGGTTGCCCACAACAAGTTATCAACCGAACTATAAATCAGTGAATTGACAAAAAACGGCAAAGGAACAATAAGTGTGCGCATCCCTGTTGACGAGTTGAAGGCATATAAGGAAGAGCCGGTATCTCCACTGGATGAAGTTACCTGGTAGGTAACCCCATCCGTACATTCGAATGCCGGATCATCAAGAATGATGCCGAAATACCCTGCATTATTCCGGCTTCCGGAAAAAGTGCCGCTGGAAAACGGTGGCTTAGCTTTACTAATGCCAGTAGAAGGCTCGTTAACGTTAGCCGTTCTGAGAGGTGTAGCCAGGGACAAGCTGTAGCCGGCAAACAGAAAGAGCAAAAGGGATTTTTTCAATAAATCGTTTTTCATAATCGTTGTTTGAATTTTGGGAAATAGGTATCGACGCATTAGCTTCCCGAATTAGGTGCTAATGCCAACCCGATTGTAAGAGATTTCTGATACGTATTGGCAATTTACAGAAGATAATTCGAATGAACGCCGAAAAGAGGAAACATAATTTGAGGGCTATATACGGTAACATGCTGCGTATTCCCGGATAAGGCAGCAAATGGCGGAAACGAAATTATTTGAACGTTTTATGCCACTATAGCCCGCTTCGATGCCTGAAATCACAAAGAGTACATTTTGCTGTTTTTTAACTTGTTTGTTGCTCCTATTGCTGAAGCTATTTTCGTAACCTACTTCACTATACTTTCTCGGTTTCTATTGATTGCTGATACGAATTGCCGATCGAATCTCATTGACAATGCACGAGAAGTTTTTCTGTATTTTCCTTCTCCGTTACTTCGCATTCTTCAGGCTATGGTGAAAGGCATCCAGAGCGGGTTTTCCTGATTCTGCGAGGTGCGTGATGCCTTCTCTTTCGATAATCTCCATGAATTTCGCATAGGTGCCATCGTGGAACGCCCGGTGTGGGGTCCGCCTGCATTTGAGATACAATACCGGCAGCAGCGCCATGTCTACCCGTTTGACAATGTCCTCATTATCGGAAACTTTGTAAGCTTCCTCAAAGATAGCCAGTGATTCTTCGATGAATTTTTCGGAGAAAATCTTGTCGACCGGCTCGGTGCCCAGTCCGATATGGGTGTCTTCTTTTACCAATCCCTGCAGCAGGTCGAAGTATTGTTTTACAAATTTTCCGCTGCGGCCATAGTAGCCGTACATGAAATCGGCGATCACTTTTTCAGGATCGGTATCGGGGTTCCAGAGAAGCTTTGCGATCAGGTAGGCCCGGAGCTCGGCAAACTCACCGCCCCGGCTCTGGTAGGCTGCCTGCTCCATAATGCCGATTGATTTGTTTTCCCGGAAGGTTTTGATATTCGATTGCAGTACCCCGAAATTCGGAAAGGGCATCAGGTAATGAGAAAAATTGACCACATAGTCCCAGATATACAAGTGAGGTGCCTTTTGCGACCAGGCGGTCAGATCGGTCATAAAGGACTTATTCTCAGGACAGGTTTTAAAATCGTGTGCAAAGCAGCATTCAATGCTGCAAAACCTGACGACGACATTTTTTCGTGGTGTGAGGGCAGCGGGGGCCGAACGGGTGTACTGATAAGCCAGGGTCCCGATGAATTTATCGGGGAATTCCTTTTCTATTGCTTCGGCTACCTGGTTTACAAACCAGATCATAATACCCGATTCGCTTCCTTCCCTTTTTACGATCGCCTGGCATTTGTCGCATTCGCAGGGGTTGTAATAATCGTTCTGAGAAACGTCGTAGATGAGGTATCCCGGGTTTTCCTTTATTTTTTTCTTGATGCGGTCTTTAATAATGGCCAGCACATCCGGATTGCTCAGGCATAGCTGCGCATTCTGCGACACGCGTTTGCCGTTTAAGAGGCTGTAATATTCAGGATGCGTGCCGAAAAACTCCTCCGGCGGAACAAGCGGGTAGAAGGTATGCACGGACCAGTAGCTTTCCACGCCCCCTGGTTGTTCGGGCAGTCCCATTGAACCGTTCATCTTATTCCGGGCAGCCCAGACAGGGTCGAACGCCTCATAATAAAAGTCGTTCCGCACCCGGAGGCCCGGCGCTTCCGAATGACCGAAGTGACTAAAAACCAGTTCGTCTCTTTTGGGAACAACGGTTACGCCGGGGGTATACCAGCGGCATCCGAGTTCATTCTCCAGAAATGACATCACGGCGTACATAGAACCACGCTGTTTCCCGCCATACATCAGGATGTCCTCACCCTCATTTTTGTAGTAGTATGTTTCGTCCGTGTCGGCCGGGGCTTTCATCCCCGTTTGTTGTTCGACGAATTCATTGGATCCGATGATAATCCGGGGCGACTGGCTTTGTGCGAGTGTCGTGATCGGGAAATCGGCTCCGCTGATTGCTCCCAGCCAGTGACTGAGTTCCCCGGCAGCCCATTTCTCAGAGGGGGAGGCAGCGGGGCCAAGTGCGATCGTATAGGCCGTTTTCCCTCCGGAGAAAAGGGTATAGTTTTTCTTGATACCCGCTTTGAAGGGTTGATCGAGGTGCAGTCGCTCGCCGGATTTCAGCGTAATAGCATAATGGGCGGAATACTGCTGGTAACTACCGGAAGGAAGCCCGATGGCTGCCAGGAAATTATCGGTACGCCTGCCCGACCAGACGGATTGCCCCAACGCATTTTCGATCCGTATCGACACGTCTTTCACCAGGTGCCCAAGAACGGCTTCCTGATAGGGCGATGCGAGTTTTGCGTTGCCGTCTTTCGACGCATCGATCCGGAACAGGTTTTCTCTTTTGGTCAGTTCCGATACGGAAAAAGGCTTTAATCTCGCACAGAGTTCCCACTTGTTACCAAGCTGCTCCACTTTGAAGAGGAGCCGGTTCTTACCCTTCTTTAAGGCAACCGGTACCCAATCTCCGTCGACTCTCAGACTTCTCTGGGTAGGATGATCCCAAATCTTTATCCCATTTACGAAGAGCGTCCCGCCGTCGTTGGTGCTGAAGGCCAGAAACAGGGTCTGCTCTTTTTCGGAGATGAGCTCCGTATAGGCGTATGCAAAAACAGATTCCTCCCGTGACACCGCAGCACGCAGATCGATAATGGAATCGCGGGCGTTAAAGAGCTGCCATCGGGCGCTTCCCTTCGGATAGGTAACGAGATCTCCGGATTTAACCTCTGGATTTGTTTCTCCGCCAAACTGTGCCAGATAATCCCGTTCATAACCCGGAGCGTGGTACCAGCCCCGGGCCGATTCGTCTTCGTGCTGGTCGAGATGAAAAGGGCCGCATAGCAGCCACGAAGTGATCCATTGGTCAGGTATCGCGTCTTGTCTGGGCAATTGCTGTCCCGTCAGCGATGTTATTGTTAAAAAGAAAAAAAGGAGTGTAAGGGCGTTGAATCGTTGCATTCGGCAAAAGGTTAGGAAGCTGGTACTTTTGTAATACTGCGTTCCGCTGTTTAGATACTATCCCGGTTTTAACAGAAAGAGTGCCCGCATCGGTAGGGTGTCCGAATGTTGGCCCCGTCGGCCTTTTACAAAGTAACGGATGTTATTTCGCTATCGCAGCATTCGCGGAATATCGCAGGGAAGGGACTTGGCTTTGTAGTAAGGTCAATTCTGTTTTTATTCCGCATAACCATGGTATAAATACAAGGCCCCATAGGTCCAGTTCGGTCCTTTGAGTCCGGGATAATTGAATCTGTCCATCATCAGGGCTACATACCGGAACGGGTAGCCCTCGGGTAATTCCACCACATTGGGCCAAACCCTGGTGCCGGATGTTTCGTCCCAGGGAGGTAAATCCATTTTCAGCGTGCCCGCTTCCCGGAGGTCAGGATAGGAATAGATGAAGATTTTCCGCTCCTGGCTTCCGGAAAAGCAATAGTGTTTTCCCCCGATGCGCTGGATAGACGTACCCGTAGAGTTATGTGTGACCGGGCCGGCAATGCGTTGATAATCTTTGTTCCAGGTAGCCGATTCCAACAGGATCGCTTTATAGCCGCCGTTATTATTTTCACAGGTCAGAATCCGCCATTTTTTTGCTGCAGCATCATACAGGATATGCGGGTCTTCAATGTCGCCCACAATGCCGAAAGGGGTGGCCTGCATGACGGAAAAGCCAAACCGGGGGTCCCTTGTACTCTCTATAGCAAGCAGCTGTTTTTGCTCTTTGGGATCGGCATAAGCGCTGAAGCCGGTGGTAATGCCTCGCCAAACCTTGTCCTTCCTGTCGTAGAAAATATGAGAAGCTACTTCGTTCCGAAGGATCCCATCCTGTCGGTCAAACACAATGATTCCTTCTAACCGTAGATCAAATACAGTGGGGTCCATGCTGAAAACCCCTTGTATGTGATGGGGTAATGCGCGCCCCCTGATGCTCATGGTGTACCAAATCCGGCCTTGATCCAGTAATGGAGTCCCATCCTCGTAGGTGATGGCCCTGATGTCTGCCAGGCCCATACCGCTGCTGAGTGCTGCCGCTACTTTATTAATTTGCACCGTTCCCTGTTTAAGATGCAGGTACAAACGTGATTGGAAGGTGTGCAGGTAATGTTGCCTCCGTAAGTCGATCTGCCGGCTGAAATCCGACTGGGCAATCGGCAGCGGCAGACCGTCGTTTTGGCAATAAACGGTCAGCCCGCTGCCCAGCATCTGAAGAATGAGTTTGCCGGCTGGAATCGCTTTTGTATCAGTTGGAATAGCAATCGATTCGTCCAAAATAACGTTGTCTCCCTTCAATAATTGATGCCGCACATCCGTCAGGTGATCTTGCCGGTAATGAACGGTGATCCGATACCGTTCCGCTTTGGAGGCAAACTCAAATCCTATTGCGCCCTCACCCTCGCATGCCGCCAGATCGATAGTATACGTGGCAAAGGGGTTGAAGCCTCCGAACCAGATAGCCGTTTGCGTTTCGGTATCCGAACTTACAATTAGCCGTTGATCACGCACACCCACCCGGGCATGCGCCGCCGAACCATGGGTAACGGGATACATGGCAGACATCCCGATGATTTCTTTGGGATACAGTGCCGCTAGTGGAATGGTGTGTGAATCGTCAAAAACGAACCGCCGTACCCCTTGCCTTACAAACTCAATTTCATCGGGAGCAGGTTGACTGCTGACCGGAACGGGTCCGGCGATGGTAAGGAAAAATAGAAAAGCTGCTATACGTGAATGGACCATGTCTGAAATGCTGAGCGTACAATATTAGGTAAACTTCTTTAGGATGGCGAAGGGATTTCCCGATTTAAGCCGGCCGTCAGGCTGTGATCGGCTATCGGATTTCAGCTGTCAGCAGTCAGCATTTATTTATCGACGGCGGGCGGCGCACCGCTTTTTGTGCAATCCATTTTCTGATAGCTCATGGCCATTTCATTTTGCTAAAATGGGTATCAGGCAACATTCCCTCCAAGGCATTATCAAAGTCTAGCCCTGAAATAGGTGATGCATTTGGCAATATCCGGCGTACTGTTGTCCCAGTTGTATTCATATTCAGCCGAGACAATTCCTTTGAATTTCTGCCTTTTTATTTCCTCGATTATCCCGGGGATATTGGCTACTCCGTCGCCCCAAAGCACATCGTGGGCCTCTTTTACACCCTTTTCATTCAAATCTTTTAAATGAAAATGTAACAATCTGCCCTCCAGTTTGCGCAGGCATTCCACCGGGTCAAGGCCTGACCGTACCCAATGGCCGACATCTGCTGCCGCGCCGATCCGGATGCTTTGGCCGTCAAGGACCTTCAAAACGGAATCCGGGTGCCAATAGCGGGAAGGGGCAGGGTGATTATGGATGGCGACATTAATGCCATGCTTGTCGCACAAGCTGGCTATGTAAGGGATTTGTTCCGGGGTAGGTTCAGACGAGATGTTCTCGACGCCCATTTCAGAAGCAAAGTCAAACAACAGTTCCCAATCTTCGTTTGTTTTTGGGGTTATCACGCCATAAGCTGCAAGTTTGATCCCCTTTTCGTTTAAAATATCCCGTACTTTTTTACGGGTAGCAACATCCATTTTATAGTCCAGCGTACCTTCCAGATCTCCCCCCAGGACATGCCCGGGAAAGCCTTCCGTGTAGGTTAATCCACAACTGTCAATTTTGGCGAGTGTTTCTAAAAATGTGAAGTTTTTAAAGCTATAGGACCCTACACTTAACTTAAATCCTAACTTTTCTTCCGGCGCCTCCGGGGCTGTAGTTGGTTTGTCGGTTGTTAGGCAGCCGGTTATAACGATACAAGTGGTTATGAAGAAAACCAAAAATAACGAACGCATATCTCTCATTTTAAAGGACCGGTTATATTCTATTATTAATTAATACTGAAGCTAAAAGCTGTTTTCCGGACGGAACTCTCTGCGAATTTCCCTTTTTTAATTCCGTGGCCGCAAAATCGGCAGCGCTTGCCGTCAGGTCCCTATAGGTCAGGGAGGGGTTTTGAGTGATAATCCTTTCGCATTTTTTCGTCGTTGTTGTCACAGGAGACATTGATTTTTAAGAGCGGAACGCCCCAACTGTCCATAAGCTGATCATTCAGCGTGATATAGCTGGTTTCTTTGGGGATGGTTTCCCCCATCATTTGGCAGGTAGTCTCCGTGCGTGTCGGCGGACTGACCTTCACAACAAAGTAAAATTGACCCTCACAACAAAGTTTCCGAAGCCAATAATGCTGAAATTTGCATCAGGATTTAAAAAAAGTATGTATGTGGACGAAAGAAAACATTCCTGATCTGACAGGAAAAAACGCCATCGTTACCGGCTCGAATACCGGCATCGGCTACGAAACAGCCAAACAATTGTACGAAGCAGGAGCCAACGTAACCCTGGCAGTAAGAGACGTACAAAAAGCGAACGCCGCCGTCGGGAAAATCAAGGCCGAAACTACTGGGAAAGGCACTTTGGAAACTGGCAGTCTTAATCTGGCAAACCTTAACCAGGTGAAATCATTTGCCGGTGCATTCAAAAGCGGGCACATTCAACTGGACCTGCTCATTAACAATGCGGGCGTAATGATTCCGCCGCCGTCCAAGACCGATGACGGATTTGAGCTGCAGTTCGGTGTAAACTTTATCGGGCATTTTGCATTGACAGGGCATTTGTTCCCCTTGTTGAAAAATACGCCCGGGGCAAGGGTGGTCACACTTTCCAGCGGAGCAGCGACTCGTGCAGCAACCATTGATTTCGACAACCTGAAATTAGAGAAGCCCTATGATGCCTGGCGTGAATATGCCGTGAGCAAGCTGGCGGATATTCTGTTCACGTATGAGCTGGACAGAAAACTGAAAGCCGGCGGCCCCGGTGTCATTTCTACAGCGGCACATCCCGGTATTACCCGCACTGATCTACAGCGCCACATTCCCGGCGAACAGCTGGAAGGATTGTTTAACCAGTTTGAGGAAGTGATGGAACCCTGGCAAGGGGCATTGCCCACGCTTTTCGCTGCAACTGACACCTCCGTAAAAGGCGGAGAATTTTTTGGCCCCGACGGCGACAAAGAATATAGTGGATATCCCGCACTTTCCAGGCACAGCACGTCCGCCATGAACGACGAAACATTAGCAAAGCAGCTTTGGGACTATACAGAAAAAGCCACAGGTGTTCGGTTTCCGTAACCAGGTAATCGCCGGGATGCAGCATTAAATTAGTAACCAGTAACTGTAGATCGGAGTAAACGACTTTGATAGTATATTTGTACAATAAAACAGCCCGGTAAAAATTGAAAGTCAACAACATACAATCCTGTCATTTAGGACCTGAAATTTCACCCGAGAAGTTCATACCGGAACATTACTTCCTGTATTTGCTCAAAGGTTCAATGAAGGCATACGATGGTGGAAAACATTACACGATGCATCCGGGCGATTACTGTATTGCCCGGAAAAATCATTTGGTACGCTATACCAAATACAAAGAGGACGACAGGTTCGAGAAAGTCATCATTACACTGGACGAGCCTTTCCTGAAGCAGTTTCTGGACCGTCATCCGACGGCTGTGCAACCCACTGTAAACAACGATTCCTTCCTTTTTATTCAGGAAAACAACCTGATTAAAACTTATATTCAGTCGCTGGAACCTTACTACACCGGCGATTTACATCTTGAGGAAACCTTTGCCGATATCAAAAGAGAGGAACTGCTTTTGATACTGCTGAAGTCCGACCCGGATTTGGCCAATATCTTTTTCAGCTTCGGCATTTCCGAGAAAATTGATCTGGAGGAATATATGAACCGCAACTTCAGGTTCAACATCAGCCTGGACCGGTTTGCTTATCTGACCGGAAGGAGTTTGTCTTCTTTCAAACGTGATTTCCGGAAGGTTTTCGGAACCACACCCGGAATCTGGCTCAAAAAGAAACGCCTGGACGAAGCTTATTTTCAAATCAGCAAGCGAAAGCAAAAGCCGACCGATGTCTACCTCGAAGTAGGTTTCGAAGATCTTTCCCACTTTTCATATGCGTTCCGGAAGGAGTTTGGCCACCCTCCTGCAGAACTGGTCAAACAGGCAGCCCTTCGTTGAGAGCGTCACTTGCTCCAACCGGTGAATCCCTTTGTGGTACTTATCCGAAGTATACTCCGCTGCCGGCCGGTCTGCCTGATCACGGGCGATCAGGCCCAGCATCGGACGGATACGTGTGGTTTGTCGTGAAAATCACCGGTTCGGATTTTATTCCGGACAGCCATTCGCCGTAGGTAAATTCCCCAGAAACAGGCAGCAATCCTTCCCGGCAAAAACATTATCCATGTAGATTGCAGCTATCAGCGGATACTTCCCGGAGCGTCGCCGCTGATCTTTTACGTATTCGGGATACTACTTCACAATGTCAATCAAGGTTTTCATTTGAGGATCACATTTAAACCAATAATTCTAACAAGTAACCAGAAATGACTCAAAAAGCACAACAAACAGCTTTAGGAGATGTTGCGGCACGGCAACTGGCTATTGCTACGAGAACAGTTCCTCAGATGGTCACGATCACACCAAGGTGGCTGACACATTTACTGAATTGGATCCCGGTTGAATCCGGCGTTTACCGGCTTAACAAAGTGAAGGATGCCAGTTCAGTAGAAGTGGACTGTTCTGCAAGGGATGAGCGGGTTTTACCACAAACATTCGTCGACTATGTTGTAAATCCCAGAGAATACAACCTCTCTGCCGTCCAGACGATCGTAGACGTACATACCCGGGTGTCGGATTTGTATAGCAGACCGTATAACCAGATCAGCGAACAGCTGCGGCTTGCCGTTGAGACCGTGAAGGAGCGTCAGGAAAGTGAGCTTATCAATAA
Source organism: Telluribacter humicola (assembly GCA_040394475.1). Classification (GTDB taxonomy): domain Bacteria; phylum Bacteroidota; class Bacteroidia; order Cytophagales; family Spirosomataceae; genus JBEBSD01. The sequence goes on along the minus strand of JBEBSD010000008.1, from coordinate 107,646 downwards.
TAAGGAGTACGGGTTACTACACAGCGTGTCCGAAGAGCAGCGCATTAAAACGCTGGCAGGTCCGCCGACACCGGACGATTTTGACGAATTGATTTCAAAAGTCTGGAAAGAGCCGGGTTTTTTCCTGCTGCATCCCAAAGCGATCGCAGCTTTCGGAAGAGAATGTACACGTCGCGGCGTACCGCCTCCCACCACAACACTCTTTGGGTCTTCGTTTTTGACATGGCGGGGCATACCCCTTATTCCATCCGATAAATTGCCGATTACAAACGGGAAATCGAAAGTGATCCTGCTGCGTACCGGAGAAAGCCGCCAGGGGGTAGTCGGACTTTTTCAGCCGGGATTGCCGGGAGAGCAAAGTCCCGGTCTCTCCGTCCGTTTTATGGGTATTGACGATCGTGCCATTGCCTCTTATCTGGTTTCCCTTTATTGTTCGCTTGCAGTTTTGGTAGACGATGCCATCGCTGTTTTAGAGGATGTAGACTTAGGTAATTATCATGCATACAAGTATTAAGACGTTGGAAAATCTGCTTCCACCGGGTCTCCCGGATGCCGGTCAGCTGGAAAATCTTGCTAATTCCTATTTCAGAAGCGTACCGGGGGGACCCGCTCCCGGGAATTTTTCCAGACCTTCTGCAGGAGAAAGCGCTAAGTCAGGTTATGTGCCGGAGCCTCACTTTCAGCTAAACGGCCCGGCTACGAGCCTTGCGGATACGAATTGTCTGCCGGAGCTGCAGGCAAGTGCCGCCGGGGAAACAGATGCTGGTATCGTCGCGGCAGCGGTGCACAGTTTTCATCACGACCTTGCACCTGAAGTATTGCTGGGTTCGCGGGATTCGCATTTACCGTCAGGTTCTTACGGATCACTGGTTCAGCAAGGAATCAACGAGGCCGGCCGGTTTGCAACAGGCGATTCCGGTAGTTTGTATGTGATGGGACTTCACCCGGATCATCCTTTTCGCAGCGATCTTATCAGGAGAGGGAATTTGCCGGCGCTAAATGGGCACAAACTGCCCGGAAGCACCGAGCCATTGCTGGATGTTTACCAGATCAGGAAGGATTTTCCGATACTGAAAGAGTATGTCAACGGGAGGCCGCTGATTTGGTTCGATAACGCGGCAACGACTCAAAAGCCGCGATCGGTGATTGAGCGCATCGGCTATTTTTATGCCCATGAGAATTCGAACATACACCGCGGAGCGCATGAGCTGGCCGCGCGGGCTACCGATGCGTATGAAGAAGCACGCGAAACGGTAAGGGCGTTTTTAAATGCTTCGTCAGTCAATGAGATCGTATTTGTAAGGGGAACCACCGAGGCGATTAACCTGGTCGCTAAAAGCTGGGGAGAACAAAACCTGCAGGCGGGGGACGAAATTATCGTCAGTCATCTCGAGCATCATGCGAATATTGTACCCTGGCAACAGCTGGTAAAAAAGAAGGGCGTTACGCTCAAAGTGATCCCGGTAGACGATAGCGGGCAGGTGCTGCTGGAGGAGTACGCCAGGCTGCTTACTTCCCGTACAAAACTGGTGGCTTTTACCCAGGTATCCAATGCCCTGGGTACGGTTACTCCCGCCAGGCAACTGATAGAACTGGCGCACCAGAAAGGAGCCAGAGTATTGCTGGACGGCGCGCAGTCGGTTGCTCATCTCGCGGTAGATGTGCAGGCGCTCAACCCGGACTGGTTTGTTTTTTCCGGCCATAAGATCTTTGCCCCCACCGGCATAGGCGTGCTCTACGGGAAAGAAGAGCTGCTTAACAGCACACCGCCCTGGCAGGGGGGAGGAAATATGATCAAAGACGTCACTTTTGAGCATACTGAATACCATAATGCACCCGGAAGATTTGAGGCCGGGACCGGGAATATTGCAGACGCGGTTGGTCTTGGCGCTGCCTTGAACTACGTGAGGAGTATCGGGCTGGATCGTATCCATGCTTACGAAGACTACCTGTTAACCTATGCCACCCGGTTGCTGGAAGAAATTCCCGGATTAAAGCTTATAGGCACGGCTGAGAACAAAGCCAGCGTGCTGTCGTTTGTGCTGAACGGCTATACGAATGATGAAGTAGGGCAGGCGTTGAACAAAGAAGGGATTGCCGTAAGAACCGGTCATCATTGCGCACAACCCATATTGCGCCGTTTCGGACTCGGGAGTACGGTACGTCCCTCCCTTGCTTTCTATAATACCACCCAGGAAATAGACGCGCTGGTTTCAGTGCTGTACAGGCTGAGGGGGAATAAAAACCTGTTATAGGCAGGTTGCTTCAGGGGAGCCCGGTGCCGGAGGGTTCAGTGAAGATCCTTCCGGCATTGAAGGAGAAAAGATCATCAACAGCTATCAACCAATTGTCCGGAATGAATCCTCTTATTGATATGCTCAGACAAAATCATCGTCAGGAATGGGAAGAAGTCCCCTCTGCCCATGATGCAGTAAACTGGTTAAATGACCTGGTCCAGTTTTTATTTCCCAGTCACAATCTTCCTAAAGTAACGGCCTATGAAGGGATTCTGAACAAGAACAGGATCGACCTGGAAAATTTGCTGTTAAGCTATCTGAATCCTTCTGAATTTGATATCAGGGGAAAGGTTGCGGCATTCTACGACAAGCTGGAACTTATTTACAGCAACCTGAGAAAAGATGCTATAAAAATCTACGAATTTGATCCTGCCGCTACCAGCATCAACGAGGTGATTGTTTCCTATCCGGGCTTTTATGCCATTACGGTTTACCGGATAAGCCACGAACTGGTAAACCTGAAGATATCGGTATTGCCCCGGATACTCAGCGGGTTTGCCCACCGGAATACCGGTACCGACATTCATCCAAGCGCAGCGATCGGGGTGCCGTTTATGATCGACCATAGTACGGGAATTGTCATCGGCGCAACGACCGTTATCGGAAACAATGTGTCAATTTACCAGGGAGTCACGTTGGGAGCGCTCCAGGTGACCAAAGAGCTGGCGGAAACAAAGCGCCATCCGACTATAGAAGACAATGTTATTATTTATGCCCGGACAACTATTTTGGGAGGGAAAACGGTAATTGGGAGAGATAGCATTATCGGCGGGAATGTGTTTTTAACAAAGAGTGTCGCGCCGTATTCACAGGTGTTCAATACGCACCAGTACAGGCTGACGTCGAAACGGACGGAGCCGCTGTAGCTCCCGGGGTTGCGATCATTGGCAGACGAGAAAAAACCTGCCGTTTCCGGAAGTATTGTCCCCCGACCCCCAGGTGTCTTCCAGGAAGGTGAATTGGGTAACGGGGAATGGGCAACGGGGAATGGGCGGTTGCCGATAGCTGATAGCTGATCGCCGACTTCTGTATGTCAGGCAATGGGGAATGGGCAACGGGGAATGGGCGGTTTCCGATAGCCGATAGCCGATCGCTGATAGCTGATCGCTGATCGCCGACTTCTGTATGTCAGGCCCTCGCTCTTTCCCGTCTCGGACCGGGGCACGCTGACGATGAAAGCGCGAGGGCGGGTCTGAGACCCGCGTTTTGACTCGTGAACGGCTTCCTGCCTACGCAGGTCGGAGACCTGCTTTCACCCCTCCGCTCGTCAGAGACGAGGGAGAGCGGAGGGGTGAGTTCCGATAGCTGAATTCTGATAGCTGAATTCTGATAGCTGGTTGCTGATAGCTGATCGCCGACTTCTGTATGTCAGGCGATGGGGAATGGGCAACGGGGAATGAGCGGTTTCCGATAGCCGATAGCTGATAGCCGATTTCCGATCGCCGCTTCTACAGTACCTGCTTCAACACATACAGAGGAATTAATTTGCAGAATATGTAAATAATGGTATTATTTATAATTATTTAGCAGAAAGTATCCATCACATCGTCACTAACTAAAACACCATGAGAGCAATCTGGACAGGAGCCATCGGTTTTGGCCTGGTGAACATACCGGTTAAACTATTCAGTGCAACCAGGGAGAGCCGCCCTGATTTCGACATGCTCGACCGCAAGACTCAAGCCCGTATCCGTTATAAAAGGGTGAACGAAGACACCGGTAAAGAAGTCGAATGGGATAATATTGTGAAAGGCTACCTGTTGAAGGATCGCTACATCGTACTGGAAGATGCCGACTTCGAGCAGGCCAGCCCTGAAAAGAGCAAAGTAATCCAGTTGCAGTCTTTCGTCAGGGAGTCCGAGATTGAAAGCGTTTATTTCGATTCCCCGTATTACCTGCAGCCTCAAAAGGGCGGGGAAAAAGCGTATGACTTGTTGCTGAAGGCGATGGCGAAGACCAAAATGGCCGGGCTTTCTACCTTCGTGATGCGAAATGCAGAGAATCTGGCCATCGTCCGACCGTACGACGATGTACTGCTACTGAACAAACTCCGTTTTCATGAGGAGTTACGACCGGTCAGTTCGTTGAAAATGCCGGATACAGCGATACGTCTGACCAAACAGGAAGTTGAAATGGCGGTCGAGCTCATCAAACGGCATTCGGGCGGTTTCAACATTGAGCATTACAAGGATAAGTACAGCCGTGAGCTGATGAAAATTATCCAGCAAAAGGCCAGGGGGAAACAGCCGGTCGTCAGGAAGCTGAAACCCCGTCAGGCGGAGTCGAAAGATCTGTTGGAACAACTCCGGGCAAGTCTCGCTTAAACGGTCCTCGTTATGGCGCTGCGCGATTACAAGAAAAAACGGAATTTTAAAGAAAGCCCGGAACCGGAGGGCGGAACTGCTGCTAAAGATACACTTCGTTTTGTCATCCAGAAGCACCGGGCTTCCCGGCTGCACTACGATTTCCGGCTTGAACTGGAAGGAGTGCTCAAAAGCTGGGCCGTTCCCAAAGGGCCCTCACTCGACCCCGCCGACAAAAGGCTCGCCATGCAGGTAGAAGACCATCCGTATGCTTACAAAGACTTCGAAGGGATTATCCCCAAAGGAAATTATGGGGCCGGGGCCGTAATCGTTTGGGACGAAGGGACCTACGAGCCTGTCGAGGAAGTTAAAGGCAAAAGCAAACAGGAAAAGGAATTACTGAAACAGTTAAAGGCAGGTTCTTTGAAAATCGTCCTGCATGGAAAAAAAATACGGGGAGAATTTGCGTTGGTCAGGACTACCGGGATGGCGGAAAATGCCTGGCTATTGATCAAACACAAAGATACCTATGCCCGGCAGGCCGATATTACGCTGGAAGATAAATCCGTGATTTCGGGGATGACGCTGGAAAAACTGGCACATACAGCGTCCGGTACGTCTGCCGGCAGAAAGGAACCGCTCCTGCAGCCTGATGCCCCGGAGGAAAAGACCATCGGGGCTGCGGAGGTACAGAGGCTGCTGAAAAAAGGGAGAAAAAGCGCTATCCCTGCCGGAATAGCCCCCATGCTCGCCACACTTACTGATACCCCTTTCGACAACCCGGAATGGGAGTATGAGGTGAAATGGGACGGCTATCGCGCCATTGCATCCGTAAAGGACGGAAAGGCCTCCCTGTGGTCGCGGAATGGCGGGAAGTTTGATGAAAGGTTTTACCCGGTGCATGCGGCCGTCAGCCAATGGGGGATTAACGCTGTGGTGGACGGCGAGATCGTGGTCGTGAACGATCAGGGGGTAGCTGATTTCAATGCGTTGCAAAAGTGGCAGCACCCGGCTGACGGAAAAATAAGGTATTATGTTTTTGATCTGCTCTGGCTGGAGGGACATGATGTACGGAACCTGCCGTTAAAAGAGAGAAAAGCGGTATTACAAACCCTGGTTCCGGAGGATGGGCTGATCAGGACCGGAATAACCGTTAAGGGAAGGGGCCTGGATTTCTTTGACGCCTGTACGAAGATGGGGCTGGAAGGAATCCTGGCCAAAAGGTCCGACAGCCTTTATCAGTCCGGTTCCAGGTCCGGCGACTGGTTAAAAATAAAGGGACGGAAAAGGCAGGAAGTCGTCATTGGGGGATATACGCTCATCGAGGGGTCGCCCAGGCTGTTCAGCTCCCTGTTGGTGGGGGTATATGAAAATGAACAGTTGCGTTATGCAGGCAAGGTGGGCACCGGCTTCAGGCAATCCGACCAGCAGGAAATGATGGAATTGTTCGGGCCCCTGCGCAGGAGTTCGGGCCCGTTTTCCCGGGTTCCAGCCCCTCAAAAGACATTCCGGCTGCCAAAAACAACCGTAGTATGGCTGGCTCCCCGGTTGGTGTGTGAGATCCATTTTGCGGCCATCACGGCAGACGGCATCTTCAGGCACCCTGTATTTATTGGCCTGAGGGATGACAAGGACGCCGGAAACGTAGCGGTAGAGAAAGAGGTGCCCGTCGAACAGACTGACGCTAAAGCCGGCCGGAAACCTGGTGGAAACGGCTCAGCAAAAAGCGGAGAAATGCTGCTGAGCGGTAAGGAAGGAACCCGGGTAGTCAATGGACACTCCCTGAAATTCACGAACCTTGATAAGGTGCTCTGGCCGGCGGAAGGCTACACCAAGCGGGATATTATCCGGTATTACCATCAGGTCGCCGGTTATATGTTGCCCTATCTGAAGAACAGACCCCAGTCACTCAACCGCTTCCCCGACGGGATCGGCGCTCCGGGCTTTTACCAGAAGGATGTGACCGGAAAGGTGCCGGACTGGATCACAAAATATCCCTATACGGTAAAGGGAGAGCGGAAGCGTAAACACTATATGCTTTGCAACAATGAAGCGGCCCTGTTGTACATGGTCAACCTGGGAGTGATCGATCTGAATCCCTGGAGCAGTTCCGTCCATTCGCCCGATCAACCCGATTGGTGTATCCTGGATCTGGATCCCGACACCGGCAACACCTTTGAACAGGTTGTGCAGACTGCGCGGGTAATCCATGACATCCTGGCAGCACTGAAAGTGCCGTCCTGTTGCAAAACATCGGGATCGACCGGACTGCATATCTACATCCCGCTGGCTGCAAAATACACCTATGAGCAATCGCAGTTGTTTGCCCGGTGGATAGCCGTGAATGCCGCCGGGCAGCTGGATTTTACCAGTACGGAACGAATGACCGGTAAGCGCCGCGGAAAGGTATACATCGATTACCTTCAGAACCGCCCGGCGGCAACTGTGGCAGCCCCGTATTCACTTCGCCCCAAACCCGGAGCCACCGTATCCATGCCCTTACACTGGGAAGAGGTCGGCAGGAATTTGAGAATGGAAGACTTCAACATTGAAAATGCCTTTGCCCGGCTAAAGTCGGAAGGAGATCTTTTCAAACCAGTTCTTGGAAGAGGAATCAACCTGAAAAAGATCATCAGTAACCTGCCGGATTTATAAGGATTTGCAAAGGGGGGCGCTATTTCATCCTGCTAAAATAAGTATCCAGCAACGTGCCATTCAGGGATTTTGTTTCCACCCTGGCGGGTTGATTTTTTGTAAACGTAAGGAGCATGTAACCGCCTACAGGGCTGAGCACTTTTGAAAATTTATCCGGGTATTGGTCGCCTGCTTTGAGAGAAGTGTTAAAATAGGGAAATCCGTCTACTTCCGCACGCTCTAAATAGTAGCCGTAGCCGGCAAACACCATCGTTCCTTTTTCAAATAGCTGCTGCCATTTTCCGTTTTCCTGCGATCTCATCCGTTGGTTTTGTTCATTTTGTAATGTAATGATGTGTCCTCTGAGGGGCATTTCCATCGTGGAACTATACCAGCGAAATTGATCGGAATTCAGACCGAATGCGTGGCACGTCTGCCAGGTTGTGCCATAATCGGTTATATGGTTCAGGTCAAGTCCGATAAAAGTCGCATCGAAATCGCCGATTGAGAACTTCCATTTCCACTCTTCGCCAGGAAGTTCGAAGAATTTTCTGTAAGCAGTGGCATTGGTATCGTAGACAGCAACAGGGGGATATTGGGTCCCCCGCGGTCTGACTTCCTTGTCGTGGTTGCCAAGGATGGGCATGAACGGTGTTGTTTGGAACAGCGCCGGTTGTGAATCGATAAGTTTTAAAAAGGGTTCGATACAATCCTGAACACCTTCGCCGCAAAGCTGATGAAGGTCGGGGATATTGTCTCCGAGCGTGAAGAGTACATGCGGGTCATCCGAAATGAGTTGAGACAAATCCGGGTTGTCGGCATAGCCCCAGTTCCCCACAATGGCCACGCGAAGTTCCTTTTGAGAGGAGGGGTAGCCTTTGAACGAAAATGTCTCCGATTCCTCATTTCCCGTTTTAACCCGGTAATGATAGGTGACGTCTTGTTGTGCCAGGGGGATTTCGATGTGGTGAAGCGTGGCGTGCCCGTTTTGGGTAACCCGTGACGGACTCATTCCCTCAGTATAAAAAATCACTTCGGAATTCCCGGGAGTTTGTGTGTGCCAGTTGACCACGATTTGAGAAGGGTCCTCTGATTGATGAGTGAGCCATACTCTCGTGATTTGGCTATTTGCATAAAAATTGCATACTAACAGCGGAAGAATTGAGACGAATTTCATGGGTAGTTACAGGTATCGGATGGTAGGCAGGTTGATAAAACGATGGTGATTGCTTAGGGTAAGAGCGCTAACCCGGCGAAAGCAGTCTCCCCTATGGGCGTAAATTTTACAAATAGTGCATCAGGTTCCTTCCGGATGTTCCCGATCTTAAAATAGGCGCTGTCGGGAGTTGAGTGATAAGGGTGGCATTCCCGCCATAAGGTTGCGTCGTTGCTGACAAAGTATTGCCCTTTCTTTTCTGAATTATTCCGGTCTTTGAAAGCTACGTAGAGGACAAGATTGACGTGTTCCTGATTGTGCGATTGGCCGATTGGTATTTTGTAGACCAATTCTTTCACATACATCCAGTAGTTAAGACAATCCGCGGCTGCTATGCGGACGCGATAAGGGTGATCGTTTTCTCCTACGAGGCAACGCCACACAGCTTGATCACGCATACCGATTCTTACCGGGAGCGTAACGGCATCAGTGCGTTCCGGCGCCGGCTGTATCCGGTAGCCTTGCTGCTGCTGACGGAAAATGCGCCCCGCTACTTCTCCGTCCCGCAAGCAGTAGATCCAGTAACCGGGTCGTTCATCATCTCCCCAGATGTTGTCAGCTCCGCAGGTAATACGGTGTTGTACCAGCACGGTGTTGCTGAGCCGGAAAAGTTCTTCGGAATTAGTATGATCATGCCCTCCGATCAGCCAAATCGGGCCCCTATGCTTGTCAAACGCGTCAGACAAAGCGTCGGGGATCCCCCTTTCCCGGATCGTGTGATGCATCGAGGGTTGATGGATTAGTACGATGATGCCTTTAGTTTCGGGTTGTGAACGGACATCATTGTGCAGCCATTCCAGTTGCCGCTGGTCTATGTAGCCAGTCGAATGGCCGTTCAGACAAATGATATGCATCCCCTCCGCATCGAAAGACTGATAAGGCGGGTGTTCCGGAAAAACTTCCCAAAAGAGATCAGGGTCGACTTCACCGGGATGCGTATCATGGTTTCCCAGCGTAATTTTCAGCGGAATAGCAGGATTCAGCAGCGCTATATCTTTCTTGAAATCCTTTAATTCGTTCCCGGCAATTTCGCGTTCCTTATCGTCTGGTATCCGCCCAAAACTCCTGGAGGCCGTCATGATCAGATCACCGTTGATACAAAAAAAAACAGGCGGGGGGGACATTTTGTTTATCTCCGCAATGATGGGCTTCAGGCCGGACGAGTTTTTTGTTCCGTAATGAACGTCAGCCGTGACCACGAAAAATGAACTGCCAGGACTTGACGGGTTAAAGTTGATTGCTTTAAACGCCTCGTGTAAAGACCTGAACGGATACGTTTGACCGGCCCGGGATTCCGGAAGGAGTGAAATGCCCAGAAGAGCAGCAAGAGATTTATTGAATTGACTGCGATCCATGTTTTTTCGGAGATTCGTTTTAATCGACTGATAAATGGTTCAAAGCGAGCTTCAGTATCCGGGTACCCGCTTCATCAAGCGATGCATCGCGCATGGGTACGGGGAGCGCCGCTTCGGATGTCCATAGGAAAGGAATCAACGCGTAACCGGGCAGAAAAATAAATGAGTGGTTCTCCAACGGCCACATTGCGCCGATAGTGGTCGTATTTCCGGAATAACTCTCTAACGAGAGAAACGGCGCGGCTTTGTACTGCTTCATTTTCTCTTTCTCAAAAATGTAGGGACAGCTGATTGTTTGCCAGCCTACCTTGGGCTTCAACTCACCGGTAAGCGCCCATGTCTCTGAGGTGTTGTGAAGAACCAGTGCCGTCTTATCCATTTCGGGCAGTGGCCATTCTTTCTCGCCCGATTGAATCATAGATCGGGCTAATTGAGGCAGCACTTCTTCTGAGGGAGGATCTCCGCCGATCCAGATGATCTTACCCCCGGAAGCCAGATAGGCTTTAAGAGGGGCAGCCAGCTCCCGGAGATTCATCCAATGGTAAGACTTGTCAGCTTGACGGATAGGCAGAATCATAACCGGTGTTGTCTTCGGATCTGGAAACCCCTCAGTCAGAACGGTAACCACGTTAAAAAGGCGAAAGGACATGCTGTTGCCGCGGAGTGTATTGGCGATCTGAAAGGACAATACCCGCTCTGTGAAGCCCAGCAGGCCATCGTTCATCCGCCAGGACGGTTCCGCCAGGATGCCGATCGCCTTTTCCTGCTGTTTTGCCTGAAAGGTATGAATAGAGGCGTACATTCCGTCGTCCAGCGTGCGATCACGGAGATGCCTGTCTACTTTTTGCTTGTATAAGTCGGCTGCTTCGGAAGAAACTTCCAAGGAAACAGTACTTCCGGCAATTCTCACGGCTGCTTCCACATCCCGCAATATTCTTACCACAGCCCATGCGCCCAGATCAGACATGCTGCTGAACAATTCCGGCAGCAGGGCGTCATTCCTGCTGTCGGAATAGGCGGTTGCCGTTTCCAGAATGCCAAAACCGCGCGTTGCCAGAAAATGAGCTCCTTCGTGACCGTAAAACATTACTTCAGCCAGTACCTGTGAAAGACCCTTACCCGAATCCTTTACCCGCAAAGCTTCAATACGTTCCCCGAAGATACGCTGCCCGAGAGGAGCTGACGCCACATCGTGAATATCCAGATAGCCCGGAAAACCTCCTTTGGGTGTTTTGATAACCTGCTTTTCTTTTCCCCACAAATAATACACGACATGTGTCATCGGATCATGGTTGATCGCCGCCATATCAGCGGCTGAATGGGCCAGGCACGCGATCCAGAAATTGGCCCTTTTGTTATCGTTTTCCCGTATCGCGTGCACAAGTTCCAGAAAGGCAACCGCCCGGTTACGATCGTGGTGAAGATCATAGCGTTTGGTGATGTTGTGACCGGCCAATCGTTGCAAGGAGGCAGTTCCTATCAGGGAGGTATCAAAGGGTTCGAAGCTATCCGGATAATGACTGTACTGCCTGATGAGCGCGTCGATGTAGGTCGGGTCCAGTCCCTGTGTCAAGGACGCCGGCAACCGGTCCAGTATCGCCTTTTGAATGTCGTCATGACCCGGTCCCCAGGCAGATGCTGCAAAGGGTATAGTGAACAATAAGACGATTGTGGGGAGTAATGGGCGCATTGCTTTTATCTTGTCAACTCTTTTTTGGAATGCCGGTGCATTTTATTCGTAACCCGGGTTTTGGGTCAGGTTCGGATTCTTTAGCAGCTCTGCTGCAGGGATCCGGCATAGCTGATGGAAATCCTTTACATTCTCCGCTGCCCAAGGGTTGTCTTCTGTATCAACAGTCCGGACAGCGTTGACTAGTATTCCCCAACGGTTCAGGTCCCATCTTCTAAAGCCTTCTCCGACGAGCTCAATGCCGCGTTCTTTCATAAGTGCCTCTCTGAAGGTGTCTTTCGATAAACCGGAAAGTAAGGGTAAACCAGCTCTCGCTCGTACCTGGTTAATGGCATCATACGCTAACGTGGTAGGGCCGTTCAGTTCATTTTCTGCTTCTGCCAATGACAGCAAGGCTTCTGCGTACCGTAGTATGATAAAATCTTTCCCACTTTGCCCGGCAGCCACCCCGATGTCATGAAATTTACTGCCCCAGTAGGTCCTGCTGAATTGCTGACCTTTCCACTCAGTCATAATAAGCTGCGGCTTGCGCAAATCATTGTCATCGAGGTAGCTGATGAGCAGCTTGGAAGGAACAAAAGATCCCCATCCGGTAAAATCGGCTACTCCTTCCCGGTCAAACCGGGGAGAGTATTGTCCTATCCTGCCCGTTCCTAATACTAATCTTTTAAACTCGGTAGTAAATATGATTTCTTTGTTGGACCGCTCGTTGCTTTCCAAAAAGACATCTCCGTAGTTAGCGGACAATTGATAGGTGCCGGAGTCAATCAATCGCTGCGCGGCTCCCACCGCATTCTCCCAGTTCTGATCAAAGAGATAAACTCTCGCCAGAAGGGCTTGCGCACTACCTTTGGTCGCCCTGTTTTTTACGCCAATTGAATAACTGACCGGTAAATTATTCTCCGCAAAAATGAGATCCTCAATAATTTTGGCGTACACCTCTTTTACTGGCGTTCGGGGCAATTGCGCTATTACCTGAAAATCCACCAATTCTTCGTCCCAGAAAGGTACATCACCCCAGAAGTTGGTAAGGATAAAGTAGTAAAGTCCTCTGAGAAACCTTGCTTCCGCTAACGAGGGATCTTTTATTTCCTGTCTTACCGTAGAGCTGCTGATGCCGCGTATCGCCGTATTAGCGGTATTGACAGCGGCATAAAGATTCGCCCAATAAGCGACCAGGTCCTTGTCGGCGGGCCCATGCTCACGGTAAGAATATTGCAATTGGAGGTCGTCCCGCGATACCGCCATGTCTGTCACTACATCCCCGAGGTTAGTCATTTCCTGGCGGTAGAGGTTAGTGGTGCTCAGGTAGGAATACACGCCGTTCAACGCTTGCCGGATCTCGTCTTCGGAGTTGAAGAATTCGGTCGGTACAATAAGAGAATGAGGTTTTTCCTGCAAAATGCTTTCACAGGAAGTCGTAATCCCTGTCAACAGGAGGCACGCAAATCGGATTAATATATTTTTCATTGTTATGATCTGGTTTAGTTGAATACACTCACAATCCCATATTGACCCCGATGGTAAAACTCCGGTTGTTTGGATAAGCTGCATAATCATATCCTCTTAACATGGAATTGCTTCCAAAAGTATTGACTTCCGGGTCATAGCCTTTCTTGTAAGAAGAAAGCAGCCATAGATTGTTTCCCGTAAGATTAACCGTCAGGCGTTTGATTGCGGATTGGCTCGCGTTTTTAAGAGGGATGGCATATTGCAGGCTGAATGTTCTCAGCCGCAAGTGTGATCCGTCAAATATCCATACGTCACTTGGTGTTCTTTCTTCAGGTTGGTTATTCCCCCCGGCCCTGGGAATAGTGGAATCGGGGTTATCCGGGGTCCAGCGGTCCTGCGCGTCTTTAAACTGGTTTGCTACCGGATTAGAACTGCCGTTATAAGCGGCCCAGCCGTTGAATAGTTTGTTGCCGTAAGTTCCCTGGAAAAACAGGTAGATATCGAATCCTTTATAGCGAATGGTGTTGCCCAGTCCCCCGAAAAATTTAGGATTTCCATTACCCAGAATTGCATAATCGATTCCGTCTTCAAATAGTCCGTTACCGTTGAGATCCTTATATCTTCTCATGCCGGGCCAGGCTGAAGGCATGGTTCCAATACGGTCGATTTCTTCCTGAGATCGCCACAAACCTTCGGTAGTTGCTCCGAAGAAAGAACCGATGGGATGACCTACCCGCAGAATTCCGGCTGGTTGCTGTCCATAATTGTAGATATGCGTAATTATTTCTGACTTATCTCCAAGGTGGATAACTTCATTGCGGTTGGTAGCAATGTTAAAATTGGTTTCCCATTCGAAATGTTTCTTTTTTAAATTGATTGTATGGATCGTCAGTTCGAAACCCGTATTGGAGACTTTCCCGATGTTTTGCAGCATGGAGCTGAACCCTGTCTGCGACGGAATCTCCGCATTTAACAACAGATCGCGGGTCAGTGAATGATAGAAGTCAGCTTCCACCTTAATCCGGTTGTTGAGAATTCCGAATTCCAGGCCGGCGTCAAATTGTGTTAACGTTTCCCAGCGAAGATTCCGGTTTTCCAGCCGGGAAGGGATTAACGCTATTGCCGGGTTGTCAGATGCGATGAAGGGTGTTGTTGCATAGGTCGAAAGGGTCTGGTAAATATCAACTGCCTGATTCCCGGATTTGCCAAAACTGGTCCGTACTTTCATAAAGGAAAGCAGGTTCTGGCTCTTCAGAAAATCTTCTTCCGACACAATCCAGGCAAGGGCAGCTGACGGGAAAAACGCGAATTTGTTGTTGTTCCCCAAACGAGAGGAACCGTCATAGCGACTTACAAGCGTCAGAAGATAGCGATTTTTAAACGTGTAGTTGAGGCGGCCCAATAGCGATAACATATTCCAGGATGAATAGGCAGAGCTGATAGTACGCGTAGACGGATCACCAGTGCTCAGGTTATGGAAGGTATTGGCATCGGTCGCAAAATTTCTTGCGCCGGCCGACATGTTCTCAGAGGTCCCTTGCTGATAGGTTACACCACCCAGGATGTCGAACTCGTGATTTTCATTGAGCCTCCGGAAATAACTGGCCGTATTTTCATTTTGCCAGGTAAATCCTTGTGTCTGGGACAAGCTCGCCTGTCCGCCGTTACCCGCCCATCTTTGTGCGGGCAAACTTCCCGGGGTATAGCTGTAGCTTTTGTTGAAAGAAACGTCAGTTCCAAAAGAGGATTTGAGTTTCAGACCGCTAACAGGTTCATATTCAACAAAGAAGTTGGCCAGTAGCGTGTTCGCTTTAGAATAGTTGGTGGGGACGAGGGCAGCGGCAACGGGATTATTGAAGTCGGCTGCCGCATCGGGATGGGGATTCCGAAAGGCATATTCTCCACGTTCGTTAAAGACTGGAATAACGGGAGGTGTTGCCAGTGCGGATCCCGCCAAACCGGCTAACTGAGTAGTGTTGTTGTTCGTATTGGAATGTCCCAGGTTGATTGAGGTCCCAATCCGCAGCTTATCGGAAAGGTTGTTGTCCAGATTAACTCTGAATTGATAGCGCTTGATACCAGAGTTAAGGATGATTCCTTGCTGATCGAAATAGTTTCCCGAGATGTAATATCTCACTTTGTTACCGCCGCTAAAAGACAGATTTGCACTTTTAAGGGGGGCTGTACGTGTAATTTCTTTCTGCCAGTTGGTCCCCTCTCCGAAGGAATCCGGATCGTCAAAGATAGGAGGACGTCCCTGAGCTACAACGGTCTCATTGAGTAAATGCGCGTATTCCATGCCGTTGAGCATTTCAATGAGTCTCGGTATTTTTTGCAGTCCGTACTGCATACTGAAGTTTACGGTACTCTTTCCTTCGCTTCCGCGTTTTGTTGTAATCAAAATCACTCCGTTGGAACCTCTGGAACCATAGATGCCGGTAGAAGAAACGTCTTTCAGGATATCAATGGAGGCGATATCTTCGGGATTGAGTGTGTTCAGATTGCCTCCCCCAATAATCCCGTCGACGACGAAGAGCGGTTCGCTGCCGGCAGTGATGGAGTTGTTTCCACGAATACGGATTGTTGCCGCTGCGCCCGGCGCTCCGGTTGACGACGTAACCAGTACTCCGGATGCCTGACCCTGAAGCATCTGATCTACTCTAAGGGCCGAGCTTGTGGGAAGTTTATCCGTGTTTATGTTGGCGACAGCGCCTGTAAGACTTGCCTTTTTCTGCGTTCCGTACCCCACTACAACCACTTCTTCAAGCGCTTTTTCGTCTACTTTTAAGGCGATATCAAGCCTGGTCCGGTCCGGTGTGAGGGTCAGTTCCTCCGATAAATAACCCACAAACGAAAATACAACGATTTGCTGTCCGTCAGGAAGCTGCAGGTTATAATTTCCATTAAAATCGGCGACGGTCCCTTTCTGTGTTCCTTTGATAACAATACTTACTCCCGGCAAAGGCTCCCCCTTTTCATCCGTTACTTTTCCCGTAAGGGTACGGTCAACCGGTACTAACGGGGTGGCGTCAGGAATTTCCAAAGAATGCGCTTCTCCGCTCGTCCTTTTAAGCAATATCGTCCCCCGTGTGGTCACCGTGTAGTTAACCCCCAGGGGTTGAAGCAGGGTTTCCAGCACCTGTTCCAGGCGGCTCTCCTTTACGGTGATGGATACCGGACGTCCTGCCCGGATGACCTCATGACTATATACGAAGCGGGCGTGGGTCTGCCTGGCAATCATGTCGAGGACAGTTTCCACGTTTGCATGCGTCACGGAGAGCGTGACACGCCGGTTTAACAGCTCCTGGGCGTGCAGGTCGCTGGCATGGGACAGGCTGACAAACAGCGCCGCCATTACGATTTGTTGGAATGTGATTCTCATAACAGCAAGAAGAGCATCATGAGTCTTTTGTTTTTTTTGCATAAATTTGTCAAGGTTAGGTGATTTTCCAGAAGTTGCTAACCGCTCCTCTCCATCCTGAGTAGTTTACCAGACTACCGGGGAGAGTTACTTGTATAAGGGTCGGGAATGTTACCAGCATTTCCGGCTTTTTTGTTGTTGTAGTTTTCAGTACATAGGGATCAGGGGTTTAAAAGTGGGACATTCGGAAGGCCGCGGAATTAATTGCATCCTCCTGCATCTATATAAATGATTTCATCGGCTACCCGGTAAGTCGCACCCATGACTTCGCAGATCATGTTGAGTTTCTCCATCAGCGGTTCGTCACCCAGGGAGGCGGTGATTGAGCAGTGTTTCAGCAGGTCTGCGTCATATCGGATGGTGACGTTGTAAGCGGCTTTTATCGTTTCAAATACGTCGGAGACAGCCGTTCTTCTGAATTCAAAGCTTTGTGTCTCGATCGGGATGGACGCGGCTTTATTGTGAGTAAGGAGCGCTATTTTCAGATCGGATCGGGAGAGTACAGCTTGCTGATTAGGTTCCAGTACCAGTTCATCTGCAGCAGCATTAACCTCGTTTGTTGCAGATGGTTCGATCGCTGAAACCGAGACTTTCCCGGTTTTTACGCGGACTTTCACGACGTTGTCCGTCTCATAGGCGCTGATGGTGAAGCTGGTGCCGATCACTCTCGTGACCATTTCTCCGGCGTAGACGAAGAAGGGATGGTCACGGTTTTTCCGGACTTCAAAAAAGGCTTCACCGGTCAGTTTCACTTCTCGTTTATCAGCGGCAAATTGTTTTGGAAAGCGGATGCCGGAGGCCTTCATTAAAAGTACCGAACTACCGTCAGGCAGGTTGACGAGTTTCTGATGCTCAGATTCGTTGGTCACTTCCCGGTAAGGAGAATCCGCCGTTTCTGCGGGGAGAGCCGAAGCGGAAACTTTTTCAGGAGGCGTTTCACGGAACCCGGAATAGAACAGGGTACCCAACCCGATTGCAAGCACTATTCCGGCTGCGGCCGACCACCATCCGTATTTTCGGAGCGGACGGCCCGGGGAATCATAAAGCGGCCGGCGATTCGATTGCTCCGTGCTCAGTCCGGCCAGTAGGGTTTGTACCCTGTTTTTCACTTCGGAACCGGATAAATGATCAAGCTCGCCTCTTACAGAAAGCAGAATGGTACGAGCCAGTTCCGCGGTCTGCTGGTGATCAGGATGCTTGTGCAGCCAGGCTTTCCAGTCCGGATCACCCGTCCCGTGATACACCCAGGCCCGGAATGCGGGGTCCTCCACCAAATCTTCCGGCTTCAAATCGTCTTTCATTCGATAGAATAGTCATTTAAAGAGAAGAGTGCCGTAAGAAATGATAGTACCCATGGGGTTGGATTTTTTTTATAGAAAATTGCCCGTCCGTGGTCTGTGTCCCCACAGACCACTTTATAATCCAGCCCGTACCCCCGCCGGATTGATCGTGGCGGATTGATCGTGGATTGTGGCCAGTTGATCGCAGCCGGGTTTTCGATGAACCGCAGTTAGTTGGCCGCAGCGGGTTTGCCCGTGGTCTGTGTCCCCACAGACCACTTTATAGTCCAGCCCGTACCCCCACCGGATTGATCGTGAACCGCAGTTAGTTGGCCGCAGCGGGTGGGTGGTGGGCTGGTGATAATCTAAAATGGTCTGTGGGACACAGACCATGGAGCTAGGACATCAATAGCAAGAGAAGCGAAATTACGATTTGTTCCCAGTAATCACGTAATTTTTGAATCCCATATTGCAGATAGTTGGCTACGGCCTGGCGTTTCAGGCCCATTACGCCGGCAATTTCGTCATAGGTCAGGTTTTCGTAGTAACGAAGGTACAGGGCTTCCCGCTGGCGTTTGGGGAGCATTTCCATGACCCGCTCCAGCTTCTCATTCAGCTGTATTTCTGTCTCCCGGCGGATCCATTCCGTTTCCGAAGAAAAGGCGCTGAATTCGTGTTCGGCCCCTATTCCGGAGAACCGTGAGACCTGTTTGATACGGTGGAGGAGATTGTTCCGGAATGCCTGAAAGAGATACGGCCGGGGACTGTTTACCGATGTAAGCTGCCCGCGTTTTTCCCATATATCCAGGAAAAGATCCTGGAGGCAGTCTTTGATCAATTCGCGGTCGTCTGTGAATTTTGTTCCGTAATGGTGCAGCGGCTTATAGCAATGTTCCGCCAGCTGGCCGAAAGCGTCCTTGTCTCCCTGGCAATAGCGCGGCCACAAGCGGGCAACAGGGTCTTCTTGCGGAATTATTTCGGGACGCATGGCAGTAAGGAATAGCCTGAGAGGAAACGAATGCTGCGTGTAAGAGTACGCTGTTCGCAAAGTAACAATTTTTCAGGAAAAGGTTTACTGTCGTCCGGTAAATTTATTTCCGGCAGGGGAGGGAGCCCTGCCGCTGCTACATCGCCTGTTATACGTTAATAGCTGCCGGTTAACCTGCATGTTGATTCCGGATCTGTTCCGGCCAGCATTATCCGGGCTTATACTTTATGGACTTAAATTCTTTAGTCAGATTCAACAGCGACTCCTCAACGGCCATTCTTTCGAGGGACGACGCGCCTACGAAACCCTGTACGTTACAGGTATTCATGATATAGGTTACATCCGACGGGGTGTTCAGCGGGCCGCCGTGAGCGAGGCAGATCACCGACTTATTCTGTGCATGGACGGCATCCGTAATTGTATTGATCCGTTCCACTGTCTCATCCATGGAGACACTCGCTTGTACTACCCCGACTGATCCTCCCACGGTAGTTCCGACATGCACAATAATCACATCTGCGCCGGCATCCAGCATTTTCAGCGCTTCTTCTTTATTGGAAACGTACACGATGGAGAAAAGCTCCATACGGGACGCCACCGCAATCATCTCCACTTCTTTATCAAACCCCATGCCGGTTTCTTCCAGGATATGCCGGAAATGGCCGTCGATGATACAATGTGTAGGGAAATTGTTGACCCCTGAAAACCCCATCTCTTTCACTTTCGTCAAATGATGCCACATTCTCCTCCTCGGATCGGATCCATGCACGCCGCATATTACCGGAATTTCGTTTACAACCGGCAGTACTTCAAATTCGCCTATTTCCATCGCAACCCTGTTGGCGTCGTCATAGGCCATCAGCCCGGCCGTCGATCCGTGTCCCGCCATGCGGTACCGCCCCGAGTTATAGACAATGATCAGGTCGGCGCCTCCTTTTTCGATAAATTTGGCACTGATGCCGGTTCCTGCCCCGGCGACAATCACGGCGTTCCGGGCGGCAAGGGTCTTCAGTAAGCGTTCCCGGACTTCCGTCCTGGTATAGGGGTTTCCTTTCCCCGTCCATATATTGGGCATATCCTAGTTATTGTTTGGGTTGAAATGGTCGATACAATCCAGCAGCGTCGTGACCAATGCCGCTGCGAATTCCGGGTCATTGATATGGTAGTCCTTTTCCAGGACCGGAATGTCCGTCCCTGCTGCGGACCGGATCGCAGCAAATAATGCGCCGTTGGCTTCGGCGGAGTGAAAAACACCTCCCTCCCGGTCAATTTCTGAAATTCCTTTCAGGGGCAGCACAAGGACTACCGGGGTATCCGCCGCCAGCAGTTTCCCCACCAGGCGCGCTCCGAGTTCCCGGTTTTCCTGCACGTTAGTCCGGAGTAGCGTCACGTCCGGCGACCATTCATAAAGATTTCTTTCCCTGTAGCGGTCCGGCACACTGTCCAGTCGTCCGAAATTAACCATGTCCAGGCAGCCCGGAACAACCACCTGCGGGATGCCGTAAGAACCCGCTGCAGTCAGCCGCGACGGCCCGGCGCTGCAAATCCCGCCGCAAAGATCATCCGCCAGTTCTGTCGTAGTGACGTCCAGCACCGCTTCAAAATAGCCTCCCCGTATCATTTCCTCCATCACCTTTCCCCCGCTTCCGTTCGCATGAAATGCAAACACCTCGAACCCTTTCGCCTGAAGCGCTGCAGTACAAAGATCCACGCACCGGGTGGTGTTGCCGAACATGCTGATGGCTACCCGGCTTTTCGTTACCTGGGGTGCTCCGGCCAGCTCCGACAAATGATGCGCGGCTACGGCGACCTGGCGGATCAGTACGGAGATCACACTGTTGAGACCTGCTACATCTACAATGGAAGGTACCAGGAAAATATCCTTGCTTCCGACGAGGTCGGCGACATCTTTGGTGGCCAGAGTCGATACACACCATTTGGGAATACCGAAAGGGACATCCTGCATGGCCTCCAGCACAATATAGGTTCCGCCGCCGCCGCCCATCCCTATTACACCAGTAATTTCTCCCTGGTCCGCCAACTGTTTTAAGCGTTTACGGGCGGCGGCGGCCATTACCTTCACGGCTTCATTCCGGTTTCGCGAGCCGGCGAGATCCTCCGGAGAGCGTCCTTCAAGAGCCGCCAGGCTATGGTTTTCTATCGCTACCGGAAAGCGGTCCGTCGTTCCGAAAATACCCGTATTCATTGCGATTACCTCACTGCCCAGTCGGGTCAGCTCCTGGTACAGATACTGAAAAACTTCGGCTTTGGTATCAAAGCAGCCGATTATTGCAATTTTCCCCATGTTAGTTGTTTAATCGGTGACGGCAATATCGAAAACGATGACCCGCTTCAGCCTCGGTACTACGATTGCTTTTGCTTCTTCATGAACGGGATGGGGCAGGTACGTGTCCCGCGCCGCCTCATTGACAAAAGTCATCAGGAAGCCATGCGTGAAACTGTCGTTAAGCCCTTCATCTCCGTTGTAAGGGCCATGTTCCATACTGACTAATCCCTCGACACGTCCCACCATTTGCTTCATTACTGCGAAACACTCTTCTATTTCCTCCGGAGTGACGTGCGGATGAAATTCAAAAACGCCAAAATGTCTAACCATATCAGTTGAATGAGTTGTTTGTGCGGTCATCAACCGCCTTATTTAATGGTTTTCATAAACGAGAGAATATCCGCGACTTCTTTCTCACTCAGGTTGTCGAACAAACCGGTGGGCATAAATGATTTTCCGGCCACATGGTGCTGACTCCTGATTTCAGTTGCTGCGGTAAATGTTTGAGCGCCGCCCATCGATGCCAGCGTCGTCCCGGTGTTATCCCGTTTCACCAGGTAACCTTCCAGCACACTGTCATCTTTTTTTACCACCCTGAAAAGTGCATAGCCGGCTTCAATCGCTGCGTCAGGATCAAGCACCGCATGCAACAGTCCTTCAGGGTCCCGGTAGCCCAGACCATCCAATGCGGGCGCTATGTTCTGCCCGTTGCCCCCCACCTGGTGACACATCAGGCAGGTCTGAAACAGGAGTTTTCCCTTTTCTATATCACCCTTACCATGGTCCGCCACTGCCTTGAGCGATTGTATGCGCGAAGCCACCATTTTTTTACGTTCATCGTCTTTTTGTCTTATCGCCTCCACCAAACGTAAAGCTGCCGCTTTGTCCGAAACCAGTGAATGAATTCTCTCTGCCGTCATAATTTCAAAATCGCTTTCCAGGATTTTTTTGCTGCCGTATAATTCCAATAGCAGCGCGGAACTCGCTGTATAGCGGGACAAAACATTCGTAAGCGTTCTTTTCTCCACAGCATCCATCTTTTCCAGCCATTGTTCAATCGTAGCCCGGCCAAGTTTCCTGTCGGTTCTGACAACCCCCTGCAGCGCATTTAAGCGGGTATTCAGGCTGAGAGACTGATTTTCGGCGATCTGCAGGTAGGGTTGCGCGTTTGTCGATTTGGCCACATCCAGCGCTTTGACCGTCAATCCCAGGTACGGCTCGTCCTGGGTCTTTTCAGTTGTTTGCGCAATGATTTCTTCCGGTATCGCCAGGCCAAAGGCTGAGATCACCTCCAAAGCCTTTTTCTTCTCGTCTTTTGTGCCGCTTTTCAGGACAAAAGAGACCGGTTTTTTTAATAACTCCCGGTAGTCAGGGGTATTCAAAACGGCCTGGTGTTTCAGCGATTGGTTCAGGTATTTCATCCGGTAGTCCGGGTGTTCCATAGATGCAGTCAGCACTTCTTTTGCCCGGGTTTGTTCGGCCATCCCGGCAAGGTCCAGGAATGTCGCTTCCGGCAGGTCGGGTGCCGATACATCCTGTGCATATTGGAAATAGTATGCCGACCGCTGTGAAGAAGGCAGTACCTGGATGGCCCATAAGATATTTGCTGCCGGGATGCCCGCCCCTTTTCCTTCTCTGAGAAAAGCATCCAGGCGATCAGGGTAGGCTTCCAGCTCGCGGCGCGCCAGGTACCGTTCAAATTTTTGCTCGTAGGGGCCGCCTACCTGTTCTTCTGCGGCATCGGGCCTGCAGGCCTGTACCAATAGCCCGAGGATATCCGGTTCCGGCTCGTTTACCTGGCCCAGGGTTCTGATGAGCTGCGAGCGGACTGCTGCATTCGGATCGTTTATCAAGGCTCTGTATTGAGGTACAAAACCTCCGATCTGCTCCGGATAGGAGGTCAGAAACCTTAACGCTTCTCTCCGGACCTGGTCATCAAGATCCGATAACCATTTCCCGACGCTTTCTTTGTCGAAAAACGACAGCGCCTCCAACGACCATAAAGCATGTATCCTGGCCGATGTGCCGGCCGCGTTGTCATTCACCATTTTCACCAATTCGGGAAGTAATGCGCTTGTTTCGGACAGGTCCCGTTCGGAAATCTGGTTCCATGCAGCCCTTCTTTCCCACAGGTACGGCGATTGTAAATACGCAGGCAGATCGGCGGTTTTAACCGTGTAAAAATCAACAATTTTGCGTGCAGGCTGGCTCTCATGCCGGATACGCCAGATACGTCCGTGGTTTTTATCACGATCGGGATGCGAGGTAGGCACTTCGTTGTGCGAGACAATTTTATTGTACCAGTCGGCGATGTAAAGACAGCCGTCAGGGCCGAAGCTGATATTGACCGGGCGGAACCAGTCATCTTCCGAAACGAGAAGGTCTTCCAGTTTTTCGGATGCTATGCTGCCGTCGGCATTCCGGACAATGCGTACCGCGTTGATCGTGTTGGTAATCGGATTGGCCAGGAAACCCACATGCTTCCAGTATTCGGGGAAACCGTCCCGGTCATCTTCTGAAAAAGCCAATCCGGATAAGCCCGTTCCGCCCACCCGGAACGAATGGATGGACGGATAAAACGGTTGGTAAGGTCTGAATTTCTCACCGCCGATCCCCGGAAAGGCTGCTCCCTCTTCCAGCGGTACTACGGAATAGCCGATGTCGTTAGCCTCCGAACCGTACCATGCTCCGTCAGCGCGCAGCGTATACCCCCAAATATTATTCAGGCCAGCCGTAAGTACCTCTATTTTACGCCCGTTTTTCGAGAAGCGCCCGATTTTGCTGTAATCGAAAGCGGTTTTTACCGTAGGATCAGCATACGACGAGACGACACCTCTGTTGAGCGCGCCGTGGCTGAAATGGATCCAGTTTCCGGGACCTTTCCGCAAAAGGTGCGTCATGGTGTGTGAATCCGTAAATCCAAATCCCGTGAAAAGCGGTTCACGCGTATCCGCCTTGCCGTCGTTATCACGGTCATCAAGCAGGAAAATTTCGGAGCCCTGCGCCACGAAGGCGCCCGTTTTAAAAGGCAGGATGCTCATCGGGATCGCAAGCCCGTCGGCCCAGACAGCCGCCTTTACGGAGCCGTTGTAGATTCCCGTGAGCTTCAGTATTTTATCCTCCCCCTTTGTTACGCCCTTATAGAGATCGGAAACCCGCTTGAACGCCGGATGCTGGTCCTGCTTTTCTTTATTGTTCATCAGTTCCAGCAGATCGTTCCACTGGATATCCGATATCGGATCGAGCGGGTACATGGTGGCAGTCTGCGTCCATAAATTTCCGGCATCATCAAAGGCCAGATCGATTGGTTTGACAACGCCGTCTTTTTCACTGGCTACCAATTCTATTACAAATCCGGGCGGCAGGCGGAACCCTTTCAATTGTTCTTCGGGAGAGAACGCAATCACCCTGTTGGACAATTGCTTATCATTCTTTTTTTGTCCTGTTGCCTCTGATGACAACAAAATGATCCCTGACAGGATGAATAAAAAGGTGATTTTCATTTCTGATTTGGTTATGGGCATTCTTTCTGGTCGGGTCATTTTCACGGCAGCGGCTCTATTGCTACGTTTTTTACGTAAACAAGTGCCTTCCCCCCGCTATGGATTTGTATGCCAATCACACCTTTTTGCGGCACTGACGTGTCTTTTTCGATATAGTCTGCTGTTTTTACGCCATTGATATACAATTCATGGCGCTGTCCGTTACACCGGACAATATAGGAATTCCAGCCGAACGGATCAAGCAGGCTTTTAAGGACTGTCAAATCTCCCGAAATCAGTTTGCCCCTCCTGTGTTCGTCATAGATATCTCCCCAATAACCGTTTCCGATATCCGCCTGATAGCCCACCATGTTGTTGTCCTGCAGGTTCGAGCGATACTGTATCCCGCTGTTGACAAAACCGGTGGTATCGCCACTCAGCCTGAAGAGGCAGCGGAACTCGAAATTGGTATATTCAGCTTCTGTATACAGGTAACTGTTTACCGGCACCTTTTTTTCGGCGTCGCCGCCTACCAGCATTCCGTCCTGCACCTTCCACAGATAGCTGTACGCCGGGTCGGACACCCGCCATCCCGCGAGTGTCTTGCCATCGAATATCGGTGTCCCCTGAGCGGCACATACCTGGCCCGCGAAGAGGGGAAGAAGCATCATCATTATCTTTTTCATTCTACCTTATTTTCGTAAAAAACACCTGTTAAACGTCTGGGCGCCCTACATGCCGGCGGCCTTTGTGTAAAAGCCCGGCTTCCGCGCCACTGCGCTTCTTATTTCCAACCGGGATGCTGCTCCAGCGCGCCGCCCGATTTGTCTATCTCAGACTGGGGGATCGGAAAGACATCATGCTTTCCGTCCACATACTTGAAGAATTCTCCGTTCCATTGCGGATTAAGGGTGGTGTTATTATGCCATCTGTCGCCGGAGCGGAGGAAACTGCCTGCAATTCCCCAGCGTCTGAGGTCGAAGGAGATTTTACCCTCAAATGTAAATTCAACCCGTCGTTCGTGGCGTATGGCCTCGAATACCGCTGCTTTGGACAATCCGCTTTCCAGCCTGGGCATGTCCACTGACGGGCGTGCCCTCACCTGATTAATAAACGGTATGGCGGCTTCGCTGTCACCTGTTTCATTGAGTACTTCGGCATAGAAAAGCAATACTTCCGCATATCGGTAAAGTGCGAAATTAGCGGAGTTATGCCACGGGTTATTGGGTTCTATTTCTGCCCCCGTTTTGCCGGATATGGTCCATTTTTTAACAGCATATCCTGTTCCGTTCACTACGTCTGCAAAAATCTGTCCTTCGAAATTGTCGCCTTTTCTGAAAATGGAGTAAGTCAGGCGGGGATCTTCCTTAGGGCTTTTTTCGTACTCGTTGACAAGATCCTGGGTAGGCCTGATCCACCCCCATCCGCCTCCCGGCACATAACCTTCCCCGTTCGGCGCGTTGTAGGTTGTGGAAAAGTTTCCGATATTCCTTCCGGTGTTTGCCTTGTACTGGATTTCAAAAATGCTCTCCTTGTGATTTTCAATGGAACCGTCGAACAATGCGGTGTACGAATCCAGTAATCCGAATCTGCCCGAATGAATAATATCTTCCAGCAACGGTTTGGCCTCTGGCCACCGTTTCTCCCAAAGATACGCTTCCGCCAGCACTATTTTCGCCGCGTAGGAGGTGGCCCTTCCCAGGTTGGCATCGTCGTAAGAATCCGGCAGTGCAGCGGCTTGCTTAAGGTCGGCTTCCACTTGTTTGAAGATTTCTTCTCTGGGGGATTTAGGCATATATAATTCGTCGATCGACAGTGTTTTGGTGACAAGCGGGGCATCACCGTACATTTTCCCCAGGCGAAGCAGCCACCAGGCGCGTATGAACAGCGCCTCATTGAGCAGACGCGCTTTCAGTGGTTCATCCATCGCGATCGGCGGGATTTTTTCCAGTGCCTGGTTGCAGCGATAAATGCCTTCATAAATCTGAAACCATTGATTTCCCAGTTCCCCGTTGGTCGGATTAAGTGTATACTGGTAAATCTGATTCCATGCCACACCATCGGGATGCGGCTCGGCATCGGACGACTGGATGTCGCCCCACATGTCCATCCCGGTTATATGGGCTCCTCCCGTGTGGAAAGCGAGCATGGCGTGATAGCAGGCAATAATAGCTTCATTGGCGTCGGATGCCGATGTGTAAAAATTGCTTTGCGCAATGCTGCCTATCGGATTCAGATCCAGTTTATTGTTGCATGCTGCCAGTGTCGTAAAAAGCAATGCATAAATCAACTTCTTCATGAGCTTGTTCAGTTTTGTTAAAATCCGAGATTGATACCAAAAAATACAGAACGGGGAACCGGGTACGAAGTGACCGTGGTTTCCGGATCAAATCCCGGAAATTTGGTCCAGGTATACAGGTTCTGGGCTGCCACATACAGCCGGAGCTGCTCAAGCTTCCATTTCGTCAGAATGGCTGAAGGTAGATTATATCCCAGCTGGGTATTCTGAATTCGGAGATAATCCTGTTTACGCACCCAGAAGTCGGAAGACCTGGAATTGCTGTTGGGATCACCTCCCACGATCCGGGGTACGTAGTTGCTCGTGCCGGGGCCTGTCCACCTGTCCGCCCACATACTATTGGTGGCTTCGGCTGCACGCGCCACGGCAAACCCGCTGGCAAAGATGTTCTGATGCCGGCCGAAATCGCCCGTGACTGCGATTGTGAAATCAATATTCCGGTATTTTACTCCACCGTTGAAACCCAGGATCTGCTTGGCATTAAAATCCCCTATGAACGTTCTGTCGTCGGCCGTGATCTGGCCGTCGCCGTCCAGGTCTTTGAACTTGATATCACCGGGGGCTGCATTGGGCTGAAAAGGAGCGTCGCGCACTTCTTCTTCGGTCTGAAAAATCCCGTTATGTACATGTCCGTAAAATGCATTGATCCCGTGACCTTCGGAGGTTCTCGTCTCCACGCCTCCCTGTCCGCCGCCTGCCAGAATGATATCCAGTCCCTTGGTAAGCTTCGTCACTTCGTTTTTGTTAATACTGATATTAAATCCGGCATGATAGCCGAGTTCTCCCCGGGCGGCAGTATTACGGTATTCAACAGAGAACTCAACCCCGCTGTTGCGTACGCTGCCTACATTCTGGTAGGGATAGGTAGCCATCCCTGAAATATTGGGAAGCGGTACCCTGACCAGGACATCGTACGTCCTTCTGTCGTAGTATTCGGCGACAATTCCCAATTTATCGTTAAGGAAGTTTACCTCAACGCCGCCTCCGGAAGTTTTGGTCTTTTCCCAGGAGATGTTCTCATTGGCAAGGGAGGTGGGAGCGGCGCCTACCCAGACGTTCTGTGAATTACCCAGCGAATAAGCCAGGTTATTGTCAATTAACGCCTGGTAGGGGTAAATACCTACGTCCTGGTTCCCCAAAACGCCGTATCCGCCTCTTAGTTTCAGGTAGCTTATAAAGTTCTCCCGGGCTTTCCAGAAATTTTCATTCGAAATCACCCAGCCGAGAGACAACGAGGGAAAGATTCCGGTACGGTTTCCTTTTGCGAAACGCGACGATTGGTCGATCCGGATACTGGAGGTTACCAGGTACTTGTTGTCATACGAGTAGATCAGCCGGCCCAGGTACGACTGGAGCGCCCATTCTGTATAATTTCCCCTTGCCCTGTCATTGGCAGTGGCGGCATCCAGCACCTGCAGGTTTTCATCGTTCCGTCCGAAGGTATTCCTGAAAGCATTTACAAATTCACTTCTTTCATTCTGGAAGGTGTATCCGCCCATCAGATCCACCTGGTGGGCTCCGGCAAAGAGATGGCTATAGGTAATGATATTGTCTACGATGTAGTTTTTCAGACCGTCAGTTCGCCTGGTCAGGGTTGCAACACCGTTGTTATTCCCCAGTCCGAAATTATAAGAGGGAACGAAATTTTTGGTATCCGTATTAATGTACTCCAATCCCAGGCTGGTCCTGAATTTCAGACCTTTGCTTATTTCATATTCCGCGTACGTATTGGCAAGCAGTCCGATCCGGTACCTGTCATTTTCTCTTTCGTAGGCATATACAAGCGGGGCGGTCATGGTGGTCGGCTGCCCCGGGCGGTCCGCGATGCCATAGCTGCCATCTTCGTTGTAGGGCAAAACATTCGGAGCATAAATAAGCGCAGCATTAATTGCCGGCTGCGGATCGCCTTGCTTCTCTACTCCGTAACTTAATCCGATACTCGATCCGATATGCAATCCTTTAAGAGGCTGGATGTCATTATTTATACGCAAAGTGGAGCGGTTATAGGTCGAATTGACGACGACTCCCTCTCCGGAATAATGCCCGAATATCACGGAATGCTGGCTATTCTGTCCGCCTCCCGAAAACGAAAGCGAGTAATTCTGCTTGCCGCCGGTCCGGAAAATCTCGTCCTGCCAGTTGGTGCCTTTTCCCAGGCTTCCGGGATTGTCGTACGGAGCCTCCTTGCCCTGGTTTGTATAAAAATCATTGACCATCGCACCATAGGTTGCCGCATCCACGACACCGATCTTCCTGGAGACCTGGTCAAAACTGTAATAGCTTTGGAAACTGATGCGTTCCTTCCCCGATTTGCCTCTTTTGGTAGTCACCAGCACGACCCCGTTGGCGCCCCTGGATCCATAAATAGCCGCGGCAGAAGCATCTTTCAGTACGGTAATACTTTCGACACTATTGGGGTCAAGGTCCGTCAATCCGCCATTGGTGATAATGCCGTCCACCACCACCAGCGGGGTTGAACTGGCGCCAAAGCTACCCACTCCCCGGATCCTGATTTCTGCGCCTGCCCCCGGATGACCGCTTGTCTGCCGGACGCTCAACCCAGCAATCTTTCCCTGCAGCGATTGGGCAAGATTGGACGTAGCCTGGTTTTCAGCCGTTTTCCCTGAAATTACCCCAACCGCTCCCGTAAGATCCGTTTTCTTGACTGCGCCGTAACCGATCACCACTATTTCTTCCAGTGTTTTCTGATCGGCCACCAGTACCATATCCAGCTGTGATCGGCCTCCCACTGTCACCTCCTGACTCACATACCCTACAAACGAAAACACCAGAACTGCATGCTCATCCGGGACTTCAATGCTGAAATCTCCGTCAGCATCTGTGATCAGCCCCTGCTGCGTTCCTTTCACAAGAATGCTTACGCCCGGTAACGCTTCTCCTTTTTCATCCGTCACGCGGCCCTTTACCGGGACGCCGGGAATTTCGGTAAACTGCTCCGGTAAGGCCACCGGAAAATGAGATTCCGACTCTTTGGAGACTTTGAGGTTATTGGAGTTTTTAACGATGTAAACGATGTTACCGGTATTCATATACGTCAGGTTGAGAGACGCTAAAGTATGGTTCAGAACTTCGACTACGGGATAGGTCCCCTTGTGGATCGTAAAGCGGACATCCTTGTCTACCTGGTTCTCCATAAAAGCAAAGCGCAAG
The DNA here is from genome assembly GCA_040394475.1 of Telluribacter humicola. Taxonomy (GTDB): domain Bacteria; phylum Bacteroidota; class Bacteroidia; order Cytophagales; family Spirosomataceae; genus JBEBSD01. The sequence continues at coordinate 77,771 of JBEBSD010000008.1, read as the reverse complement.
GGGGTTTGCTTTTCGATTTTCCGGAACAGGTCCCGGACCCCCTCATTCTTCAGGCCCAGAGAGACCTTAATCTCGGCTAGCGACTGGGCGCCGGAATCGTGGGCCATCAGCAGCTGTGTGCAGGCCATGGTCAGCAGTAAATAGGACAACCCTATACGCATAGCAAATTTGACAGCGGGTCGATGCGGAGAAAGGATATGCCTTTCCCACCTGATAAAATTTTTGTACATTTACCAAATGTTTTTAGTGATAGTCAACTATTAGAAACAAAGCCCGTTGTTATCCGTAACCTGCGGGCGGTAAAGTCATCCGGTTGCCCCCGGATGGCTTTTGCTTTTTCAGCCGGTTTAACCATCGTCAATGAAAAGCGGAAAATGTTTCCTGAGTAACATTTTAAATTCGGTTTAATTGTCCCTTTTATTCAAAACTACTTTTTCTAGCTGCAGGAGCCGCCTGTTATCAGTACCCTGCTGCCTTCAATTGTATAGGAAGCCTCCATCATTTCCGAAAGTACTTTCAGAACAGTACTAAGGTCTTCCTTGTCTAAAAATGACGCTGTAATGCGGCATTTCTTTATCGCGGCATCCGTGAACAGGAGTTCCACTCCGTAGTGGTTTCCGATCAGTCTGCCGGCTTCCTGCATATCAATATTATCGAATACCAGGTAGGCCTGTTTCCAGGTAAGTGCTGCTTCAGCTTTTACCGGGGCTGTGTTGTATTGCCGGGTTTCGGTGTTGACTGTAAGCTGTTCGTCGGGCTTCACCTGTGCATACACGCGGTCTTCGCTGCTTACTTCCACCAACCCCCTTGTTACGGTTACGACTACCTCTTTTTCCCTCCCGTTGACATTAAAGGCGGTGCCGAGTACCCGGGTGACGACCGGCCCTGTCCGGACCCTGAACGGTTTTTCCGGGTCATGGGCAATGTCAAAATAGGCCTCTCCCTTTAGGGTTACTTCCCGGGAACCTTTTTCGAACGATTCAGTGGAATAACGCAGCTCACTTTCCTGGTTCATCAGCACACTGCTCCCGTCCGGGAGATGCAGAAACTGTTTCCCTTTAAATACCAGCCATTCGTCTTGTTTCGTTTCGGAAGGGTTTTCGGTTAAGGTGCTTTCTGTCAGGCGGTTGTTCCAGACAGTAAACGTCGCAACGCTGCCTATGATCAGGAGGACGGCAGCCGCCCAGCTCCGCCAGGCACTTGTTCGTTTGGCTTTTACCGGCGCTTCACCCAGGATATTGAAAAGGATTTCGTGCCGTGTTTTGTCAGGAATGCCTTCAATTCCGCTGTTGGCGCGATACTCTTCGTCAAGCCATTCCTGAAAGCGTTCGCCAAAGCCATTTTCAACCAGCCGGCGAAGCGCTGCTTTTTCCTCTTCGGAGGCGGCACGCGCCAGGTACCTGCTCATAAGGTAGTCAAATTGTGCAACCTGGCGTTGATGGGGATTTTGCGGGCCGTTGTCGCTCATCGGGATATCGGTTTTCTGCTGTCACATGGTTAATTACTCAGAGCGAATGATCGCTGCCGGAGCGAATCATCGCTGTCGGAATGAATCATCGCTGTCGGAATGAATCATCGTTCCCTACAAGACATGTCTCTGAAAAAGGAAGGAGGGGGCAGATTTAATAAAAAATAATTTGGCGGAGGGGGGTAGCTGAAAACGGGGGGCTGGTGTCCGGCTGGTATCCAAAATGGTCTGTGGGACACAGACCATGGAGCCCTGAAGGGGTGACATCCACCAGCGATGGGCACCGCCCATCGAATGATCAAACGCATCGAATGCGCCGCCCATCAAACCCATCGAACGCATCGATATATCCCATCGACACCGCCATCGCGTCCATTTGCGAGGGGGTACCGCGACCATTATCCAATTAACATCAGGATCAGCCAAAAGAGGGCCTCGGTTTTCAAAAAAGGTTCGAGCCGGGTACGGATAAACCGCAGGATCCGTTTCATATGTGCTTTAACAGCTAAACGGGACAGGTTCATTTGCTGTGCGATTGCTTCGTGACTCAATCCCTCTTCTCTGGCCAGCCGGAAAATCTCCCTTTGGAGTTCGGGTAAGCTGCTGACCGTTTCGTGCAGCAACTTTTCGTACTCGTTTTCCTGTATCAGACGTTCGGTCGTATTTTCAGATTGTTCATGATAACTGAGTTCCGTCACCATTTTCGTAAAGACCGATTGGCGACGGTAAGCATCGTACACCTGCTTTCTGACCATTCCATGCAGGTAGCCGCCGAAGTTTAATACTTCTGCCATTTTCTCTCTCCGCAGCCATATATCCATGAAGACATCCTGTACGATCTCTTCGGCAGCCTCTCTTGAATCCAGGAATTTTAACGCAATTCTATACACTTTAGGACTATATTCGTCGAAGACCCGCACAAAAGCAGACTCACTTCCGTCAGCCAGTTCACACAAGGTCTCCCTTTCGTCATATAGTTTCCGCGTAGCCATGTGGTTAAGAAGGAAAATATCCGCTTAAAGTCAGAAAAGTAACAAAGCTGGCAATCAGCTCTCTTAAATGCAAAAGTATCACAAATTTTTATAAAATTCATTTTATTGCCTTTTCAGAAAAGATCTCCGGACAAGTACCCCCTCGCCGTACCCGGCAGAAACAAATCGCCCAAAAACCCAACACCTAAAACCTGTTACCTAACACCTATTACCTAAAACCTAACACCTAAAACCTAACACCTAAAGCCTCCCACCTAAATTTAACCCCGAAATGAAGTCTTGGTGGGCGGGACCGGGATTTTTTATTGGAGGATTTGAAAGGGGAGGGTCGTTTCTATTCAATTTCATAATACAAGATTTAGTTGAACCTTGAAAACCTGTTTTCAAGGTTGATCAGCCAATCTTCTCTTTTCTTTTGACTTACGGATTTTACCGAAGCAAAACGTATCCAATTCAGATTTTTGTAACCCATCGTTTTGAAAACACTTCGTAACATTGCTTTCCTGATTAAATTCCCAATAAGCAGTGAATACATTATTTTAGGCTTATTCATCGTCGTGATAATCGTTACACCTTTGAGATTTTTTAAAAGCGGTACTAAGCCGAAACCTCTTGGGTGGTGGTCATACACAACTCCCGGACTCAGGACCCGGTCAATAAACCCTTTGGTCATCGCGGGCATCAAATCCCACCAGATCGGGAACATGAAAACCAGGTGGTCCGCTTTTGCCAAACGTTGAGTATAGGCGATTACTTGCGGATCAATGGGTTGGTGTTCCACGAAGGCTTTTAAGTCTGCCTTTGACATGGCGGGATTAAATCCATCCTTGTCAAGGTGAATAAGGTCCACTTCATGATTTGCTTTTTTAAGTCCTTTTGTTACCGAACCTAACAGGGCATGGTTATAGCTCCCTTCGTAAGGATGATTAAATACTATTACGACTCTCATTTTTGCGTTGTCTGAATTTGTTCTGCAAAATTGAGCGACAGAAAACGCCTGGACGATAACAATTGTAAAGAAATGAAATTATCGTCTGTTGCGTATCCGGCTTAATGAAACCGGGGTAATGCCCAGATAGGAAGCAATATAATGCTGGGGAACGCGCTGAATGATTTGGGGGTGCTCTTCAAGAAGTTCTTCGTAGCGTTTTTGGGGACTATTTTTCAGGTAGGAATAGAAACGTTTTTGGGAGTATAAAAAACGCCTGAATAAATGCGCTTCTGTTTCTTTTTTCAGTTCAGGAAAATTTTCTAAGGCATTTTGAAAGTCTTGTTGTGAAATCGTCTGTAAAATACAAGGCTCTAAACTTTCAATGCTATATAAACTGGGCTGATTTGTCCTGAAACTTTCAATGGAGGCAACCTTGGCGTTTTCAAAGAAAAATTGGGTGGTAATCTCCTTACCGTCGTTATTAACCCAGGTCCGTAAACAACCTTTCTCGATAAAGAACATTGTCCCCGAAATTTGTCCCTCCTGTAACAGCGTTGTTTTAGCAGGAACTTCCTGTCGTTTAAAAAGATGGTTTAATTTATCCCACGCACTCGTCATTGTTTGGTCAATTTTTACATTCGCATTCGACAGGGGCTCCGCTAATGGTGCGGGAGGTTGTGCAGTGATATTCAAACGAAGAACTATTACCAAAGATAGTACAAATTTTCATTCGCAGCACTTCGCCCGCAAGGAACCAAATTGATGTTGGCGGCAGCGTGGGCACCTGCAAAAAACATCACCGGAATCCAGTGATGCTTTCTAATTCGTATCAATCCTAACAAAAAAAGACGGTGGCGGAACAAGCCTTAAGCGGGATGCCCGGATGTCCTGCCGGTCAGTATGACTTTTCAAACATATCAATGTATAAGGACAGGATTGTGAGATGCTATCCGTTAAGAAGATAGGTATAAGCGACGTAAGTGCCGCAGAAAAACGCCGGTTTTTTTGTGCAATCGTTGCCGGGAACGTTGCCAATGACTGCCGCTTCGGGAGAAATCGCTCTTTTCGGATAGCCTCAGAGACCGGATCGTAAACGGCCTGCAAGGAACGGGAGTTGCACTAAATAAGGATTTTAAATGTCGGGCTGACATATTTCAGGCGCCTCGAAAATCGCTGCTTTCCCGGTGCGTTGCTGCCCAGCCTCACACCTGCCGGGGGCGCGGATACGGCGTAGGTAGTGCAGTCGTGTTTACGAAGTCAGTGATCCCCAGGGTTCCTGGTTGCCTTTGAGAGAGGAAGCCCGCACGACCAGTTCGGTTGACAGGACGGTGTGAGCGGGAACTTCAACCTCCGGATTGCCGACCAGATCGAGCAGGATCCTGGCAGCTACCCGTCCCATTTCTACCGTAGGCTGGCGAATTGTTGTCAGGCCGGGTTCAATAAAGCGGGAAACCTTGTCGTCACTAAATCCGACAATACCCAGCTCCTGCGGGACGCGGATCCCTTTTTCACGGGCAATCAGCAGCAGTTCGATTGCCATAGGATCGTTGAGTGCGAAAATCGCATCCGGGCGCTTTTCCTGATCGAGCAGGTACTGCCCGTAAATACGCACTTTGTGCGGGGTCAGGTCGCCATGTATGATATAGGATTCTTCCACCGGCATGCCGTATTTTCTCAACGCCGCTTTGTATCCCCGCAAACGTTCCCTGCTTACCAGCAGGTTTAACGGGCCACCCAGGTGGGCAATGCGCTCATACCCGTTCTGGATCAGATGTTCCACGACCAGGAAAGAAGCTTCGAAATCATTGACGACGACATGGGGTACGGTTAATCCCTCCGTTACCCGGTTAAATAATACCAGGGGAATCCCCCGTTTCTCAAATAGTACGAGGTGATCGTAATTATTGGTTTCCTGCGCCAGTGAAAGCAGTATGCCGTCTACCCGGTTTTCGAGCATGGCGCGGGCATTGGCAACTTCTGTTGCATACGACTCATTTGACTGCATAATCATGAGGCTGTACCCCGCCTGCGTCACTGCATCGTGAGCTCCTATGATCACATTAGGAAAGAACTGGTTATTAAACTCGGGTACAATGATCCCGATGAGGTTCGTCTGGCTTTTCGCCAGGTTATACGCCAGTTTGTTCGGCTGGTAGTCCATCCGGGCCGCTGTTTCCAGTATGATCCGGCGGGTTTCCGCGTTGATATCCGGATGCGCGTGCAGCGCCCTCGAAACGGTCGAACTGGCAATGCCCAGCTCGCGGGCAATGTCCACAATAGTCGTCTGCCGGTTGATTTTCCGCCGCCGGTCTACGGCGTCCGGATCCGGTATTGTGAAGTGCCAGTTACAGGATTTGCAAAAATAACGCTGTTTTCCCCGTATCAGCCCGGCCTTGAGAATGTGCGCCACCTCGCCGCATTTCAGACATTGAATCATTTTGTATTATTCTAATATAAGTCTCCTTGAAAAGAACAAGGAGTCCTGGTTTCTACTCAAAATAGCGAAAACCAGGAAAGGTTCCGCATGACAAGCCATAATAACTATCGCAAGCGTTTCCGGGTACGTTTGCGGTATTTTTTGTGCATCTTTTCGCTTCAATCTTCCTTAAAATCAGGCCAAATACAGGTGTTTCTGGGCTATCTTCATTCATATTCCTTCAAAATCATTCATAAATCAACTAAATCTATGATTCCTGTAATTCCTTCCGGTAACGTGGCTCCCTCTGGGTAAAATTGTATTTTACCTGTAAAAATCGTAATAAAATCAGTAACCGGTAACACTAACATTTATGCTCAAATTTCTACGTAGAATTGTACTTATTACGACTTGCCTGTCTGTGCAGGTCGCCGCTCAGCTGCCGGCACAAAAACTTGCCGGTGCCGTCACCGATGAAAAAGGGGAGGGCCTTCCGGGCGTCTCTATCCTCATTAAAGGGACCCAGACCGGAACGATCACCGACACGAAAGGGCTTTATGAAATTGTGGTGGCGGACCCTGCTGCCGTGTTGGTCTATTCCTTTATCGGCTACCAGCAGCAGGAACTGGCTATCAGAAACCGTACGACTTTCGACGTGGTGTTAATCCCGCAGGATCAGTCGCTGGAAGAAGTAGTGGTGGTCGGTTTCGGCACGCAAAAGAAAATCACCTCTATCGGGGCGCAGACTACCGTGAGGCCCGAGGAACTGAAGCTTCCGGTCCGCAATCTCAATACCGCGCTGATGGGACGGTTATCGGGGGTGATGGGCGTCCAGCGCAGCGGAGAGCCGGGGAACGACAATGCCGAGCTCTTTATCCGCGGCATTGCGACACTCGACAGAGGGCTCAGTCAGCCGCTGATCCTGGTCGATGGGGTAGAACGACCAATGAATGATATTGATCCGGAGGATATCGGAAGCTTTACGTTGCTGAAAGATGCTTCCGCCACAGCCGTATACGGTGTGCGCGGCGCTAATGGGGTGATTATCATTACCACGAAAAGGGGAACCGCCGGCCGTCCTAAAATCCGGGTGCGTTATACCGAAGGGGTTACCGCTTTCACGAAACTGCCGGAACTTGCCGATGGGGTTACTTATATGGAACTTTCCAATGAAGCCTCAGCCACCCGCGGCGGAAGCCTCAATTATACCCCGGAAGCTATTGCACAGACCCGGGCGGGTTCAGATCCCTATATGTACCCGAATGTCGATTGGTATGCAACCATCTTTAACAAAAATGCCAGTAACCGGAATGCCAACATGAATATTTCGGGCGGTAACGAAGTTGCTACCTATTACCTTTCGGCAGGGTATTACAGTGAGCAGGGAATCCTGAAGACAGACGCGCTCGCCAAATACAATTCCAAACTGAACCTGGACCGCTATAATTTCACCAGCAATCTTACCTTAAATGCTTCCAAAACCACACGGATTGAATTGGGAGTCCAGGGTAACATAACGAATCGTACGCTGCCCGGAGCAGAGGATATGTCGACTATTTTTGGCTATGTGATGGCCATTCCCTCTGTTTTTCATCCGGTTAAATATCCTGACCGCCTGGCCGGATCAACTTCCACCGTCATTATCAACCCTTACAATGCACTGACCCAGCGCGGTTACCGGACACTGTGGAGCAATCGGCTGTTTTCCAATATCCGGCTGACCCAGCAACTGGACGACTGGGTCCCGGGGCTTAACGTTTCCGGTATGTTTTCGTTTGACGCCACCAACAATCACAACAATACCCGGACCAAGAATCCGGATCGCTATCTGGCTATCGGGCGGAATGAAAACGGGGAGCTGGAATACGAGCGTACTTTTATCGGAACAGAATACCTTGGTTTCGGGACAAGTAGTTCCGGTTCGCGCCAGTTTTACAGTGAAGCCTCCTTAAATTATTCCCGCACGTTCGGAACGCACGAGGTAGGTGGCCTTATTCTGTATAACCAACGGGATTATATTGGCACCGGAGGTGATTTGATTACCTCGCTTCCGCAACGGGCGCGCGGGATTGCCTCCCGCCTGAACTATGCCTATGCGAGCCGTTACCTGGCGGAAGTCAATTTTGGTTATAACGGTTCTGAAAACTTTGCACCCGGCCGGCGTTATGGTTTCTTTCCGTCACTGGGCCTGGGTTGGGTCACTTCCGAAGAGCAGTTTTTTGAACCTGTTAAGGACGTTATCCAGTTCATGAAATTCCGCTTTACCCACGGCCGGGTCGGAAACAGTACCATTGGCGGCAGAAGGTTCGCTTATATCGGGACGGTCGCCAATACCACAGGGTATGCGTTTGGAAATGGCCAGAGCAATTTAAATTACGACGGGCGTGATATCGGAGAATATGCAGTCGATGTAACCTGGGAAACGGCTGTCAAAACCAATCTGGGTTTCGAGCTCATGACGCTCCGTAATAAACTGAACGTCCAGGTAGACCTGTTCAAGGAAAACCGGGAAGGAATTTTTTTGCGGCGGGACGCACTTCCCGGTTTCCTCGGAATTCAACAGGCCCCCTATGGCAATGTCGGGATCGTGCATAACAAGGGAATTGATGCCAGTATGAGCTACGAGGCCTTTATCGGGAAAGTCCATCTACAGTTTCAAGGCAATTTTACGTATGCCAAAAACCGCGTTGTTGCCAACGACGAACCTCAAAAAGATTATCCCTGGATGAGCAGGATAGGACAAAAGACTACTCAGTCCTTTGGATACGAGGCCATAGGGCTTTTCCGCGACTCTACCCAAATTCTTAATTCGCCGGTACAAACGGGGGATGTCCGGCCGGGAGACATTCAGTTCCGTGACCTGAACGGAGACGGGGTCATCGATCAGTTTGATATTAAGCCGATCGGCAAAGGCGCTTATCCGGAGATTATATACGGCTTCGGACTGACCGGCAGCTATAAGAACTTTACGCTGGGAGCCTTTTTCCAGGGAGCCGGAAACGTCGATATTATTATGAAAGATGAGGGATTTGTACCCTTCCAGGCCGGATCCGAACGAGGAAACCTCTTCTCGGTGGCAACTGACCGCTGGACGCCGGAGAATCCGAATCCTAATGCGTTTTATCCCAGGCTGTCTTTTGGCTTGGTCAACGATAATTATAAAGACAATACCTGGTTTATGCGCTCTACTAACTATCTGCGTTTAAAGACGCTACAGGCTGGGTACGAGCTGCCGGACAGCTGGTTTTCTAAAGTGGGCGCCAAGAATGCCCGACTTTTCTTTATAGGATACAATTTACTCACCTTCAGCTCCTTTAAATTGTGGGATGTGGAACTTGGCAGCGGAAGAGGGACCAATTACCCCAATATGAAAACCTTTAGTCTGGGCATCGACGTAAATTTTTAAAACCGACAATTATGCAATTCAAAACTATCATAAATGGCCTGCTGATAGCGCTCGCTCTCTGTTGCAGCGCCTGTTCCGATTTCTTCAACCAGGTTCCCGATGACCGGATGACCATCGATGAAGTGTTTCAGCGACGACTTGAATCGGAACAATACCTGGCTAATGTATACAATTATATCCGCGATGAATCGGATCAGACCTTGAGCCAGGGAACCCCGTTCATGGGATTGTCCGATGAGTCCGATATCACGTATACCAACCACAATACGTACCTGATGAACCTGGGTAACTGGAATGCTTCCAGCGATTACTACAACTTCTGGAGGCATTACTATGTAGGTATTCGTTCGGCAACTTATTTTATGGAAAATATTGGTCGTAACAGTGAGATACTCGCGGGTGAGGGCGGAGAGGCGTTAATCAGAAAATACAGCGCTGAGGCCAGAGCACTGCGTGCCGAGTTTTACGCGTGTTTGCTAAAACAATACGGGCCGGTTATTTTACTTCCGGAAGAGCAGGTGATTGCCCCGGATGCTCCTATGGAAGAATTTTCGTTTCCGCGGAATTCCTATGATGAATGCGTGGACTTTATTGTATCGGAGTTTGACAAAGCAGCACAGGATTTGCCGCTTTGGTACGAGGACCCGCTTGACTATGGCCGGATGAACAAAGCCGTTTGCATGGCGCTGAAAGCCAGGGTGCTGCTCTATGCGGCCAGCCCTTTGTGGAACGGTAACACCGATTATGCCAATTTCAGAAACAAGGACGGGAAAGCGCTGGTGAACCAGACCTACGATGCTACTAAATGGAAAAGGGCCGCCGATGCGGCCAAAGCCGTGATGGATCTCAACTTGTTTAATCTGTACAAACGGAATAACGACAAAGGAGAGTTCGATCCGTACTTGTCGCATCAATATGTATTGTTGGAAGCCTATAACAGTGAAATTATTTTCGCCCGCAAAACGAATGCCCTGGGAGCTACCTGGGAATGGCGCTGCATACCACGATTTGCCGGCGGTACTTCCGGTAACGGGGTAACTCAATCACAGGTAGATGCCTACCAGATGAGTAATGGAGAAGTCCCGATCTTGGGTTACAATTCGGATGGAACGCCTGTGATCAATGAGGCATCGGGTTATGTGGAATCCGGTTTCTCCACAACAGACACTCCTTTTACAGAGGCCGGTGTATGGAATATGTACCTCAATCGGGAGCCTCGTTTCTATGCGTCGGTAACGTTTACCGGGTCCTATGTGCCCAACAAGGCAGCACATTCCGCCAAAATCGGACTTTTCTTTAACGGGAATACCGGAAAAAACAACGGGGCCAATAATTTCAGCAGGACCGGCCACCTGATCCGGAAAAATGTCCATCCCAACAGTAATCAGGCTACGAGCAACCGGGTGGCCCGCCCCCTGGTGCTGATGCGGTTGGCGGAGATCTATCTTAATTATGCCGAAGCCCTGAACGAAGCGGACCCCGGAAACCCGGATGCTCTCAAGTATACCAACCTGATCCGGGAACGGGCCGGCATTCCGGCTTTGCCGGACGAGCTGACCCAATCGGAATTGCGGGACCGGATTCTGCTGGAACGCAGACTGGAACTGGCGTTCGAACGGCACCGCTGGTTTGACACCCGGCGTCACAAGCAGGCCGGGCAGACTGACGGAGGAAAATTCTGGGGACTGGACATTGACGCCGGTACCAGCTTTACTGATCCTTCCTTCTACAAAAGGGTCGTTTTTGAAGAACGGGTCTTTACTGCTAAAAATTACCTGTTCCCGATTCCGCAGAGTGAAATAGAAAAGGATCCTCAACTGGTACAGAATCCTGGTTGGTAACACGCAACGGCGCCCGCCGGATCGTCCGGCGGGTTCTTCCAGCAATTTGTTCGAGTATAACCGGAGGGATAATTGTATAATTCTTATTTTACTGAAACAAACGAAGATTTGGGGCGGGTACTTACAAGCGTCTGTGACAGGATGGTCAATTATATATTTTCCGTAAAAAATTATGTATCACAAACGTTTGTGATAATGATTGCGGGGGCGCTGACGCGTTTTACCAGGTGAAGAGTTGTATATCCTGCTTTGATAGCCTATTTTCAATGATAATTCGGCTCTCAGGTGACGTTCAGGAACTCGTTCGTTAGTGTTCATCGCCAACAGGTGCTTTATCACCCTAACTAAATTTGGATTTTATGAATAATGAGCTCAAAAATGACTAATTCCGTACCAAACCCCCATAACAAACCCCGGTAATGACGGCAGTAAGGATACGGTTATGGCTATTACTCAGCATGATCAGTGCTGCCCCGGGGCTGTATGCCCAGGAGGCGGGCCGTATCCTGCCGTTTCCGGTTACAGAAAACGATACCAATTCCTATTCGCTGAACCTGGTGGTGGATGCTTCCGGAAAACCGTCCCATTTTTTCCGGAACATCTTTACACCTGTCTGTTTTACCGGCGAGTGCAAGCCGGTATATATTAATTTTTACTGGGACCTTCTCGGGAACTACGTGCGCTATGACCTGCCGCCGCGGGAGGAGCTTACCAAAATGGATCACGATGTTTTTGAGGAAGAAGATTACAATAAACTGCAGGAAATCCTCGCCAATCCGGAATCCCTGCTGAAAGACATTGCCATTGAGGATCTTGTCAGCACGGGAACCGATAACCTGGCGGATTCGGTAGATGCCAAAACAGGCGCTACCCTTAAAACGATTAAGAGAGAGGTGATCGAAGGCGCCGTTTTTACCTGCTATACGCTCTGGCATATCGCATATGGCGAGATCGTCATGGACGAAATGAAGCGGATTACCGCCTCCATGGTGTCACCGGAATTATTGCACACCTTCTTGCAAAGCAATAATTACCATTATCAGTATTGGGCGCTGGAGAGCGTGATCGGTTCCGACGGCATCCCGCAGCCCGCTTATTGGGCCGACATTAAAGGGATTATCGGAGGCAGCAATTTCTTTGCCGCCCGCTCCACGCTGCAAAAACTGCATCCCGGAGTGTTGGAATCCGGGGAAACACAGGAATGGCTTCTGGGGCTGTACGCGAAATCGGCCTACGCTTTCCAGGTGGCGATCCTGAAACGGCTGTCAGAGGTACCCGTGCATTCCCGGGTATTGGAAACCCTTACAAGGGAGCTTCCTTCCACCAACCAGGAACTGTTTGAGCTGACCCTGAAAATTGTCGGCAACCAGGTCAGGCCGGCCGTGGTTCCGCTGCGGCAGCTTGCCGATGCCCTGAACCAGTTGCCCACGGCAAGGGCCGGCGAGGTATACGGACTGCTGACCGCCATAAATCCGAAAGATAAATATGTCCAGAGCCGCCTAAAAAGTTACCGCATTCAGAAAGAGGAATTTTAGTAGACATCGAAATATAATACGTTCAATTAAGCCTAACATAATGAAGACCCTTTTAACACTTTTCCTGGCATTACTGCTGACAACCCGGCTTGCGGCACAACATCATGTGCTCGTCGAAGCAGAATCTTTTGAAAACCCCAACGGATGGGTAATCGACCAGCAATCCTTTGCAGTACTGAAATCTTCCTACCTGATGGCGCACGGAATGGGCCGGCCGCTGAAAGAGGCTTCGACCACCGTAAAGTTTCCTGCAAAAGGGAAGTACCAGGTGTGGGTGCGGACCAAAGACTGGGCGCCCTTCCCCAAAGGCCCGGGGAAATTCCTGGTGAAGATTGACAATAAGCCCCTTCAGCCTGTCTTTGGGGAAAGTGGTTCTTCCGAATGGAAATGGTACCCGGGCGGGGAAATTGAGATCAGCACGGATAACGTCAAATTGTCGCTCCAGGACCTGACCGGCTTTAACGGGCGCTGTGACGCGATTTTATTTACGGATGCCCGGGGGTTCACCCCTCCTGACGATCTGGATGCCCTGACGGCTTTCCGGAAAAAAGCACTTGGATTAGACGACAGCCGTGCTGAAGCCGGTAAATTTGACCTGGTGGTGGTGGGAGGAGGAATAGCCGGTACGTGTGCTGCCATTACCGCCTCCCGGAGCGGATTAAAAGTGGCGCTTATACAGGATCGTCCGGTGCTGGGCGGCAACAACAGCTCCGAGATACGCGTTCACCTGATGGGAGATGTGGATAAAAATTACTATCCCAAGCTGGGACGGGTGGTCCGCGAACTTGACAACGGTGATCCGGGGAACGGAAATCCGGATGCCAAACTCTATGGTGATGCCCGTAAAACCGCTATCATCAAAGATGAGAAAAACATATCCCTTTTTCTGAATACCCATGTGTACCAACTGGAGAAATCGGGAGACCGGATCGTTGCCGTTATCGGGCGCAACATTGCGACTAACCGGGAGACGCGTTTTGAAGGCACTTACTTTGCCGACTGTACGGGTGACGGAACGGTCGGATTCCTGGCGGAGGCCGATTTTCGCATGGGACGCGAAAGCAGCGCAGAGACGGGCGAATCACTGGCTTCCGAAAAATCCGATGACTTTACACTGGGAACCTCAAATTTATGGGCCTCGCTGCCGATAGATTCCACCTCTGCATTTCCGGAAACCCCCTGGGCGATTCCATTTTCGGACGAATACCATATCGACCACCATAAGGCCGATTGGGAATGGGAAACCGGTTTCGGGAATTTTAATACCATCACCCAGGCCGAGGAGATCCGCGATCATAACCTGCGCGCTATTTTCGGAAACTGGTCGTACCTCAAGAAAAACAAACCCGAAAAATACGCCAAAAGGGAACTTGCCTGGGTAGCGTATATCGGTGGAAAGCGTGAATCCCGCCGCCTGACGGGTGACCACATCCTTACCCAGATGGATATTCAGGACGGGAAAGTTTATCCGGACGCCGCGGTCACAGCCACCTGGACCATTGACCTTCACTTCCCCGATAAAAAGAATACCCTGTATTTCCCGGGAGAAGAATTTATGGCGGCGACCAAACACATCAAAGTAAAGCCGTATACGATTCCGTACCGGTGCCTTTACTCCCGCAACATTTCCAACCTTTTTATGGCAGGAAGAAATATCAGTACGACGCACGTGGCCTTTGGTAGTACCCGCGTGATGCGTACCTGCGGGATGATGGGGGAGGTGGTAGGCTTCGCGGCTTCCGTGGCAAAGCGGCATCAGCTTTCTCCCCGTGGTGTTTACGAGAACAAACTGGATGAACTGCTCGGTATACTGAAAGGCGATGTCTGAGCAATTAATTTTCAACCCGGGGAGGACTAATTCTCCCCGGGAATCTAACCTTGTTGATTACGTGAAGTATTTAGTTGTCATTTGCCTTCTCTGGAGTAATAGCCTGTTGTCGGCGGCTCAGCGGTCAGCCGGCCCTTCTCTAGCCAATAAACAGCTTCAGATTTCCTGGAAGGAAGGACCATCCGGATGGATGATTGATAAAATCCGGGTGAAAAGCAACAATAAATGGGTGGAGAGCTTCGTGCCATCCGGAGAATACACGGTGTTGTATTCCGCAGAAAAGCCTTCGGACGAACCGAAGGAATCGTTTGAGAAGCGCACAGGCGGAGTCTTCCCGGAACCTAACTATACCTATCAGAAGGGACAATGGAAGGAAAGCATCACCGAGGTGGCGCTGAATACTGCGGGACAGGCTTTTCATTTTTACCCTTCTCGTTTCCGTACGGAAGGCAACGCGATCGTTTTCACCGGTGAAAACGAGGTCGCCGTTATCACAGCGCGTTGGCAACCGGATCCTGAGTTTCCTGCCGATGTGCGGGTGAGTTTGTCGCTGGTCCCCAAAAAGGAAGGCTATTTTTCCCTCGCCAGTCCGACGCTCGGTACAGTAGCGCCTGCTCAGATGCGCTGGGTAAGTGTACCCGGTTATTTTCAGGCGAATGCCATACAGCCGAATTTTGCCCTGGCCTATGCCTACGGGCATGGCGCACCCGACCGTCCTGTCGTTTACCGGGAGCGCTGCGCTTCCACCTTGGCGCCGCTCGTAACTACCCGCAACGGGATAACCCTGTCCGTCATTCCGGATCCGGGCCTGGCGCGGGACCCCTGGGCTTATGATAAAATTACGCAGGTCGACTGGCAGCTCGGACTTTCCCATAAAAACCGGAAATCGGAACTGGCGCCCACCTTGTACTACCCGGTGCTGGGCGAACAGCATTCGCTTAAAAAGACCGGTGAAACCATTTCATGGGGCTTTCGGTACAGCCTGATCGCGGGCGACTGGTTTGAGGCGTTGAAACATGCGGCCAACGACATTTACCGCTTCAGGGAAGGATTGGAATTGCGGGAGAATGTCCAGTCCCTGTCCGATCGTATCGAAAAGATGCACCACTACCTGACAGACCCGAAGACCTCTTTATGGAACGTCGAAACCTATAAGGGTTATACGATCGGGGCACAGTCGTACCTCGGGGGAGTAGTAGGCAGCCAGAAGGACGCCATGAAAAATTCTGACTACGGAGCGATGTGGATGCTGGCAAAGCTGACGGGTGATCCGGAGCTGCAAAACAATGTCCTGCCCCTTGCCGAAAATTTCAAGCTGGTGCAGCAAAATACGGACGATCCTTTTTTTAAAGGAGCTGTAGACGGACAATATTACCTGGCCAAGCGCAAGGAGTTTGTCGAAGAGTGGGGCGAGGTGTCCGAACCCATTGCGCTGACCTATTATGTGATGCTGGATATAGGGAATATGCTGCTGTTCGAACCGGATAACGCGGAGCTGAAAAAGCGCCTGCAATTCGGCGCCGAGCGACTGCTTTCCTGGCAACAGGAAGAGGGCAACTGGGTGGTTGCCTACGATCGCAACACCCGTGAAGCGCTTTTCAAAGATATTGAGGATGTACGCCCGACTTTTTACGGGTTACTGGTTGCTTACCGGATCTTAAAGGAGCCGAAATACCTGGCTGCGGCCCGGAAAGGGGCTGATTGGCTTATTAAGAATGCCATCGAAACCGGGTCCTACCTGGGTGTATGCGGTGACGCCCGCTATGCTCCGGATTTTGCCACGGCTCAAACGGCCCAGACCTTTCTGGACTTGTACGAGATCACCAAGGAAAAGCGCTACCTGCATGCGGCAGTTGAAGCGGCTAAAGTGTACACCGGGTCGGTTTACACCCATCCTATTCCTACTACGAAAACAAAACAGGTCAACGGTATACCGCGCAGGGACTGGGAAATCGCGCAGGCGGGACTCAGTTTTGAACATGGCGGTATTTTTGGCTCTGCCACCCGACACGGGCCGATTCAACTGGCCAGCCATGCAGGTCTTTTTATACGGCTGGCACATCTTACCGGTGAAACCTTGTTCAGGGATATGGCACGTTCTGCCGCCATCGGGCGTCATGCCTTCGTAGACGACAAAACGAGTGTCGCTTCCTATTACTGGAACGCGATGAACCGGGGGGCCGGCCCGTACCCGCACCATGCCTGGTGGCAGATCGGCTGGATCACAGACTACCTGCTGGCGGAGACCGAGTTCCGGTCCGGGGGCGCCATCGCATTTCCCAGAGGCTTCGTAACTCCCAAGGTCGGCCCGCACCAGTCGTATGGATTTGCCCCCGGGAAGGTCTATGGCCGCGAAGCCGCGCTGATCATCCGGGAGCAATTGATCCGGAGCAACGATCCTGCGGTGGAGTACGTGATGGCGCAATCGGAGAAAGAGAACGAAGTTTACGTCATGTTCCTCAATACCAGGCCCGGGGAACATACGTTCCGTTTCACGATTGATCCCGATCGCCTGTCTCCCGGCCGGAAGGTGCAGATTACCGGTTTGCAATGGCTGGAAGGCGGAACAGCTTCCGACTCGGTACGGTTGCCCGGAGAAGGTATCCGCACACTCTGTATCCAATACAATTAACCATTCTTTAACGCCAGACTTCAGGCTTTTATGAGTTCCACTACTATTGACGGACTCGTCATGTTTATTTTTTCGGCTTTCGTGCTCAGCATAGGGATGTTGTTTGCCGGGACCGGCCGTAACCTGAAATCTTTTTTCGCCGGAGGAGAGGCAGTGCCCTGGTCAATAGGCGGGCTGTCGCTTTTTATGAGTTTCTTTTCAGCCGGCACGTTTGTCGCCTGGGGGTCCATTGCTTACCAGCATGGATGGGTAGCCATTACCATTCAATGGACGATGTGCATCGGAGCGCTCGTTACAGGACTGTTTCTGGCGCCCTACTGGAAGCGGACCGGTGCGCTTACTGCCGCTGAATTCATCCGCGACCGCCTTGGGCTGCCGGTACAAAAAACCTATATCTTTATTTTCACACTGGTGTCGGTTTTTATCAAAGGTTCGGTTCTCTACCCGGTAGCCAAGCTGGTCAGTTTTTCCCTTGACCTTCCCCTGGTGCCCTGTACGATTGTACTGGGGGTATTTATGATTGCTTATACGGCAGTCGGGGGACTTTGGGCCGTGATGGTAACGGACATTCTGCAGTTTGTGGTGCTTTCGGCTGCAGTCTTCATCCTGCTCCCGCTTTCGCTGGAAAAGGTAGGCGGTATGGAAGGGTTCCTTCAAAATGTTTCCCCCGGTTTTTTTAACCTGATCGGCGGGGAATATACCGCCGGCTTTATCATGGCCTTTATCATTTACCATATCTGTTATATCGGGGGGAACTGGACGTTTGTGCAGCGCTTTACCAGTGTTGACAGTGAAAAATCGGCTCGTAAAGTAGCTTATCTTTTTGCTGCCCTCTACCTGGTCAGTCCTGTGATCTGGATGCTGCCGCCGATGATCTACAAAGCGATTGACCCCTCGCTGACAGGGCTTGATACGGAAAATGCGTATTTGCTGATTTGTCAGCTGGTGCTTCCGCCGGGCTTGCTGGGGCTTATGCTTACCGGGATGTATTTCTCGACTTCCGCCAGCGCCAACACTGCATTGAATGTGGTTTCTGCTGTATTTACCAATGATATCTACAAAGGGATCATCAAACCGGATGCATCCGACAGGCAGCTGATGCGGGTGGCCCGGGGCTCGTCCTGGCTCTTTGGCTTCGGGATGATCGGGATTGCCCTGCTGGTACCGGCAGCCGGGGGAATAGTGGAAGTGGTGCTCAGTATTTCGGCTATTTCGGGCGGGCCGCTGCTTGCGCCGCCGCTATGGGCTCTTTTTTCCAAACGTCTTACGGGGAAAACCACGCTTTGGATTACGTGGATTACGCTTTTGGTGAACCTGTACTTCAAAATACTCTCTCCCTGGCTCTTTGACCTGAAGCTCACCCGGGGGGAAGAAACCGTCGTCGGTATCGGGCTGCCGCTCCTGCTGCTCCTGGGGGCGGAGTTGTGGGCGCGTTCTAAAGGGATTGTGCAAACCGCTCAATATGAACGCTATATCGTGCTGCGCGATGAAAAAAAGTTCACCGCTGCACAAGTTGCTCTGGGAGAAGAGGGGTGGGCTATCAAACGTCAGAACCGTTTTGGGCTTCGTGTGATCGCTGCTTCGCTCTTGTTTACGGCGGTCATGCTGTTTGCGCTTAGCTTCCTGGCGGATAACGGCGGGAAGATAACGGCTGCCATTGCTGCGGTGGTATTGGTGGCGACGTTGATACCGTACAGGGCGGCCGGGAAGATTAGAGTGCCGGAAGGGTGAGGTGTTAGGTTTTAGGTGTGAGGTTTTAGGTGTGAGGTTTTAGGTAATAGGTTTTAGCGGGGTTGTCGGCAATCGGCTGTCAGCTATCGGCAATCGGCTGTCGGCAATGGATTCACCCAAGGGGGGATTGAGGTGTTGAAAATGTTACGGTAATGTTTAACGGTGTAGATGTGTGGTGCAGTATTCCGGGAAGGTAAAAACATTAATGGGTATACAAATGAAATTTTCATAAGCAATCAGCTGTCAGCTATCGAAAGTCGGATTGCGTACAAATGGTACGCCGCCGATCCTGAATAAAAAGCTGACCGCTGACGGCAGATAACTTTTATACAAATGAAAGGCTGTTGGAAAATATTCTTTTTATTGCTGCTGTCAGGGCCGGAGGTGCTGGTGGCGCAGTACCGGATTCAGGAGCTGGGAGCCATTCGCCTTGACGGCAAATGGCAATTTGCTATCGATCCTGCTGACGTCGGACAAAAGGCTTCCTGGTTCAGCGATCAAATTAAAGACGGGTTTGACCAGGTGACTGTTCCGCATTGCTTTACGACCGATCCCCGTTTCAGGTACTATACCGGCACAGCCTGGTACCGCAAGCACTTTCAATGGAGTCCCCAACCAGGTAAGCGGGTGCTCCTCCACTTCGACGCGGCTTTTTATAAGGCCGATATCTGGCTGAACGAAAAGAAAGTAGGCAGTCATGAAGGGGGGTACACTCCTTTTCACTTCGATGTCACGGATTTCGTAACGGAGGGCAACAACCTGTTAACCGTTTCCGTCACTAATAATACCTGGAAGCATGGCACCATTCCGGGGGCAAAGGATCACAACCGGCCTAATTATGCGCTTCCGGGCTGGCTGAATTTCGGAGGGATTACCCGACCTGTTTACCTGACGGTCCCTCCGGAAGTATACACCGAAAATATTAAAGTAGAGGCGCTTCCGGACCTGGACGCTGGTACCGCTTCCCTGAAGCTCAAAGTGCGTATCCGCAACAGCTCTGATCAACCCGCTGCTCCGGGGCCGGCCATTCAAGTCAGCCGGGAGGGGCAGCCGCTGGCGGTCTCCTGGAAATCCGGATCAACTGAAATCCCGGCAGGCGCTACCGCAATCTGGGAAGCGGAAGCCAGTCTGCCCGCCGGGCTCGTTAAGCTGTGGAACCTGGATACTCCCAACCTCTATGACCTTTCCGTTACGGTTGGGGCCGACCGCCGGTCTGCCCGGTTTGGTATCCGTAAAATCGAAGTGGCAGGCGCCCGGCTCCTGCTGAACGGACAACCCGTCAAGGCCGCAGGCGGCAACCGGGTAATTGACTATCAAAACTATGGGGCGCTGGAGCCGGATTGGCTGATCGAGCAGGATTTCAGGCTGATGAAAGAAGCCGGGATGGAACTGCACCGGCTGACGCATTATACGCCCGCTTCCTACTTCTATGAGCTTGCCGATCAGTACGGCATGCTGATTATTTCGGAAGCGGGTAACTGGCAATTGTCCCCCGATCAAATGGACGCAGACAGTATACGGGCCAAGTTTAAACAACAGTTTACCGAAATGGCCGAACGGGACTGGAATCATCCGTCTGTTTTCGCCTGCAGCGTGGGAAATGAATACCTGTCGGAACAGCCCGCAGGACAACGCTGGACCAGGGATATGATTGCGTTTGCACGGGAACTGGATCCTACGCGCCTGTATACGTTCGCAACCATGCGTCTGAATATCCTTCCCCAAAAACCGGAAGATGAAGCCAGTCAGTATGTCGATTTTATCTGTACCAATACCTACGGTGCGCATGCGAGGTCACTGGATCATATGCATCGCCTCTATCCCGATAAACCGGTACTCATCAGTGAATGGGGCGCACGGGCGGACGCCGCGGGCGGGGAAAAGGCGCAGGCTGCCCATATAACCGATATTGTGAAACTCATTCGCGAAAGGCCGTATGTGATCGGAGCTTCCTGGTGGGCTTATAACGATTACGAAAGCCGGTACCAGGGGACCAGCCCGGAGGGGCTCCGGCCCTGGGGGATCGTTACCCACGATCGCAAACTCCGGCCGTCGTACGAGGTGCATCAACGCGAAATGGCCCCGTTAGTGCTGCAAAAGGAAGCCTTTACTGTAGGTGCGGAGGGGTCGCATTTGCTTCAGCTTCGTGTGGTATGCCGGGATGATTTCCCGGCTTATCCCGTGAAACAGTACACCCTGCGCATAGGAGATACGAACGTAACCATTCCCGATCTTCACCCGGGTGAACAGCTGGTACTTGAATTGCCTGTTACCGGCTTTAACAACACCGCGGAGGTCACCGTCACCAAACCCACAGGCTTCGTTATTTTAAAACAAACCTTGTCGCTCTACTAAACGGATCCCGTACTCAGGAAGCGTCGTTAACAGTTCAAACCGTTTATGATTTTGTCAGAATCAATCTCCAACAGACCTCCCCATACAGTAGTCCTTCAGTCCGATCTGGTGATCACCGGCGGCGGCCTTTCCGGAACCTGTGCGGCCATCACGGCAGCCAGGCAAGGGATCAGGGTCATCCTGGTCCAGGACCGGCCCGTACTCGGAGGCAATGCTTCTTCCGAGATCCGCCTGTGGATACTGGGGGCTACTTCGCATATGGGAAACAACAATCGCTGGGCCAGGGAAGGGGGCGTGGTCGATGAAATAATGGTGGAAAATCTCTACCGTAATCCCGACAGCAATCCCCTTATCCTGGATACTATTTTACTTGAAAAAGTCATCAATGAACCCAACATCCGGTTGCTGCTCAATACGGCCGTCTACGAAGTGGAGAAAGCTTCCGACGATACACTTTCAAAAGTGATCGGTTTTTGCAGCCAGAACTCCACCCGCTACGAATTGTCAGCCCCGCTTTTCTGCGATGCCTCCGGCGACGGGATCATCGGGTTCCTTTCAGGGGCTGCTTTCCGGATGGGTGCGGAAGCCATGGAGGAGTTTGGTGAGAAATTTGCACCTTCCAAAGAGTACGGAGAACTCCTCGGGCATTCGCTTTACTTTTATTCCAAGGACGTCGGACGGCCGGTCAAATTCGTCGCCCCGTCATTTGCCCTTCAGGACATCACGGCCATTCCCCGCTTCAAAAGCTTCAATGCCCAGGACTTCGGCTGTCGCCTGTGGTGGGTAGAGTATGGGGGAAGGCTCGATACGGTTCACGAAACAGAAACAATTAAATGGGAACTGTGGAAGGTTATTTACGGCGTCTGGAATTATATCAAAAATTCGGGTAAATTTCCCGAGGCCGGGACCCTTACACTGGAATGGGTGGGGGCTATCCCGGGGAAACGGGAAAGCCGCCGTTTTGAGGGCGATTACATGCTGATCCAGCAGGATATTGTGGAGCAGCGCAGGCATTATGATGCGGTGGCTTTCGGAGGCTGGAGTATAGACCTGCATCCGGCCGATGGGGTTTTTAGTGAAAAACCGGGTTGCAACCAATGGCATAGCAAGGGAATCTACGGAATCCCTTACCGCTGTTATTACTCCCGGAATATTTCCAACCTGTTTCTGGCAGGACGTATTATTTCTGCTTCTCATGTCGCCTTCGGCTCCAGTCGCGTCATGGCAACTTCCGCGCACGGGGCGCAAGCTGTGGCCACCGCGGCGGCACTTTGTATCCGGCATCAGCTGCTTCCCCGGCAGCTGGCGGAAAAGGAATGGATAGGCCGGCTGCAACTTGAATTACTGCGAAACGGACAGCATATTCCCGGACTGGCCCTTGCCGATCCTGACGACCTGGTCCGAAAGGCTGCCATCACTGCTTCCAGCAGCCTCGTCCTGTACGGGTTCCCGGCGGCCGGGGCTCCGGAGCTCATGGAATACGACAGTGCGCAAATGCTTCCGGTTAAGGCCGGACCTGTTCCTGCTATCGTGCTCCAGGTGCAGGCGTTGAAGCCAACGGAGCTGTCGGTTGAACTGCGTATTTCAAGCAGGAAAGACAGCCACACTCCTGATATCACCCTGGAAACTCAAACGTTTTCCCTTGTCCCGGGAGAAAACACCTTGGAGATCCGCTTCGGAAGCTCCCTTTCGGACGACCAGTATATCTTTCTGACGATACTGAAGAATACGGACGTGAAGCTTTATTACAGCGATCAGCGGATTACAGGTTTGCTTTCGGTTTTCAGGGCGATCAATCCGGCCGTTTCCAATTATGGCCGGCAGGAACCCGTCGGAGATATCGGGGTAGATGCCTTTGAGTTCTGGTGTCCCCAGCGCAGGCCGAATGGCAGGAACCTGGCAATGAGTATTCCGGAAGGGATTTTTACCTTCGGGGCGGCGGCTATCCGGAACGGTATCCAGCGGCCGGCCGGCCAGCCCAATGCCTGGGTGGCGGCATTCGATGATCCTCAGCCGGAACTGACATTTTCCTGGGACAGCAGGCAAACGATCCGGCGGATTGAACTGTTCGTTGACGCCGATTATGATCATCCGACGGAAACGGTCCTGATGCTGCATCCTGAAAACGTAGCCCCCTTCTGCCTCCGCAACTACCGGATCCTGGATGAAAACGGGGAGGTTATTGCCGTTGGGAACGACAACCATCAAAGCCGCAACACGATTGTACTGGATAAACCCGTCACGACCAGCCGGTTAACCATACGGAGTGAGCACCCGTCGGCGCTATCACCTGCAGCGTTGTTTGAAGTGAGGTGTTACGAAGCGTAAGAGCGGGCTTTCAACAGCCCCGGGGTTGAGTGTTTTACAATAAAAATAACTCTTTCAGCTCCGTGGCATCGTTGGGAGAGAGCCGGTTAGATAGTACGAGGCGTAACTGTCTCCGCCGTAAGGCACTTTTATAAAGCTCTTTTTCTTCCGGGGTTTCGGGGGTTAATTCCGGGACCGTCACCGGTTTATTGTCTTTGTCAACCGCTACAAAGGTATAAAATGCGCGGTTGGTGGCGACCCGTTCTCCTGCCGGGATATCCTCTGCCCACACTTCAATATAGACTTCCATAGAAGAATTGAACGATCGGGTGACCCCCGCCTGCATGGTAATCACATTGCCCAGTTTAATCGGTTGTGTAAAAGATACATTGTCAACAGAGGCGGTCACGACGATACTATTGGCATGTTTCTGGGCAGCAATGGCGCCGCAGATATCCATAAAATGAAGAAGACGGCCGCCCATCAGGTTATTCAGGGTATTGGTGTCATTGGGAAGTACCATTTCCGTCATGGTTACTTTCGAGACGGAAGCAGGTTTTTTGGGGAGTAGTTTACGGGGCATGAGTTGGTTATGAGTTATGAGTTATGAGTTATGAGTTATGAGTTATGAATTATGGCAGCTTGAAGCCTGCTTGCCCATAGCTGACTGCTGATCTCCGACAGCTGATAGCTGATTTCTGATCTCCGATGGCTGACAGCCGATAGCTGATTTCCGATAGCTGATTTCCGATAGCTGATAGCCGACTTCCAACAGCTCACGGGCATTTCATCTGCTTTCGAT
Source organism: Telluribacter humicola (assembly GCA_040394475.1). Lineage (GTDB taxonomy): Bacteria > Bacteroidota > Bacteroidia > Cytophagales > Spirosomataceae > JBEBSD01. The sequence goes on along the minus strand of JBEBSD010000008.1, from coordinate 53,527 downwards.
CCTTGGCGTAGCCCCGATCCGGGAGCGCGTAATGTACTTTTGCGGTCAGTAGTATATAACTGTCTTTCGATTTGGGGTTGCCGCGGATGTAACCCGGTTGCTGATCGAAAGCTCCCCGGTAGGCAAGTTCGAGTGCAAGGTCGGATTCAAGCATGTCACGGCTGGGGTATACGGTGCTGACATCATCCAGATAATCGGATAGCAGGTAGTTGCCGCTGATTTCCACACCGGCACTCCAGCGGTTGGTAATCCGGACAAGGGCGCCGATCCCGCCCGAAAGGACCAGCGGCAGCCGTCCGTATTTTTTACCCTCTGTATGTAGCGGGGCCAGGCTGTAGGTGGTGCCGTTATAGACGGCCTTGGGGGTCAGGAAGGTGACTCCGACGCCAAGCAACCCGTAAGGATTTACGCGTGCCCGGCGGGTGAACGGAAGTAAATCGGCCTGCAACGCCACTGCCAGATCAGGGTTAAGTGTTGTGAAAGAGAGGTTCTTTTCCGGATGGCTGGTGTTCTTGCTATCCCCCGACAACCGGTAGAGCCGCAGTTCCCCTCTTGCACTCAGGTGTTCTGAAAGCCGATACGCAGCTCCGAGTGTGAACACGGGGCCCAGTCCGAGGTCATCCGACCCCAGATCTGCGGAGATATCCCCCATATAATACGCAATCCCCCCACCCGCTATCAGGCTGATCTGGCCGAACGGATCGGCGGGGCGGTGCTGAGCGCCGGCGTTAAAGCCACTGACACAAAGGTTCACGATCAGCAGATAATGTAAACAGTACGTAAATCTCATGCAAATAACCGTCATAAAGCATCCCTGCCCTTTGGAGGTTAAACGAAAATAATTATGCCACCGTACATGAACGGCGCATAAATCGGGTTTTTCAGGGCGCAAATCTTGTCCGGCCGTGAACAGGCAAATCACCGTCATACTTTGTCAAAGTATATAATTGCTAATAATAGTATATTTGCCGGAAATGCACCCGGTGCATTGTGCAATCCTGCAAAAGCAGGCGTTGCAACCAGGATTTAGCAATTGAACGGAGTGAAAACAGCCAGATCATTAAGCAGTTTATTGGAAACCCTGCCGCATGCGCGGATTACCGGAGACCCGTCTGTCGTAATTTCAGGTATTGAAACGGATTCCCGGAAAGTCTCTCCGGGCAGTTTGTTTGTGGCCTTGCGCGGCACGCAGGTCGACGGCCATCAATTTGTCGGACAGGTAGCGCAGGCGGGCGCGGCGGTTATTGTGCTGGAGCATCTGCCCGATCGTTTGTCAGAAGGAGTTACGTACGTCCAGGTTCCGGACTCCGCCTATGCGCTGGGAATGATCAGTGCAGCCTGTTACGACCATCCCTCGCAGGGGCTTAAACTGGTAGGCGTAACCGGGACAAACGGGAAAACCTCCGTGGTTACCTTTCTGTTCCAATTGTTCCGGAAATTGGGACATCGCTGCGGAATGATTTCCACTGTTCAGAATCAGATTGAAGAAGAAATAATACCCACGTTGCATACAACACCGGATGCACCGGCGCTGAATGCACTTTTACGACGTATGAAGGACAGCGGATGCACCTTTGTATTTATGGAGGTAAGTTCACACGCGGTGGTGCAGCAGCGGATAGCCGGGTTGACATTTGCGGGAGGGGTTTTTACCAATATTACACACGACCATCTCGATTTCCATCAGACGTTCGATAATTACATCGCTGCTAAAAAGGGCTTTTTTGACCAGCTTCCGGAGGGCGCTTTTGCATTGGTCAATTCAGACGACCGGCGGGGCAGTATTATGGTGCAGAATACCCGGGCCGCTGTGCATACGTTCTCCATGCAGCGGCTGGCCGGTTTTCGGGGAAAGCTGCTTTCGGCTACCTTGCAAGGCATGCAGGTCATCCTGAATTCACATGAAATCTGGTTCCGGCTGATTGGCCGGTTCAATGTGTACAACCTCCTGGCGGTCTATGGAGTCGCCACGTTGTTTGGAGAACCGGAAGAATCGGTTTTAGAGGAGATGTCGGCCCTGACGCCGCCGCCCGGCCGTTTTCAACAGGTGTATGCTCCCGCCCGGCAGGTTACCGGGATTGTGGATTATGCCCATACCCCCGACGCACTCGCGAATGTACTCGAAACCATTGCCCAGTTGCGTGGTTACAACGAACAGGTGATCACGGTGGTGGGATGCGGGGGGAACCGGGATGCTGCCAAACGGCCGAAGATGGCGGCCATTGCCTGTAAACACAGCAACCGCGTGGTGCTGACCTCCGATAACCCGCGCTTCGAAGATCCGGCGGTTATACTGGAACAAATGCAAAAAGGGGTTTCACCGGTTGATTTTAAGAAAACCAAGGTAATTCCGGACCGGCGGGAGGCTATCCGGTGGGCCGTTGCACAGACGCAGTCGGGAGATATTATCCTGGTAGCCGGCAAAGGGCATGAAACGTATCAGGAAATACGGGGCCTCCGTGAGCATTTTGACGACAGGGAGGAACTGGAAGCCGCTTTCAATACTCCAGGCTAAGCAGCCGGCTGGTTGCATGACGCAGAAAGTACCGATAAAAAACCGGGATAGCTCCTGTTGTTTCATATAAATTGGGCAATTTTGCAGCGTTCCATCACGTCTGACTTGTTACATGCTTTATTATTTATTTGACTATCTCGACAAACAATTTAATATTCCCGGTGCGGGTGTTTTCCAGTATATTACATTCAGAGCGTTGGGTGCGGCGGTGTTTTCCCTTTTTATTGCCGCTGTTTTCGGGAAACGTATCATTAACTACCTGCATACCAAACAGGTGGGGGAGATCATCCGGGACCTGGGGCTTGCCGGGCAGAAAGAAAAAGCGGGTACTCCCACGATGGGTGGATTTATCATTCTGGCTTCCCTGGTGATTCCGGTTTTGCTGTTTGCCAAACTGACCAATATCTACATTATCCTGCTTCTTATTACCGCCTTGTGGACCGGTTTGATTGGGTTTGTAGACGATTATATCAAGAAATTCAGGAACAATAAAGAGGGGCTGCACGGGCGCTTTAAGATCGTCGGACAGGTTGGACTGGGGCTGATTGTCGGGCTTACCCTTTGCTTTAATGAAAATGTACGGATCCGGGTGTATGAAACCCCGGAACCTAATCCGATTCTCGGCGAGATTAACCGCTACCAGGACGTGGTCAACCCGATGATCACGACGGTGCCTTTCCTGAAGGACAATTCCTTTGATTATAATTTCCTGACGTTTGGGGTCATCCCGGAGAGTTATACATGGGTGATCTACACGCTTATTGCGATCTTTATCATTACCGCAGTTTCGAACGGCGCGAATATAACCGACGGAATTGACGGGCTCGCGGCAGGTTCTTCGGGTATTATTGCTGTGACACTGGGGGTGCTGGCCTATCTTTCCGGTAACGTCCGGTTTGCGCAATATCTGAATATTATGTACATCCCCAATTCGGGAGAAATGGTCATATTCTGTGCCGCTTTTGTCGGGGCCTGTATCGGGTTTTTATGGTATAATGCCTACCCGGCCCAGGTGTTTATGGGCGATACCGGCAGCCTGATGCTGGGTGGAGTGATTGCCGTGGTGGCGCTCATCCTTCGGAAGGAATTGCTGATCCCGGTATTATGCGGTATTTTCCTGATAGAGCTTGTCTCGGTGATGACACAGGTAAGCTACTTTAAATTTACCAAGCGACGCTATGGGGAAGGGCGAAGGATCTTCCTGATGTCGCCCCTGCACCATCATTTTCAGAAAAAAGGGTACCACGAAGCTAAAATCGTTACCCGTTTCTGGATTGTAGGGATCATCCTGGCCATCTTTTGCCTCGTCACCCTGAAATTGCGATAAGCGGCCAGTACCCGTGGTCTGTGTCTCCACAGACCACTTTAGAGTCCCGCCTGACCGCAGTCCGACCCGACCACAGCCCGCCTGACCACAGCCCGCCGTTTCCGGGCCGGTATTCAAAATGGTCTGTGGGACACAGACCATGGAATATCAGCGGATGGTAAGCACGATTTTCCCGAATTGCTGCCCTGAATCCAGGTGTCTCAGGGCCGATTCCGCATCTTCAAGCGCATAGGTGCTGTCAATTACCGGCTGAAGCTGGTGAGTTTCTATGAAACGGGTCATGGCCTCGAACTCGGTTTCGGTCCCCATCATTGTTCCCAGTATGGAGAGTTGTTTGAAAAAGACTTTAGCCGGAACAATGTCTGTGATGTTGCCGACAGTTCCGCCATATAAACAGATGCGTCCTCCCGGCGCCGCGAGGTCTATCAGCCGCTGGAAGCCCGGACCGCCGGCGCTGTCAATGATGACCTTGAAGTAACCATGACGGGGTGCTCTTACTTTGATCAGTAAGTCGCGGAACCAGGTCGGATTTTTATAATTAATACCGCCCCTGGCCCCCAGCGCAATGGCCTGTTGTATTTTTTCTTCCGAACCGGAGGTTACCCAGACTTCCGCCCCCATTGCTACGGCAAACTGAACGACAAACAATGCCACGCCGCCTCCGGCGCCGGTTACGAGCACCTTTTCTCCCGGGGCCAGCTTTGCCTTGGTGAGCAACGCCCTCCAGGCAGTGAGTCCGCCCATGGGAAGGGCAGCTGCCTGTTCAAAAGAGAGGTGAGCGGGTTTGAGGCTCAGGTAGCGTGTCGGGATACGCACGTACTGGGCGAAAGTGCCCGGGTCTTCCAGGCCGAGGATCCGGAAATCACTCCCGTAAAAAGCCGGATGGTCTCCCCAGTTGTGGGCGGGGTTGAGAATGACCTCCTTGTCCAGCCATTTGCCCGAAGCTTCGTCTCCGGCTTCCGTGACCACCCCCGAGCCGTCCGACCCCAGGACAACGGGGAGTACAATTCCCGGGTACAATCCTTTTTGTATCCATAAATCGCGGTGGTTCAGGGCGGCGGCCTTTAACCGGACGACCACTTCACCGGCCCCTGCCACCGGTTTTTCTACCGACTGGTAGCGTACGGGTTGATGAAGGCTTTCGAGTACGGCTGCGAACATTGATTTACGATTTACGATTGACGATTTGTGAGGTCTGGATTAGGGTGGGGCCGGCCGGTGCCCTGCCTGCTCTTTCCCGTTTTCTACAGGGTTGCGCTGACGGTGAAAGCGTGACTACGAAATGCAATTTTCGTCAATTCTCTTCCTTGTAATAGATTTTATAAAACTTTCTGCCGTCACTGTCGATGCCCTGCTCAATCAGGTTTTTATCTCCATGAATATAAATATGGAAGTTTTTATCCAGTTTCAAAACACTCTTGAAAACCTTTGATTGTTTTTTTACGGCCTGCGGTGAAATTTCAAACTGATCGGGCAGGGGCTGCTGCTGGTCATCGCGCATGCTTTGTTCAAACTGGCGGAAGGATTCGATGACTTCCGGCGCCTGGAAGACGGTGTTTTCAAATTCATCCTTGCTGAATGTTTCATGGGTTTTGAAGTAGGCTACCGACCGGTTGAGAAGATCGATTTTATCCGATTTTTGAACCTCAAATTCAGTATCCAGTTGTTTGGTGACAAAGTTTTTGGCGATTCCCAGAAACTGATTGGTCTGATGATAGTCGTTCCGGGTCTGTTCCAGTCCCAGAAAATGTTCTTTCCAGTAGATCGCTTCTTCCCCTCTGTTTTGGCTATCGACAATGCTTACCAGGAAACCCTCTTCCCGGCCGGTGTTAAAAACCAGGCAGCCTTTGTCCAGTTTATGGAGGTCAATGCCTTCCTGGTACCCCACTTCAAAGTCGCTTCCCCGGCGGCTGATATTAAGGAATTCATGTTTCGATTCCGTTTTAAAGAAGCCCACCGCCTCGACCGGTGAGGCGCCTTCTGCCGGGATACATCCCTCGAACAGACAAATGTATAGTTCACCCGGCTTTATATTAGGATGCAGCGCATTGTTGTAAAGGTGGGCGGCAATCTGCCTGGAGACCTCATGAAAAGAGAGCTCTTTTTCGAACAGGTCGCACACGAAATGGTACATTTCGTGAAAGCGGAGCCCGGAAGGGTGGTGGAAATGGTAGGTTTCGTAAACGGACGGGAATTTTTTGAGAAAATAGGTATTCAGCCGTTCCGCGAGGTCCGGGTCGGGAAACAGGGGTTCTCCGGAGAGCACAAGCTCCTGGTCGTTGGTTTTGTTGCCCGTGTAATGAATAGAAAGTGTCTGTATATGGGCGTTCGTGAGATCCATGCGGGGAAATGATAAGCTCTGTGGTAGTGGAATGTTTACTGGCGGCCGGCTTCAATTGCCTTCCGAACGCTGGATCCGTTGGCTTCCAGCAAGGCCAGGGCTTCGTCTTCTGAAATGCTGAGCGCTTCCATGACCATCCGGGTAGCCCGTTCGACAAGTTTGTGATTGGTCAGCTGCATGTCGACCATCTGGTTGCCTGCCACTTTTCCCAGCCGGATCATGATGGTGGTAGACAGCATGTTCAGGGCCAGTTTCTGTGCAGTTCCGGATTTCATGCGGGTACTGCCTGTAACAAATTCCGGCCCGACGATGATTTCAACCGGAAAGGCCGCCGCCGCCGCCACAGGCGAGTCTGCATTACAGACGATACAGCCAGTGAGAATCCCGTTTTTACGGGCGGTATCCAGTCCGCCGATGACATACGGAGTACGGCCGGAAGCCGCGATCCCTACCAGCGAATCGCCGGCGCTGATTCCGTGGGCCAGCAAATCTTCCCAGGCCTGGTCGCGGTCGTCTTCCGCATTCTCTACGGCTTTCCGGATCGCCGCATCACCGCCTGCGATAATGCCGGTGACGAGGTCGTAAGGGACGCCGTAGGTGGGCGGACATTCGGAGGCGTCTACGATTCCTAATCTTCCGCTGGTACCGGCGCCGATGTAAAAAAGCCGCCCTCCTTTTTGCATGCGCGGAACGATCTGTGCAACGAGCCGCTCGAGTTGCGGGATGGCTTTTTCGACTGCATACGGTACTGTTTTATCTTCCTGGTTGATGTTGGTCAGCAGTTCAAGCAGGTTCATTTTCTCCAGATCGGTGTAGCGGGACGCTGATTCCGTGGTTAGCATTGGGACGTTGGGACTGGGGTGAAACTTGATTTAATCATAATTTGGAACAAAAATAATCCATAAGATAGTCGGATGTCAGAGTACCATTACATGTGTTGAAAGAAATGGGTAACCCCTGTTACCGGTCTTAAAAATCATAAAATTAACGGGTTTGGCCGAATAAACAGGAGGGTTGATGAAACTCTTTAAAAATAATTATAATAACATTTGGAAAATACATTCCCACCCGCCTAATTTGTAGAACCATTTCGAATTTAGCGAAATTTCGCTGGAAGTGAAATTTAAACATTGTTAACATGAACCGGATTCGTCCCTTTGTCCTTTTGCGAGTGCTCCTGTAAAGGAGTGTGAGTGGAACGCATTGGTACTGTCCGGAACGCCTCACTCACACACAAATGGGTGAGGCGTTTTCTTTTAAACCGATTAACGAATATGGCCAAAGAACTAAACAAGTATTCCAGTACACTCACGCAGGAAATAACCAATCCGGCCGCTCAGGCCATGCTTTACGGGATCGGTTTGAAAGAGGAGGATCTGAAGAAGCCCCAGATCGGAATCGCCAGTACCGGTTATGAAGGAAACCCCTGCAACATGCATTTGAACGGGTTGTCGGTGTATGTCAAGCAGGGAATACAGGCCAGCGGGGAATTGGTCGGGTTGATTTTCAATACCATTGGAGTGTCCGACGGGATGACCAACGGGAATGACGGCATGCGCTACTCGCTTCCCAGCCGGGACATTATCGCGGATTCGATCGAGACCGTGGTTGCGGCGCAATGGTACGACGGGGTTGTGGCGGTAGTAGGGTGCGACAAGAACATGCCCGGGGCGATTATGGCCATGGCGCGTCTCGACAGGCCGGCTATTATGGTGTATGGAGGAACGATCCGGTCAGGGCATTATAAGGGCCAGAGCCTGGATATTGTTTCAGCGTTTGAGGCATTAGGGAAGAAATTTGCGCATAATATATCGGATGAAGATTTTAAAGGGGTTATCCAGAACTCTATTCCCGGTCCCGGCGCCTGCGGAGGGATGTATACCGCCAACACCATGGCATCGTCCATTGAGGCGATGGGATTGAGCCTGCCCTTTAGCAGTACTTATCCTGCCACGCATGCGGGCAAACAGGAAGAATGTAAAAAAATCGGCGAAGCGATGAAGCGCCTGCTAGAGATGGATCTGACGCCGTCGCAAATTATTACCCGGAAATCGCTGGAAAATGCCCTGACCATTGTCATGGCGCTGGGAGGGTCGACAAATGCTGCTCTGCATTACCTGGCGATTGCCCGCGCAGCCGGTATCCCGTTAACCCTGGATGATATTCAGACTATTTCGGACCGGGTGCCCTTTCTTGCCGATCTGAAACCGAGCGGCAAGTATTTTATGGAAGATATGCTGGCTATCGGCGGGGTGCCGGCGGTTATGAAATACCTGTATAAAGAAGGGATGATCCACGGCGACTGCCTGACAGTTACGGGGAAGACCGTCGCCGAAAATCTCGAACACGAAAAAGACCTCGATTTTGATGCCCAGAAGATAGTGTTCCCGCTCTCGAACCCGATCAAGTCATCGGGTCATATCCAGATTCTTTACGGAAACCTGGCGCCTACGGGCTCGGTAGCAAAAATTACCGGAAAAGAAGGAATGCATTTTGAGGGCGAGGCGAAAATATGCGAGCACGAAACCGAAATTATCACGGCGTTGGAAAAAGGCGAAATCAAGCCTGGACAGGTAGTCGTGATCCGGAATTCAGGCCCTAAAGGGGGACCGGGCATGCCGGAGATGCTCAAACCGACCTCGGCTGTCATGGGAGCCGGGCTGGGGGATAAGATTGCCCTGATTACCGATGGACGGTTTTCCGGAGGAACACATGGTTTTGTAGTAGGCCATATTACGCCGGAAGCCTTCGAAGGAGGTCCTATCGCACTCGTAAAAGACGGCGACCGGATCACGATCGATGCGAACAGCAGGGAACTGACCTTGCACGTATCGGAAGCCGAACTGGCTGAGCGCAGGCGCCATTGGGTAAAACCGGAGCCCCAGTTCACAAAAGGAATTTTAGGAAAATACATTCGTTCGGTAAAATCGGCAAGCGAAGGATGTGTAACGGACGAAGCCTTGTAAGGGCGCATGCAGAAGGAATACGTAATAAAGATGACTGGTAATTTAATGAAATGTGATGGAATTGAAAGAACAACCGTCGGGAGCTGACCTGCAGGTGCAGGCCGAGAGTGCTAAAAGAGAGCCGGTTCAGGAAATCCTGAACGGTTCGCATGCCGTGATCCGTTCGCTTTTAGCGGAAGGAGTCGACACGATCTTCGGATATCCGGGAGGGGCGATTATGCCTGTTTATGACGCCATTTACGACTATCAGGATCAGATCAACCATATACTGGTACGCCACGAACAAGGCGCCGGGCATGCTGCCGAAGGCTTTGGCCGGCTTACTGGAAAGGTAGGCGTGTGCCTGGTAACCTCAGGCCCGGGCGCCACTAACCTCGTGACCGCTATCGCGGATGCCATTATCGATTCGACCCCTATGGTTTGCGTCATTGGACAGGTCGCCAAGCATTTGCTGGGGACGGACGCCTTTCAGGAAACCGACGTGATGGGTGTCACCATGCCGATCACCAAGTGGAACTACCAGATTACCAGCGCCGATGAAGTGCCCGAAATCATGGCAAAGGCTTTTTATATTGCCAAATCGGGACGGCCCGGTCCGGTGCTGATCGATATTACGAAGAACGCGCAGAACGAGAAGATGTCAAAACCTTTCCGGTATGTCCCTTGTCAGACGATGGTAAGCTACCGTCCGCGTATGACGCCCAAGCAGGACCAGATCGAAAAGGCAGCCGGGCTCATCAACGCCGCCAAAAAGCCGTTCCTGTTTGTGGGACATGGGGTGCAGTTGTCCGGGGCAGAACAGGAGTTGCTGGCCTTTGTTGAAAAAACAGGGGTTCCTGTCGCTTCTACTTTACTGGGCCTGTCTTCTGTGCCGGTCGATCATCCGCAATACGTGGGCTGGCTGGGAATGCACGGCAATTATGGTACCAACGTGCTGACCAATCAATGTGATTTGATTATCGGGGTGGGGCTGCGCTTCGACGACCGGGTTACCGGGGATGTCAGCCGCTATGCGAAACAGGCTAAAATTGTCCATATCGAGATAGATCCTTCGGAGATCGATAAAATTGTGAAGGCCGATGCACCGGTTGTAGGGGATGCCCGGGAAGCGCTGAACCTGCTGCTGCCCTTGGTGGAGGCCGCCGATCATTCGGAATGGCGGGCGGAATTCAGGAAGTACGATGAGATGGAGTACGAGCAGATTACCAAACCGGAACTGGCTCCTACGACACTGAAGATTAAAATGGCGGAGGTCATTCGGACGTTGTCGGATAAAACCGGGGGAGAAGCCGTGATCGTGGCCGATGTAGGGCAGCACCAGATGATGACAGCCCGCTATTACGAGTTCAAACGGCCGCAATCGTTTATTACTTCCGGGGGGCTGGGGACAATGGGGTACGCCCTTCCGGCTGCTTTTGGCGCTAAGGTAGGTGATCCTTCACGGGAAGTAGTGGCCATTATAGGAGATGGGTGTTTCCAGATGACCATCCAGGAGCTGGGAACCATCGCACAAAGCGGACTGCCGGTAAAAATTATCATTTTGAATAATAATTACCTGGGCATGGTCCGCCAGTGGCAGCAGCTATTCCACCAGAAGCGGTATTCGTTCGTGGAATTGCAAAACCCGGATTTTATTACCATCGGTAAGGGGTTTGGAATTGACGGGCATACCTGCGCCGACCGGGCTGACCTGGGAGCCTCCCTCGACCGGCTGATCGCGTCCGAAAAGCCGTACCTGCTGGAGGTTCTTGTAGAGAAAGAAGAAAATGTTTTCCCGATGATCCCGACCGGCGCCTGTGTTTCGGAGATCCGGCTGGAGTAATCCGCGCTCCGACGATCTCAGCGCGCTTCGGCGTAACATTATGATATAAAAAAAGAATGACTGAATTATGGAAGTAAACCATCAAAGCCCCGCTGCCAAGGCCTACACGATCTGTGTGTTTACGGAGAATACAATCGGGTTGCTGAATAAAATTACCATTGTATTCAGCCGCAGGAGAATTAACATAGAAAGCCTGACGGTTTCGGAATCGGAGCGGAAGGGAGTGTCACGTTTCACCATTGTGATTCGCCATGACGTGCGGGAAGAGGTGGAAAAACTGGTACGGCAGATCCGGAAGATTATTGAAGTGCTGGCCGTTTTCGGTTACCTGAACGAGGACATCGTCTACAATGAAATAGCCATGTTTAAGATAGCGACGCTCTCGGGGGCCAAGCCATTGGATATCGAGGTGATCAATAAGTTTTACAAAGCCTGGGTGGTATATTGGGGGCTCGATTATGTGGTGATTGAGAAAACGGGTACGGAAACAGAAATATTCGATTTTTTCAATTACATCAAACCGCACGGTATCCTGGAATTTGTCCGGTCGGGAAGAGTAGCGGTAAGCAAATCGGCTCAAAGCCTCGCCGATTACCTGCCTGAAACCGAATGGGAATATTATTTGTAGTGCGTCCGTAAATGAAATTCAACCCCAGGTACCTTCTAGTAGTGATGGCATTGCTGCCCATAGGGCTGTTCTACTGGCTGGTAGTGGGGATGAGTGTCAATGTGCCCTACCAGGATGATTTCGATGCGTTGCTGGAACCTGTGTGGCGCCTGCAGTCCCAGCCGTTTTCCCTGGCTGATTTCTGGCGGGAAATGTATACTCAGGACGATGAACGGCGTATCGTGATGGTCCGGTTGGCAGCGTTCAGCCTGAATGAGTGGACAGGGGAGCTGAACATGCGGCACATGATAGTACTCGGCGCTTCGACCCTCCTGGTAGTGGTGCTCGTAATAGGGGGGTGGGGGAAGAGCAGTGGGGTGCCGCTGGAAGGAATACTGCCGGTTGTCTGGATGATTTTTACTATTCAGTTTTTCGAGGCGGTTTTCTGGGGAATGATCCCGTTACAGCACGTGGCTGTGTTTGTTTGGACGTTTTTATGCATTTGGTTGCTTACCCGGGGGAGTCGCGCTACTTTTGCAGGCGCTCTCATCGCAGGTGCTCTGGCGGTGTTTTCGGATGTTTCCGGCAATTTTGTGCTGCCGGTCGGTGCGGTGGTCCTGGCCTTGCAGCAGCGATGGAAACCGCTGCTTGCCTGGGGCGCGCTGATGGGAGCGCTGACGGGTTATTATTTCGCAGGACTGGAGGTGCCGGAATACCGGCCGGGTTTTACCGACAGCCTGGCAGATCCGTTTAATATGCTCAAGGTGCTGTTTTCGCTTTTCGGACTCTGGGCCGACCCGGGGCCGACTTTTCCGATGGATTTCCGGCAGGGATGGGTACTGATCTTAGGGCTGGCAACCCTGGGACTGGCCGGGTACCTGATCATAAGCAGGGGAATACGGCTTATCCGTACGGGGCAGCGACCCGACCGGAATGAAGTATTTGTCTGGGCGGGATTGTTATTTATCGGGATCGTCCTGGGGGTATTAGCGGTTGGAAGGGCGTCGGAGGGGGTAGCTTCGGTATTTAATCCCCGCTACCGGCATATGTATGCTTTCTGGATGGTCTTCTGTTACCTGCTTTTGTGGTGCAGTTACCCCGGAAAGATGCGCGAACGTACGGTCGTGAGAGGTGTCTGGGTGGTGGTGTTTGTGTTGGGCGTAAATGCCTATTATCAATACTGGGGCCCCCTGGACCGTTTCCGGAAGGTGCTGCTGACCGATGGCTATGAATGGTATCATAACCGGGCACTGCCGTCATCGCCGATTTACCTCGCGATGCAGGAACGGGTGGATACCCTTTACGAGGCCGTTTATGCAGCCGGAATTTATTCCGGGGAGCAGTATCCGTTTGCAGGGTTACCCGGTGCGCCGGTGACGGGAGCCGCAGTCGTGGAAGTAAGGGATTTCCCGGATGCGATAGAGGTATTTATTCCGGATTTCGAACGGGCTTCCGGGAAAGATGACGGGGCCTACGTCATTCTGCGATCTGAGGAAGAGGTGCATGTGCTGCCTGCCTACCAGCAGCAGCGGCCGGTGTACAGGCTCGCTGGAGGCGGAGGGAGTATCTATTACCCGGGAGCAAAAACCGATGCCCTGGTCAAGGCATTTTTGAAATCTCCGGTACTGACGATAGAGATAGGCGTCATTGATGGCCCCAGGCAGTACCGGTTGCAGACCGGCCAGCAAATCCGGCTGCAGCGTTAAGTGTTGAATTCTAATTTTTAACTAATTATAATCTAAAATGGCAAAATTGAATTTTGGTGGTGTTGAAGAAGATGTGGTGACACGCGAAGAATATCCGCTTGAGAAAGCGCAGTCTTTTTTAGCTGACGATACCATAGCCGTGATCGGATATGGGGTTCAGGGACCCGGCCAGAGCCTTAACCTGAGAGATAACGGGATCAATGTAATCGTGGGTCAGCGGAAAGGCGGAAAAACCTGGGATAAAGCGGTTTCGGATGGCTGGGTGCCCGGTGAAACGCTTTTTGAAATTGAAGAGGCGCTTGGAAAGGCAACGATTATTTGCTACCTGCTGTCGGATGCGGCGCAGATCGAATTGTGGCCAACCGTGAAAAAACACCTGACGGCCGGTAAATCGCTTTATTTCTCCCATGGTTTTGGGATTACGTACAAGGAGCAAACCGGTATCATTCCTCCGTCCGACGTGGATGTATTCCTGGTCGCTCCAAAAGGCTCCGGAACTTCCCTGCGTCGTCTTTTCGTAGAGGGAAAAGGATTGAACTCTTCGTTCGCCGTATTCCAGGACGCTACCGGAAAGGCGCGTGAGAAAGCCATCGCTCTGGGTATCGGAGTAGGATCGGGTTATTTGTTTGAGACTGATTTCTACCGGGAGGTGACGTCGGATCTTACGGGCGAGCGGGGAACCCTGATGGGCGCTATCCAGGGGATTTTTGCCGCTCAGTACGAAGTGCTGCGTGCTAACGGTCATACACCGTCAGAGGCGTTTAACGAGACGGTGGAAGAGCTGACCCAATCCCTGATGCCGCTGGTAGCCGAAAACGGAATGGATTGGATGTACGCCAACTGTTCGACAACTGCACAAAGGGGAGCGCTGGATTGGTGGAAACCTTTCCGCGATGCTACTAAACCAGTATTTGAGAAACTCTACAATTCCGTTAATACGGGAGAAGAGGCACGGATATCGATCACCCGGAATTCCCAACCGGATTATCGGGAAAAACTGGAAGTGGAACTGAAGGAGCTGCGCGAGTCGGAAATCTGGCAGGCGGGAGCTACCGTACGGAGCTTACGTCCGGAAAGAAACTGAGAATAGAACAAACGCGGCCCTGGGCCGCGTTTGTTCGTATGAATCTTTTCCGTGGCTGTGTCTTCGGCGGGTCATGGGATGGTCTGTGGGGACACAGACCATGGTGGGGCGATGTCGGATTCTGAAAGCGCTGAAACCAATAAGTTATAAATTTTTATGCGGATGAAACCGTTACGCGACCCGGAAGCGGCCGCCACTCTGAATAATATCTATCTTGCAGCAGACCGGTTAAAGTCGGTGATCAACCGTACGCCCCTGGTGCGCAACCTGAACCTTTCGGAGCAGTTCGGCGCGACCATTTACCTGAAACGGGAAGACCTTCAGCTCGTGCGTTCCTACAAAATAAGAGGCGCCTATAATAAAATGGCAAGCCTTTCGGCTACGGAACTAAGCAAAGGGGTGGTTTGTGCCAGCGCCGGAAACCATGCGCAGGGAGTTGCTTATGCCTGCAGGAAAATGCAGGTAAAGGGAACGATCTTTATGCCTACTACCACACCCGCCCAGAAAATCAGGCAGGTGGGGATGTTTGGTAAGGAGTGGATAGACATCCGCCTGGCAGGCGATACCTACGATGATTCCTATAAGGCATCGCTGACATTTTGTGAGACGCACCAGGCGATTTTTGTACATCCTTTCGATGATGAACAGGTGATAGAGGGGCAGGGAACAGTCGGGCTGGAAGTATTTAAGGATGCCGATTTTCAGATTGATTATTTGTTGATACCGGTGGGCGGCGGCGGTCTGGCAGCAGGGGTCTCCACGGTATTCCGGAACCTTTCGCCGCATACCCGTTTGATCGGCGTGGAGCCCTTGGGAGCGCCCAGCCTTCAGGCTTCTCTGGATGCCGGTCACGTAGTGACGCTGGAGCAGATCGATAAATTCGTTGACGGCGCTGCCGTTAAACGGATCGGGGATAAAACATTTATCATCTGCAGGGAGAACCTGGATAGTGTACTGCTGGTACCGGAAGGGAAGGTTTGTACCGCTATTTTACAAATGTACAATGAAGAGGCTATTGTGGTGGAGCCGGCAGGTGCGCTGACGGTGGCTGCGCTTGAACAGGTGCGGGAAGAAATCAAGGGAAAGAATGTAGTGCTTCTGATAAGCGGAGGGAATAATGATATTACCCGTACGGAAGAAATCAAGGAAAGGTCGATGTTGTATGAGGGCTTGAAGCATTACTTCATTATCCGGTTTCCGCAGCGAGCAGGGGCATTGAGAGAATTTCTGAATGTACTGGGCCCGGACGATGATATCGCCCGCTTTGAATATGTGAAGAAAACCAACCGGGACCAGGGGCCCGCACTGGTGGGGGTCGAGCTCAAGCAACGGGAAGATTTTGAATTGCTCATCGGGCGAATGGACCAGGCCGGAATCGTGTATGAATACCTGAACGATCAGCCGGATTTGTTCCAGTTTATGGTCTGACACCAAAATCCTGTAACGATACCCCCTAATTGTGTATCCGGAAGCCCGGGCAAAAACCCTAAATTTGCTGCCGGATTAAAGCTGCAATAATTATGAATACATTGAAATTTAAAACCGATATTAAGTGTGGGGCCTGTATTGAGAAAGTCACCCCCTTTCTGGATACCGTCGCCGGGAAAGAGAACTGGACGGTCGATTTGCAAAGCCCGGAACGCCTGCTGACCGTTGCGGCGCCAGGTTCAGCCGAAGAAATTAAAGAAGCGCTCCAAAAAGCGGGTTATACGGCTGATTTACTGTAAAAACCGGATGTTTCCGGGCGGGAATAAAATTCGCAATTAGAAATAATTGCGAATTTTTTATTGTAAAATCTGTTAAATAAGAAAAGTTAGCGTTACGTTAGGGGATTCAGTAGCCTCCAATTCTAAAATTTTCAATGCGGTATACATTCAGATTCCTGCTTTTGCTTTCCGTGTTTTCAGGACAAACGGCGCGGGCACAATTTCAAAAACATGCGCACTGGGTAGTGGAGCCTTCTAAAAAGGAGGTGGTGACAGGGGACAAGATCGACCTGGTTTTTAAAGCGACAATCGACGCTGACTGGTATTTGTACTCCTCTGATATTGATCCGGATCTGGGGCCAACCCCTACGGCGGTCAGTTGGGAACCTCATCCGTCCTACGAAGTGGTGGGAGACCTGCGGCCGGTAGGGCCCAAAAAGAAATTTGATGAAATCTGGAATGCGGACATCACGTATTTTGAAGGGACCGCGACGTTCCGGCAAACTATTCGGGTGCTGGCCGATGACCCGGTTATCAAAGGGGAAATCGGGTTCCTGACCTGCAGCAATAAATCCGGGTTATGTGTACCCGGTGATGATGAATTCCAGCTTGCAGGGATTAAGGCCGCCGCGCGGGCAGAACCGCCGGCGAAGGAACCCGCGAAGGAAGTAACTCCCGCGCCGCAAAAAAGTACTGCAACCGGGGATGCTTCCGGAGCGGATGCTTCCCGAGTGGATGCTTCCGGAGTATCCACTCCGGACACGTTACCCGAGCGTGCTGCTGCGGTTGCTGCCGACAGCGCGACGGGCCAACCGGGAAATACGGCTCCGGCGGTAACGCGCGTGCCGGACGGTTCGATGGCAGGAGGGTCGCTGTGGGCCTTTGCATTAACGGCCTTCCTGGCGGGATTGGCGGCTTTGCTGACTCCCTGCGTATTTCCGGTGATCCCGATGACGGTGACGTACTTTACCAAACAGGAAGGGGGGAAAACGAAAGCGTTCCTGTACGGCGGATTTATTATCCTGATTTATACCCTGATCGGAGTAGTGGTCTCCCGTATCAACGGTCCTGCGTTTGCCAATTTTTTAAGCACCCACTGGATTCCCAATGTATTCTTTTTTCTGGTTTTCTTCCTTTTTGCATTGTCTTTTCTGGGGATGTTCGAAATCGTGTTGCCCAGTTCGCTGGTCAATAAAATGGATTCCAAAGCCGACCAGGGAGGACTACTCGGGGTTTTCTTTATGGCCTTTACCCTAGTGCTGGTTTCCTTTTCCTGTACCGGACCCATTGCAGGCAGTATCCTGGTGGCCTCTGCGGGCGGCCAGGTGATCAAGCCTATCGTGGGAATGGTGGCTTATTCGGCAGCCTTTGCCATCCCGTTTACACTTTTTGCACTTTTCCCTGAATGGCTTAAAAGCTTGCCGAAATCGGGCGGGTGGCTGAATACGGTAAAAGTAACGCTGGGCTTTCTGGAGCTGGCGCTCGCGCTGAAATTTTTGAGCATAGCAGATCAGGTCTATCACTGGAGAATCCTCGACCGGGAAGTGTACCTGGCCTTCTGGATCGTCATATTCGGTTTTCTCGGGTTTTACCTGCTGGGTAAAATCCGGACACCACACGATTCGCCGGTAGAAAAAGTGAGTGTTCCCCGGATACTCTTATCGATTGTCACGCTGACGTTTGTGGTATATATGCTTCCCGGTATGTGGGGAGCCCCGTTAAAAGCCCTGGCAGGCTACCTGCCTCCTCAGACCACGCAGGATTTTGACCTCGGGAAAGGGACTGTTGTGGTCAGCGAAAACCCTTCAGAAGTGGGGTTGGTACGGTTTTCGGAATTGTTCAAATTGCCCCATGGACTGCAGGGCTATTTTGACTACGACCAGGCGGTCGCGCATGCGAAAAAAGTAAACAAGCCGGTTTTTATAGACTTCACCGGCCATGGTTGTGTCAATTGCCGTGAAATGGAAGCCAGGGTATGGAGTCATCCGGAGGTACTGCGCCGTCTGCAGAATGATTATGTGATCGTGGCACTTTATGTAGATGATAAGACCCGGCTTCCGGAGTCCGAATGGTATACTTCTTCGTTCGATAACCGGGTAAAAAAGACGATCGGGGCTCAGAATGGCGACTTCCAGATTGTTAAATACAACAACAATGCACAACCCTACTATTGCCTGGTCGGACATGACGGCAATCTGCTGGTGCCACCGGTTGACTACGATCTCGACCCGCTGAACTTTGTAAGATTTCTCGACAGCGGGAAAGCTGCCTATGAGCGGACCGGGAACTGAAAATCCCGGGAGAAAGCGTTACTGTGCCAGGAGGTTCACGCCGGGGTATTGGCTTCTGCCTTCTTCTCCCCCGGAGCATAAGGTACGAAAAGGGTCAGCCAGCTTCTTCTTGCCATCCTGAAAAAAACAGGGGTTAAAATAATGAGCAGGGGAATAAGGCAGGTGATCAGTAACGGGATGTCCATTTCCAGCCAGTTGATGGCAATCACGGAGGTGATCAGGATGACTCCGACATAAAATCCATAACTCATATACATCGCGCCGTAGTAAAAGCCCGGTTCGGGTGTCAGGGGCTGACCGCAATGTGCACAGTTTTTGTGCATCTGATCAAACTTTGTGATGGGCCAGAATGCGTTTTTATGGACGAAAAAGTCGCCCTCATGACAACGGGGACACTTGTTGAAGAAGATGCTGTACAGACGGGATTTTTTGAGCATGATCCGATAGCCTTGCGGCTGATTGGTTGTGGCGCAAATATACGGAATATTGCTGGGTGACTGTGCGCCATTTCCGGGTATTTATGGTAGAAATCAACGATCGGTCATTCCCCAAGCCGAAACGCAGACGGGGTTTTGCCAGTATGCTTTTTGAAAAACCGGCCAAAATAAGAGGAGTCTTCGAATCCCAGGAGATAGCTGATTTCCTTGGCGGACTTGCCGGTGTGTAAAAGCAGGCGCTGGGCTTCTGTTACCAGGCGTTCCTGGTAGAGCTGACTGGCCGTTTTCCCTAGCACCCTTCTGCAGATGGCATTCAGGTGGTTGGGCGACAGATGCATCTGATCGGCATACGCTTTGATCGAACGATTCCGGAGCAACTGGTCTTCGATCAGCTCTTCAAATTGCCGGATGCGGTCATAGTAATGGGGAAATTTTTCGTCAAGCAGTTGTTTACTGTAAATGCGGTTGCTGGTTTCCAGGAGGATATGCAGGTACGAAAGCAGCAGCTCGTAATTGCGAGGCGTGTGCTGACTGTATTCGGAATAGGTGTACGTAAGCAGGGTGTCGAGCTGAAGCTGCTGATCGGTGACGCTCAAAAGAGGTTGATACTGATTGGAATGGAAAAAGGGATACCGGAAAAGCCGGTTCCCGAAACGGCTCCTGAAAAAATGGGACTCAAAGAATAAATTGAACCCCCTGATATCTTCGGAAAGCTGCCAGCTGTGTACCTGTCCCGGAGTGAGGAAATAGAGCTGGCCGCCCGTCACATCATAGGTCCGGAAGTCGATGGTATGCTTGCCGCTTCCTGCCGCGATCCACATCACCAGGTAAAACGTGTGGGCATGGGGTTTGTCGATCTCCTTGAAGCTTTTAACCAGTTTTTCCAGCGGTGTGATATAAAACAAGGAATCCGGGTCCTTCCGGGAAAATGTCGCCAGGGAATAGTTTGGAAGGTCCGGGTCAGGCATACCGATCGTTTTTAGCGGAGGAGCCGCTGCGGCTTCCTCCGGATGCTGTCATTGGCCGATCACTTTGATGAGCATTCCTTTGGTGACCCTGGCACTATTTTCCATACCGTTCAGGATGCCCAGTTCCTCTACGCGGTTGGCAGGCATTTTTAAGTCCGCCATCGCTTGCTGGAACGTGGCATCACGCGTCACCTGCCGGATGCGGATCCGTTCCGGCTTGCGGTTGAGCTTGCTGGCATCGGTGAGCGCACGGAAGCCGCCGGCTACTGTCTTGAACGTATTGAAGGCATTGCTGAAATCCGGGACATAGCTCATTCCGTGAAAGGCAAAAAAGGCATTATTGTACTGGATAATCCAGCTCGCGATCTGGATCGTACTTTTCGGATCCGCGGTTTGCCCTTGCTCGGTGTCGGTTTGCTGCTGTGAGATCATCACCACCGCCGGGTTGCCGTTAATGGTCTGTTTGGCGTTTTCAAGTACCTTGAACTTATATTGCTGTACGACCGATTGCGCCGCTTCCTCCAGGGTCTGGCCGGACGCGAGGGTGAGCATCATCATGCTTTTGCCATCTTTGGGGGCCATTTGAAACTGGATCGGACTGTTTTCGTATTGCCAGTTTTTCGGAACGGGGAACTGGAATTTCATAGAAGGGTGATAGAACATATTTTGCTCTACGAAGCCCTGGTTCGGATCTTCTCCATAGATAATGCCATCGATCATCTGCAGGTACTTGTCGCGGTTGACGGCATAGTCGGCCGGGTGCTGGCTTTGGTAAGCCTGGGCCAGTTGCTGCACTTTATTATAACGGTCTCCCGGATCGGGGTGCGTCGACTGAAAGGTAGGAATGGACTGTCCGCTTTTTTCGCTTAACCGTTTCAGCGTACCGAAGAAATCGGCCATTTCTTTTGCATCGTATCCTATTTTACTGGAGTAACTGACTCCTATTTCATCGGATTCGGTTTCATGAGCCCGGCTGTAGCTGAGCATCAGCATCTGCAGGCCCTGCACGGCGCTTTCGCCCATTGCACGCACCTGCGGCGAAAGGACCATCCCGGCCATCAGAGCCCCCTGGCCCAGGATCTGGCTGGTTTGCTGCCGCGCCGAATGCCTTGCGGTCACGTGGCCGATTTCATGGCCCAGCACCCCGGCAAACTCTGCCTCATTGTTGAAGTGAGCCATAATTCCCCGGGTGAAATAGACATACCCGCCGGGAACAGCAAACGCATTGACGATCGGGGAATCGACAATATGAAACTGATAGGGCAAATTGGGCCGGTGGGAGACCTTTGCCATGGCCATCCCCTTACTGCTGATGAATTCCTGAAGTTTTTTGTCGTCATACAATCCCATAGTGGCGACGATCGAAGGATGCGATTCCGCCCCGAGAGCGATCTCTTTTTCCTCAGACATAAAAATGATCTCCTTTTTGCCCGTAACCGGGTTACGGGAGCAACCGCTAAGACCCGCAAGGCCAGCCGCCAGCAACAGGCATTTAGAATAATGGTGGAATTTCATATCAATAGAGCTTGTTTTTTGTATTTTCAGTAGTGTTACCAGTGATTACGCAGATAAAATTTCAATTGTCTTACAAAATATCAGTTTGCCGCCACAGTGCCCAGACCCCAACAACTCCTAGACTCATAACTCCTAACTCCGTCCGAAATGTAGGGCGACTTTTCAAATATTTATACGAAAATAACTAAAAATAGTAACTAAAATGTCATATTGCCAACCAGACCTGACGGCGTGAAAGGACGGCTACCAGTTGGAAAGCCGACCGCAATCCCTTTGTTCTGAGTGGTTTCTGAAGGGTTCGGTCCGATCACCGTCCGGCGGGAACCCTTTGAGATCCCGAAAAAAGTGAAGACCATTCAAGTGTTATCTGTGTAAATCTGCGTAATTTTTGGTGCACACATGAAGTCAACCAAAACTGTATATAGTTACCTGCCCGCCTTCCTGGACCGCCTCGACTTCCTGGGGATTTTTGAGAAAGATCCCTTTGGAAATTCCATGGTGCTGAAACGGCTGATCGTGTTTGTTCTGGGCTGGTTTACCTATTACCGGCTGACCGCTGTTAACCGGCTGAAGGTAGAAGGAACAGAAAACCTGGCCAACCTGCCCGATCAGGGAGTGCTGTTCCTGTCCAATCATCAAACCTACTTTGCCGATGTGATGGCATTTTATCATATTTTCTGCGCCGTTAAATGGGGGTATACCAACACGGTTTCACCGCCGTTTTACCTGTTTTCACCACGTGCCAGGTTGTATTATGTGGCAGCGGCCGAAACCATGAAAGGAGGCGGACTCCTGCCCCGTATTTTCAGTGCTGCCGGTGCGATTCTGGTGGAGCGCTCCTGGCGTGCCAGCGGCGAGAATGTGAAGCGGGAGCTCGACAACCAGGGACAGCATAAAATAGCCGATGGTCTTGGTCACGGATGGGTGATCAGTTTTCCGCAAGGCACCACGAAGCCGTATGCACCCATCCGCAAGGGCACTGCCTACCTGATAAAGGAACACCGGCCCCTGGTGGTGCCCGTCGTGATCAACGGGTTCCGGAGGGCATTTGACAAAAAGGGACTGCGGTTTAAAAAGCGGAATACCCAGCTGACGGTAACCTTCAAACCGCCGCTCCGGTTTGAAGCCGGCGAGGGGATTGAGGAAATGGTGGCGAAGATCACCAAGGCCATCGAGCAGGTCCCGCCGGCATCGCTGCAAACGGAAGGTGCCCGGTAGGAAGCCTCCTCCCGGGCAGGGTTTCCGGTAGGGTTGTTTTCAATACTTCCTTTAATGCAAAAATAAATGGCCAAATATTGAAGTACCTGTTGTTTTTAAAAAACAAAAAAATTACTTTTGCGCTCTGTTTTTTCAAAACACAATTATTACAACTACCATCAAGCATGGCACGTGATTTAAGATTGACAAGAAATATTGGGATTGCCGCCCACATCGATGCCGGTAAAACAACCACCACAGAACGAATTCTTTATTACTCAGGTGTAAATCACAAACTCGGAGAAACGCACGAAGGCGGCGCTACTACCGACTGGATGGAGCAGGAGCAGGAAAGAGGGATTACCATTACTTCTGCAGCGGTAACTGTGGGGTGGAAATATCGGGATGAGCAATACCATGTCAATATCATTGATACGCCGGGACACGTTGACTTTACAGTGGAAGTAAACCGTTCATTACGGGTGTTGGATGGTTTGGTGTTCTTATTCAGTGCCGTGGATGGGGTGGAGCCGCAGTCGGAAACGAACTGGCGGCTGGCGAACAATTATAATGTAGCGCGTATCGGGTTCGTCAATAAGATGGACCGTTCCGGGGCTGACTTTTTGAATGTTTGCAAGCAGGTGAAAGAGATGCTGGGTTCCTATGCGGTGCCCCTGCAGTTGCCTATTGGTTCTGAAGAAAACTTCAAAGGGGTGGTTGACCTGATCAACAACCGCGGAATGGTTTGGAACGAGCAGGATAAAGGAATGACCTACGAGGTCGTGCCTATTCCGGAGGACATGCTGGAAGAAGTTGCCGAGTGGAGGGAAAAGCTGCTGGAAGCGGTCGCCGACTACGATGAATCGCTGATGGAGAAGTATTTCGAGGATCCGGAATCGATCACGGAAGAGGAAATCCTTACAGCGCTCCGCGCCGCGGTTATCGATATGAAAATTGTTCCGATGGTTTGTGGTTCTTCTTTCAAAAACAAAGGAGTTCAGACCATGCTGGATCTGGTGATGGCGTTGCTGCCCTCGCCATTGGATAGAGAAAGTATTGTGGGCACAGATCCGCGTACAGATGCGGAGATCTCAAGACAGCCTTCTGCTACCGAGCCATTTGCCGGACTGGCATTTAAAATTGCAACAGATCCGTATGTAGGACGGCTTTGTTTTGTTCGTTCCTATTCGGGAACCCTGGAGTCGGGTTCTTACGTGTTGAATAACCGTTCAGGTAACAAAGAGCGTATTTCCCGGATTTTCCAGATGCACGCCAACAAGCAAAACCAAATTGAGCGGCTGGAAGCAGGGGATATCGGCGCCGTAGTGGGTTTCAAAGATATTAAAACAGGCGATACGCTTTCGGATGAGAAATTCCCGATTGTTCTGGAATCAATGGTATTCCCGGAGCCGGTGATCGGGTATGCGGTGGAACCTAAGAAATCTGCCGATCAGGATAAATTCAGTAACGCGATCGCGAAACTGGTAGAAGAGGATCCGACACTGGTAGTAAATACCGACCAGGAAACCGGTCAGACAATTCTTCGCGGAATGGGCGAGCTCCACCTGGAGATCATCATCGAGCGGATGCGTCGTGAATTTAAAGTAGAAATCAACCAGGGAGCGCCGCAGGTAGCCTATAAGGAAGCGCTGACGAAGAATTTCGAGCACAGGGAAGTTTACAAGAAACAAACCGGTGGTCGTGGTAAGTTCGCAGATATTGCCTTCGAAATCGGACCGCGGGATGATCAGGAAGAAGGACAGGAAGTTAAAGCAGGGTTGCAGTTTGTCAACCAGATTGTGGGTGGGGTGATTCCAAGAGAATTTATTCCGTCTATTCAGAAAGGCTTTGACGAATCCATGCGGAACGGACCTTTGGCGGGTTATCCGGTGGATTCCATGAAAGTACGCCTGTTCCACGGTTCTTTCCACGATGTCGATTCAGATGCATTCTCGTTTGAAATGGCCGGACGGCTTGGTTTCAAAGAAGCTGCCCGCAGTGCAGGAGCACGCTTACTGGAGCCGATCATGGCGGTGGAAGTAGTCAGTCCTGAAGAATATACCGGTCCGGTGACGGGTGATCTGAACCGTCGTCGCGGGGTGATGCGGGGAATGGATACCAAAGCCGGAGCGCAAGTGATCAAAGCAGATGTTCCGCTTTCGGAGTTGTTTGGATACGTCACGGATTTACGTACCATCACCTCGGGAAGGGCAACTGCCAACCTGACCTTCTCACACTACGATTTTCTGCCTTCAAACTTGTCTGAAGCAGTGATTGAGAGAGCGAAAGGAGGAAAATAATACAGGATAACTAGAAGCAGCCGGAGTAAATGGTCCTTTCGGTTGATTCTGCACAGCGTACCTAACTTTTCAGGACCAAAACCAATAACATGAACCAAAAAATTCGCATTAAGCTGAAATCGTTCGACCATAACCTGGTCGACAAATCGGCGGAAAAAATTGTTAAGGCGGTAAAAGCAACCGGAGCAGTAGTAAGCGGGCCTATTCCCTTGCCTACTGAAAAGGAAATTTTTACGGTACTCCGGTCTCCGCACGTCAACAAGAAAGCCCGGGAGCAATTCCAGCTGTGTACTTACAAACGATTGGTTGATATTTTTTCTTCCAGCGCGAAGACGGTAGATGCACTCATGAAACTGGAACTTCCCAGTGGCGTGGATGTAGAGATTAAAGTATAGATCAGAACCCGGCAGTTGCCGGATAGTATAACTGTTGGATGCAGGTCCGTTTACCGGAAACCACATTTGATCTCGGTCTGCTAAGCGCGAGAAGCTTACGGATCATACAGGGGTCAGGTGTGTTACATCTGACCCTTTTTTTTAGTGCTTTGCAATCAGAAGAAGCGACTGTACGGCAGCGGAGGACCGTTTCCCACTGGTTTTGAAGCGGTTATTTGAATAAATGTAAGGACCGCATTTGAAAGTTGATGAGAAATTTCTAACTTTGCGCTCCATTTAAGTAAATAGGTGCATACCTGCTATTTTTAAACAATCAAACATGTCTGGTTTAATAGGAAAGAAGATCGGAATGACCAGTTTGTACAACGCTGACGGGCAGGCTCTGGCGTGTACAGTTATTCAGGCTGGTCCTTGTGTAGTCACACAAGTAAGAACCGAGGAAAATGACGGCTATAATGCCATCCAGCTTGGTTTCGGAGAGCGCAAGGAAAAGCGTACTACGAAGCCGCTGCTAGGGCATTTCAAAAAAGCCAACACAACTCCCAAAGAAAAATTGGTTGAGTTCAAGTATTTCGAAAAGGAATACGGATTAGGTACTGTATTGACCATTGCGGACATCTTTGAAGAAGGAGAGTTTGTCGACGTAGTGGGAAAGGCAAAAGGTCGTGGTTTTCAGGGTGTTGTAAAACGTCATGGATTTAGTGGAGTGGGTGGCCAGACACATGGTCAGCACAACAGACAACGTCACCCGGGTTCCATTGGGGCCTGTTCGTTTCCTTCCCGCGTATTTAAGGGCTTGCGTATGGCGGGCCGTATGGGAGGAAATCGTGTGAAAATTCAAAACCTGGAGGTTTTGAAAGTGATACCTGAGCAAAACCTATTGGTGGTAAGCGGGTCGGTACCGGGAGCTAAGAATTCATTTGTAATCATTGAGAAGTAATACTGATGGAACTGTCTGTATTAAATATAAAAGGAGAAGATAGCGGCAGAAAAGTGTCATTGTCGGAGTCTATTTATGGAATAGCCCCCAATGAACATGTTGTGTATCTGGATGTGAAGCAGTACCTGGCCAATCAGCGGCAGGGAACACACAAATCGAAGGAACGTGCAGAAGTACGGTATTCTACGAGGAAGATTAAACGTCAGAAGGGGACAGGCGGAGCCCGCGCCGGCAGTATCAAATCACCTTTGTTTGTAGGTGGTGGACGTGTTTTCGGCCCCCGCCCCCGGGATTACAGCTTTAAGCTGAACAAGAAGATAAAGGTTCTGGCCCGTAAATCGGTGCTTTCGGCAAAGGCGCAGGAAAACGCCATCGCCATTATTGAACCTTTTACCTTTGAGGCGCCTAAAACCAAATCGTATCAGAGCCTGCTGCAGGCCCTTTCCCTCAGTGGCATCAAAACGTTGCTGATCCTGGGAGAGAACGATCAGAATGTCTACCTGTCGGGCCGTAATCTTCCGAAAACGAAGATCACCACCGCAGCGCTTATCAATACCTACGATCTGATCAATGCAGACCGTTTGATTATCAGCGAGAACGCACTTCCGAAAATCGAAACCCTATTGACTATACAATCATGAGTGTACTGAAACGTCCCATTATTACGGAGAAAGTTGCTGCTCTGAGCAGTCAGGGAAAATATGCTTTCGAAGTGGCTTTAAAGGCCAATAAAATCGAGATCAAGCAAGCAGTTGAAAAATTGTACGGAGTGAAGGTGGTCAGTGTCAACACATTGCGCGTAATCGGTAAATCGAAAACACGGACTTCCAACGGCCGGTTTGTTACCGGGAAAACGTCCACATATAAGAAGGCTATCATCAGCGTGGCCGAGGGTGAAATTATAGATATTTATGGTGAGGCCTAGTACAGGTGCTTGCTGGAATAGAATGACGAGATAAAGCAATGGCAATTAAGAAAATAAAACCAGTTACCCCCGGTCAACGGTTTCGTTCGGCACCCACTTTTAGCGAACTTACAGCAAGTAAGCCGGAGAAAAGCCTGTTGGCACCGATCAAAAAGAGCGGAGGCCGGAACAGCGCAGGACGTATGACGATGCGTTACCTGGGCGGGGGACACAAACGCAGGTACCGGATTATTGATTTTAAACGCAGCCGTGTAGAAGATCCTGCAACCGTTTTGACCGTAGAATACGATCCTAACCGTTCCGCTCATATTGCCCTGATCCAATACGGAGATGGTGAGAAGAATTACATCATCGCACCCAGTGGTATTAAAGTCGGACAGCAAATCGTATCCAGTTCCACTGCCGCTCCGGAAGTGGGCAATGCCCTTCCGTTAAGTGCGCTTCCTATCGGTACGATCGTTCATAATATTGAACTGACTCCGGGCAAAGGAGGGCAAATGGCCCGCAGCGCCGGGACGTACGCACAGCTGGTAGCCCGTGAGGGGAAATACGGCGTGCTGAAGTTGCCTTCCGGTGAAATGCGGATGGTGCTGGTAACCTGCCGCGCTACTGTCGGTGTGGTCTCCAATCATGACCATATGAACATTTCCCTGGGTAAGGCGGGAAGAAAGCGGTGGCTGGGACGTCGTCCACGGGTACGGGGTGTGGCAATGAACCCTGTTGATCACCCGATGGGTGGTGGTGAGGGCCGGGCTTCCGGAGGCCAGCCTCGTTCAAGAACGGGCCTTTTCTCTAAAGGAAAGAAAACCCGTAATAAGAACAAATTTTCCGAAAAACTGATCATTAGTAGACGTAAAAAGTAATAGATAAATGTCACGTTCTCTAAAAAAAGGGCCCTATATAGATTTTAGACTGGAGGCTAAAATCGTAACGATGAACAACTCCGGTAAAAAATCGGTTATCAAAACCTGGTCGAGACGTTCTATGATTTCACCTGATTTCATCGGACATACGTTTGCAGTACATAACGGGAACAAGTTTATCCCGGTTTATGTAACGGAAAACATGGTAGGGCACAAGCTGGGGGAGTTCGCACCTACACGTAATTTCCGCGGCCATACCGCAAAAAAAGACAAAGGCAGAAAATAACATTGTTGGCAGCCGGCAAGTAGTTTCCGGTCAATAACTTAAACGAAAATGGAAGCAAGAGCAATATTACGGAATGTACCTACCTCGCCGCGCAAAATGCGTCTGGTAGCAGATTTGATCCGTGGCCAAAAGATAAGCAAGGCATTGTCTATCTTAAAATTTCAACCTCAGGTAGGTGCTCCGATACTGCACAAAGTGTTATTGTCGGCCATCGCCAACTGGCAACAGGGGAATGAGGGAGCGAAAATTGAAGATGCAGATCTGGTTGTTAAGACGGTATTCGTAGATGGAGGCCGTATGCTGAAACGTTTGCGTCCTGCACCGCAGGGAAGAGCTCACCGTATTCGGAAACGCTCTAATCATATTACGATTATCGTAGATGAGGATTTACAAGTATCTGAAGATTAAACAAGGTAAACGAGAATAATTGAATGGGACAGAAGGTTAACCCTATAGGTCTGAGACTCGGAATAGTAAAAGGATGGGAGTCAAGTTGGTACGGTGAGAAAGACTTTTCCGACAAACTGGTTGAAGACGACAAAATCCGCAAATATATGTCTGCCCGTATTCCGAAAGGAGCGATTTCGCGGGTAGTGATCGAACGTACCCTGAAGCGTATTACACTTACCATCCATACAGCACGGCCGGGTATTGTAATCGGTAAAGGAGGGGCGGAAGTAGATAAGATCAAGGAGGAATTGAAAAGCATCACCGGTAAAGATGTGCAGATCAATATTTATGAGATCAAACGTCCGGAAATTGATGCCAAACTCGTTGGTGAGACCATCGCACAGCAGCTGGAAGCACGTATTTCCTATCGTCGTGCCATGAAGCAATCAATTGCTTCCGCCATGCGGGTAGGGGCATTGGGAATCAAACTGCGGTTGTCCGGTCGTTTGGGCGGCGCGGAAATGGCGCGTACGGAAGAGTACAAGGAAGGTCGTATCCCGTTGCATACGCTCCGTGCCGACATTGACTATGCCATATCGGAAGCGCAGACCATCTATGGGAAAATCGGTATCAAGGTGTGGGTGTTTAAAGGCGAACTTTACGGAAAGCGCGATCTGACTCCGGCGGCGTTAACGGCAGCTACCGAGCGTGGCGGTGACCGTCATCAGGAAAGAGGCGGCGGCCCGGGCGGTGAGCGCGGAGACCGCAGAGGACGTGGAGGAGATGACCGTCGTGGCGGTGGTGGCGGAGGCGGCGATCGCAACCGTAAAGGAGGCGCCGGCAGCAACCGTAATAAGAAGAAATAATTGGAACTTGACTATGCCTTGGCGGCATAGGAATAATTATTAAAGTTATGTTACAACCTAAGAGAACCAGATTCAGGAAGCAACAAAAGCTGAAGGGAAGTTTTAGCGGGATCGCTTCACGCGGGCACCAGATTGCCTTTGGTTCATTCGCAATAAAATCGCTGGAGTCGGGTTGGATTACAGCCCGCCAGATTGAGGCTGCACGTATTTCAGTAACCCGTGCGATGAAACGGGAAGGGCAGGTATGGATTCGGATTTTCCCCGATAAGCCGATTACCAAAAAGCCTGCGGAGGTACGGATGGGTAAGGGAAAAGGAGCGCCCGAGTATTGGGTAGCCCAGGTAAAGCCCGGAACCATTCTGTTCGAAGCTACCGGCGTATCGCTTGACCTGGCCAATAATGCATTGGCATTGGCTGCTCAGAAACTGCCGATCAAAACAAAATTCATTGTTCGACGGGATTATCAGGAGGCATAATGCCCTGATTGGATATTCTAATACAAGACAGAAAAATGAAAAAGCAGGAGGATATTAAAGGACTGAGTATTGAAGAGATCAATGCACAGGTAGCTGAAGAGAGAGAGCGTTTGCTTAAGCTGAAATTTGCACACGCTGTTTCACCAATTGAGAATCCGTTAAGGATCCGGGCAGCGCGGAAACAAATAGCACGCCTTTTGACGGAAGGCACTGCAAAGAGGAATGCAAAGCAATAAATAACGCTTAAGAAAATGGCTGAAGTAACCAGAAATCTACGTAAAGAAAGAATAGGCCTCGTGGTCAGTGATAAAATGGAGAAATCCATTGTCATTGCGGTGGAACGTAAAGTAAAGCATCCGTTCTATGGCAAGTTTACCAAAAAGACTTCCAAGCTGATGGCGCACGATGAGAACAACGATGCGGGAATCGGTGACAAAGTAAAAGTGATGGAAACCCGGCCGTTGAGCAAGAGCAAACGGTGGAGATTAGTAGAAATACTTGAAAAGGCGAAATAATAATGGTACAACAGGAATCAAGGCTTTCCGTAGCCGATAACAGCGGTGCGAAAGAAGTGCTGGTCATCCGGGTGTTAGGCGGGACCGGTAAGCGATATGCTTCTATTGGAGATAAAATAGTGGTAACGGTGAAGTCGGTAGTATCATCCGGCAATATAAAAAAAGGAACTGTTTCCAAGGCAGTGGTGGTCCGGACCAAAAAGGAGATCCGTCGGAAGGATGGAAGCTATATCCGTTTTGAAGACAATGCGGCCGTGTTGCTTAACGCTAACGATGAACCGCGCGGAACACGGATTTTCGGACCGGTTGCACGGGAATTGCGTGAAAAACAATTTATGAAAATTGTCTCGCTGGCGCCGGAAGTTATCTGATAATCAGGAGCTGAGCGACCCGGGACACGGCATAGCGAAGAAATAAACTCTAAAAAGACAATGGCAAATACGAACAATACTCCCAGCAAACTGCATCTTCGTAAAGGAGATACGGTGAAAGTAATCTCCGGAAACTCCAAAGGTAAAACGGGTCGCGTTACGGAGGTGCTGGTGAAGAAGCAACGGGCTATAGTGGAAGGCGCCAACCTGGTAACCAAACATTTGAAGCCAAACGCACAGAACCCCCAGGGAAGCATTGAGAAGCGTGAGGCGGCTATTCATATCAGCAACCTGCAGGTGGTCGATCCTAAAACCGGAGAGGCAACCCGTATCGGACGGAAACTGAATGCCGACGGTAAACTGCAAAGGTTCTCCAAAAAATCGGGCAATTTTATCTGATTGGCCCACGGAACAGATGATAAACGACGATGGGTCGGAAATCCATCAAAAATTAAGCATACATATGGCAACTCCAAGAATAAAAGAGACGTACAAACAGGAATTGGTACCGAAACTGAAGGAAAGGTTTCAGTTTAAATCGGTCATGCAGGTTCCTAAATTGCAGAAAATTGTAATTAACAAGGGAATCGGGGCAGCAGTAGCTGACAAGAAACTGGTAGATATCGGTGTAGAGGAACTGGGATTGATCACAGGACAAAAGGCCATCCCTACGATTTCAAAGAAGGCGGTTTCTAACTTTAAATTAAGAGAGAAAATGCCGATCGGAGCGAAAGTGACCTTGCGTGGAAGCCGGATGTACGAATTTCTGGATCGTCTTATATCCATTGCATTGCCGCGGGTAAGAGATTTTAAAGGAGTTAGTGATAAAGGTTTTGACGGACGCGGAAATTATACGTTTGGTGTAACGGAGCAAATTATCTTCCCGGAAATCAGTATCGACAAAGTGAACAAGATTACCGGGATGGATATTACGTTTGTAACTTCTACCAATTCAGATGAAGAAGGCTATGAGTTGCTCAAAGCGCTTGGAATGCCCTTCAGTAATGCGAATAAATAATTAAAAGTAATTATTGACAAATGGCAAAAGAATCGATAAAAGCACGGGAAAAGAAAAGACGGCAGTTAGTAGCTAAGTATGCCGAGAAGCGTGCGAAGTTAAAAGCAGCCGGTGATTGGGTTGGATTGGACAAACTTCCACGAAATGCTTCTCCGGTGCGTCTGCACAACCGTTGTAAAATAACGGGACGTCCCCGTGGTTATATGCGCAAGTTTGGTATTTGCCGGGTGGTTTTCAGAGAGATGGCGTCTGAAGGAAAAATACCCGGGGTTACTAAAGCAAGTTGGTAAACCACTTTTAATTCTGATTTCAATTACTTAACTTTGCACTCCTTTTTTGGGGCGCTTAAACGAGTCACTATAAAAAAATGGTAACGGATCCAATAGCAGATTATCTGACACGTATCAGAAATGCCATAAAAGCAAGGCATAGAGTGGTAGAGATACCTGCGTCAAATATAAAGAAAGAAATTACGAAGGTACTCTTCGACAAAGGTTATATTCAGAATTATAAATTCGATGAAACCGGGCATCAGGGTACTATCAAGATTGCCTTGAAATACAATCCTTTAACGAAGCAATCGGCGATTGTGAAGTTGGAGCGTATCAGCAAGCCGGGGCTTAGAAAATATACAGGGTCGGATAGCCTTCCCCGCGTATTGAACGGTCTGGGAACTGCTATCCTGTCTACCTCCAAAGGGGTGATTACCGATAAGGAGGCACGTGCGCTGAATGTGGGTGGTGAAGTATTATGTTTCGTGTACTAAACCTGTTAATGATAAGAATATGTCACGTATAGGAAAGAAAATTATTCAGTTGCCTGCAGGGGTTTCGATTGCTGTCTCGGACAGTAACGAAGTGGTGGTGAAAGGACCGAAAGGAACGTTGTCACAGCAGGTGGATCCTGATTTCAAAATAGAACTGGAAGGCGCTGAATTGAAAGTCGTACGCCCCACTGAGCAGAAGCGGCATAAGGCCTTGCACGGATTGTACCGGTCGCTGCTCAGTAACCTGGTCGTGGGAGTAAGCGATGGCTATAGGAAGGAATTGGAGATCGTCGGGGTAGGGTATAAAGCTACGGCTACCAACAACGTAATTGAATTCAGCCTGGGCTACTCACATAGTATTTTTCTGGCAGTGCCTGCTGAGATTAAGACCACTACGGTTGCTGAAAAGGGACAAAACCCGAAAGTGATCCTGGAAGGAATTGACAAGGAACTGATCGGTCAGGTGGCGGCGAAGATTCGTTCGCTGCGGAAGATTGAGCCTTATAAGGGTAAGGGTATCCGGTTTGTCGGCGAGCAGATTCGCAGAAAGGCTGGTAAAGCTGCCTCCAAGAAATAATTAGCTAGATATTAGAAGATACAAGTAACATGGCACTTAAAAAAGACAGAAGACAACGTCTTAAGTATCATATCCGGAAAAAGGTTTCGGGTACTGCTGAACGACCAAGGTTAACCGTATTCCGCTCCAATACGAATATTTACGCGCAGTTGGTGGATGATATCAACGGGTTTACACTGGTGAGTGCATCTTCTCTGGAATTAGGGGATGCCAACAGGAAAAATACCAATATAGCGGCGGCTGCGGAAGTAGGAAAGAAGATTGCGGAGAAGGCGAAAGAGGCCGGTTTGACAGCCGTTGTGTTCGATCGTAACGGGTATTTATATCATGGGAAAGTAAAAGCATTGGCCGACGGAGCCCGTGAGGGTGGCTTAAATTTCTAAGAGATACAGCAAATGTCAAATCATACAAGACCTTCAAAGGTTAACGAATCGGAACTCAAAGAAAGAGTGGTAGCCATTAACCGGGTGGCAAAAGTAGTAAAAGGCGGTCGTCGTTTCAGCTTTTCTGCCGTAGTAGTGGTAGGAGATGGCAAAGGGGTTGTAGGATACGGACTGGGGAAAGCCAACGAAGTCACCGACGCCATTGCAAAAGGGATCGATGATGCCAAGAAAAATCTCTTTCAGGTGCCGATCGTAAAAAGTACGGTGCCCCACGAAATGGAAGGAAAGTTCAGCGGAGGCCTCGTGCTGATCCGCCCGGCTGCCCCCGGAACAGGTGTCCTCGCAGGAGGCCCGATGCGTGCAGTATTGGAATCAGCAGGGATCAGGGACGTTTTGGCCAAGTCAAAAGGTTCTTCCAATCCTCACAACGTGGTGAAAGCAACCGTGGATGCTTTGCTGAAAATGAGAGCACCCCATCAGGTGGCTATGCAACGCCGTGTAAAGCTTGATAAAGTGTTCAACGGATAGTTGGTTATACAGGCCCATTAATTCTTTTAGATTATGTCCAGAATTCGTATTACACAGATCAGAAGCACCATCAAACGGCCCGCGATTCAGAAGAAGATTATGCAGGGGTTGGGGCTTGGCAAAATCAACCGTTCGGTTGAAAAGGAAAAAAACGATAGTATTGAAGGTGCTATCCGTAAGGTAAGTCATCTTGTAAAAGTAGAAGAGATTTAAATTTCTATCATAATGAAGCTTAGCTCGTTAAAGCCGGCAGCAGGTTCGGTTAAGAATAATAAAAGAGTAGGGCGCGGACAAGGATCCGGACGTGGAGGTACTTCCACGCGGGGGCATAAGGGAGCCCAGTCCCGTTCCGGTTACAGTGCAAAGAAAGGCTTTGAGGGTGGACAGATGCCGTTGCAGAGACGGGTACCCAAGTATGGTTTTAATAACATCAACCGGGTGGCTTATAAAGCCATTAACCTGGATACCATACAGGCAGTGGCGGAGAAAACCCAGGCTACCGTTATCAATATAGAGCTGTTGCTAAGCAACGGTATCGTAGGCAAGCACGATCTGGTGAAAATACTGAACCGGGGTGCCCTGACTTCTTCCGTAGAGGTCTCCGCTCATCAATTCTCAGCGGCCGCAGCGGCGTCTATTGAGAAAGCGGGTGGGAAGGTCACTAAACTATAATCAAATTTGAGTAGGAAAGGCAGCTTCGTTGCTGCCCCCCGAACTAGCTAGGTTGATACCTTAGACAATGAAACGATTCATCGAAACGCTTAAAAATATTTTTTCAATCGAAGAGTTGAGGACACGTATCCTCAACACTTTGTTGTTTATAACTATCTTCCGGTTGGGATCGTTTGTCGCCTTGCCTGGTGTCGAGCCTGATCAGTTGATTGTGAATACCGATGGTTTGCTAGGACTGTTAGACGTATTCTCCGGAGGCGCTTTCAGCAAAGCCTCTATTTTTGCGTTGGGTATCATGCCGTATATTTCGGCGTCAATCGCTATTCAGCTGTTGACAATGGCTTTGCCCTATTTTCAGAAAATGCAGAAAGAGGGTGAGTCCGGCCGTAAAAAGCTGAACCAGATTACCCGTGTGCTGACCATTTTCGTAACCATTGCGCAGGGTTTTACGTATTTGAAAACCACCGTGCCGGATGAAGCGTTGCTCGTAAGCAGAGGTGTATTTACGATTGCTGCCGTATTTATTCTTACTTCCGGAACCATGTTCTGTATGTGGCTGGGAGAACGGATTACCGATAAAGGGGTGGGTAACGGAATCTCGATGCTGATTATGATCGGGATTATTTCCCGTTTCCCCAGCTCGATCTTACAGGAATTTGCCTCGCGGGGCAATGGCGGTATCCTGATCTTCGTCCTGGAAATGGTAGCGCTTTACTTTGTTATAATGGGGGCGGTGATCCTGACGCAGGCGATCCGTAAGATTCCCATACAATATGCCAAACAGGTCGTGGGCAACCGTACCGTCGGCGGACAGCGTCAGTACCTGCCGTTGAAGGTCAATGCTGCCGGGGTAATGCCCATCATTTTCGCCCAGGCGCTGATGTTTGTGCCTTCCACAGTGGCGTCTTTCTTTGCGGAAAGTTCGGATACTGCGGGGAACATTGCCACGATTTTTGCCGATTATACCTCCTGGCAGTATAACGTACTGTTTGGTATTATGATTTTGGTTTTCACGTTCTTTTATACAGCCATTTCTGTTAATCCGCAGCAGATCGCCGATGATATGAAAAGAGGCGGCGGGTTTATTCCCGGAGTAAAGCCCGGTCAGAATACGGCCGATTATATCAGCTCGGTGTTGGATCACATTACTTTCCCGGGAGCGATACTCCTGGCAGTGGTGGCGATTCTTCCGGCGATTGCGAGTCTGTTCGGAGTAACGACTTCTTTTGCGCAGTTCTTTGGCGGCACCTCCCTGCTGATTATGGTCGGGGTGGTACTGGATACCTTACAGCAGGTAGAAAGTTACCTGTTAATGCGCCGGTACGAAGGTTTGATGAAGTCGGGCAGGATTAAAGGCCGGTCTGAAACATTGGCAGTGTAAGGTATTGGCGTATGGTTTATCTTAAGACGGAGGAAGAAATTGGCCTGATTAAGTTAAGTGGCGATGTACTGGGCAGAACGCACGGGGAAGTAGCCAAATGGATAAAGCCAGGTGTTGCTACGGCGCAGCTGAATAAGGTGGCCGAAGAGTTTATCCGGGACCATAAAGGAATTCCTTCTTTTAAAGGTTTTGGAGGATCGGCGAAAGTACCCAGTTTTCCCGGTGCATTGTGCATTTCGGTCAATGAGGTAGTCGTTCACGGAATCCCGGGGGGATACGAGCTGAAGGATGGAGACATTGTTTCCATCGACTGTGGTGTGATGCTGAATGGATTCCATAGCGATAGTGCTTATACCTACCCGGTAGGGGAGGTGGATGCTGAAGTGATGAAATTGCTGGTAGCAACAAAGAAATCACTGTACCGCGGTATTGGCCAGGCAGTGGATGGTAACCGGATGGGGGATCTTGCAGCAGCGATCCAGGAGTATGTCGAGAAATTGGGTTATGCTGTTGTGCGGGAATTGGTAGGGCACGGTGTCGGCAAGAGTTTGCACGAAAGTCCGGAAGTTCCCAATTATGGAAAGCGGGGAAAAGGAGTTGTACTGAAGGAAGGAATGGTATTGGCGATTGAACCGATGATTAACCTCGGTAAAAAGGCCATCGTTCAGGAGCGCGACGGCTGGACCATTCGCACGACCGACCGTCAGCCTTCTGCTCATTTTGAGCATACGGTAGCAGTCAGGAAAGGGAAAGCGGAGGTATTAACCACGTTCGAATACATAGAAAAGGTCACAGCCAATACCAGTTTAATGGTAGAAGCGTAACATAAAAGGAAACAAATGGCGAAACAGGCATCCATAGAACAGGACGGAGTAATTGTAGAAGCATTGTCGAATGCGATGTTCCGGGTTCAGTTGGAGAATAAGCATGAAGTGATTGCACATATCTCGGGGAAAATGCGGATGCATTATATCAAGATTTTGCCGGGCGACCGCGTGAAGCTGGAGATGTCGCCGTATGATCTGACTAAAGCCAGAATTGTCTATCGCTATAAGTAAAGGGGACCGGGCAACCGGATTGTAGAATCGTTTTAAGAAAGGGAAAACAGCAATAAAATGAAAGTTAAAGCATCCGTAAAGAAGCGCAGCGTCGACTGCAAGGTGATACGCCGAAAGGGTAAGATTTATGTAATT
The DNA here is from genome assembly GCA_040394475.1 of Telluribacter humicola. Taxonomy (GTDB): domain Bacteria; phylum Bacteroidota; class Bacteroidia; order Cytophagales; family Spirosomataceae; genus JBEBSD01. The sequence goes on along the minus strand of JBEBSD010000008.1, from coordinate 16,200 downwards.
AACAAGAAGAACCCCAGATACAAACAAAGACAAGGTTAAAATTCAATTATGGCACGTATAGCTGGTGTAGATATCCCCGACAAAAAAAGGGGCGAAATAGGACTAACCTATATTTACGGGATTGGCCGTAGCTCCGCAAAGAGAATTCTGAATCAAGCAGGGATTGACGTAAACAAGAAGGTGCTTGAGTGGACCGATGATGAATCTGGAGCGATCCGTTCGATTATCAGTTCTGAATTCAAGGTAGAAGGAGCACTGAAATCAGAAGTGCAGCTGAGCATCAAACGGTTGATGGATATTGCCTGTTACAGGGGGCTTCGTCACCGGAAGGGACTTCCTTTGCGCGGACAAAAGACGAAGAACAATTCGCGGACCCGTAAAGGAAGGCGGAAGACTGTGGCGAACAAGAAAAAAGCGACTAAGTAATACTACTTGGTGATCATCTATTTTACATCCAGATTTTAAGGATCAAACATGGCACAAAATAAGAGAAAAGACAAAGCCAAAAAAAGAGTTGTGATAGTAGAGCCGGTTGGGCAGGTACATATCAAGGCGTCTTTTAACAACATTATTATTTCGATTACCAACAGCAGCGGACAGGTTATTTCCTGGGGCTCTGCCGGTAAAATGGGCTTTCGTGGTTCTAAAAAGAACACTCCTTATGCAGCTCAGACCGCCGCGCAGTCGGCCGCACAGGTTGCTTTCGAATTAGGGATGCGGAAAGCAGAGGTATTCGTTAAAGGTCCGGGATCGGGCCGCGAGTCCGCGATCCGGACCATCCAGAATTCGGGAATTGAAGTGACCACTATCCGTGATATCACACCGCTGCCGCACAACGGCTGCCGGCCTCCCAAACGCAGAAGAGTTTAATTGATCATCGTGGTATCCAATTGGTAATTTAGGAACTTGGGATTACACAATTGCACCACGGCTTACATATTTTTATATAAACGTAATAAATGGCACGTTACACAGGTCCGAGAGTTAAAATAGCCAGAAGGTTTGGAGAGCCCATCATGGGACCCAGCAAGGCACTTTCAAAAAAGAATTATCCTCCGGGAATGCACGGTCGTGGACGCCGTGGTAAAAAGTCGGAGTACGCTTTACAGCTGACAGAAAAGCAAAAAGCGAAGTATACGTATGGTATCCTGGAAAAACAGTTCCGGCTGTTGTTTCAGAAAGCTTCCGTGAAAAGCGGGATTACGGGAGAAAACCTGTTGAAATTCTGTGAAGCCAGACTTGATAATACGGTCTACCGGCTGGGGATTGCCCCGACACGCCGTGCAGCTCGTCAGCTGGTTTCGCACAAGCATATCCTGGTCGATGGTGAGATTGTCAATATTGCCTCTTACTCCCTGAAACCGGGACAAACGATCGGAGTACGTGAAAAATCCAAATCCCTGGAGGCCGTGACCAACAGTCTGGCAGCCTATAGCACCAAGCGCTTTAGCTGGCTGGAATGGGACAGCAAAGAACTGGTAGGGAAGTTCGTGTCGTACCCGGAAAGATCAGATATCCCCGAGAACATCAACGTGCAGCTCATCGTTGAGTTGTACTCTAAATAATATAACAAGCCGGATACACCGTACTGCGGGGTATCCGGCATTTTGGGCCTACGGCCTGCCTTGCGATCGCAATTATAAAAGTAACGATGGCTTGATCAACCATCATTTACTATAAACAAAGGAACACAGACCATGTCAATATTAGCATTCCAAATGCCCGATAAAGTCGTAATGGAAAAAGCAGACGATTTTCACGGGTTGTTTGAGTTCAAGCCTTTGGAAAAAGGATACGGCGTTACTATTGGTAATGCCTTGCGTCGGATCCTTTTGTCTTCACTGGAAGGTTACGCAATTACGAGTGTCAAATTTCCGGGTGTTCTGCATGAGTTTTCTTCTATTGAAGGGATTGTAGAAGATGTGACGGAAATTATTCTGAACCTGAAACAGGTTCGCTTTAAGAAAGTATCCGATTTGGTAGAAAACCGCATTGTTGTTAACCTTAAAAATATTTCGGTCTTGACAGCGGGGGATTTGGGTAAGTTTACTACTTCGTTTGAGGTGCTGAACCCTGAATTGGTAATCGCTCATATTGACGATAAGCAGGAGCTGGAACTGGAATTGTTCCTGGATAAGGGCAGAGGATACGTACCGGCAGATGAACCAAGAGCAAACGAGCTTCCGTTTGGGCACATCGCAATGGATGCTATTTATACGCCGATCAAAAATGTAAAGTACAGTGTTGAAAATACACGGGTTGAACAGCGGACCGATTACGAACGTTTGCTGATCGATATTCAAACCGATGGCTCGATCCACCCGGAGGATGCCCTGAAAGGGGCCGCCAATATTTTGATTCAGCATTTTATGTTGTTCTCTGATCAGACCATGACTTTTGAAAAACAGAAGGCTGAGGATGATAATCAGGTGGATGAAGAAATGCTGCGCATGCGTAAGCTGCTGAAAACGCCGCTGGCTGAACTCGATCTCTCCGTACGTGCTTACAATTGCTTGAAATCGGCAGATGTGAAATCATTGGGCGATCTGGTGAAACTGGAGATCTCGGATATGATGAAGTTCCGCAACTTTGGTAAAAAATCACTGACAGAACTGGAGCAATTGGTGCAGGACAAGCAATTGACCTTTGGAATGGACGTGAGTAAATACCGCCTCGACGAAGATTAGGCTGAAGATAAAAACAAATAACAATCAGGTTTCCTTTCTGAAGCGCGAAATTCGCTGCTCGAAACGGACCGCCGGGAAGCAGATTGTAGCCCGGTAAATTTAAATCAAAAATGAGACACGGAAAGAAAAACAATCATTTAGGCAGAACAGCCTCACATCGTAGCGCAATGCTATCCAATATGGCCTGTTCATTAATTTTGAACAAGCGTATCGAAACAACGGTGGCCAAAGCGAAAGAATTGCGCAAATACGTGGAGCCTATTCTGACCAAATCGAAAGATGATTCCACACACAGCCGGCGTACGGCTTTTTCTTACCTTCGGGATAAGGAATCAGTGAAGGAACTCTTTAACGTCGTGGCCGATAAAATCGCAGAGCGTCCGGGCGGGTATACCCGTATTATCAAATTGGGAAGCCGGTTGGGTGATAATGCGGAATTAGCCCTGATGGAATTGGTTGATTTCAATGATGCGTTGGCACTTGCAAATACCGAAAAAGCGACTAAAACGCGTCGTAGCCGCCGTGGTGGCAAGAAGGCGAAAGAAGAGGCGCCGGTAGCGGCAGCTCCCGTCATCGAGGAAGCCGAAGTGGTGGAATCAACGGTCGCCGACGACCTGGAAAAAATCGAGGGAATTGGTCCTAAAATTGCAGAAGTATTGACCGCAGCAGGCGTTTCTACCTTCGGCTTACTGGCCGCCGCCACTCCGGAAGCATTGCGGGAGATCCTGGACAATGCAGGCAGTCAGTTTGCAGCGCATGATCCCGCTACCTGGCCGAAGCAGGCCGCTTTGGCTGCTGATGGCAAGTGGGAGGAGTTGAAGGCGTGGCAGGATGAATTGCTGGGCGGAAGAGAAGGCTGAGGCGTTAACTGAATTATACAAAAAAAGGGTTGAACATTTTCGTTTAACCCTTTTTTTGTCCAACTTTGCACCCGGTTTGCGCTGCGTAGTATGGCGGTACAGGCCGGGTAAATAGCTTTACAGAAAGTTGTAAGGAATACACATCGCATAAAACCTAGTCGAATTAGAATGTCGCAAGCAAAACAGGCCTTGTTATTACTGGAGGATGGCACTGCTTACCGGGGTTTGCACCTGGGAATAGAAGGAACCACCGGCGGGGAAATTTGTTTTAATACGGGAATGACAGGTTATCAGGAAATCTATACTGATCCTTCCTATTTCGGACAGATTGTAGTCAATACCAGCGCTCATATTGGCAACTATGGCGTACAACTGGAAACAGAGGAGGAATCGTCTTCCGTGAAAATCAGCGGAATGGTCTGCAATACTTTTTCCACGGTTTATTCACGGCATCAGGCGGACTTCTCCCTGCAAACCTATTTTGAGCGCGCAAAGATAGTGGGGATCAGCCAGGTGGACACCCGTCAGCTGGTGCGCCACGTGCGGGAAAAGGGAGTGATGAACGCCATCATCTCATCGGAGATCCTGGATGAAAGGGAGCTGCAGCAGGAACTTCTCAAAGTCCCGTCGATGGCAGGTCTCGAGCTGTCGTCGGTCGTCAGCACCAAAACACCTTATTTCTTCGGCGAGGAAACCGAAGCGCGCTGGCGCGTGGCGGTCCTTGACTATGGGATTAAGAAAAGCATCCTGCTGAACCTTGCTGCGCTCGGTTGCTATTGCAAGGTTTTTCCGGCTAAAACTTCTTTTGAAGAATTGATGGCATGGAACCCGGATGGTTTTTTTGTTTCCAACGGACCGGGAGACCCTGCCGCGATGGACTATGCCGTAGCGACTGTATCGAAACTATTGGATACGAATAAGCCTTTCTTCGGGATTTGCCTGGGACATCAGTTGCTGGCACAGGCAAGTGGTATTAGTACCTATAAAATGCATAACGGGCATCATGGTCTTAACCACCCGGTCAAAAACCTGATTACAGGCCGTTGCGAAGTTACCTCTCAAAATCACGGTTTTGCAGTGAACGCCGATGAAATCCATGCCAGTGCCGTGGTAGAGGCAACGCATGTGAATTTGAATGATCATACGATCGAGGGAATTCGGAGAAAGGACAAACCGGCGTTTTCGGTACAGTATCATCCGGAAGCATCTCCCGGTCCCCATGATTCGCGCTATCTTTTTAATGATTTTGTAAAATTGCTGGCAGAACAGTAATAGTCCCAGCATCATATTCCCGCCGGAAACAGGATCCCTGTTTCCGGCTTTTTTATTTCCGCACCGCTCTCCCTGGTGTGACCGGGTCGCGCAGACCGGGTCACGCAGACCGGGTCACGCAGACCGCAGCATCGCGCGGCAAACCGTCCTTCTACAAAGACCGAATGGCTAACCGGCCATTGCTGACGGCGTGTTTTTCTCTGTTTCATTTACAAATAGCTTCCTTGGATTTGTCCTATTATGGCTTTAGATAGTATGATCCCTGCGGCGGAGAAGGCCGCCGCTGATTGCGGAAGATTACCGGAGCAGCCGGCAGGATGCAAACGTTGCCGGGAACGATTGCACAAATAAATACGGGGATTATTGTTGCGAACGACGGCGGCATTCATACCTTTTCAAACTAATAATTGTATTTCTAACATTTTTAAAAATCAAAATAGTTGTTCAATCCAATTTTAGTTTTTAATGAATTTGTTTAACCTTAACTATTATGTTGAAAAAATTACTTAATCTTTATGCGGTGTGCTTGCTGGTTTTTCCCCTGACGATACAGGCGGAAACGGAAGCACCTGCCGGAGGACAGCAACGAAACGGCGTGGAATTCCCGGGGCAGCGGGTCGCTTTCAAGGTATCGGGGAAAGTGACGGCAATCGATGGGGAACAGCTGCCGGGTGTCAGTATCCTTTTGAAGGGAACGGCTACCGGGACAACTACCAACGCAGACGGGTCGTATAGTCTGGAAGTACCGGATGGAAACGGGATCCTGATTTTTTCTTTTGTAGGCTATAGTCCGCAAGAAGTTCCGATTAATCAACGCAGCCTGATCGACATCCGGCTGACACCGGATACGAAGGCGCTCGAAGAGATTGTGGTGGTCGGGTATGGTACGATGAAGAAGAGCGATGTAACCGGTGCAATCACTTCAGTCAAGGCAAAGAATATTACCGCCATTCCCACCACCAACGCCCTGAGATCGCTGCAGGGGAAGGTCGCCGGAATCGACATTACACAGTCGTCGGGGCAGCCGGGAGCGGGGATCAATATCCTGTTGCGGGGGAACCGGTCACTGCGGGCGGATAACAATCCGCTGGTACTGGTAGATGGTATTCCTTACGGTTCGTTTGTGGATATCAACCCTACCGACATCGAATCCATTGAAATCCTGAAGGATGTTGCGTCAACTGCTATTTATGGAACCCGCGGGGCGAATGGGGTCATTATTATCACGACCAAAAGAGGAACCGCCGGAAAGGCAAAGCTTTCGGTTAATTCCTACGTTTCGGTCAACAGCAAAGCGCTTTATCCCCGGATGATGAACGGCGAGGAATACGCCCAATTGAAACGGGAGGCCTACCGGACTACCAGTGAGGACGGGAGGTACCGTAAGGACGAGGATATTTTTCAGGTGCAGGAATACCAGTTCATCCAGGACAAGCAGTTTGAAAACTGGCAGGACTATATCTTCCATCGCGGTCTTTTGCAAAACTATGAAGTGAACCTGACCGGCGGCAACGAGAAAACAGTATTTGCTATTTCTACGGGGTTCCAGAAAGATAAAGGCTTGTTGCTGAACGATGTTTTTAACCGGATCAATGGGAAAATCAGTGTTGACCATCAATTGAGCGACCGGTTTAAGGTGGGGATCAATGCGATTTATACCTACAAAAACCAGGACAAACGCGACAATCCGCTCAACATGGCGAATAAGATCCTGCCGATTGCCAGGGCATTCGATGACGACGGAAAGCTGATCCTCAATCCGGCGCCCGGCTATAGTGCACAGTTTACGCCGCTGGCAGACGAACAACCCGGAGTTTTTGTAAACAACCTGCTCGACAAACGATTGTTTACTTCCGCCTACCTGGATATCAAGCTGGCCAAAGACTTGTTTTTCAAAACGACCATCGGACTGGATATTGCCGACTTCCGCCGGGGGTATTTCAAAGATTATAATACCATTGCCAACGTAGGGCGCAATTCGTCTTCAGGGGTAGAAATCAACAACGGGTTTAACTATACCTGGGAAAACACCCTGAATTACCGGAAAGCGTTCGGCATCCATGAACTCAATGCTATGGTCGGAACCAGCTCCCTGGGAACGAAGTATGAAGAATATGATGCTTCCGGAAATAATCAGGCGTCACCGGTTACCTCCTATCACGATATCAATTCCAATACCATTTCCAAAGCTATAGGAAGCAGGCTGAGAGAAACACGCATCGCTTCTTTCTTCGGGCGGGTCAATTATAAACTATGGGACCGCTATATCTTACAGGCTTCGCTCCGGACAGATGGTTCTTCTGTATTGGCAGCGGGCAATAAATGGGGCTATTTCCCGTCGGTATCGGGCGCCTGGCGGGTGATTGAGGAAGGATTTCTGAAAGATGGCAGCCTGTTCAATGATCTGAAACTGCGGGTCAGCTGGGGGAAATCGGGTAATGCTGCCATTGACCCTTATGCCACAAAAGGAGGACTCGCCAATTCTGCCTATTCTTTTGGCACGACAGCCGCCTTCGGCTATTGGCCCAGCGCCATCCCTAATCCGAACCTGACCTGGGAAACCACCGCCACCTGGAATGCAGGAGTTGACTTCGGGATCCTGAGCAACCGGATTTCGGGAAGTGTCGAGGTCTACCGGTCTCAGACAAGAGATTTGTTGTTGCCCAGCCTGCTTCCACCGGCAACGGGCTATACCGAGGTGATGGAAAATATCGGCCAAACCGAGAATAAAGGAATAGAATTATCCCTGAATACACAGAATATCGCAAAGGGGCGCTTCAGCTGGTCGACAGATTGGTCATTTACCCTGAATAGGGAGAAAATCGTCGCGTTGAACAGCGGGGTGACCCGTAATGAAGCCAACGGGTGGTTCGTCGGAGATCCTACTAAAGTGTTTTATGATTATAAGAAAATAGGGATCTGGCAATTGGGAGAAGAGACGGCGGCTACCGAGTTTGGAGGGTTTAAGCCGGGCGATGTCAAGGTGGCGGATACCAACGGCAATGGCAGAAGCGACCCCGACGACCGGGTGACTTTTTCGCAGGTACCGAAATTTTCGGCCGGGATCAATAACCATTTTGCGTACGGCGATTTCGACCTGAGTGTATTTGTGTTTGCAAGGGTCGGGCAATTTATCAATTATGAACCCAATACGGCCTACAAGCCCAGCGCCCTTGAAAACTCTTCCAACGTAGATTACTGGACCCCGGAGAACCCGACCAATGCGTTCCCCCGGCCCAACAGCTCCTTTTCTACCACTAATTATATGTTCCAATCAACATTGGGCTATGTCGATGGCTCTTTCCTGAAAATAAGGGATGTTTCCCTGGGGTATAATTTGCCGAAATCTTCTCTGGGAAGACTGGGAGTCAGCAGGCTGCGGGTCTATTCTACCTTACAGAACTATTTTACGTTCAGCAAGATAAAAGACTACGATCCGGAACGTGGCGGAGCGCTGAGTTTTCCACTGGTTAAACAATTGATTTTTGGTGTAAATATTGATTTTTGAACGATATGAAAAGGATATTTTTTAAAGCATTCATCTGGGTCGCAGCGCTGGGCTTTTGTTCATGTGAAGACTATCTGACCGAAACCAATAAAAGCGGACTCACGGAGGACCCGTTTTTCAAGACCGAACTGGGGATAACCAGCGCAGTCAATGCCAGTTACTCGGGCTTACGGTTGTGGTATGGAAAGGAATTTCCTTCGGCTTTCAGCGAAACGGGTACCGACCTGTTTTTGAGAGGGGGCGACAACAAGGCGAACCAGATTTCGGATTATACGGTCGATCTGAACGGTGCCCAGACTAACCTGAAAGATTACTGGACGCATCTTTACAAAGCGCTTAATACCTGTAATACCGCCCTGGCGCTCTTACCAAGTCCTCTTTTGTCGGAAGCCTTGAATAAACAGTATGAGGGAGAAGTACGGTTTTTACGGGCGGTTTATTTGTCGATCATTACGGAAACCTGGGGCGATGTGGTCCTGAACACGGAACCCACCGTCGGGGTGGTGACGACGGCGAACCGGTCATCTACCGCCGATTTTTATCAGGTTATTTTTGAGGATCTGGATGTCGCCATCGCCGGCCTTGCCGCAGGAAAATCGGCCACCGGACGGATCACGCAGGATGCCGCTAAGGCCATGAAGGCACGGCTGGCGCTGACGCGGGCCAGTACGACGAACGATCAGGCGCTGTATGCGGAAGCAGCCAGGCTTGCCCAGGAAGTTATCGCAACGGGCCGGTACGCATTGTTCAGTGATTTCGGCGCCTTGTGGGATATGAAAAATAGCGAAGGAGGCAGCAACACGGAAGTCGTTTTCTATGTGAATTACACGGGTGACGATACGATGAACGGTGACTATGAAGTAGGGGCCAATAAGGGTAACAACAGCCATTTGCATTTCATCATGGTCTATGACAAACAGCCGGGGATGGAACGTTCCATCGAGTATGGGCGCCCTTATCAACGGTACCTGCCCTCTGTACGGTTGCTGGATCTTTTTGATGAAACGGCAGATCAACGATACCAGGGGAGCTTTCAGACAGTATGGTATGCCAATATGGCCGGTTTGAAGGCCGGATCGGTAAATGGGTACCCGCAAATGGCTTTCGGGGATACTTCCATGTATTTTCTGAAACGGGATGCAACTTCTGCAGAAATAGCCAAAGCGAAAGACCGCTACAAGATTTTCGACCGGCGCGCGGTTTACGCAGCCGACGGGACGCCCCAGCTGCGTTCACAGTTCATCCAGTTGAAAAAATTTATGGATCCTACCCGGCTGACGGCCAACCAGGAGTGGAGCCCGAGAGACTCCTTTGTTATCCGTCTCTCCGAACTGTACCTGATTGCGGCGGAAGCTCTCATGACGACACAGCCGGCGGAAGCGGCAGCGCTGCTGAACACGCTTCGTACCGCACGGGCTATCCCGGGCCGGGAAGAGGCCATGAAAATAACTGCAGCAGATCTGACAATTGATTTTATCCTGGAAGAACGTGCCCGTGAACTGGCGGGTGAGCTGCATCGTTGGTATGATCTGAAGCGTACCGGGAAACTGGTTGAGTACGTTAAAAAATACAATCCCGATGCTAAAAATAATATCCGGGAACATCATCTGCTGCGCCCTATTCCCCAATTGCAGCTGGATGCCGTCACCAATAAGGAAGATTTTCAGCAAAATCCGGGATACAATTAAATTCGTTTAACGTAACCTATCACAAGCCGCTCCGGGATCTTTTTTCCGGAACGGCTTCTGATAGGTTACGTCTAACAAAAGCGCGAGCCTCACAGACCCAATTCCCTCATCATCCAACTCATAACTCATAACTCCTAACTCCCTACATTTCCAGCTTTAAAAACTGCCCGGTATAACTGTCGGGGAGCGCGGCGATTTTTTCAGGTGTACCTTCCCCGACGATATAACCGCCTTTGTTCCCTCCTTCCGGACCTAAGTCAATCAGATAGTCGGCAATTTTAATGACATCCATATTGTGCTCTATGATCAGGACGGTATTGCCCTTGTCGACCAGCTTGTTGATCACCCGGAGTAACTGGCTGATGTCCTGGAAGTGCAGACCCGTCGTGGGTTCATCCAGGATATAGAGGGTGTTTCCGGTGTCTCTTTTTGACAATTCTTCCGATAACTTGACCCGCTGTGCTTCTCCTCCGGAGAGGGTCGTCGCATGCTGTCCGAGGGTGATGTAACCGAGGCCCACATCGAAAAGCGTTTGTACTTTCCGAAGAATGCGGGGATGGTTCTCAAAGAACGTGAGCGCCTGCTCAACCGTCATATCCAGCACATCGGCAATGGATTTGCCTTTATAACGGATTTCGAGGGTTTCGCGGTTGAACCGTTTGCCTTTGCAGGTTTCGCAATCGATATGCACATCCGGCAGAAAATCCATCTCAATCCGTTTCATCCCGGCGCCCTCGCAGTTTTCACAACGGCCGCCTTTCACATTGAACGAAAAACGCCCGGGTTTGTACCCTCTGATCTTCGCTTCCGGAAGTTCCGCATACAGGCTGCGGATCTCCGAAAATAAATTGGTGTACGTAGCCGGGTTTGAGCGGGGAGTCCGGCCGATGGGAGACTGGTCGACTTCGATGACTTTGTCAATGTGTTCGAGCCCGGTGATACTCTTGTAGGGGAGCGCTTCTCTCCGGGAACGGTAAAAATGTTTGTTGACCAGCGGGAAAAGTGTTTCGTGGATCAGAGAAGATTTTCCGCTGCCGCTTACTCCGGTAATGCAGATAACCGTCCCCAGGGGAAGTCTCAGGGTGACATTTTTGAGGTTGTGGCCCGTGCAGCCTTTCAACTCCAGCCAGTTGCCGTTGCCTTTCCTGCGGGATGCCGGGACTTCGATCGACTGCTTGCCGCTCAGATAGTTGGCCGTTACGGATCCGTTTTTAACAAATTCTTCCGGAGTCCCCCTGCCGACTACCTGTCCGCCGTGACGACCGGCTCCGGGACCGATGTCCAGGATGTAGTCGGAGGCCAGCATCATATCCCGGTCGTGTTCGACGACGAGGATGGTATTTCCGATGTTCCGCAGGTTTTTCAGCGATTCGATGAGTTTGACGTTATCGCGCTGGTGGAGCCCGATGCTGGGCTCATCCATGATGTAGAGCACACCGGTCAGTTGGGTGCCGATCTGGGTGGCCAGCCGGATGCGCTGCGCTTCCCCGCCCGACAGGGTACGAAGAGGCCGGTTAAGCGTGAGATAATCCAGTCCGATATTAAGCAGGAAACCGATCCGTTTCCGGATCTCTTTCAATACCTCATGCGCAATGGAACGCTGCCGGTCGGAAAGCCGGTCTTCAAGACCGGGCAGCCACTGGGCCAGTTCGTGAATATCCATCTCGGCAAGCTGCGAGATATTTTTATCGTCAATCCGGAAATGGAGTGATTCCTTTCGAAGCCGGGCGCCCTCACAATCCGGGCAGGTATGGACGACCAGAAAGTCTTTGATCCAGTCCTGGATTTTGTCAGAGCCGGTTTCCTGCTGCTTTTTAAGGAAATTGATAATCCCTTCAAATTTGGTGTCCCATTCCGTACCCGGATACTTTTTAGAGGGCACCGGGATCGGGGCATCGCTTCCGTGAAGGATTATCTGGAGAACTTCCGGTGGAAATTTGCTGATGGCAGTGGTCAGGCTGAGCTTGTATTGCTTGAGGAGGACTTCCAGTTGTTTGAAGATCCAGGCATCCCGGTATTCACCCAACGGGGCAATTCCCCCGCGGCTGATGGTAAGCGACTTGTCAGGGATGACCGATTCTTCTGTAATTTCTTCCACAATCCCCAGTCCCTGGCAGGTAGGGCACCAGCCATAGGGGGAGTTGAAAGAAAAACTGTTGGGCGCCGGTTCGTCATAGCTGATACCCGATTCGGCATCCATCAGGTTCTGGGAAAAATAGTGCACCTGTCCCTTGTCGTCCAGGATCATCAGGGCGCCTTTTCCGTGCTTGAACGCTATTCCCACCGATTGGCTCAGCCGGTACCGGTCTTCCTGTTTGGGAACCACGCGGTCGATAACAATTTCGACATCGTGAATTTTGTACCGGTCAAGCTGCAGCTTGGGGGTGATGTCCAGGATTTCCCCATCGACTCTCACTTTGTTAAAGCCCTGCCGGGCGATCTGGACAAAAAGTTCCCGGTAATGGCCTTTTCGCCCTTTAATAAGCGGGGCGAGGAGGATTGTTTTCCGGTCGGCGTATTGTTGGAGCAACTGGTCGACAATCTGGTCCTGTGACTGCCGGATCATTTTACGCCCGGTTGCATAGGAATACGCTTCTCCCGCACGGGCATAAAGCAACCGGAGAAAATCGTAGATCTCGGTTACAGTACCGACGGTCGAACGGGGATTTCGGGAAGTAGTTTTCTGCTCGATGCTGATGACGGGAGACAGTCCGTCAATTTTATCGACATCCGGGCGTTCCATCTCACCGATAAAGCCGCGCGCGTAGGCCGAGAAACTCTCCATATAGCGGCGTTGCCCCTCTGCATATATGGTATCAAATGCCAGGGAAGACTTGCCACTTCCGCTGATTCCTGTCACGACCACCAGTTTATTACGGGGGATCGAAACATCTATGTTTTTCAGATTGTGCTCACGCGCCCCTTGAATATCAATGCGGTCGAAGCCGGTTAGCTCAATGTCGTTTAAAGTTGTCAAAGTGGTAAGCGGTATTGTGATAAGCAGATAATACCTGTATAACCAAAAACAGCGCTAATCCGTTGCGCCGGGAGGTTTTTTTTATGATTCCCTGTTTCCCCCTCTGTAGAGCTGTTTCATGAAACGCCTCTACGAGCAATGCCTGTCCTATCTACCGGTTGCATCCATTTACCATAGAATTTTCAAAAAAAAGCAACTAATTCCAAAACAACTAAGGGAAAAAGCAGTCATTTGAGTCATGATACTGAAATGACCCAAAGCCCTATGCCCGAACCGTTCCCAAATCGAGAAAATCCGGACAGTTCTTTTAAGAGAAGTGTGCCGGGCCTGCCGTCCGGGAAAGAAGATGAGGAGCTTTTTCTTCGCAAAATCTTCAAAAACGACCCTAAACAAGGGATGGACATCCTTTTCAGGACCTACTATACGCCTCTGTGCAGCCACGCAGTAAGGTTTGTGTATTCCAAACAGGTCGCCGAAGATCTCGTAAGTGAAGTTTTTTTTCAGTTTTTCAGGACTGCTGCCTATATCGATATTACTACATCATACGCCGGCTATTTGTTTCGGTCGGTAAGAAATGAAGCATTTTCATATCTGAAAAGAGAATTCGGCAAGACCACACTACTGGACGGAGCTGTGGAAAGCGACCAGATCGCCAACCGGGAGCAGCCCGATATGGAAGTACACTTCAATCATCTGTTTCGAAAGATCAACGATACCGTGGCTGAATTGCCGCCTCAATGTCAAAGGGTTTTTCTGATGAGCCGGTTTGAGAACAAGAAATACCACGAAATCGCTGCGGAGCTTCAGATAGCACCCAAGACCGTGGAAGTTCATATCTCAAAAGCACTGAAGTATTTGCGACTGAAGCTGAAGAATGAGTGGTTGAGTGTTGCACTGATCCTTTTTTCTCAGGCGCTCTACTAAGGGGTTTTTCCAGCAGTTGAGTCATCACCTAAAATCCGATTTACCAGCCGTTCACATGGAATCGTCCTTATCAAAACAAATTGTATTTTCCTATTTATCCGGACAAGCCACGCCTATTGAAATTCAATTGGTCGATGACTGGTTGAAAGACCCCGCCAACTTCGAAGTATTCTGTGTCTATCTGCTGGAGTGGGAGCGGATTCATTCCCAATTTACTCCCGATTATGAAAGTGCTATACAAAAGTTTTGGGGCCGGCTGGACCATCCGGAAAGCAACATTCAACCCGTTCCCGGAAAAAGCCCGGCAGGGAAATTCAGAATCCGGGGGAAATGGTTCTTGCTTGCAGCCTGCTTTGCGATAGTTATTGCGGGAAGCTGGAGTATGAAAGACGAACTGTTGTACAGAACGATCCGGACCTCTTACGGAGAAATAAGCCATCATGTTTTACCTGATGGCAGTGGGGTAACCCTCAATGCGAACTCTTCACTACGACTGCCGCGCTTCGGTTTCAACAACGGCGTTCGCGAGGTATGGCTGAATGGAGAGGCAGCGTTTTCGGTACTGCATACCCAAACAGATCAGCGGTTTGTAGTAAAAACACCAAAAGAATTCCAGGTAGAGGTACTGGGGACCGAGTTTAGTGTTTTTGCCCGGAAAAGAGGCGCTAAAGTGGTGCTGAACAGTGGAAAAATACGGGTAGACTACAAAAAGCAGGGCCGGCCAACGCAACTGACAATGAAACCAGGAGACCTGCTCACCCTGGACCAGGTCGGAGAAGTGCAGCTCCAAACCACTGAAAGTCCGAAGGAGCACAGCGCCTGGAAAGAACGGCGATTTGTATTTGACGCTACTCCGGTAAGTGAAATCTGCCAGTTACTGGAGGAAAATTTTGGGGTATTGGTCTGGCCTTCCACGCAGGAGATAGCGGAGCGGACAATTACCGGAAATTTTGAGACCCGGACCAGCGGAGAACTTTTGAGTATTCTCCGCGAGGTGTTTTCCCTTGAAACAATGAAAAAGCAGGATACATTAATACTGTATCAGAGATGATTTCCTTCTACTTTTAACCAATTCGTATTATGATAATGAAAAAGCGTTTATTCTCTCTGTTTCTCAACGGGATAATGGCGATTTTGTCCGGCCTGCTACTTACCGGGCAAGCGGACGCCCAGCAGCTGGCCTATGCGGCACAGGTGCAGAAACAAGCCCCCGTTTTGAAAGAAATGAAGCTCAAAAATGCATTGCTGAGTCTTCAGCAGCACTACGGCGCCGAAATACTCTTCGAAGATCGTATCGTAGATCCCCTTTCGATTTTCACGGAGGATATAGATTTTAAAAAATCGCTGGAAAAGAATCTCGAACTGGTGTTGAACAGAACCGGGTTGTCGTATAAAAAGGTAAGAAAAAACACCTACGTGGTTTCGCTTCGCCGGCCATCGGCAAAACCCGAACCGGCGGTTGCCCCTTCCGCGCTATTCGGAAAAACCGAGGACGAAACAGCAGCATTGCAGGCGGATCCGGAAGTCCCGCCGTTTCTGACGAATGACAGGGTCATCAGGGGAAAAGTGACTGAATCTTCGGGCGAAACGCTCCCGGGAGTAAATGTTGTGGTCAAAGGAACTCAAACAGGAACAGTGACAAATGCCGACGGGGTGTTTTCGCTGAGCATTCCGGATGAACAGACGACGCTGGTCTTTTCATTTGTAGGGTATCGTAGCCAGGAGGTCGCTGTCGAGACGCAGACTATTGTTAACATCACAATGGAAGTGGATGAAAAAGCATTGGAAGAAGTGGTAGTGGTCGGGTACGGAACAATGAGAAAAAACGATTTGACGGGGTCGATTGTCACGGCAAACCTGGAAGCATTTAAGGAAGCTCCCAATACGAATATACTGCAATCAATCAAAGGCTCAATCCCCGGGCTGGAGATCGGGCAGACCAACCAGGCAGGTGCCGAACCATCAATTCAGATCAGAGGAAGAAATACCATCAATGGAAACAGGTCGGTCTTGATAGTATTGGACGGGATCGTCTACAACGGGAGACTGGGGGACATCAATCCGGCCGATATAGCATCTTTGAATATCCTCAAAGATGCCAGTAGTAAAGCGATTTACGGAGCACAGGCGGCGAATGGCGTGATATTGATTACTACCAAAAGCCAGAGTAAAGAGGAAAAGCCGACCATCACCTATTCGACTTATATTGCTTCTCAGACTCCTACGTCGAATATGAGACTTCGGAACAGCGCAGAGAAGAAACAAATTATTAGAGATATCTACT